>NZ_JBFUFB010000002.1:0-759581 GCF_056403655.1 Mesorhizobium sp. P2_F8
CCGGCATCTGGCTGGATGCCCGCGGTCTCGTCATGCGCCACCTTGGGAGCGCCCTGGACGATGCCCGCCGTCGGGCCGTCGTCCTGGAACTGCACGGCATCGCCGATACCGGTCGAACTGGTCGCTGTGTCGCCGTCACCGTCGGTGACCGTCACCACCGCCAGCAGGGCGCTGTCGGTGATGTTGACCGATTCGTCGTGGCTGGCGCCCGGGGTCGGATGAAGGATCGAGGCATACTGCGCCACGCTGACGACGCCGGTCGTGCTGTTGATGGCGACGGCGAACGCCGCCGCCCCAGCGGCGCCGCCGATGCGGCCGACCACCAGGTCGCCTTCCTTGAACAGGAAGATACTGGTGCCGGCGGTCGTGTCGAGGCCGGAATCCACGCCGGCGGCGGACACCGCCAGCGAGAATGCCGTCGTGCCACCCGCCTGATCGGTGCCGAACGAGCTCCCGGTGGAGCTCACCACCGCGCCTGGGTCCTGCGCGTAGCCGGTCGGGCTCAGGTCGGAGCTGACATTGCTGACGCCCGCAAACAGGGCAACAACCGCGGGTGCCGTGGTGTCGTCGGCATCTGCCTGGACGCCTGCGGTCTCGTCATGCGCCACCTTGGGAGCGCCCTGGACGATGCCCGCCGTCGGGCCGTCATCTTCGATCACGATCTGCTGGCCGACGAACTCCGAGGCGGAGTTGGATGTCACGATGCCAAAGCCGCCGATGTCGAAAGTGTTGTTGTCGTTGCTGGGATCGCTATCCGCGTTGCTGATGTTTTCGATCAGCACCCGATTATGGGTTCCGCTTGTCGTCCACTGCACCGTGTCGCCGCTGCTTAGGCCTGTGATGATCAAGTCGCCGTTGGCGTCGATCGAGGCGGCCGGAGTATATTGCGTATTGCCTGTCTTGACGACGACGTTGGTGAGCGAGAACGACGTGATGGCGACGTGCGCGTCGTTGGTGAGTCCGTCGACGAAACCCACTCCCGACTCCGAGGCGGTGGTGAAGGCAGAGATCTTGACGGTCACGGGTCCGATGCCCGGATTGGTCTGGTTGACGGTGAAGGATGCTGCCGTCGCACTGACGACATTCTGGAAGTCGATGTTGGCTTCGACATCGGCCTCGTTCTGGTCCAGATTCGGCACGAGGAAGTTCGTGTTCGTGCCCGAGACGTAGGTGATGTAGGCCCCCTCGGTAGGGTTGATCGCGTTGCCGTTGACGCCGAACGAGGTGGTGCTGCCGGCCTGGCTGATATTGAGCACATCCTTGGTCGAGATGTTTCCGCCCTGGGACTGATTCAAGGGATCTTTCCCTATCACCACGATCTGGGTGGAGTTTGGATCGCCGAAGGTCATGAACAGGTTGCTGCCGGAGGGCGCTCCGGCAAAGCCGAAGTTGAGCGTCTCGCTCGCCGCAAGCTTGAGGGTGTTGCCGAGATCGACCGCGTCATCCGGGTTGGGGTTGCCGCCATGGAAGATCGGAACATAGGTGACGATGTTGAAGGTCACCTGGTCGCTGGTCGCGCCGGCGTTGATCACATCCTGCTTGAAGACGACGAAGGCGATCGCGTCCAGATTGTTGACAATACCGTTGCCATCGCTGTCATAGCGACCGATCACGGTGTTGTTCCCATCGGCGAAGAGCAGGATATCCTTGCCGTTGAGGGTGTTGAGCCCGCTATCGTCGCCATTGAGGGTGCCGCCGTTGCCGTCGGTGAACGTAGTGCCGACGAGCTGGGAGCCGGCGGTGGCGTTGACGGTGACCGAGTTCGTCTTGGTCGCGACGCCGATGCTGGCCGGGAACGCGGAATTCAGCCCGAGAGTCGATTCGAGATAGGTCCGGAACGAGGCCGGCAAAGCGGAGTACGCGACATCGGTGTCCGTAAAGGCATCGTCGACGTTGTCGCCGGTTTGCAGCCCGGTGGTCTGGTCGTTGACGGCCTCGTCGTTGAGAATAAAGCTGATGGTCATTGCTGTGCTCCCCTATCACGTGACGGGGGCCCAGCCCCCAGATGCCGATGCACCCACCCCAGCGCATCCCCTGGCCCACTGAATCTGCGGCCTTCAATCCGTCAATTTGCCGCCAATGAAGTGGGCGCGTCCATTCTCGGTTCGATAGTATTGGGGTGAATGCCCATACCCGATCGAACGATATATATCGTTCAATAGATCAGGCCGGCGCGGGCGCCGCCGGCGATCTCGACGGCATCGAGGTCGATGCCGTCAGGCGGCTTTTCGTTTTGTAGCTGCACCCTGTCGATGCCAGCGGAAAGCGATGATCAGAGCGGGCCGGTTCCTGGACGCTCGGCGCCCTTGCCATGCGACACCCAGGCCAGTTCGGCCCGGCCATCGAGATGCAGCTTCTCGTAGACATGATGCAGGTGCATCTTCACCGTGCCTTCGGATACATGCAGCCGCTGCGCGATGGTCTTGTTGCGCAACCCGCGCGAGACGAGATCGGCGATCTCGGTCTCCCGCCCGGTCAGCCTGGACGTCGGCTGGTGCTGCGGTTCTGGCATCAGCAGTTGCTGGACGATCTTGTTGTCGATCCATTTCTTGCCTGCCGCCACCGCATTCACGCATTCGAGAAGATAGCGATGGCTGATGCCGTCCAGAAGCAGGCCGTCGCCGTCGAGCGCCTGTATTTCCTTGATGTCGAGCCTGCCGTTCGGCTGCACGATGAAGATGATGCCGAGAGCGCTGTCGCAGGCCTTCAGCCGGGAGGAAATACCGGCCATGCGCGGGTCCGCGATATCCAGGCCGACGATCACGATATCGGGCCGATGGCGCTCCACATTGGGGACAATGTCGACAGGACGGCGGCACTGAGCGACGACATCGTGCCCAGCCTTCCGCAGAACCCATTCCAGACCGGCGAGATACACCCCCCGCGGGTCCGCGACAACCAAGGTCGACATGCGAACACCGTCCGGAAACGCAACAAACTTGTTTCAATACCCGGCAAGTCAGGAAACCAGAGGTTAGACATTTTGTCAAGCAATCACTAATATAGTTAATGCTATAATATCGACCCGAGGCTGTCGAGCATACCCGAGCGGACACGGCCGCAGGGCTGTAGACCAGGCTGACGCCGCCGGATTGTGCGGCAGTGCATTCCGACGACGATGGGGGGCCGAGGTCGTGGACGCTATGCTCGCAACCGCTGCCACAACTCCCCATGAGTTCGCAGCGCAGTTCATGCATCAGGCAAGCCAGTTTTCTATCAACGATCCCAGGACGTGCAGATCGGCATCGCTCAGTTCGTGGCCAGCAGGCACTGTCAGGGCGGACACTGTGGCATGATGCGCGMTCAGCAACGCCGCAAGACCCGGGAGAAGCGATGCATAGGGGTCATCGCGCCCCTCGATCATCACTATCCGACAGCCGGACAGATCCGCGTCCGGTCGGGCCTCGAGGACCAAGGAGGGGCGAAGCAGGATCGCGCGCTGGGCCAGGGGCGGATGGAGCAGCATGGCCGCCGCCAGAAAGTTGGCGCCGTTGGAATATCCGAGGAACGCCAGCTTCTCCGGGACAAGCCGATAGCCGCTGATTGCGCCATCCATGAAGGCGGCAAAGGCAGCTGCCTCGGCCCTTATGTCGGCTTGATCGAACGAGGTAGCCGAAAATCGGCGGAACCAGCGCAAGGTGCCCTCCTCGACGCTGCGCCCGCGCACCCCCAGAAAGGTAGCGCGCGGCGCCAGGCTTGCCGCGAACGGCATCAGGTCGGCTTCATTACCGCCGGTCCCATGCAACAGGACGAGCGTTGTGCCGTCAGGGTCGGATGGCACATGGAACCGGTGCACGAAGGGCAGGTCGAGATACCGGATGCGATCTTCGCCAGGCATCGAAAACTGCGGCAGCCGCGTGCGGATGGCGTCGGCCCGCTCGGCGTCGGAAGGCGGAACGAAGAGCACCGAGCCGAGGGTTTCGATGGGTTCATCGACCGTCATCCCGGGTCCGTCCGTTGCGAGTTCGAACAGGGTCTCTCCCGGCTCACGGACATAGAGAGATACGAAATACTTGCGGTCGTGAACATTGGTGACGCTGGAGTTGCGGCTTGCAAGTCGGCGCTCCACCGTATCCAGGGCAGCAATGTCCGGCGTGCGGAAGGCGATATGGTCGACGACGCCGGTTCCGGGCGCACCTGGCCAGAAACCGACGGCATCACGGACATCGACAACATCCCCGCTGTCCGAGACGAGGCGCTGCACGGCCCCGGCGTGCTTGAGCGGGCGATAGCCGAAATAGTCCTGCAGGAATGCCGACGTCTGCTCGGCAACCGCCGAGAAAATCGTCGCGCCACGGACGCGGCGGATTGCATCGGCCGGCGCGATTCCTCGGCTGTCGGCCGGTGAAGCATGTGCGGGCAGTGCGCTTCCCACGATCTTGACTGCTACACCGTCCGGATCGGTCAGGCGCAGCACTGGCTCGCCGAATTCCTGCGTTGGCCCGCTCGCATTCAGTCCGAACTGCAGTGACCTCGTCAGCCAGAAGCCGATGCTGCGGGGCTCGACGGAAAGCGCAATTTCGGCGACCTGGCCGAGGCCAACCCGGCCGGGTGATCCGTCCTCCCATACGAGGAAGGTGATCAGAGATCCCGGTGAACCGATGCTGTCGCCGTAGCACAGATGGAGTTGCTCGGCGTCTTCGAAACCACCGGTCCGCTTGACCAGACGCAGTCCGAGAAAGCCGACATAGAAATCGACGTTGGCCTGGACCTTGCGTGTAACCAGCGTGATGTGGTGGATGCCCGATGTCATTCGGTCGATGCCTTCCTCAACCGTTCCTTGCCATCATCGGCGAGTGCTGGTCATCCGAGTTGAACAAATTGCTTTGCGGCAACGCCGCCGCCGAATTGCTGGGCACGGCCGCCTTCGGTGATACCACCTAGATCGACTGCGGCGAAGCCGAGGCGCTCGATCAGGTCGATAATGGTGGCCCGTGCCGATGGCTCGTCGCCTGAGGCAAACAGGACACGGCGGCCGCCGGGCACCGCCGGATCGTTTCCAAGGACGGCTGCGGGAACACCTGATCGCGCGTCGCATCGGGCCGATCCGCGGCAAGCTCGTCGCCAGCCCGGACGATATCAAGGCGCATGGGGCACCCGAGACGCCGGACGAACTCCTGACCCACCAGACCGTCATGCAAGGGACGGAAACCTGGCAATTCATGGACGGCGACAAAACGATCACCGTTCACCCACAGGGGCGGTTCAAGGCGGATAGCGGCACCGCCCTTGCCGCCGCAGTCGCGGGGCTCGGCATCGCCTCGCTGCCGGATTTCGTTACCGAGAGCCATTTTGCTTCCGGCGCCCTGGTCCCAGTGATGACACACTATCCGCTCCCCGAGGCCGGCATATTCGTCGTCCGCCCACCTGGACAGCACCCTGCGCGGAAGATCCGCGTCCTCACCGAATTGCTGATCGAACATTTTGGATAGAGCATCGCCTCTATCGGCCCCGCGACGGTACGGAGCAGGGCCATCGACGGCTTTTGCTGGATGATCCCGAGACACCGGCGACGGACGCCGGAGAGGTCGGTCGTTTCATTTCAGTATGACCAGGTCTATACTCGACGAGGGACAGGCCAGATCGATGGACCGTAAGCTTTCCGCCATTCTCGCTGCCGATGTTGTGGGCTATTCCGCCCAGATGGAACGCGACGAGGCCGGCACGTTCGAGCGCCTCCGTGCTCAACGCAAGGAACTGTTCGAGCCTGAGATTGCCCGCCACCACGGCCACATCTTCAAGCTGATGGGCGATGGACTGCTGGCCGAATTCGGCAGCGTCGTGGACGCGGTCGAATGTGCCGTGTGGTTGCAGCACGCCCTGGCGGAACGAAACGCTGCCGTTGCCGAGGATCATCGGATTCGCGTCAGGATCGGGATCAATCTCGGCGAGGTGATTGTCGAGGGCGAGGACCGATATGGCGAGGGTGTCAACGTCGCTGCCAGGCTCCAACAACTAGCGGATCCTGGCGGCATCTGTGTCTCGGCAAAGGTCGCAAAAGAGGTTGAGAAGAAGCTGGCTTTCGGCTTTGAGCCGATGGGCCAACAGAAGCTGAAGAACATCGCCGAACCGGTGCAGGCGTACCGGGTGCTGCTCGATCCCGCGTCGGCGGGAAAGCCCATGGCCGTCAATCGACACCCACGCTTCAGGCGCAATCTGGCCATCGCTATTGGGGCCCTTGTCGTCGCAGTCGGCCTTGCAGCAGCGTGGTGGCGACCTTGGGAGCCACCGCTTCGGTCCACCGCTCTGACGGCCAATGCGAAAGCCGACACCCGGCCATCCCTCGTCGTGCTTCCATTTGACAATCTCAGCGACGACAAGGCGCAAGGTTATCTGGTTGACGGTTTCACCGAGGACCTGACCACAGAACTTGCACGCGTGCCCGGCCTGTTCGTCGTATCGAGAAACGCGGCTTCCACCTACAAGGGCACGGAGACAAAACCCGCCGAGGTCGCCGCAGCGCTTGGTGTCCGGTACATACTGGAGGGCTCGATACGTCGGGTCGGCGACGACATGCGTATCAACGCGCAATTGATCGACGGCTCGACCACCGGTCATCTCTGGGCAGAACGTTTCGACGGCCAGTGGACGGATGTGTTTGCACTGCAGGACAAGGTCGTCGTCAGCATCGCAGGCGCGCTCAAGCTTCGTCTCGTCAGCGCCCAAGGCAAGGCAGATGTCGCGGGCGGCACGCGCAATCCTGTAGCCTACGAAGCTTACCTCCAGGGCATGGAGATCTACAATCGTCGCAATACTCCAGATGAGTTTGCGCAGGCGGTGAGGTTATTCCAGCAGGCGCTGGAACTCGATCCGAATTTCGGCGCGGCGGCAGCCTCGCTCGCATGGGCCTATTGGGACATGGACGGGCCGCGGGTCCAAGCTTTGGCCGCTTCGGACATCAGTGCGCTGTACAACGTCTACAAGTACCTGGGGGAGGCGGCCAAGCATCCCTCGCCGTCCTACTATCAGCTCGTCGCCAGTTTGCTGGTTCGCGAGCACCGGTCCGACGAGGCAGTCGCGGTTATGTTCAAGGCAGTGGCGCTCGACCCGAGCGATCCCCTGAACTATGTCGGGCTGGCGGAAGCCCTGAATTTCAACGGCAGGCCGGACGAGGCGCGCGACTATCTCGTCGCCGCCAACCGTGTCGATCCAGGCGGCAATGACCATCGGCACTACCAGGCGGGGCTGGCTGAATTTGGTCGGGGTCGTTTCGAGGAAGCCGTCGGCTACCTTGAAAGGATCGATCTCCAATCGCCCGATCCATGGCCGAAATTCTACGGCCTGCAGGTGTTGGTTTCGGCCTACGCGCATCTGGGGCGTAGTGACCAGGTCGCGGCCTATAGTGACAGGCTAAGGAACGTCATGCTGGAACGAAAGGATGGAGGGGCAAATCAACTGGTCACGCAGAGGTATTTCGTGTTCAAGAACCCGGCTGACATCGGGCGTCTGCTGGACGGCCTGGACAAGGCCGGTCTGCCGGAGTTGCCGGAAGCGGTCGATCTGGATGCGAAGGACCGGCTTACCGGTTCGGAGATCAAGTCGCTCATCCTCGGTCGTGACCTGCGCGGGGGAGGCGCATGGATAGACAAAGGAACCAGTTGGGTGCAGCAGAACTTCCTGTGCGATGCCATTCCGAAAACTCAGACAACCTGTGGCGCGATCTTCCGCAATCCTGCCGGGACGCCGGAGCGACGCAACGAGTATACGGCAGTCTTCCGTTTCGATCGTTTTGAGTTTTCGGCCGTCAAATAAGACCTCCCGGGACCTGCCGGCGAATATCAGAGCTGTTCGCGATTTGCTCCTACAGGCCAAAGGTCGCGTTCAAGTCACCCCTGTGTTTGCAATGGCATCGTTCGGCGGCATCGTTCGTCCGGCGCGTTGGAAACGATGTTATTGTGCGAGCGAGGCACAATGAAAACGGGGAAGGTCTCATGAGTTTCGATGATATCGACCTCAATTTGCTAAGAGTGTTCGATGTGATGATGCGTGAAAGGAGCGTAACGCGCGCAGCCAGCGAATTAGGACCTGTGAGCAGATTGCCCGCATACTCGACAGCCAAGCGCCGCCGGTGAGTTTATCGCTTGCTCGTCTGCGGTTAAGCAAGCCCGTTTAGCCCACCTCCCAACAAGGTCGCCGTTATCATAGCGGCGGCCTCACCGTATTCTATGCGAGCTACGACCGAGTAGATAAGGACTCCCATGACTTCAACCGCAGCTATTGCGGCAAGGCGATGCTGAGCTGACCACGGCCGATGCCGGGTCGGAGACCGATGCGCCGGGATTTAGCAGCAAGCGGCGGCATTTCCAAATGTGCTTGTGGGCGGATTTGGGCTGTTTTATGTATGGCTTCAATAGGAGACGATATGAGTGTTCCAAATGCTGATCAAACTATAACCGCAGGAAAGCTGGCGGAATTTGTAGCGAAGTCCGTAGAGGCCGCGCGCGCGGTGGAAGGGCCATTTTACCATCTCGAGTTCGACCGGGTCTTTCCGGAGGATGTTTATAAATCCATGCTGGCGGCGCTGCCGGTGTATGCGGATTACCGACCGATGCACGGCCGGTCCAAACAGCGGGATGCGATGGGTGCGTCCACGCGGGTGAAGATTGATCTCTTTCCGGAAAACATCCGACATCTGCCGTCGGCGAAGCGGACGGTGTGGAACGTGGTTGGCAAAGCGCTTTGTTCCGAGCCGGTGAAGAACGCTTTCCGTCGCCGACTGGCACCGGCGATGGGGCGACGGTTCGGGCCCGGCTTGGCCGAGGTGGGCATGTTTCCAATCCCCATCCTAACGCGTGACATTCCGGGCTACGAAATTCCGCCGCACACGGATACACATTGGAAGGGCATCACGGTGCAGCTTTACCTGCCACCAGACGAGGCGCACACCAACATCGGGACGATCTTTCACGAGGAGCTGCCGGGCGGCGGGCTGGCGAAAAAGATGCAGATGCGTTTCGCGCCGAACACGGGCTATGCTTTCGCGGTAGACAAGGACACGTGGCACTCGGCGGACATAGTGGGGCCGGAAGTGACAACACGGGACAGCATCCTCCTGACGTATTTTGTGGATAGCGGGTTGCTGCGCATCCTGCGTAACCGGGGGAAACGGGTGGGCAACTTTATCGGCAACGAGATCCGGAATTTGGGCTGGTTCATACCGGGCACATGAGTTGGTAGCCGCGTTTTATGTCGAAGACCGAGGATCGCCGACTGATGCCTGAACCGACAACGGGAAGCCGCGAGTGGCTGGACCGGCTTGACCAGCAGGACATCTCCGACTTCGCCGCCATCCGCGGCGACGAAATCATCACCAAGCCCGGTTGTTCATCGGGCCGGGCTCGTTCAGCCGGCGCGCCGCGAAGGCGCGCCCGAGGGGCGCCGCCGGCGGTTCATCGGCAGGCGTGGGGTGGGAGTGACTTGTGGCACTGTACTTCGGTCTTCCGCTTGCAGTGCTGCCATGCTTAATTCGAGTAAATTCACATCAAATTATAGAGTTGCCACGTGATACCAATCTACATTGGGTATGACCCACGCGAATCCCGAGTTCTAGACGTAGCGCGATGGAGCGCCTACCGGCGGACAAGCACGCCGTTGCAGATACAGCCACTCGTGCTCAAAGACCTTGAAGCCCAAGGAATCATGAAGCGACCGATGGTGGTACGTGATGGCAAGCTCTGGTGCCCGATTTCCGAGGCACCGATGTCGACCGAGTTTGCCATATCGCGCTTTGCCGTTCCGTTCATGAGGCAAGGCGGCTGGGCCATGTTCTGCGATTGCGACGTCCTGTTTCTGAAGGATCCAGTCAAGCTGCTCGACCTGGTCGATCCTTCCTACGCGATTATGGCGGTCAAGCACCAGCAACGCGAATCCGAAGCGGTCAAGATGGACGGGCAAACGCAGACGTTCTATCGCCGCAAAAACTGGTCGTCGGTCGTTTTGTGGAATCTGGATCATCCGGCCAACAAACGGCTGACCAACGAGATGCTCAATACGTGGCCCGGACGTGACCTCCACGCCTTCAAATGGCTTGAGGACCATGAGATCGGGGAATTGCCTCTGGCATGGAACTACCTCGTAGGGGCTTCGGCTACCGAACTCGACCCCGCCGATGTCTCGCTGGCGCACTACACGCTCGGCGGTCCTTGGTTTGCGGGCTGGTCCGGCGCCACGCAATGGGACGAATTGTGGAGCCGAGAAGAGAGCATTCTGCGCGCGTTTGAGGAACATGCGGTTCAGATTCCCGCATGAAAACTCCGCTTTCGGACCTCTTGCCAACCTTCTCAAAGCCAATTCTTCGCTTGCCCAGTGTCACCGGTCCCGCCTTGGTGATGGGGGCAGCGCCGAATTTTCGCCTCCCGCAGGGGCATGATGCCGATTGGGGACTGGTGACGGTCAATGCTTCCCAGCTTTTGGCGGAAACCTTCGGTCTCCCAGTTCCCGACATCGCCGTGCTCCGCCGCGGCATTTTGGTCGGCCAGGACGAGCAGGATTTTTACAAGCGCGATTTGTTGAAAGGACGGCAGGCAAAGCATCTTATCATCCCGATTTGGCCGGACGTTGAAGACAAGCTGATAGCCGGTTGTCGCACCTTTGATTATCGCCATGACACCTTGCAGGCGCTTACAAAGTGGCAGCTTGCCAACATCGTCTGGCGGCTTAGCGGCAAATATCATGTGTCGCGCGGCTGGCACCGGAAAATCTCCACCGGAGCCTTCGCGATCATGCTGGCGCGTTTCGCCGGTTTCGCTCCTGTTGTCGTCAGCGGGTTTTCCCTGTCCCAAGCCGGGCATGGATACGACACCCGAAATGCCTTTCGATATCATGCCGACGAAGATGCGGATTTGCTTCGACGGGTGGTGAAAAGAGGCGAGCCAATCTACGCAGAGGATAGAGACTTCGCTGCAGAAAGTGGATTGCCCTTGTGGCAGGGACAGATGCCATGACGACGACAGACGACCTTGCTTCGCTGTTGAAAAGAGGGATATCCATTAGCCGGAACCGTGAGCTCGATTGGACGTTGGGCGCCCACCAATGACCAATTTGACCCGCCGCCCTTCGTGAGGTCGATGTGCTGAATATCTCGATGGCTGATCGGCTGGCTATCAAGTCCATTCTCGTTATTCAGACGAAGTTCATCGGGGATGTCATTCTGACCTCGGCGCTCGTGCGAAATCTGCGCCCCGCTTACCCAAACGCTGCGATAGCCATGCTTTGCGCTTCTGGCCTGCGAGACTTCGTAGTCAGCCAGAATATCGCAGACGTGGCCATCGGATTCGACCGTCGAGGTGCTGGTAGGAGTCTGCCTCAGCGAGTGAAGGAATATTCAGGCTTGGTCGCTGACCTGCGCCGCCGAAAATTCGATCTCACCATTGACGTAACCGACTCGAAGACATCACGGATATTGCACAGGTCAATCGGCGCCCCCCTGCGCGTTGGATACAATCCCCCGGAAAAGCCCATGAAATTTTGGGAAGTTCAGCCTGCTAATATATTTGCTGAAACGTTCGGCCATGGAGGCGCGCACTACTTGTACCGATATCTGTCCCCGCTTGAAGCGCTTGGGATAGAATTGCGAGAAGTGACACCGAGGCTTGAACCCACACCAGTCGGGCGAAGCGCATCTACCCAGATTCTGGCGCAAAGCAATCTGGCCGTAAAGGCTTTCGTCGCAGTACACGCCGGAGCAAGGTTCGAAGGGCGGTGTTGGCAACCTGAACGGTTCGCTGCAGTAATCGACGAGGTTTATGCAACCAAGGGCCTGCGGTCATTGCTGATTGGTGGACCTGATGAGAGCGCGACCGCGCAAGCTATATTGAATGCGGCAGCGTCGCCATTGGTGAGCGTTGTTGGCAAAGCCTCGCTTGAGACACTAACAGCATTGCTTTCGGATGCATTTATCTTTCTGGGAAACGAGAGCGGCCCAATGCACCTGGCTGCGTCAGTCGGAACTCCGGTTGTGGGCCTGTATGGCCTGACGCCCCCCGACATCTGGGGGCCTTTTGGGGTGCTTCACCGCACCGTTGAGCCGCCGTTGCCTTGCCAGTGTGTTGCGCCCGGATTGTGCAAACCCGACAACCCGGGCGGCGTCTACTGCGTTCATCGACTACCAGTTGCCAAGGTTGCTCAAGCGACACGAGACTTGATAGACGCAGTGAGACAACTGGCCAATAAGACGGCCAATTGACCTCCAGCCATGACCGGCCCGCTTGAAACCGTGAAGAAGGCCCTGCAGGCCTATGTCGACAAGGATCGTGCACGTCCGGCGACGTCAGCTTCCAGACGCTAACGCGACCTTGTGCGCTCACCGATCAATGCCGCTTCGCCTCGGGCGCTGGCCTTGCTACCCAGCTAAACGCTTGGCAGAAATTAGATTGCCAACTATCGAACAAGAGGAAGTCTAATCCGGAACGATGCACCACCGTGATCCTGATTTTTCGCACGCATCAGCCCACCGTGCGCCTCGACAATGTTGCGCGCGATGGATAGCCCCATGCCCATGCCTTCCGCCTTGGTGGTGAAAAACGGTTCGAAGACCTGTTCTAATTTGTCGTCGGGAATGCCCGGTCCGCTATCAGACACGGACAGCTCGGCAAACTCTTGGTCGCGCGAAGTCCGGATGCTGATGATGCGATTTTCGCTCGGCGTCTCCTTCATCGCGTCGATCCCGTTCACCACAAGGTTCAGAATGACTTGTTGAAGTTGAATGCGGTCGCCGAGTATCGGAAGCGCATCCGGCGTGATCACGCCAAGAAGTTCGACTTTTCGCCCGCGAGCCAACGTCGAAAGAAATTCGACGGTTTCCCGCGCAAGGTCGTTGAGATCGAGACTTTTCAGTTCAAAAGGTACCTTCTTCAGGAGGCTCCGCATCCTCTGGATGACTTCGCTGGCACGCTGGTCATTCTCCAAAATATCGCTCACGATTTCCCCGAGTGCAGCGATATCGGGGCTCGATGATTGCAGGATAAGTTCTGCGGATTCGGCGTGGCTCATTATAGCGCCGAGAGGCTGGTTTATTTCGTGGGCAATTAACATGGTCAGCTCGCCAGCGGTCGAGAAGCGATTGACATGAGCAAGCTCTGCCATGCGCTGCCGCGACTGCACTTCGGCTGCTTGACGCCGACGATGTTCATTCAACAGGATCAGGATAAGCCCGGCCTGTAGCAGAATAGCCGCAGTAATAAGGGAAATTTGCCAGGAATACCGTTCCCACGCCGTTGGCTCCCGAAACAAGACTTCGCCCCCGGGGGGCAGGCGGCTCTCGCTAATGTTCCAGCGCTGCAGCTGTCGCCAATCGTATTTCGGTGCTGAGAATTCGATTGGAGGAACCTTGATGTCACCTGCCTTCTCACCTCCCAATATCCGGACCGCGGCATCCGCCGTCGCTCGGGCACCCTCGGTCGGTGAAGACATCGGGCCGCCAACAGCTTGACCGTTGAAAAGAGACTCGTCGAACGTGAAAATGGGAGCGTTGGCGACCTCATAGATGCGCTTCAATGGATCCTTGTCTCCATAGACGGCACCTGCGCCGTCCACCATCATCTGCTGGTAAAAGATTGCACTGTGGGGCGGCAAACTCGCAACCTTCTTCAGGATCTCCTCGAACGGCCGCTCGTTGTAAAAGATCAATTCAACCTTGTTGTCTAGCAGTGGCTTCAGTTCCCGTTGCACGTCGCCGATCCAAAATCGCTCAGGGGGCGAGTTCCCGATTATCATCGCGATGGCCTTCGTCTCCGGCAACAGCCGTAGAATGTTTTCGACAAGGGCGATGTGATCGACGCGCGTGCCAACCACGGCGTCCCGCTCGGACAACATGGATTGTCCAACCCGGCGCACTTCGACAGCCGCAAGCAGCATCGGCGTTGTCGGAAATAGGTCTATTCTCCGTTTCTGGACGAAGCGAGCCGCGGGTGCACCTATTGCGACGATCAAATCGAGCCGTCGTGTTGCGTAGAGCGCCTTGAGATATTCACCAAATTTGGCCTCAGCAGCGTCGTCGCCATCCCGAGCCGTGACGAGGGAATCTTCTTGGATGTCCAGCGGCCAAGGCGACTGTTGGTTCAGTTCATTGCGGATTTCCCTGGCCCATGTGGCCCACGGCTGGAAACCCCGGCCATACGAATATAGGAACAGGATTTGCTTCGGCTGAACGGAAGGCTCGCCAGACCTAGGCTGAGCGGCAGGCTCGCCAATCGAGACCAAAAGAATGACGGCGGTGGCGATCCACCTATTGACCAGCCAATTCATCATCAATGAGCCCGATGCGACTACACGGCCTCTATCGGTGGCGATCAGTCCATCCATGGTTTGCGGGCGCCCGATTGGAGCATCCAAGGTGCCTGACATCCACCCGATGACGAGCCAGTAGAGCCTAGACTGCCGTTATTGGTGGGGATTAGCAAGATGAGCCTGACCATGTGGGCTGGTCGCACCAACCGAGACCGCAGTAGGTCAAGAAATCCCTTGCCAGCGAGGAGCCGTCCACACATGCCCGAAGTGATCTGGTGGATGAGGCCGCAACAGCGATGCTTGCACTGGGCGAGGCGCTGTCCCGGGGGGTTGATCTGCTTGGCAGCTTGGGAAACGACCGCCAGTTTGCGGTCAGGCCACGGCCACTGCAGGTACTATTGCGATAGCGCCGGTTGCATGTACGATGTTGCTGAGGCTTTCAGAGGGCAAGATGTTGACCGAGCAGGGCTTCCTCCGAGCCTCGATTGTCGCGACGGTAGGCGTCGCGGCGTTCGGAATCGTCTTCGGCCTGCTGTCCGGGTCGTTCTCCATCGCTTTTGATGGCGCCTATTCTCTTGTCGATGCCGGAATGACGATTTTGGCGCTTTGGGTATCGAGCCTGATCGTACGATCGGCAAAGGCCGACGCGCTGTCGGGCAGGCTGCGCAATCGATTCACGATGGGGTTCTGGCACCTGGAGCCTATTGTGTTGGGCCTTAACGGCACCTTGCTGATGACGGTCGCTAGCTACGCCCTCATCAACGCCGTGATCACCATTGTGTACGGCGGCAACGAGCTGCGCTTCGGTGTCGCCATCGTCTACGCCGCAATCACGTTGGTGGTCTGTATAGCCATGGCTATGGCCGGTGCGCGGGCAAACAGGAGACTGCAGTCAGACTTCGTTGCCCTGGACGTTAAAGCCTGGACGATGTCGGCGGGAATAACCTCGGCACTTCTGATCGCATTCCTGATCGGACAGGCGGCGGGCGGAACGCCGCTTGGCTGGATCTCTCCATACGTGGACCCTGTCGTACTGGCGCTGGTCTGCCTCGTGATCATTCCTATTCCCGTCGGGGCGGTGCGCAAGGCCCTGTCCGAGATCCTGCTCATCACCCCCGTGGATCTCAAGGCCCACGTCGATCGGGTGGCCGCCGAAATAGTGCAGCGCGAGGGGTTCCTGTCCCATCGGGCATACGTCGCCAAGGTCGGGCGGGCCACGCAGATAGAGCTTTACTTCATCGTGCCGAAGGACTTGCCCCCGAGGACCATCGAGGAGTGGGACCGCACCCGCGACCAGATCGGCGCGGCCATCGGGGACGAAGGCCACAATCGGTGGCTGACCATCGCCTTTACCGCTGACGTCAACTGGGCGGAGTGAAAGCCGGGTGGCGCGCCAGACCGATGTCGGGCATCGCGTTGTGCCAGGTCAGCCCCGCACCTTCCGGCCCAGGTAGCAAACCTCCTCGTGAAGCTTCGTGTCGCTCGGCTTCATCGGTATGAGCAGGTAGCTATCCTCGGACACCGTCATTGCCTGTCCATTCTGATGGGCGAACGCTTGTCCTTTTGGCAACAGCTTGAAATTGCTTGCCTCACCCGCATAACGGAAGTCGTCGAATTCCTTCGTGACGACGGAATACATCTCGACGATCTCCGCATCGACGGCCGCCGGACGAGGATCGTGCCCGATCATGCCCAGGAGGGACAGCAGCGAAATGGCAGCCCGATAGGCGACATCGTTTGAAGATTTGTCGAAGTGGCTACCGGATTCCAGAGTCGCTGACATTGCGCCACGCGCATTGGCGTAATTCTCGGTATCGCCGCCGATGGTCCCGCTCGAGAACTTGCTCCAGCCGGTCATCATCTTTGGTATTCCGAGATGCCGATAAAACTCGACGGCGTCTTGCTCGGCGACCAGAAACGGTTCGTTTGCGATCGGCGCGGAATGGAAATCCAGAAAATAGTCGCAGCTCTCCAGCAACGGCTTAAGCTCCTGCGTCCGTTGGAATTCGTAGGAGCCGCGGTCGATCTCTGGTCCATAGTCCTCGCGAAACATGCGGTTCATGTTGTGTTTGACATAGCGGCACTCCGCAGCGATCGCGCGCTCGTTCGCGCGGGCAAGTGTCAGGGAGCCGCGCAGCAAAAGTCTCGTGCCCCCGAAAAGGTCATAGAGGACTTTCTCGATGGCATGAATGCCACTGACCTCGTCTCCATGAATGCCGCAGAACATGACGACCCGCGGGCCAGCCGCGTCGCAGTCTATCCGCACTACGCTCTGAACGTGCGGATCCCTGGAAATCAACATGGACCGCCTCCTGTCGAACTTGCGACGCCATGACGTGTCGAGCTTCGATTCGACTGGGCACTACTGCCGATCGGCCAGTGCAGCAAGGGTCTGGGCTGAAATGCTACTGTAACTTACGTCGATGTGGTCCGCCTGCAGGGAAGACCAATCTTGCGGAAATTTGCTGCAAGGTTGACGTTCAGGTCATGACGATCCCAAACTCTGAGACGCTCGGACTGCCACGTCACCCGGTATCGACTGGCGCGAAACTGAAATGCGGGCGGGTCGGCAACTCCGGCGCCGCAGCGATGGCCGCGATACCTGCAGGCTCCAGCCAGCCGCAGCCAAATCTTCGAGCGAGGTAACCGATGTCCTCTGGACATGCAGTGTCCTCCAGGCGGGTGCTCGAACCCATCGAGCGCATATCCGAAGTGCTTTTCGGATTAATCATGGCATTGGCCTTTACCGGGACTTTGAGTGTTGTAAGTGACCGATCTGAGGTGCGCACCACGCTGGTCGGCGCGCTCGGCTGCAATCTCGCCTGGGGCCTCGTAGATGCCATCATGTATCTGATGGGATGCCTGGCTGACCGTGCCACCGAGCGGCGCATAGTTGCCAAAGTGCAGCAAGCCGCCACCGCCGAAGAGGCGAGGACCGCTATCCTGCAGAACCTGCCTTCCGCGGCAGCGTCGGCATTGACGGACGCCGATCTCGACAGAATGCATGCAGCACTGTTGAAGGAGCGGATGCCAGGCGAGTCGATGGGACTCAAGCGCGAAGACTTGCTGGGTGCGGTCGCCGTCTTCCTTCTCGTTTTCGCCTCGACGATCCCGATCGTAGTGCCTTTCCTGTTCCTGCAGGACGCTTGGACCGCGCTTCGAATCTCCAACGCCATCGCTGTGGCGATGATGTTGTTTGCCGGCTACGCGTTTGGACAACTGATTGGGTACAGACCATGGCTGACTGCCGCTGCCATGGTTCTGCTCGGCTGCTTGCTGGTCGCCCTGACTATCGCGCTGGGCGGATGAGGGCCGGGCGCCGCGATCTTGCCGTGAACAGTGCGTCGGGACCGAGCGCAGATGTAGTACAGTAACATACACCCCGTTCCTTGTTTAGGTCGTCTGGCCTGCGCGACAACCTTTGCCTGAGTGCAAGAACCCGCCACTAGGCCTAACTGCTGGCACGTAAAGCCCGGGCATATGGAGGCATTGGGAGCAGATCATGCGTGAAGTCCAAGCATTCCCGATCGCCATCATCGACGAGGACTTCGAAGGCAAGAGCGCCGCCGGTCGGGGCATGCAAGAGCTTGCCGCCGCAATCGAGAAGGAAGGCTTCCGTGTCGTCTCCGGCATCACCTACAAGGATGCCCGGCGGCTCGTCAAAATTTTCAACAACGAGTCCTGCTGGCTGATCTCCGTCGACGGATCGGAAGACGCCGAAACACGATGGCAGGTGCTCGAAGAGGTCCTGGCTACCAAACGAAAGCGCAACGAGCGGCTGCCGATCTTCCTGTTCGGCGACGAACTCACTGCCGAAATGGTTCCGACCAGCGTGCTCAAGCACGCGAATGCCTTCATGCGGCTGTTCGAGGACTCAGCCGAGTTCATGGCGCGAGCCATTGTGCGAGCAGCACAGCTCTATCTGGAGGGCCTTCCGCCACCGATGTTCAAGGCGCTGATGGAATACACGTACCAGGCCAGCTACTCCTGGCACACGCCGGGACACGGCGGTGGCGTTGCGTTCCGCAAGAGCCCGGTCGGGCAGCTTTTCTACGAGTTCTTCGGCGAGAACACCTTGCGCTCGGATATCTCCGTGTCGGTCGGCAAGCTCGGCTCGCTTCTCGACCACACCGGCCCCATTGCGGAGGGCGAGCGCAATGCCGCGCGCATTTTCGGCGCGGACGAGACGCTCTTCGTCACGGGCGGCACATCGACGGCCAACAAGATCATCTGGCACGGGACGGTGAGCCGCGGCGACCTGGTTCTCTGTGACCGCAACTGCCACAAGTCGATCCTGCATTCGCTGATCATGACGGGCGCCACACCGATCTATCTCATACCGTCGCGCAACGGTCTCGGCATCATCGGCCCGATCTCCAGGGATCAGTTCACGCCGCAATCCATCAAGAAGAAGATCGCTTCGAACAAGTTCGCCAGCGGGACGGGCGGCAAGGTCCGCCTGATGGTCGTCACCAACTCGACCTATGACGGCCTCTGCTACAACGCGGATGCGATAAAGCAGACGATCGGCGATTCCGTCGAAATACTGCATTTCGACGAAGCCTGGTACGCCTACGCCAATTTCCACGAATTCTACGACGGCTATCACGGCATCTCCTCAGCCGATCCGAGCCGACCACCCAACGCGATCACCTTCACCACCCATTCGACGCACAAACTTCTGGCCGCCCTGTCGCAGGCCTCGATGATCCACCTCCGGCACGCCGAGAACAAGCGGCTGGACATGGCCCGCTTCAACGACGCGTTCATGATGCACACCTCGACGTCGCCGCAATACGGCATCATCGCCTCCTGCGACGTCGCCGCGGCAATGATGGAGCAACCGGCGGGCCGTGCCCTCGTTCAGGAGACGATAGAAGAGGCGCTGAGCTTTCGTCGCGCCATGACGGCGGTCAGAAATCAAGTCAAGGACTCCTGGTGGTTCGACGTATGGCAGCCCGATGCGATCGCCGAACGGCCGGCCGAGGACAAATCGGAGTGGGTCCTGAAACCCGGTGATGCATGGCATGGCTTCGAGGGCCTGGCCGAGAACCATGTGCTGGTGGATCCGATCAAGGTCACGATCCTTAGCCCCGGACTGTCGGCAAACGGCGACATGCAGGAGCATGGCATCCCGGCGGCGGTGGTCGTCAAATTCCTGTCGGCGCGGCGCATCGAGATCGAAAAGACCGGGCTCTATTCCTTCCTCGTGCTGTTCTCCATGGGCGTTACCAAGGGCAAGTGGAGCACGTTGGTGACGGAGCTTCTCAACTTCAAGCAGCTCTACGATGCCAACGCGCCACTGAAGAATGTGCTGCCTGCTCTGGTCGACGCGCATCCCGCTGCTTACGCCGAAACGGGCCTAAAGGATCTGTGCGAGATGGTGCACAGAGTCTACCGCGCAGACAATCTGCCGAAGGCTCAGCGCGAGATGTACACGACATTGCCCGAGATGGCGCTGCGGCCGGCCGATGCCTATGAGAACCTCGTGCGCGGCCGGGTGGAAAGCGTCGAGATCGACGGGCTGATGGGACGGACGCTTGCGGTGATGGTGGTGCCATATCCGCCGGGCATTCCGCTGATCATGCCTGGCGAACGCCTCACCAAAGCGACCAAGTCGATTCACGACTACCTGCTCTACGCGCGCGACTTCGATACGAAATTCCCCGGTTTCGAAACGGATATTCACGGACTGCGCTTCGAGCCGACGCCGAGTGGCCGGCGCTACCTTGTCGACTGCATAGCGAACGAGGTGAGCGATGATCCCGCGTGACGTCAAATCACCAACCACTGCGATCCCCTTCCACAAGCTTCTCAAGATCGTCGCGATTGTCGACGACACCAATCCCCAGACAAAAGTTCTGCTCGACCAGATTGCGGCCGAAGGCTTCGAGATCGAGATTGCCGACAGTCCCGATCGTGACGTCTCGGAGGATGCCTCGGTGGGCGCCTACATCGCATCGATCGACGGGGATCGCCTCGAAGGCGCACGCAGCCTAGGCAGGGCGGTGCGGGGCATCGGGTTCCGTACGCCGCTTTGGGCGCTGGCCGACACAAGGCAACTCGCCGACATGGCGGTGCTCGCCCAGACCGGCGAGGTCGACGGCTATATCTACCTTGGCCAGCAGACCCCTGCCTTCTATGCGAAGCAGGTCGTTGCCAGCCTACTGATGTACGGAAAGACCCTTTTGCCTCCATTTTTCGGGGGGCTGATGGCCTATGACGGGGAGGCCAACATCGCTTTCGACTGCCCCGGCCACCAGGGCGGCCAGTTCTACCGAAAGTCGCCAACCGGTCAGCTGTTCTTCAAACACTTCGGCGAGAACATCTTCCGCAACGATCTGTGCAACGCCGATGTCGATCTCGGAGACCTCCTCATCCACGAAGGTCCGGCGGTCGAGGCACAGCGCTACGCCGCTCGCGTGTTCGGCGCCGACAAGACATACTTCGTCCTGAACGGCACCAGCTCCTCCAACAAGATCGTTGCCAACGCCGTGCTGAAGCGCGGCGACCTGGTACTGTTCGACCGCAACAACCACAAATCGTTGCATCAGGGCGCCCTGGTGCAAGCCGGCGCGATACCGACCTTCCTGCCGACCGCGCGCAACTCGTTCGGCATGATCGGCGCCGTCGACTGGAGTGCCTGGGACGAGGACTATCTGCGCGAGCAAATCCGCAACAATCCGCTGGTCGATGACCCGGAGAGGTACAAGGCCAAGCGGCCGTTCCGCCTCGCCTGCATCCAACTCGCTACCTATGACGGCACCGTCTACAACGTTCGCAAGGTGATGGAGAAAATCGGACACCTCTGCGACTACGTCCTGTGGGATGAAGCCTGGATCGGCTACAACGCTTTCCACCCGCTGTTCGAAGACCACAGTCCCATGCGTATCGAGGATCTGGGGCCAGAGATGCCGGGGCTGTTCTCGACCCAGTCCGTCCACAAGCAGGGCGCCGGTTTTTCGCAGGCCTCGCAGATCCACAAGCGCGACGAGCATATCAGCGGCCAGCGTCGGTTCGTCGAGCACAAGCGCTTCAACGAATCGTTCCTGATGAATGCCTCTACCTCGCCCTTCTATCCCTTGTTCGCCTCGCTGGAGGTGAACGCCAAGATGCATGAGGGCAAGGCCGGCGAGATGCTGTGGGACCGCTGCATCGCGCTTGGAATCGAATGCCGCAAGAAACTGCGCGAATTCAGCCGCTTCTATGAGGAGAATGGAGAGGGTGACGAAGAGAAGTGGTTCTTCGACCCATTCGTGCCGGACAGGGTGACAATCCGCAACTCGGCCTTTTCCCCGGACGTCGAAGACGTGCCCTGGGAAAGCCTGCCGACGGATGTGCTCAAACGGGAGCAGCAGTGCTGGAATTTCCATCCGCAAGCCAAGTGGCACGGCTATTCCGGCTACGTCGACGGCTACGCGATGGTCGATCCCAACAAGCTGGCGCTACTGACCCCCGGGATCAACCGCAAGACCGGCGACTATCTCGACTTCGGCGTTCCCGCGACGGTGGTCGCCAACTATCTGCGCGAGCAGCGGGTCGTGCCGGAGAAGTGCGACCTGAACAGTTTGCTGTTCCTGATGACTCCGGCCGAAGACGAGAGCAAGCTCAACACGCTGATCGCGAAGCTGGTCAAGTTCAAGAACCTGTGGGATCGCGATGCGCCATTGCCCGAGATCCTGCCGACCGTGAGCGCGGCGCACAGCCAGCGCTATGCCGGGTATACGATCCGCAAGATCTGCAAGGAGATGCACGATTTCTACCGTGCGGCGAACGTCAAGGACCTGCAGCGGCAGAGCTTCAGGGCGTCCAGCTTCCCCGAACTCGCGATGTCTTCCGAGAAGGCATACGAGGCGCTGGTCGCGAACGACGTCGACTACGTCCCGCTGGACGCCATCAAGGGCCGCATCTCGGCCACGCTTGCGCTGATCTACCCGCCAGGCATCGGCGTGGTGGTCCCGGGCGAGCGCTGGGATGAGAAAGCCCGGCCGATGCTCGATTACTTCCTTGCATTCGAGGAGTCGTTCAATCGCTTTCCCGGATTCAATTACGAAGTGCAGGGCGTCTACCAGGAGAGGATCGACGGCCGCATCAAGTTCCACACCTACGTGGTCAAAGAGTGAGGGCCGGATCCACACCGGAGGAGGAGCACCATGCCACAAGAACCGCAGCCGAAACGCATGAATTTGATGCAGCTGACCTTCATCGTGGCGGTCAACATGATGGGCTCCGGCATTATCATGCTGCCGACCAATATGGCAAAGGTCGGTGCGATATCCCTGCTGTCGTGGATTGTCACGGCGCTCGGTTCAATGGCAATCGCGTACGGCTTTGCCCAGGCCGGCCTTTTCAATCAGCGTCCGGGCGGCATGTCGGCATACGCCGAGGATGCATATGGCAAGTCGGGGTACTTCCTCGTCTTCATCCTGTATTTCCTGTCCCTTGCGATCGGAAACGTCGCCATCGGCATATCGGCTGTCGGATACCTGTCGTCGTTCTTGCCCGCGCTTTCGGCGACGCCGGTGGCGACATGTGTCAGCCTGATCTTCCTGCTTTGGCTTACGACAGTTGCCAACTTCGGCGGCCCAAGCATAACCGGGCGTATCGGGTCGATCACGGTTTGGGGCGTCATTATCCCGGTGGGCCTGCTGTCTGTCTTCGGCTGGTTCTGGTTTAGCCCCAGCACTTTCGGCGCGGCCTGGAATCCGCACGGGCTGAGCCTGGGTGGGGGTATGGGCTCCAGCATCGCGCTGACGCTTTGGGCTTTCCTGGGGATGGAATCTGCCGCCCAGAACTCCGCCGCGGTCGAGAACCCAAAACGCGACGTGCCTTTGGCATGCCTGTTCGGAACGCTTGGGGCCGCAGCGATCTACATTTTGTCGACCACTGTGATTCAGGGCATCGTGCCGAATGAGGAACTAGCCAAGTCGACCGGGCCGTTCGGCCTGGCCTATGCGCATATGTTCAACCCGTTCGTGGGATCGATCATCATGGCTCTGGCCGTCATGGCATGTCTGGGCTCGCTGCTCGGCTGGCAATTCACGATCGCCCAGACCGGCAAGGCGGCGGCCGACGAAAGGATGTTCCCAGCATTCTTCACCAAGGTGAACCGCATGGGGGCGCCGGTTACCGGCATGATCGTGATGGCTGTCGTGCAATCGCTGCTCGCACTGATGACGATCTCACCGACACTAAGCGAACAGTTCGCAGCGTTGGTGAACCTGGCGGTCGTCACCAACGTGCTGCCATACATCATAGCGCTTTCGGCTCTCGTGATCATGATGAAGTCGGCAGGCGTGTCCGGATCGAAGTACGCATTCAACGTGTTCATCGTGACGGTGGCGATGCTCTACAGCACCTATGCACTCTACGCCTCGGGCCACTCGGCGGTGATGGGCGGCATGCTGGTGACGGCGCTCGCTTTCATCATTTGGGGTTTCCTTGCGCCTCGTTTCAGCGGGCAGGCAGGCACGCCGGCGCGTGCAGCGGCAGCCTGAACTGGGGCATGGCAATGCGCTCGACAGGAGGACAACACATGCAAGCCGCACAGCAGAAAGCCGCTCGCCGGCATGGTATCGGTGCCCTTGGCCTCCTTGCCGTGGGCATCGGCGTTGGCCTTGCGCTCCTTGACGCGATCCCGGCTTCAGCCGCTACCCTCGATCGGGTTCGCCAAGCCGGGAAACTTGTATTCGGCTATCGCGCCGACGCCCGGCCGTTCTCGTTCGACGACGGGGGCAAGCCCACCGGGTATTCGATTACGCTTTGCCAAAACGTGGCAGACGAAGTCAAAACAGAGCTTGGCATTGCCGACCTGAAAGTTGAATGGGTTCCGGTCGCTGTCGAAGATCGCTTTGCTACGCTCGAGCAGGGCAAGATCGATCTCCTATGCGGTGCAGAGGTCACGCTGGAAAGACGGAAGCAGGTGTCGTTTTCCATACCCATCTTTCCCGGTGGCATCGCTGCGATGCTCAGGTCGGATGCTCCGCGGGCGCTGCAGGATGTCCTCGCTGGCCGGCCGGCATCCGGCCCCATCTGGCGTGGTTCGCCGGCGCAGATCCTCGAGGACAAGACCTTCTCGGTCGTTTCCGGCACTACTGGGCAGTCATGGCTTGAGAAGCGGTTGAACGAATTCCAACTGACGGCAGAGGTAGTTCCTGTGGACAGCTACGATGCCGGCACGATGCGAGTGCTGGACCGCACGAGCGACGTGTTCTTCGGGGATCGGTCGATCCTCGTTGAAGCCGCTGCCGGCAACCCGTCAGGTGCCGACTTGATGGTTCTCGACAGGCAGTTCACCTCTCAGCCGATTGCGCTGACGATGGCGCGAAACGACGATGATTTTCGCTTGGTCGTGGATCGATCCCTTAGCCTGCAATTCTCATCAAAGGAGTTTCGCGATCTGTACACGAAATGGTTCGGGGCACCAGATGACGAGGTAACAGCCTTTTTCCGTCAGAGCGCATTGCCAGAATAGTTCTCACGTAGAATATATATTACCACGCTAGATGAGCAGGTGGTGCCTATCGGCACGTCGCCAGCCAAAAAATGAGATAGCGCAGTCAATGCAGCCGCCATCCTGATTGCAGGGCGAGCCTGCGCTCATGACGAGGAGCTTGGGCCTGAGACGCCGCCGGCGCCGATGCCCCAGGATATCGTTGCAACTCCGCAGATTCCTTCAACGTCTCTTTTGGGGCTGCCTTTACGACCGACTACGTGTCGCGCGGCATCACCAATTGCCGGAGCTCCCGGCAAGGGGCAGGGAACGCTACGGTAACTTACTCCCTGATCCTTGATTGCGACGTCGCCGACGACAATCAATGCTTCAAGCGCCAGTTCTCCTTGGTCCGATGTCAGACACAGCGAGCCGTTCGGGAGAACGAGTATCCGGTGGCGTGTGCCGTCTCGCGGCGCAGGACTTCATACGTGATCGCGGGCTGGGCCACGCCAGTACCTTGAAGGACGAGGGGCATGAGGACAGTTGGGGTGCATTCGGAGGTAGGCAAGCTGCGGACGGTCATGGTCTGCAAACCTTCTCTCGCTCATCAACGCCTGACGCCGGGGAACTGCCATGATCTGCTTTTCGATGACGTGCTCTGGGTCCACGAGGCCCAGAAGGATCATTTCGACTTCGTGCTCAAAATGCAGCAGCGGGGGATCGAAGTCCTTGAATTGCATGACCTTCTTGCCGAGACCCTGGAGCAGGCCGACGGGCGTCGGTTCGTGCTCGACAGGCTGATCACGCCGAATTCGGTCGGCTTCCAGAACGCTTCGTTTATGCGGCCTTGGCTGGACGAGCTTGAGGCGACGCGACTTGGCAAGCACCTCATCGGCGGGATTACGATCTCCGACCTGCCTGACGGGATCGGCAAGGCGATGATGGTCGAGGCCTTCGGAGGAGTTGAATTCATCCTGCCGCCGATACCCAACACCTTGTTCCAGCGCGACCCGTCGTGCTGGATTTATAACGGCGTCACCTGCAACCCCATGTACTGGCCCGCGCGCAAGCCGGAAACGCTGCTTCAGCGTGCGATCTACAAATTCCATCCGTCGTTCCGAGAGGCTGACTTCAAGATCTGGTGGGGCGACTCCGACGAGTCGTTCGCCAGCGCGTCGATCGAGGGCGGAGACGTCATGCCGATCGGTAAYGGCGTCGTCCTCGTCGGCCTGGGCGAACGGACGACCCATGAGGCCGTGGGCCAGTTGGCTCTCGAGCTCTTTCGCAACAAGGCCGCCACGCGCGTCGTCGGGTGCCTCATGCCCAAGAGCCGGGCAGCGATGCATCTCGACACCGTGTTCACGTTCTGCGACCGCGATCTGGTCACGATCTTCGAGGAAGTCGTCAATCAGGTCAGGTGCTTCAGCATACACCCCCTGGACGACGAAGGGCATTTCGAAGTCCGTCGCGACGAGCAGCCGCTTCTCGCGGTCGTACAAGAGGCACTTGGCTTGAAACGGCTCCGCTCCGTGCCGACCGGCGGCAACGCATTTGAGGCCGAACGCGAGCAATGGGACGATGGCAATAATGTCGTCGCCCTCGAGCCTGGGGTGGTCGTTGCATACGACCGCAACACTTACACCAACACGCTTCTGAGAAAGGCCGGCGTGGAAGTCATCACCATCCGGGGCGCCGAGCTTGGACGAGGCCGTGGCGGCGGGCACTGCATGACCTGTCCTGTCTGGCGTGACCCTGTCGACTGAACCGGTCACCACTTCTCAAGGGAGAGAACGCATGAGCTTCAACCTCCGCAACCGCTCGCTGTTGACGGTACAGGACTATACGCCGCGCGAGTTTCAGCATCTGCTCGACCTCGCCCGCGACCTGAAGCGCGCCAAATATGCCCGCACCGAGCAGATGCATCTTCGAGGCAAGGAGATCTGCCTGATCTTCGAGAAGACCTCGACGCGCACGCGCTGCTCTTTCGAGGTCGCCTGCTACGATCAGGGCGCCAACGTCACCTATCTCGATCCGGCCGGCTCCCAGATCGGGCACAAGGAGTCCTTCAAGGACACAGCGCGCGTGTTGGGACGCATGTTCGACGCGATCGAGTATCGGGGATCGGCGCAAAAGGGGGTGGAGGACCTCGCAAGATATGCCGGAGTTCCGGTCTACAACGGGCTGACCGACGAATACCACCCGACTCAGATGCTCGCCGACGTCATGACCATGCGCGAGAATGGCGACAGGCCGATCACCGACATCAAATACGCTTACGTCGGAGACACCCGCTCCAACATGGGGCATTCGCTCATGATTGTCGGATGCCTGATGGGAATGGATGTGCGTATCTGCGGTCCCAAGGAACTCTGGCCGTCCGATGAATACACGAGCATCGCCAAGAAGCTGGCTGAGAAATCCGGCGCGAGATTGACGATCACTGCGGACGTCAAGGCCGCGGTGAAGGACGTGCATTTCATCCATACGGACGTTTGGGTCTCGATGGGCGAGTCCAAGGAGGTCTGGGGCGAGCGTATCAAGCTGCTCAAGCCCTACCAAGTGAACTCTGCCATGATGAAAGCCAGCGGCAACCCGCAGGTAAAGTTTATGCACTGCCTCCCTGCGTTCCACGACACGGAAACCGTCCTTGGCAAGCAAATCGCCGAGAACTACGGCATGGCTGACGGACTTGAGGTTACCAACGACGTGTTCGAGTCGGAAGCCAACGTCGCGTTCGAGCAAGCGGAGAACCGAATGCACACGATCAAGGCACTTCTCGTCGCGACTTTGGGGGACTGACCGAATGCGGGTCGTGATCGCGCTTGGCGGCAACGCGCTTTTGAAACGCGGCGAACCGATGACGGCGGAAGTCCAGCGCAGGAACATCCGTACCGCGGCTATAGCTATGGCGCCGGTTGCCTCCGCACACCAGCTGGTCATCAGCCATGGCAATGGTCCGCAGGTTGGCCTGCTCGCACTGCAAGGGGCAGCCTACAAGGCGGACGAGGCCTATCCGCTGGATGTCTTAGGTGCTGAGACGGAAGGCATGATCGGCTACATGATCGAACAGGAGCTCGGCAATCTGCTGCCGTTCGAGGTACCATTCGCCACACTGCTGACCATGGTCGAGGTCGACGGTAACGACCCAGGGTTCAAGAATCCAACCAAGTTTGTCGGCCCTATCTACGACGAGGCGCAAGCGCAACAGATCAAGGCCGAAAAGGGATGGACGTTCAAGCTCGACGGCACAATGTGGCGCCGCGTCGTTCCATCGCCGCAACCGAAGCGCATCTTCGAGATGCGGCCGATACGCTGGCTGCTGGATCAAGGTACGGTCGTCATTTGCGCCGGCGGTGGCGGCATTCCTACGATGTACGCGCCCGATTCCGACCGCAAGCTCGTTGGCGTCGAGGCGGTCATCGACAAGGACCTCTGTACGGAGCTCCTTGCCCGCGAGCTTGATGCCGACCTGCTCGTGATGGCGACCGACGCGGAGGCGGTATTCCTGGGGTGGGGCACGCCGCAGGCCAAGGCGATCCACAGGGCCAGTCCAGAAGCAATTTCGGAGCACACGTTCCCCGCCGGCTCGATGGGTCCGAAGGTCGATGCTGCCTGTCAATTTGCGAGGGCGACGGGTCACATGGCAGCCATCGGCGCACTTGCCGACATCGAGGCGATCGTGCGGGGCGAGAAGGGCACAATTATCGGTGGGGGCTTCACGGGCCTTAGCTACCACTAGGCATCTCCCGCCCAACAGATTGGAATTCTTGGTAATGCAAGCCTTGGATCCGACCAAAAGCGAAACCGCCACCGGGCGAGTCGTTTCCGCACCCGAACAGGGCCTGCCACCGCATTCGGAAAGCCGCAAAAGCCTCGGGATAGCGGCGTGCACGGCGATTGTGGTCGGTAACATGGTCGGGTCGGGTTTCTACCTGTCGCCCGCTGCCGTCGCCCCCTATGGCAACCTTGCGATCCTGACCTGGATTGTAATGGGCGCAGGGGCAATCTGTCTGGGGCTGACCTTCGCCAGATTGGCGCGTTTGGCTCCGGCGACGGGCGGACCTTACGCCTATACCCGCCTGGCCTATGGCGACTTTCCCGGCTTTCTCATCGCGTGGGGCTACTGGATATCGATCTGGGCTTCGCTGCCGGTAATCGCCGTCGCCCTTGCTGGGGCTGTGGTCGACCTGTTCCCCATGCTGCGGGGTCGTGGGATGGTCGTCGCCCTTACCTTGGGCGCGATCTGGGTTGTCGTTTTCGTCAACCTGCGAGGGGTAGGCGCCGCCGGCCTCATGTCGCAGGTCACAACCTACGCCAAGCTGGTGCCGTTCGGAGCCGTCGCGGTGGTGGGCCTGCTCTACGTCGACACCTCGCACTTCAGCGAGTTCAATCCGAGCGGCCTGCCAATCCTGCAAGCAGGCGCGGCGCTTGCGCCGCTGACAATGTTCGCTTTCCTGGGGCTCGAGTCGGCCACTGTCCCTGCCGGCGATGTCCGCGACCCGGAGCGCACGATTCCCCGCTCAACGGTGCTGGGGATCACAATCGCTGCGACCCTCTATGTGTTAGGAACGATCGTGGTCATGGGCGTCTTGCCGCGGCAGGAACTCGTCCATTCGATCGCTCCGTTCTCCGACGCAGCTCGTGTGATGTGGGGGCGCGCAGGCGCGATCTCGATTGCGATCGCGGTGATCCTGTCGTCGATCGGTGCGCTGAATGGCTGGACCTTGCTGATGGGGCAGGTGCCAATGGCGGCGGCGCGCGACGGGCTGTTCCCACCGCTTTTCGGCAGCCTGTCGTCGCGAAATGTCCCGGCGATCGGAATCGTGGTTTCGGCTGTGTTGGCGACCCTGCTCGTTCTCGTTCAGGCTGCCGGGTCAGGAGGCTTCTCGGCGTTCTACACACTGGTCGTTGGCTTGAGCACGATGGCAGCGGTCATCCCTTACGCCTTCTGCGCCTTGGCAGGCAGCCTTGTCTCGGCACGTGTCAGCGGCGGCGCGCGTATCCCGCGCGTGACCGCCGTCGAACTTGTGGCGTTCGTATTCGCCATGTTCACGCTCTATGGTTGCGGAGCGGAGCCGGTCCTCTATGGCTTGGTCCTGTTGCTGCTCGGTATTCCGGTGTACGTCTGGCAGCGGCGACGCGCCATCACGATGGCCTGATAGGGGCTCCAGTCATGCCGATCGGTGGTCCTCTCCTGGAATCGGACAACCCTACGCCGCCAAGCGTTCCAGCGGTGACCTCCCGGCACCAGGACCTTGGGCGGATCACGTTGACCGTGCTGTTCATCGGCGGTCTGCTTGTTACCAGCATCTGGATCATGCGGCCGTTCCTGCCGGCGCTCCTTTGGGCTACGACGCTGGTTCTCGCGACCTGGCCATTGTTGCTTCGCGTGCAGCGCTACGCAGGCAACCGCCGTGGCATTGCGGTATTAGTGATGACCTTGGCGGTGCTGCTGGTTCTTATCGTGCCGCTTTGGGCGGCGGTGAGCACAGTCGTCACCAACATAGATGTAATCGGCGACATGGCGCGCATGCTGCTGTCCCTGCGGGTACCGCCCCCCCCGGATTGGCTGGCCGGAATTCCCGTGGTTGGGGCTCGGGCCGCCGAGGCATGGGGCAGGTTGTCTTCGGCTGGCCTGGATGAACTGGCACCCAAGCTTACTCCCTATGCTGGCGCGCTGACACAGTGGATCGCATCGGCTGCCGGAGGCCTCGGCAGCATGCTCCTGCAATTCCTGCTGACTGCCGCCATCGCGGCGGTAATGTACGCCAAGGGGGAACAGGCGGCGGCTGCGATGATACTCTTCGGCCGACGATTGGCCGGCGATCGTGGAGAGAAGGCCATTTATTTGGCGGGTCAGGCGATTCGCAGTGTGGCGCTGGGGGTCGTTGTGACGGCCTTGGCACAGAGCATCATAGCCGGCATCGGCCTGCGGCTGGTCGGCCTGCCATTCGCGGTGCTGCTCACAGCGCTGATGTTCGTGCTCTGCCTGATACAACTCGGTCCAGGCTTGGTGCTTATCCCGGCAGTAATCTGGATGTACTATTCAGGCAGCACCCTCGGCGCGACCGTTCTGCTGCTCTTCGCAATTGTCGCCATGACGATCGACCAGTTCATTCGACCGATCCTGATCCGGAGAGGGGCCGACTTGCCCTTGCTTCTGATCCTTGCCGGGGTGGTTGGCGGGCTGATTGCGTTCGGCATCCTCGGCATCTTCATAGGCCCTACCGTCCTAGCCGTGGCCTATACCCTGCTGAACGCCTGGATGCAGGAAGATCCGACGCCTGTCGTGGCGAGGCAGTGATACGCCGATAACGCGGCGATGTACCAAGAAAGCGTCTTCGTCAGCAACACGTCCGCGGGAGATCAGCGCATGGAAACGGGGCCTGACGGGAAATGCCGGCAGCGAGCGGAGCCTCGACCGAGGAGGACAACATCTGAGCCGCCGAACGACGGCCAGCAGCTGTGCCTTGTGCTACCGTAACTTACCTTCTGCTTCTTGATCGTGGCGGGTGACACCGCGATCAATATAGCAGAGCAAACTGCAGGCTCTTTCAGCGCTCGGCTACAGCGCCCGCATAATCCGGCGACGGCCGCAGCCCACCCCACATGGGAACGGGTCATGTCGCATTTCCGCCTTTTGAAACAGACCCGACAGATGACCGAGTACTCCTGCGGCGCATCGGCCTTGCAGTCGGTGTTCAGCTATTGGGGCCAGGAGATGGAAGAGGAGGCTCTGATGAGGCTCCTCGGCACTAACCCCGAGGTTGGCACCTTTCCTCAAGATCTGGTTCGTGGTGCTCGTGCGCTGGGTTTCGATGCCGAGATGAAAGAGAACTCTAGTCTCGACGATCTGGAGCGGTTCACGTCCGCCGGTCATCCGGTGATCGCGTTGGGGCAGGTCTGGAGGAGCGAGAAGGACACGCCGGAATCGGCGGCCGACGAGTGGGATTGCGGGCACTACATTGTGGTTCTCTCGGTCGACGCCGACTACGTCTACTTCCAGGACCCGTACATACGGATGGGCAAGGGCTTCGTGCCCAGATCGGCATTCGACGAGCATTGGCATCAGATCATGGGAGGCATCGCGCATGCCAGGTCTGCCGAAATGCATCGCGTCGCAATATTCATAAAAGGAAACGAGTCGGCGATACGCCCAGGCACCGATCAATTCGACTTGTCAAAGCTCGATTTGAGCCAGCTAGGTTCCATAGATCTGATAAGCATCCATTTCCCGAGATATCTGCTGCCGTTCGATTTCCTCGCTGAACTGAAACAGCTGTTCGAGGGCGGGTTGGTTCGCCCGGATGCATTCGCGATTACGAGAAAGGACAGCGAGGGCAGGATATCGGGAATGCAAGGTGGGCACCTGGAGGACGGCGAGGACGTCGTCGAGGTCAATGCCTTGATCGCAGCGCTTGCAGCCCAAGCGCGCGGCGACACGGCAGAAATCCGGACGAGCGCAAAGGCGGCGGCGCGAGCGGCTGGTGCCGGTGACTTTGGTCTGTCTGCTGACGACCTTCGCCGGCGCGCGGAGCGACTGCGTCCTGGGCATTCCGAAGTCGTCGTTCTGTTGGAGAACCGTTGGGAGTCGCGGTTCTACGATGTGACGCGCCGTCACGGAGGCACGGTTGCCGAACAGAAGATGATCTCTGCCGCTGCCCTCGCGAAAATGGGCGGTTGGATTGTGCCATCAACCGCGTGATCCGGCGGCTCGGGCAGCGGTATTTCCGGTGAGCCGCCAGGAGTTTCGAAATGGAAGGCGCAACTGCCTCACGGCCGTTGCGCCGGCTACTGTAACTTACTTGTCGCCGCTGTGCATCCTTCAGGCGAAGGGGCAAACTAATGCGAGTGTCTGCGAAGTACCAATGAAAGACCCGAGCAACAGGTCAATGCCGCTGACGGCCGCGATGGTCCGGTTCGTTGATGTGGCGGAGTTGATCAAGGCCCGCAGCATCTCGGACGAGGTCTTGCGGGATATGTGTGAAGACTACCGGCTGGCTCGCGCGACGCTCACCAGACTGAAGAAAGCGAAGCCAAGGCGGCCGGCAGAGATTTCCGAATACACGACCCTGGTGTCCGAACTCGAAGACGAGATCATCCGCCGCTTGCTGGGTGACGAAGAACGGCCGACGGTTAACAAGGAGTAGCGGCGATGTCGGATGCCATACATCCTGGGGCGCGCCTCATCACATGCCTTCATTCATAACCGCGCCAGAGAGGCAAGCGTGGCTCAGCGGGACTGCAGGGCGGCAGACAAGGCGTCCATCAATGTTTTTGCCGGACACGGCTTCTCGAGATAGGCTGCGCAGCCTGCAGCCATGGCGGCGTCTTGGGTCGCCTTATGCCCATTGCCGGTGATAAAGATGACCGGGACATCGGAACCTGATCTGCGCTGCTGAAGCGCGAGTTCTATTCCCGAGATGCCGCTAAGATGGATGTCTAGGATGAGGCAGGCCGCATCGCGCAGGTCTGCATACGCTTGAAATTCCTCGGCGGAGGAATACCCGGTAACCTCGAAGCCCTTTGCTCTCAGCAGCCTCGCGATTCCCTTGAGAAAACCGGGATCGTCATCGACGACCAGTATGCGCATGGACCCTATTCATCCAGATTGGACATCCAGAGTAGCTGCTCAACTCGGTTGTCGGGGTTGATCTCGATCCAGAATAGCAAGGCGAACGCGATCGCTGCTATTGTCCAGTCGGACATGTTGGACGCAAATCTTACAGCAAATGCAAAAACGTCAGGCAGGCGACTTCGCGGACGAGCTCAGGTCGGCGTCGGCCTGCTCTGACAGAATTCCCAAGCGTTCGGCGAGCGAGACGAGGTCGGCAATCGTCCGGGCGCCAAGTTTTTCGAATATCCTGTGCCGATGTGCTTTTATCGTCCGTTCGGTTATACCGAGAGCGTAAGCCGTTTGCTTGTTCAGGCGCCCCCGCACGATGAAGTCGAACACCTGGCGCTCGCGCGGTGTCAACGTTTCCAGCAGTGCGTGCGCATCTCGCATCCGTTGCTGGTGCTTGGACTCTGTATCGTGCCGCGCGATCGCGCGTCCGATGCTTTCGAGCAAGACCTGACCCGCCACCGGCTTGGTCAGAAAGTCCTCGGCGCCGGACTTGATCGCAGTGACCGTGGTCGGAATGTCGCCGTGACCCGTGAGGAAGACGATCGGGAACGGCGAACCAATCTCGACCAGTCGCCGCTGCAGGGCAGGCCCGCTCAAGCCGGGCAGGCTGACATCGAGGAGAATGCAGCCAACTTCCGCCCCGGCGCAAACCTGCGCCAGAAACTGGTCTGCGCTGGGGTATTCGGCAACCTCGTAGCCGTGCAGGCGCAGCAGCCGCGCGGTTGCATGACGGAACATGCTATCGTCGTCTACAATATGAACTAGGCTGCCCATCGGAATCACATCGCACCGGCATTCGCGAGCAGCGTGATGTAGAACGCCGCGCCGCAATCCTTCTCAGTCAAGAGCGACAACCCACAGCCGGCGCCCAGCTCGCGTTCTCAGCATGAACTTGGTCGCTCAGGGCTTCATCGAAGGTGCCCATGCCAAAATTGCCATTTGACGTTATCTTAGGCAGAATCGCACTACCTAACTTTGTATTAACGTGAAAAGCATTCTTTCTTTTCGGCGGTGCGTTACCTGGTTGTAACTTGTCCCTAGGGACAATGTCTTGACGGCCACTGATCGCCGGTACAATTCCCATCTCCCCGCTCTAAGTTTAGAGCTTGCTCCCATTCGCGCGAATGTCAACGGTCGAGAGTCGATGAGCAGGTCTCTGCCTTCGTGGAGGGTCGAAATGATTGACGCGGACGAGATGCGCTGCCTGACTACCCCCTCTCCCGCCGCTGCGTTGGACCGCTATGACGGCGCAGCGACTGCTGATCCTGCAACATMGCGCTCCGATGAAATCCACCGCGAGTTGGACCGCGTGATGGATTCCGTTCGGTTCGACGCGTCTGAGCGCAATCGGCGGTTCCTTGCATATGTGGTCGAAGAAGCGCTGGCAGGCAGGGGAGGGCGCATCAAGGCATACAACATCGCGACCGAAGTGTTTGGCCGCGACGTCAACTTTGATCCCCAGCTTGATCCGGTGGTACGGATGGAAGCCCGCCGGTTGCGCAGATCGCTTGAGCGCTTCTATCTCACCTGCGGCGACAACAGCTCGATCAGGATTGCCATGCCGAAAGGCGGCTATGTGCCCGAGTTTCAGACTGCTGCCCTCTGGTCACCGTCAGCTAATGACGCACAGGCGAATGCCCCCAGCGAACCGGCTGGAACGGAGCGCGCGTCGACGATCCTTGTGGCGCCATTTGATGCCGAAGGCGATCAATCTATGTTCCTGCATTTCAATCGCGGATTTGCCGAACAGGTTACAATCGGTCTAGCTCGTTTCCCCGAAATCGCCGTCTTTGAACGGCCTTCGGACGCGCATTACGCATCGGCGGCAGCCAGTGAGCAACGCCGTAATGCGAATGGGGAGTTTGTCCTGAGCGGCAGCACCGCACTCTTCGCCGGCTCTCTCAACGTGAAAGCCGTTCTAGTTCAAGCACGGACCGGGCGGGTGCTCTGGGGGCAGAGCTTCGAACGAGACCTCCAATGCGGGAATGTGCTGAGCATCCGCGACGAGGTGGCGAATTCGCTTGTGCGCGCGTTGGCACAACCCTACGGCGTCATCAGCAGCATAGCCTATGCCGCTGCCCAAGCGAAGGAACCGCGGTCCCTAAGTCCTGTCGAGTGCGTCATCAGGTTTTACGAGTACAAGCGGACCTACCGGAGGGACCTCTTTTCAGGTGCGCGTCAGTGTCTCGAACGAACCGCAATCACCAACCCGGATTATGCCGAGGCGTTCGCCTGCCTGTCTCAACTGTACACCGATGGGCATCGGTTTGGGTTCGCACCCACGGAGTCCCCCTCTGGACTGCGCCGGCAGGCCATAGAGCTTGCGGATAGGGCGGTCCAGCTGGCTCCCGATTCCAGCCGCGGCCATCATGCTCGGGGACTGGCTTATTGGTTTGCTCAGGACGTGCCCGCCAGCCTGAAGGCCATGCAGATGGCCCTCGCCTTCAACCCCAACGCGACAGACATCATGACCGATCTGGGTCTGATCTGGTCCTTGCTGGGTGAATGGGGCAAAGGAGTTCCACTGCTCGAGAAGGCCTCCGCACAACAACTGTCGCGGCTCGGCGCCAACTGCGTGGGATTGTCCCTCTATCATTTCGTGAACGGACGCTACGAAGAGGCGCTGGCCGAAGCGCGTGATGTGGACATGCCGGACGTGACGCATGGCTTTGTGGCCCGAGCGATCTCCCTCGTTCGCCTCGGGCGGAAGGAAGAGGCCGCCCGGGCTGTCCAGAGGATTGTTGAACTCGCTCCTTGTCGTGGCGGCGGCATTCTGGCCGACTTGGCCGGCGTCAACGCCAATCCCGACCTGGCCGACAAGGTCTTGGCAGCATTGCGAGAAGCCGGGCTTTCGACGGAGGTCACACGCCACTGAACCGTGTGACGAGGGCACGGATCGGCGGCATTCGAACGACATCCTTCCGGCTCGGAGTTCGTCGCCGTCCCGGCGATGAGTTCTTCCTCCTGTCCTTACCCGCTCGCTGGTGGCACATCCGCTGCACCTTCGCGACCAGCGCGCCGAACTGGCCCGATGCCGATGGCGCCGATTGCATCCACTTGCTCGGAAACGACAAAGAGGCCCCACGGCTGCCACTGCGAGTCCGGCCGACACGTCGCTGCGCAACCAGCCCAATCGATAGCCCGAGAGGCTCGTAAACACCGGCAACCGAGGAGCCGCAAGAGTCCGGCCAACAATCTCGCGCTCGCGCGGGCTGGCGGTCGCGCCTATCCCGCTATGGCCGGACTGCCCCCCGAGACCGGCATCTATGCCAGCATCGCCCCACTGATCGCCTACGCCGTGTTGTCATCGCCCGATGACAGGAGGTCGAGGGTGCCGTACGCAAGCAAGGCCGCCACCACATCTGGTGCCTGAAGGAGGCGGACAGCCAGTCTGATCGTAGTCCGCGAAACGGGCTCGGTGCGTCTGCTCGACCCGAACTATGCTGCCGCGCATGCGTATGCGGCCGCGAGCCGAGTAGTGCTCCTAGAGGGGACATATTCGACTCGGAAAACCTAGCTTCTTCCGCTTGTGTTCGTTCACGCACATAGAACGCGGTTTCGGGGATCCGGCATAGGCGTTCCTATCAGCTGATTTGCCCGCCAACCGCGCTTTGTTTCACTCTGCGGCCGGGACGGTGCGTGGATCGAGCCGCAGCGACTCGGGCGTGACAGCCCGTTCGGCCGGCAGTGTCCTGAACGCCCCCTTTGCAGCCTGCGATACCGGAGCGCGGCGGCTGATACGCAGGAGAGCATATGCGGCGAGCACTGCGTGAGGGAGGGCCGTTGCGAGGAACAGGCTCTCCGGTCGCATCTTGGTCATCACCGCGGCTCCCAGCATCGGCCCGACAATTGTGCCGAACCCATAGAATAACAGCAGACCGCTCGACACCTTGACGAACTCGTCCGGGCGGGCGTGGTCGTTTGCATGCGCCACTGCGACCGAATAGAGGGTGTAGGCCAGGCCCCCGTAGGCTGCGGTGGTGACAATCACGAGTGCCGCCGATCGTGGCTGGAGTACGAAGATGAGAAGTCCGAATGCGGCCGCTCCGACCGCCGCGCCGGCCAGCACAAAGCGGCGGTCGGTGATGTCGGACAGTCGACCCGCGGGAAACTGGAGAGCGGCACCGGCGAGCACAACTACGCTTGCCATCAGTGCAATACCCGCGTTGCCAATTCCGATGCGGGCACCATAGACGGCTCCGAGCGTCCCCCAGGCTCCGTTGGCAATACCTGTCATGAGGCAGCCGACCAGAGCGATCGGGGAAGTAGCATAAAGACCTTTCAGATCGAGAGTGACATCCTCAAGCGGTTGCGGTGTCACTGCCGATGATACCGCCGTCGGGATCAACGCGAGGCAGAAGAAGATCCCCGCGACCATGAACAATGACGCGTCCCCGATGTTGCCTATGGCGACAATCATCTGGCCGGCCATGATCGAGACATAGGACACGATCATATAGAGGCCGAAGACGCGGCCGCGGTTGTCATTGGTCGCCTTCTCGTTCAACCAACTCTCGATGACCATATAGGCGCCGGCCATGGCGAAGCCTGTGAAGGCGCGCAGAGCGATCCACACATACTGCTCGATTATCAAACCCGTCAGCAGCGCGATGATTGCACCAGCCGCTGCAAAGGTGCCGAACGCACGGACGTGCCCGATCCGACGGACAAGCCTAGGTGCGAAGATGCAGCCGGCGACGAAGCCGCCCGCCCAGGCAGTTCCGAGCAGGCCAAGCGACGCTGTCGAAAAGCCCTCCGCCTGCCCACGCAACGGCAAGAGCAAGCCATGCAACCCTGTCGCTGCAAGCAGGAATCCAGTGCCGCGAAGAAGCGACAGGATCGGGCGGTAGCCGATAGGTAAGAGGTAACCCAGCATCTTCCGATCGGGCTCAACAGACTTGGCACCCACACTAACTGGCCGCCGGCCGCCCAAAGTCAACACATGAGCCATACATAAGTGCGCAAAGAGGGCACGTTGTTGTCTTATGAGAAGCACGCAGCCTGAACCTCGCGCCACCTCAAGGGCATGGTTTTGAGGTATGGCTGGGCTAATCCGATCCTGAGCTATCGCGGTCCGTCACCCTCAGAGCCTGCACGCTGACAGCCGCAACGAGCCCAGTCAGCACAATCCCTGCGAAACCGATCACCAATGACAGCAACCGCGCCGAAACATGTTTGGGCGTAAAGTCGCCATAGCCGATAGTGAGCCCTGTCACGAAGGTGAAGTAGAGGGCCTCGTCGATCCGCCAACTCTCTATGCGCCAGATCATAAGCCCGGACCCAACCATGACCAGGAGAATCCCCGACAGGATGGGCCAGACCACACGAAGTTGCTGGACGAGCGCCAAGAAGAACAGACGCCTCATTTGCCTTGCTTGCGGCTTGTCGCGTGTCTTTGCCGACATGATCTCCGACCTTTCTGCTGTTCACGGTCAGGAACGCCGCCGATGGTCACGTTGACTTCACGGTATAGCCGGCGGCAGGATGTACAGCGTCATGGCGAAGATTATGTATACCATCAACACGAGGACGCCGACGAACCATGCCGACCGTCCGCTGTTCGTGACGAACATCGCGGTTAGGGTCGCGATTAGCACCATCACCACGGCACCCGGCCAGAACTGCAGGTCCATCGGCGACGGGCCGACCAGGTAACTCAGCAGCACCAGCACGGGTGCAACGAACAAAGCGATCTGGGAAGCGCTTCCCAGCGCGATCCCCACGCTCAAGTCGAGCCGGTTCTTGCGCGCGCCGGAAAACGCCGAGGCCATTTCGGCGGCGCCACCAACCAGTGCGACGACGATAAAGCCGACAAAAGCAGGGGTCATCCCCAAAGCTTCGGCTGCCTTTTGAACTGACTCGACGAAGATCTCGCTGACCAGGGCCACGAGTACTGTGACACCGACCAGCGTGGCTAGGGCCAGTCTAATCGGCCACGGTGCTTCACCTGCTTCGGCATGCTCCGCCGCGGCAAAGACCTCACGATGTGTACGGAGCGAGAACAACAGGCCTAGTCCATATCCGACGATCAGCAGAACGGCCAGGCCAAGGCTGAGCTTTTGGGTGACCGCTGCAGTTGAGGTCGAGTCCACTTCTGCGACAGCCGAAGGCATGAGGAGGGCGATTGTTGCCAAGAAAAGCAGACCCGACTGAAGACGCGCGCTGGCTCTATTGAATTCCTGGAAATGGTATCTGAGTCCGCCGAGCAGAAACGAGGCCCCCAGCATGAACAGCGTGTTGGTGACGATCGCGCCGGCAATGGATGCCTTTACCAACGTGTACTCTCCGGCGCGCAGGGCGGCCAGTGCGATGACCAGCTCGGTCAGATTTCCCAAGGTGGCATTGAGTAGCCCACCGGCGGCATCACCTGTCTCGGCGGCAACGGATTCGGTAGCGTGACTGAGCAACCCCGCCAGCGGTACGATGGCAAGCACCGACAAGACAAAGAGCGCCGTGTGGGCTTCGGGAGTGAACTTCGCGGCGGCGAACACCACCGGCACAGCGACCAGCAACCAAAGCATGGGGCTTTGGCGAATCTCCGTCAGAAGGGGGCTCAACTGTTCACTCCTGTTCGGTCGCCCAGACGGATCGGTGTTTGCCCTGACAATGCACCTGGCTACGGGTAGCGATTATAAGATCCGCCGGCGGATAACCGAAACTCACACCATAGCCGCATTTGACGCCCTCGATGATACCAGCGCTCGACGAGATAGCAAAGCGTCGTCCGCGATCTTGTTCGGCCGCCCGGCATGGCGGGCTCAGGTTTTGGCCATACGACCTGCAGATATTGCTCCGGCGGGCAGCTCTGCTGCTGCGAAACGTAGAAGGCATAGACCTCGATCCGGATGTGGCCGAATCGATCGACTTGGTTGCTGGCGAACTGAACCTGCCACGGTCAGAAGAGTGCGTATGCAAGGCATCGGGCTGATCTATCGCCGAAGAGCAACGGGGCGTGAATGTCATACTTCCAACAGAATACTACTGTTTCTTGGTAGCCAGCCAAAGGCGGGGCTTTCGGGAGGAGACTCTGACCATGAAACGCTATTTTCCGATTGCACTCGCAGTTGCGATTATCGGTTTGACCGGCCACGCAATGGCGGAGGAAGTGGACATGTCGACGCTCACCTGCAAGGAGGTGATTGCTATGCGGCCCGCCAAGATTGCTCGCGTTGCCATGTGGGTGAACGGCTATGTCCATGGCAAAGCTGGCAACCCCGAAATCGACACTGACAAGACAGATGCCAATGCAGAGAAGATCGCTGCTTATTGCAAGAAGCACCCCGACGCCACGGTGGCGAGCGCGTTAGAGGCGGTCGCCAAGATGTAGCAGAAGATTAAATGAAGCCTAACTGACGGGCGCCTGGACTCGCGGTTAACCGGTGTCGGACCGGACCCTGTTCAGGAAACGCACTGGCGGGCTTCCCTGTGACGACCCGGCTACTCGCGCCCTTATGCCTTGATGGCACTTAAGCCACTGATTGAATTTGCTGAAATGTGGTAGAGGGACACGAACCCAGAACCAATCTTCTCTGCATGATCAACATCCGCTTTGCGCCGCAAATCGGATGCAGAGACGACTTTGTCGATTCCCGAAAGCAGTCATCGTCGACGACCAAGTTGAAGTGCCCCAGGACCAGATATTGGCAGCTTCGATGCGTAGGTCGATGCGTAGGTAATCCTCATCCGGCTGGAAGCTATCCTGTAGCGGAACAGGCATTATCGGCGCGGCTCAACTGTTATGGCCGCTGTGCTCTTTAGGCAGGTCATTGGGGGGCAGAACGCAAGGCACTGTCAATCGGGCGATTGGCGTGTAACAGTATCTGCTAATATCCTTCAGGCGGCAAGCAAGGCTCCCCTCAAACGGCGGGATGTCTGTTGGGGAAGAGGCCGAATGCCAAGCTTAGTCGAAATGGACCTCGTGAGCCGTCTAGGAGACGCCAACCGCAAAATAGTCGAACTGGAAATCGCAAAGGCCACTGCAGCGACTGAACTTGATAAACTTTCAGTCGAAAACCAGCGCCTACTCAGAGTAGTTGAGGAGCGCACAAAGGAACTCGCAATCCTTGGTAGTGTCGGCGAAGCAATGTCGAAGACATTGACGGTAAAGACTGTGACTCGTATTGTCGGTGATAAGGTGCGAGAAATATTCGGAACCGACGTCACTGAAATCCTATTGCACGATGAAGCCTCTGGTTTGATCAGTGTCCCCTATTCGTTTTATCGAGACTATGTGGAGGTCGAACCGTTCCCTTTGGGTGCAGGATTGACTTCCCAAATTATCCTCTCGGGTAAACCGAAGATTCTCAACACCTTCGAGCAAGCGGTTGAACTGGGTGTCATTGTCCTCACCGAAGATGAGCGGTCCGAATCCTACATCGGCGTGCCGATCATCGCCGGAGACAAAACTCTGGGCGTTGTGAGCGTGCAGAGCTACAAAAAAAACGCGTTCAACGAAGATCATGTCCGTCTGTTGCAGGGGCTCTCATCGAGCATGGGCGTGGCCATCGCCAATGCTCGTCTTTTCGATGAGACGCAGCGCCTGCTGAAAGTTTCGGAGGGGCGCGCAAAAGAACTCGCGATCCTCAACAGCGTCGGCGAAGCAATGGCCAAGACGCTGAACGTCAAGACCGTCACTCGCATCGTCGGCGATAAGGTCCGCGAAATATTCGGAACGGACGTTACTGAAATCTTGTTGCGTAGTGATAGGTCTGACCTGATCACCGTACCCTATGCATTTTACAAGGACTATCAGGATCCCGAGCCATTTGCGATGGGCGAAGGGCTTACGTCAAAGGTCATATCGTCAGGCAAACCATTGGTATTGGGTACGACTGAGCAACACGTTGCCCTGGGCGCGCTCATACCTACCGAGGAGGACAGGACCGAATCCTACCTGGGCGTGCCGATCATCGCCGGTGACAGAATTCTGGGTGTAGTCAGCGTGCAGAGCTACGAGAAGAATGTCTTCAATGAAGATCATGTGCGTCTGTTGCAGGGGCTGTCATCCAGCATGGGCATCGCCATCGCCAACGCCCACCTGTTCGATGAGACCCAGCGCCTGTTGAAAATGATGGAGGCCCGCAACGCTGAACTGGCCTTCGTGAATGGCGTTCAGGAGGTGCTCGTCTCCAATGTGCAAATGCAGGCGATATATGACCAGATCGGCGATAAGATCCATGAGATATTCGACGCCCAGGTGGTGGATATCGGACTTTTCAACCCGGACGACAACCTCCTGCATTTCCCCTACGCGATCGAGCGGAACGTTCGCTTCCCCGATGAGCCGATCCCGCTCGTTGGCTTTCGCAAGCATGTCTTAGAGACGGGGCAGCCATTGCTGCTCAATGAGGGGATCATCGCCGCGACCGAGAAATACGGCAACCCGAGCGTGGCGCAGGGAAAGGCGCCGAAGTCGATCCTGTTCGTACCGATGATCATCGAAGGACAGGCCAAGGGCGTCATCTCGCTGCAAAACCTTGATCGTGAGCACGCCTTCAATGAATCGGACGTGAACCTGCTCACGACGATCGGCAATGCGACGTCAATTGCAATTGAAAAGGCGAGGCTCTTCACCGAGACGCGGCGCTTGCTGAAAGTAACAGAGGACCGCGCAGCAGAACTAGCCATTCTCAATAACGTCGGCGAGGCCATGACGCAGTCGCTGGATCTGGACACGGTCATTCGCCTCGTAGGCGACAAGGTGCGGGAGGCCTTCGGCACCGAGGTCAGCGAAATCTTGTTGCACGACAGCGAATCCGGCCTGATCCATGTCCCTTATGCGTACTTCAGGCAATATAGAGTAATTGATCCATTTCCATTCGGCATCGGTGTAGCGTCCAAAATTATAGAAACAGGGCGGCCGTTGGTCTTTCAGACCCTCGCGAAAGGAAGAGAGATTGGCGCGTACTTTCCAAACGAAGGAGACAGGACTGCATCTTACATAGGTGTACCCATCAAGTCTGGCGAAAAAACGCTGGGGGTTATCAGTGTACAGAGCTACCTGGAGAATGCGTTTGACGAAAATGACGTACGCCTTCTGCAGACGGTCGCCTCCAACATGGGGGTCGCCATTGCCAATGCCCGCCTATTTAACGAAACACAGCGCCTGCTACGAGTGACCGAGGCCCGCGCCGCCGAGCTTGGTGCTATCAGCACGGTCAGCCAGGCGCTGATTGCGGAATCCGAACTCGAAAGCACGATCCAGCTGATCGGCGACCAGATGCAGGAAATCTTCGATGCAGATATCGTCTATGTCGCTCTGCTCGACCCGGAAACCAAGCTAATCCATTTCCCCTATCAGTTTGGCGAGGCCTTCAATACGCTAACCCTCGGTGAAGGGCTGACAAGCAAGATCATAGAAACTGGCCACCCGCTGCTTATCAATCAGGATGTTGCAGAACGCGGTGCTCAGATCGGGGCTACCCCCGTCGGCAAGGATGCCTTGTCCTATCTGGGAGTTCCGATCAAGACGGCGCAAGGCACGCTAGGAGTGATCAGCGTGCAGAGCACTACCCGGGAGGGAATATTTACCGACGACTCGCTCCGCTTGCTTTCCACCATTGCCGCCAATGCCGGTGCTGCCCTGCATAACGCGCAGCTATTTACTGAGCTCAAACAGCTATCCCTTGCGCTGCAGCAAGCAAAGGAGGCGGCCGAGGCGGCAAATGAGGCGAAGAGTTCTTTTCTGGCGACCATGAGCCACGAAATCCGCACACCAATGAACGGCGTGATCGGAATGAGCAACTTGCTGCTCGGTACAAACCTTGACCCCGAACAACGCGAGATCAGCGAGACGATCAGCCACAGCGGGGAGGCGCTGCTAACGATCATTAATGATATACTTGATTTTTCCAAAGTTGAGGCTGGCAAGCTGGAGCTCGATCCAAGGCCCTTCGAACTGCGGGAATGCCTTGAGAGCGCGATTGACCTCGTAGCCTCCAAGACCGCGGAGAAGGGGCTCGACCTTGCCTACCTGGTGGAGCCCGGTACTCCCGACGGGATTGTCGCAGACAGCACGAGGCTGCGACAGATCTTGCTTAACATCCTCAACAATGCCGTGAAATTCACCGAACGAGGTGAAATCGTACTATCGGTGATGAAAGTTCCGCACGCAACTGAGGGTGCGGGCGCAGCCCACAGCGGAAGCGCGGAGGGGTTGTCCACCCTGCAGTTTTCAGTACGCGATACCGGCATCGGTATTCCCGAGGACCGATTGGATCGCTTGTTCAAGTCATTCAGCCAGGTAGATGCCTCGACGACGCGGCGCTACGGCGGGACGGGGCTAGGGTTGGCGATTAGCAAACGCCTGGCAGAACTGATGGGTGGGCAAGTATGGGTGGAAAGTGTTGAAGGGGCCGGTACAACATTCTTCTTCACGATCCGCGCCGCCGCTGCGCCCGCTCCTAGGCAGGCGCAAATGTCCGTGGCCAAAGTTGAACTCGCGGGCAAACGGTTGCTGATCGTGGACGACAACGCAACCAACCGGCGAATCCTATCTCTGCAGGCCCAATCCTGGGCCATGGTGCCACATACAACCGAATCGCCGCTTAACGCATTCGACAGGATTGCAAGCGGCCAACATTATGACGCCGTCGTGCTCGACATGAACATGCCAGAGATGGACGGTATTGAACTGGCCAAACGATTACGTGGGCTTGGTCAAAGCGGTGATCTGCCATTGATATTGTTGAGTTCCCTCGTACCCCTCGATGAGAGGAACAAGGCGGACATCGAAAGCATCAAATTCGCGGCCATGCTTCCCAAGCCGATCAAGCCCTCGCCACTCCTCAATGCTTTCATGTCAGTCTTTGCGGAGGCTCCTGTGCGACCCGCCCGGACCGATCAGCCGAAGGGACCGGCCCTAGATAGTTCGATGGCGGAAAAGTTTCCGCTTCGCATACTGCTTGTCGATGACAACAACACCAATAGAAAGCTTGGCTTCAAAGTGTTGGAGCGCCTTGGTTACCGACCGGACCTGGCAATCGACGGCCGGTCGGCGGTATCCACATACACGCAAGGCAGCCACGACGTCATTTTGATGGATATCGAAATGCCGGACATGGACGGTCTTGCGGCGACAAGATTGATCCGGGCGTCTGGTATCCAGGATGCGCGTCAGCCGTTTATCGTGGCCCTCACCGCCAACGCCATGGCCGGCGATAGGGAAAGGTATCTGGACGCCGGCATGGACGACTATCTCAGCAAGCCGCTACGCGTCGAGGACCTCATCGCCTCGTTGAACAAGGCGGTAGTGTCTGGTGGGCGCAGACCCGCTGGCGCAGCAAAGGATTTCGCGGTGCCCGGCACACCAAGCGGTGAAGAGGCAAATTAGGCGGCTGGCGCAACAACCCCAGGCTCCGTGGCGGCATTGTTTTCGAATTATGAGCTATCACTAAATTAGAATTGCTGCGACATTTAGCTTCTTGAGCACAAGGGGACATTGATAATCTCGGGAAGCGGTTCGATTTTCGATATCACTTCAATAACAAACGGGAAAAGTTCGCGGTCACGGGCTGAGGAGCCAGGAGATAGCGGCGCATTTGGGGGTCGTTTTGGCTATCGAAAGAGAGGCGCTTGCAAAGCTTCGCGAGCTTGTAGGTGGCGAGGAAGCCGATCTGGTAGAACTGGTGGAGTCCTTCCTCGAAGAAGGGCCTTCCATCATGCAAGACCTGCAGGCTTCTGTTGCGGCCTCGGATTTGGCTGCCACCCGCAGGGCCGCGCATTCTCTCAAATCCAATGCCAGGGACATGGGGGCTATCGACCTCGCCGAAATCTGCGCTCGACTGGAGCGGCGCTGCGAAAGTCGGGAACAGCCGGATTTGCAGCAGATCGACAGCGCGCAGGACGCCTTCGACTTGGCTGTCACGGAGCTTCGAGAGATTTTCGGTCTGGGAGGACGTCGTGCGTAACCCTGGCAAGATCCTCATAGTAGACGACTCCCGGACCATAAGAATCAAGCTCAAGAAGTCGGTCGAAGCACTCGGACATCAAGCCGAGGCGGTTGAGAGTGGCCGCGAGGCTCTCGACCGGCTTGCTGGCGAAAGCTTCGATCTCATTCTTCTCGACATTATCATGCCCGTGATGGACGGCTTCGAGGTGCTCAAGAGCCTCAAGGCGTCGTCCAGGACGCGGGATGTGCCGGTCATCGTGATCTCAGCGCTCGATGATGAGATGAGCAGCGTCGTCAAGGCGATTGAGCTTGGTGCCGAGGACTTTCTGCCCAAGAACTTTGAACTCGCTCTCCTCAAGGCACGCGTTGCGACCTGCATTGAGAAGAAAAGACTCCGCGACGTTGAAACGGAATATCTGCGGCAGGTGGCCAAGCTGACCAGGGCGGCCGCCACCCTGGAGACCGGGCGGTTCAATCCTTCGAAGCTCGGCATCCGCGATGTCGCAGGCCGTACAGATGGTCTCGGCAAGCTCGCCACGGTGTTCGCGACAATGGCTCAGAAGGTCTACGAGCGCGAACGAAAGATGCGGCAGAACATCCGCACTTTTCGTGGCGCTTTACTGCTGCTGGCATGTGGCGGGTTATGGGGCGTGGTTGTGCCGCTTTCCAAGATGGCTTCGCTCGTCGAGGCTCATCCGGTCGGACTGGCAATCCTTATTGACGTTATTGGAGCTGTGTTCTGCATTGGGATAAGCGTGAAGCGTAGGACAATGCCGAATCTCAAGGATCTCACGCGGGCGGAGTGGAAGTTCATCCTTGGTTTTGCGTTTATCAGCTCCGTGATCAACCAGGTCCTTGTGTATTGGGTGGCAAGCAAGCTTCCAGCTTCTATCGTCTCCATTGTCATCGTACTCGAGGGATTTGCAGTCTTTTTGTTCGCCGCCCTGATGCGGACCGAAGCGCCGAATTTGAAGCGTTTTTTAGGGCTTGGTTTGGGTCTCGTCGGCATCTGCATCATACTTCTCTACGGAGAGCCCGGGGAAATGGCCACCAGTTGGCTGTGGCTTGTCATTGCCCTTGTAATCCCCGTCACTTACGCGACCGAGGATATCTACCTCGCGGAGTCCAAACCCGCCAATATCGATAACGTCGCGCTTTTCGGCATCACGCTCGTTGTCTCGGTTTTGATGCTGATTCCGCTTGCCGTCTTTTATCAGGACTTCATACCGTTCGATCTCTTGACCGGTCGGCTTGGCGTCATCGTCGTGCTGATGGCTGCCGCCGGCAATTTGGCGATGCTGCTCTTCATCCTGTTGATCTCCAGCACCGGTGCCGTCTTTGCCAGCCAAAACGCCTACGCGGGGACAGCAGCCGGCATAGGCTGGAGTATGCTTTTGCTTGGAGAGGCCATACCAGCTGTGACATGGGCCTCTCTGGCACTGGTCGTCGTTGGTCTCCTGATGGTCGAGCCCAAGCAGGAGGCTGAGGAGGAACCCCCGCTGATTGACGACTCGCTGGAGGAATTTGTCCCGCGGCTCGATCTGATGCCGGCACCGACGGAATGAAAGATCGGACTACGATCTCGACCGCGGCCGACACGGCTCGTTCCGGGTGGCGCGAGTTCTTCCATGGTAAAAGTCGGGAAGGCTTGGCTATCGGTCGTCATTCGAAGGCCTCTTGCAGGGCTTTACGCGTCCATCTCCAATGGCTCGTGCCTTGGCTCATCGTGCCAGATGACTCGCCTCAAATCGCGCCGGTTGACCGTCTGTCCACATACCGGGCACATGTGAAAGGGGTCAATATCATCCTTTGGCTGATCGCCGTGGCGTCGGCCGACGATGGGCGGCCCGAGTTCCGAGAGCTTCGTCATGGACGCTCGAACCACCGACCACGGTAAAGGTTCCGGAACTATTTTAGCCAAAGCTTATTTAAGGGAGAGTGGGGAGCATGATCGCCTATTCGACAAAAAGCTACGGAAGCCGGTATTTTTGACCCGTCCGAATTGGCCTTGTTAGGACGAGTTTTCGAGCAGCTCAAGGTCGCCGACCAGCCGACTCCTGCGAGGGACGCACTCGCGTCTCGGATCATCGCGAATTACATGGCCGGCGTGACTGACGAGACGGAGTTGGTATCGCTTTCAAAGCAGCCGTTGGGGCGTTAGAAGCGCCGCTCCGGCGCGTTTCACGTATTGAAGAATGGCCGGTGCGGCTGGGCTATTTTGGGATGCTGGCGGCCACACCGGCCACTGGGATCGGGCGTTTTTTTGGGATCGTCCCCCGCGCTGCCTAAGTTATGAGCATATTAGCAGCTGCGCAACTAAGACTATCGGCGACACCAGGCCAAGCGGGACGTGGCACGGAAATTGCGGCGGCATCATCATATCAGGGAGGAGTGAAAAATGATGCGTCAAGATGGAACAACAGCAGCGCCAAAAAGGGCAATACGGCGCGTGCCAGAATGGCGCCTCAAGAAGAGAACGTTTGAGGTTCCGTACCTCATGAAGCTCGGCAACATCAGCCGCCAGGAAGCGCTGGCTTTGATCGCTAGCCATGGTGGAGACAGAGACGAAATCACTGCTGAACTGTTTTCGCGGAGAGGTCGATCACATTAGCTGTTCAGAACATGGGCGGCGTGGCGGATGATCGAAAGCGGTCCTAAGATTGTCTGCAATTCGTGCAGAGTGCCCCTTAGCAGTGTCAGTGAGCCGCAAGGTTCCGACCTCCTAGATCAAGGATAGCCATGGTAGCTTGACAGCGTGAGCGTCCGCTCTGAGCCAGAAGCCGCCGTCGAGTTCAGCCGCTTTACGGCAGCTATTCAACCCTCGACGCCCATGAGCGGACAGTCGGCCCGCGACCCCGATGCCGCCAAGCGCCCGCTCATGGCGCAAGCCAGGCCTAGCGATGGTATGGTTGTGGTCGTTTTTGACAGGCGAGCGAACCGCAAACTGCCGCAGCAAGGCCGGCGCTAAAGCATTGATATTGCTGTCGTCAAAACCTAGGGATTTTTAGGGCTACTCCCCAGCTTTGGAGAATAATGGGCATTCAGAGAGCGTTTTGGGGAAGAACGTCGTTTCCGCATTCCCCGGCTTTCGGCTGCACACCCCGCAAACGCTGGGCTTTCGGGAAACCGTGCGGCGACCGGAGAATTGTTTGGACTTTGAAGGTGGTAGCGGGAGAGGGACTTGAACCCCCGACCCCAGGATTATGATTCCCGTGCTCTAACCAACTGAGCTACCCCGCCAGGGCGGCGAAAGGCCCGAAATCCGCCTTAAATCGAAAGGCATGTCGGGGGCGTTCGCCAAGGTCGCGCGGATATAAGGTTGGGAGGGCGAGCCTGTCAAGCTTCGAAGCAACCGGCGCGCCGGCTTATTGTCATTGTCGAAAAGCTTTGCCGCGCAGACATTTGGTTGCTGCCGCCGGGGTTGAGTTCGTAGGGGCACGTCGCTATGTCTCGGCCACGAGTTTTAAGAGTTGAAACAGATGAAACCGCGCATTGCAGTCCTCGGTTGCGGATACTGGGGCAGCAACCACATCCGCACCCTCAAGGCGCTCGGCGCGTTGCACGCGGTGTCCGACGCCAACCGGGCTCGCGCCGAAGGCTTCGCCAGCGAGCAGGATTGCCTGGCGATCGAGCCCGACCAGCTGTTCGTCCGTGACGATATCGACGCCATCGTCATGGCGTTGCCGCCGCAATTCCATGCCGACCTCGCGGTGCGCGCCTCCGAGAGCGGCAAGGACGTGCTGGTGGAGAAGCCGATCGCGCTGACGGTGCCGGACGCCGAGCGCGCGGTGCAGGCGGCCAAGGACAATGGCCGCGTCTTCATGGTCGGCCATGTCTTGCGTTTTCATCCCGCCTTCGAGACGCTGAAGGGGCTGATCGACAAGGGCGAACTCGGCGAAGTCCGCTACATCCATTCGCATCGGCTCGGCCTCGGCAAGTTCCACACCGAGAACGACGCGCTGTGGGACCTTGCCCCGCACGATTTGTCGATGATCCTGGCGATTACCGGCACCGAGCCGATCGAGGTGCGCGGCGAGGGCGCTGCCCTGCTCGACAATCTCAGCGACTTCGCGCATCTGCACATGCGCTTTCCCAACGGCCTGCGCAGCCATCTCTTCACCTCGCGGCTCAATCCTTATCGCGAGCGGCGGCTGACCGTGGTCGGCACCAAGGCGATGGCGGTGTTCGACGACGTCGAACCATGGGAACGCAAGCTTGCCGTCTACCGCCACGCTGTGTGGCAGGACAGCGGCCAATGGGCCTTCACCACCAATGAGCCGTCCTATGTCGCGGTTGCCCAGGGCATGCCGCTGACGCGTGAGCTGGAGCATTTCATCCAGTGCATCGAAACACGGGCCGAGCCGCGCACCAGCGGCGAGGAAGCGATCAGGGTGCTGCGCATCCTGACCGCGGGGACGGTCACGCATACCACGCCCAATTCCTGAGAGACCGTTTGGACTCTGTCACTCGCCGGCGCGAATTCCGAAACAGTCACTGAGCGGGTAGCGGATTACTCGGCGGGGATCTGCGCCGGCCTGGCGGAAAGCCGCGTCAGCATGGCCTCGGCCTCGGCGCCACGCTCCGAACGCTCGATGAAGCCGCCGCCGAACACACGCGCCTCGTTGCCGTCATCGGAATAGAGCACACAGGCCTGTCCGGGCGCGATGCCGGACTCGCCGTCGACCAGTTCCACCCATGTGGCGCCAGCGCGGTGATGCAGCACGGCAGGGCGGGGCGGGCGGGTCGAACGGACCTTGGCGAACAGCTCCAGGCCACCGGCGGGGACATCGGCCAGCGGCCCGTCGCCCAGCCAGTTCATGTTGCGCAGATAGATCTTGTGCGTCTCAAGCGCCTCGCGCGGGCCGACCACGACGCGGGCGCGGTCGGCGTCGAGATGGACAACGTAAAGCGGCTCGCCGGAAGCGATGCCGATGCCGCGGCGCTGGCCGATCGTGTAGCGCAGGATGCCCTCGTGGCGGCCGAGCACGCGGCCGTCGATGTGGACGATGTCGCCCGGATTGGCAGCAGCCGGCTTCAGCTTGGCGATGATATCGGAATATTTGCCCTGCGGCACGAAGCAGATGTCCTGGCTGTCCTGCTTGGCGGCAACCGTTAGCCCCATCTCCTCGGCGATGGCGCGAACCTGCGGCTTCGACAGGCCACCGAGCGGGAAGCGCAGATAGTCGATCTGCGCCTGTGTGGTGGCAAACAGGAAATAGCTCTGGTCGCGGTCGGCGTCGACCGGCCGGAAAAGCGCGCGGTGGGCGCCATTGGCGCCGGAGCGGATATAATGGCCGGTGGCCAGCGCGTCGGCGCCAAGCTCCTTGGCGGTGGCCAGAAGATCGGCGAACTTCACCGTCTGGTTGCAGGAAACGCACGGGATCGGCGTCTCGCCGGCGACGTAGCTTTCAGCAAAGGGATCGATGACCGCCTTGCGGAAGCGTTCCTCGTAGTCGAGCACATAGTGGGGAATGCCGAGCGTCTCCGACACTCGGCGCGCATCATCGATGTCCTGCCCGGCGCAGCATGAACCGGCCCTGTGGGTTGCCGCGCCATGGTCGTAGAGCTGCAAGGTGACGCCGACGACGTCATAGCCCTCGCGCTTCAATAGGCCGGCGACGACCGATGAATCAACACCGCCCGACATGGCGACGACGATGCGGGTGTTTTCGGGACGTCCGGGAAGATCGAGGCTGTTCATGGTTCTTTCGTTCTGCGCGGCGCCTGAATGCCAATGACGCGAATATAGGTCAAGCTTTCCGGCTACGCCAGCTTGCAGGGCCGATCGACAGGCAGCGACCGGTTCCGGCGGATTGAGAGATTTTTCCGCGCCGCTGCTGCGCTTCCCGGCTGATGTTTCAAATGCCGACGAAAAGACTAACGCGGCGTTCATGATCCTTACCTAGTCATTAGGGTCTGCTTAGGCAATTTTTAAAGCTGTGGCGGTAACGTGGCGGGGATTGGGTCTTTGAGTTTTTTGTAGAGAGTACGATGACCGATCTGGTTAGACCGAGAGTCAAATATGTTATCGGGCCTGACGGCAGCCCTCTTACGATTGCCGATCTGCCGCCGACGAATACACGTCGCTGGGTTATCCGGCGTAAGGCGGAAGTGGTTGCGGCGGTGCGCGGCGGGCTTTTGAGCCTTGAAGAGGCATGCCAGCGCTACAAGCTCACCACCGAGGAATTCCTGTCCTGGCAGGCGTCGATCGACGAATATGGCCTTGCCGGTCTGCGCACCACGCGCATCCAGCAATACCGGCATTAGGGCATCATCCCGAAAAGTGGAATCCGGTTTTCGGAAAAGATCCTGCTCAAACACTGAGATCGAGCCGGTCAGAACAAAGATCAAAGGGCGCGGCACTCCGCGCCCTTTTGTTTTAAAGCGAGTCTTTTTGGCGCTCAGGCCGTCAGCACCACTTTGCCGATCGGCTTGGTGGCAAGAAAGGCGTGCGCCGCACCTGCCTGCTCGAGCGGGAAGCTTTTCGCCACATGGACGGCGAGCTTTTTGGCATCGATCAACCGGGCAAGTTCCAGCAGGCCTTGGCGGTCAGGCACTACCGACATGCGCTCGACCCTTATGTCGCGCGCGCTGGCCTGCGCCCTGGTGGCGTCATTCACGTTCAGCAAAGACACCAGCACGCCGCCGTTCCTGACCACCTTCAGCGAACGATCGGCATGGTCGCCGCCAATCGGCTCCAGCACGAGATCAATGTCGCCAACCGTGTCGGCGAAATCGCCCTTGGTATAATCGAGAACCTCATCGGCGCCGAGCGAGCGGACGAAATCGAGCTTTTGCGGGCTGGCGGTGGCGATGACGTAGGCGCCTCGCGCCTTGGCGATCTGCACCGCCAGATGGCCAACGCCGCCGGCTGCCGCGTGGATCAGCACGCGCTGGCCTGATTTCAGCCCGCCATGGCGGACCAAGCCCTGCCAGGCGGTGAGGCCGGCCAGCGGCAATGCGCCTGCCTCGATGTGGTCGGCGCCCTTCGGCTTCAGCGCGATTTCATCGGCTGGCACAGCCGCCAGTTCGGCGTAAGCGGCGGCCTGCTTGGGGAAGCGCGGCATGCCGAACACCTCGTCGCCGACCTTGAAGCCGGTGACGCCGGCGCCCAGCGCCTCGATGGTTCCCGAGATATCCCAGCCCAGGATGAAGGGTGGTTTGCCTAGCAGGGGGTAATAGCCGGCGCGGACGGAGCCATCGACCGGATTGATGCCGGCTGCCTTGACACGGACCAGCACCTCGCCGGCCTTTGGCGTAGGGTCGGGCTGATTGGCAATGACCAGGACGTCGGGTCCGCCGACGGAATTCTGGATAACGGCACGCATGGGATGTCTCCTGCTTGGTTGGTGCCACTATCATCTGGATAGTAATAGTCTCTTGTCCAGTATGTACCTCATTGATATATAGGTACCCTATGGATAGTGATGACCAATCTCCATTCGGCTATGATGCGTACCGGCGGACGTGTGCTTCGCACACCGTGCTCGAGATGCTGGCCAGCAAATGGGTCTATCTGGTGGTTTGCGCGCTGCGCAAAGGCCGGTTGCGCAACGGCGAGCTTGCCCGCAAGCTCGAAGGCATCACGCCGAAGATGCTGACGCAGACATTGCGCGTGCTTGAGCGCGACGGTCTGGTGCGGCGCGAGATCTTCCCGGTCATTCCGCCGCGCGTCGAATATGAATTGACCGAGCTTGGCCAGAACCTGGCGGGACTGCTCAACCAGATCAGGTCGTGGTCGGAACAGCATGCGCCGGACATCAAGGAAGCCAGGGCGCGGGCGACTGCTGTAAATGAGGGCGACTGGGCCGCCTAGCTTCGATCCGAGTCTTTCGTAGCCGTCCGGCAAAGGCCGGAAGCGGGATTTTGCGCTCGCCGGCAAGCGCCGACGTCGCGGACAGGCCGGACTTCAGCCGATCATGGCGCTGCGGCCGCCGACCTCGGCCTCGCGAATCTTGGTGTCGCGTGATTCGAGCATCTCAGCCTTGGAAAGCTCCGCTTCAGCTTCGCCGAGTAATGATTCGGCAGTGCTTCGCTGGTGGGCGAGGTCGCTTTGCGAATTTCTAAGGTTGTCGCGACGTAAACGCGCCGCCTTGGCAAAGGTCGGATAGGCAAAATGGTTGATGTCGGTGATGCCGGCTTTCTTTTCTTCGGCGGTGATCTGAAGCTCCAGTTCGACGGCCATGCGTTCGAACTCGGCGATCATCATGTCGAGCTGCAGCAGCTGCCGCCGCTTCTCATTCACCTGAAACTGTTTCAGCCGAACGAGGTTTTCACGTGACTTCATGATTCGGTACTCCCGGAAACGCACACCCGCACATATCGTCCAAACCGCCTGGAAAGGCCCAGGCCTTGCCCGTGTCCACCGGCTTTCCCCGAACTATAGGAAACAAAACCCTAAAGTTTTTTGCCGGCGGTAACCATTCGTTTACGGGCATTGTTAATCATACGGCTCAGGACTTAAGGCCGGGTAAAAATTCCGGCCGCTGATGCGGGAGCCGCGTCAATGAGTCTCTGGAGTCGCTTAGTCCAGGTTGTTAATGTGTTGCATTAGGAATTTGGTTCTGGGATTCGTTATTAGATTCAAGAGGGTGTAGAAAGAGGTTAAAAAATCTGGTACCTTACTCGACGGGAAATTAGGTTTTGTTAACCATTTGATGGCAGCCTCTGCACAAGGCAACCACTGCTCCGGGTCCGGACGGGTCGTGAAATGGTCCGGTAGCAGAAAAGGGGAATGAAATGCGTGTTCTGCTGATAGAAGATGACAGTGCAACCGCACAAAGCATCGAACTGATGCTGAAATCGGAAAGTTTCAATGTCTACACGACCGATCTCGGTGAAGAGGGTGTCGATCTAGGCAAGCTCTACGACTACGACATCATCCTTCTCGATCTCAACCTGCCTGACATGTCGGGCTATGAAGTCTTGAGAACGCTTCGCCTGTCCAAGGTGAAAACGCCGATCCTCATCCTCTCCGGCATGGCCGGCATCGAGGACAAGGTACGCGGCCTCGGCTTCGGCGCCGACGACTACATGACCAAGCCGTTCCATAAGGATGAGCTGGTCGCCCGCATTCATGCCATCGTGCGGCGCTCCAAGGGCCATGCCCAGTCGGTCATCACTACCGGCGACCTGGTGGTCAACCTCGACGCCAAGACCGTTGAAGTCGGCGGCCAGCGCGTGCACCTCACCGGCAAGGAATATCAGATGCTGGAGCTGCTCTCGCTGCGCAAGGGCACCACACTGACCAAGGAAATGTTCCTCAATCACCTCTATGGGGGCATGGACGAGCCCGAGCTGAAGATCATCGACGTCTTCATCTGCAAGCTGCGCAAGAAGCTCGACGCGGCATCCGGCGGCCAGAATTACATCGAGACGGTCTGGGGTCGCGGCTATGTGCTGCGCGAACCGGAAGACATCCGCGTCAGCGCCTGAGCGGCGAGCAGAACTTTTCTTCGACAAAAAACCCGGCTCCGGCCGGGTTTTTTCGTGATGGGCTGATAACTATTTGTTTTGACGCAATTTTGGACGGAAAATGCTACACATTTTTCCTCGAAGATTGCTCTAGGCCGCCCGAATCAGGCGGCGATTTTCAAGGTGCGAAAACGCTCGAGCAGTTGCGGCCGATTGAACGGCTTCAGGAGATAGCCCTGGGCGCCGGCGCGCTTGGCCCGCATGATCGAAGCGATATCGAGCTCGACCAGTGAAATCAGGATCTGCGGCCTTATCGGGCTCTCCATGGCGCGCACGCGGCGGATGAGATCGACCGCCGCCACGTCCGGCAAGGCGCCGTCGACGACGATGATGTCGGGCATGTCGGCCGCGCACATCTCCAGCGCGTCAAGGCCGCTGGCTGCCTCGATGACAACCATGTCGGAGCCGCCCAGGATGCGTTTTGCAACCTTCCTGATGACGCTTGAATCGTCGACGAACATGCAGCGTTTCATTTCCGGGTCCTCTTGCCTGTTGGCAATCCGGTGGCGTCGGGGCATCTGAAAGGCACCATACGCCGATCTGGTAAAGAAGCCGAAAAGCGTTTAGGTAAAATTTTTGCAAAGAGGCCGTTTGCGGGCTGTTCTTCGCAATGCTTCGGCACGACCAGCCAGGTGAAGCTCATCTCACTTCGATCGAAGCGCCACCGCAGGTATTGCGGATCGGAATACTTCGCTTCTCGAGGGAAATGACGTGGATTCAGGCGGCTGAAAGCACGATTTCTTCCGGCGTCGCGTGGATCGAGATCGTCATGTTGGCTTCGCGCGCCAGGAGCAGCGTGTAATAGGGCTGCACGGAATGCGCGTCGATCGGTTCCTCCGGCTTGTGGCCGGAATGCAGCTCGAGGAATTTCGGCGGCACGCGCAGCATCGGGCCGCTCGCCGCAAGCGCGAAACGCGGCTCGGTTTCGAGGTTTTCCAGCGTCACGGAAAGCTTGCCGCCGCGCGGAATGGCGGCGTTGGCGACGAGGAGCAGGTTGAGCAGCAGCTTGACCTTGTTCTTGGGCAGCAGCGCGCGGGTCCCGTTCCAGCTCAGTTCCGGCTTCTCGTTCTTGAGGAAGGCGATGGCGACGGCTTCGGCATCGCCGGTATCGATCAACATGCCGGCCGACCCGGCGGCGCCGAAAGCGATGCGGGCGAACTGCAGGCGGGCAGAAGCGTTGCGGGCGCTCTGGCGGATCAGCTTCATGGCGTCCTCGTCGGCGCCGCCTTCGTCGAGCAGTTCGAGCCCGTTGTTGATCGCGCCGACCGGCGAGATGATGTCGTGGCACACCCGGCTGCACAAAAGTGCCGCCAGATCGGGTGCGGAAAGGGCAAACAGATCGGCCATCGGCGAAAATCCCTGCAAAATTTCATAACTCATGGCCGAGCGATCGATTCGTCGCCTGCCCACACGAATCACGCACTCTCCTCGGGCATCCTGAATACACAGCGCCCGTGCGTGCGGCAACAAATCCGAAATTGTGGTGGCAAATGGCGTGTTCACACAGGCTGCCGACCCACCTGAGCGTCCCAAACAGCCTTTGAACCGCCATGTTCATGTGGGAGCTTAATGGTTGAAAAAGGATTACGGCATAGTTTGCCCGTAACAGTTACCCTTAACGGCCGGCTAAAAGAGCCGTACGGGGTGTGAGGCGTCGGCGAAAGTGCTCCCTGACGGAGATTGGAAGCATGTTTTCCCGATTCTGCGACCGGACTTTTTTCCGTGTCATCCCGGACCGGACTTTTGTCCGTGTCGTCCAAGGCCGGAGCTTTCTCCGTGTCATCTCGATGGCGATAGCGCTCATGGGCGTTCTCGTCTTCTCGACTTCGGCCCTGCGGGCCCAGGAATACACCGCTCAGGAGATTGTCGATTCCGGGCACAAGTTCTTCGGCGCGACGTCGGGCGGGCTGGCCACGGTTATCGAGAAGATTTTTGCTTCCTACGGACTGCCCAACGGCTATCTGCTGGGCGAAGAGGGCTCGGGCGCGCTGATCGGCGGCCTGACCTATGGCGAAGGCACGCTCTACACCAAGAATGCCGGCGATCACAAAGTGTTCTGGCAAGGCCCGTCGCTCGGCTGGGATTTCGGCGGCGAGGGGTCGCGGGTGATGATGCTGGTCTACAATCTCGACGATGTGAGCAACCTCTACAACCGCTATGGCGGCGTCGCCGGTTCGGCCTATGTGGTGGCCGGCGTCGGCTTCAACGTGCTGAAGAACAACAATGTGCTTTTGGTGCCGATCCGCACCGGCGTCGGTGCCCGGCTCGGCGTCAATCTCGGCTATCTGAAGCTCACCGAACGCGCCACGTGGAATCCGTTCTGAGCTAATCCCGTTCCGTTGCGGCATAGCCTTGCCGCAACGCTGGATTTCCGCCATGTCAACGTGGCACAGTCCAGCATTAGCGGTTGCCGTCCACAACGGGTAGTCACTTGGTCCAATCGGTCCTGTTCTTCGTCCTCGGCTTTCTCTGCGCCGGCTTCCTGGCGCTTATGATTGCTCCGGCCATATGGCGCCGCGCCGTCGCCCTGACGCGCAAGCGCATCGAAGCCTCGATACCTCTGACGCAAACCGAGATCCTGGCCGACAAGGATCGCGTTCGCGCCGAGTACGCCATGTCGACGCGCCGCCTCGAAATCAGCGTCAAGGCGTTGCGCGAGAAGGTGGCCGAACAGCTCGTCGAGATCAGTCGCGGCCACGAGGCGATGAAGGGCCTGGCGATCGAGCGCATGGAGAAGAACCAGGTACTGAGCGAACTGGGGGCCAAGAGCGAAATGCTGCGGCAGCGCGAGGACGAGTTACTTCGTCTGTCGGACCGGCTCAAGGAAACTGAACGCAAGCTGGAGAAGCGCGCGCTCGAGCTTGAAAAGCTGGAGAGCATGTATGACGACGCGAGCTTCTCCTCCAGCAGCCGGCAGATCGAACTCGTGGCGCGCGAATCCGAGATGCAGAAACTTGCGAGCGACATTGCGTTGCTGCGCGGCCAGCGCAAGGAGGCGGACAGGCGCGGCCAAGAGATCGCGGCCGAAAGCAAGGCTGCGCGCGATGCCGTGAAAGCCGAGAAGAAAAAGACCGCTGACCTCGACAAGAAGGTCGAACGGCTGCTGGCCACTCTTGCCGATCGCGAAGACAAGCTCGACCGCCGCGAAAAGGAACTGGCGCGGCTGCGAGAAAAGTCGAAAGCCGAGGATAGCACGCCGGCTCTGCGGCTGGTCGGCAGGGGCGGCGATGTCGCCAAGAGCGATGACGTCGACAAGGCAATCGCCAAGCTCGACGGCGACCGTGAGCGGCTCGAGGCGAGGCTGACGGTGCTGGCGCGCGAGAACAAGCAGCTGAAGGCGGATCTCACCGCGCTGGTCGTGTCCAATCCCGCGGATGGCAGCTCCGCCTTGCGCGAGCAGATGAACGAACTGGCAGCGGAGGTGGTCCATCTTACGGCCAAGCTCGAGGGACCTGATTCGCCGATCGCCAAGGCATTGGCAGTACCTTCGGATGCACGCTCCGGCAACGGTGAGCGCAGCCTTGCAGATCGCGTGCGGGCGCTGCAGGAAGCGGACGCAGCAAGCTGAAATCAGTTCCTGTTTGCCGAGAAATGATGCAGCGCGATGGCTGACGCCGCTGCGACGTTCAGGCTGTCGAAACCCTCCGACATGGTGATCCGCACCGTTTGCAAGCGCGCGAGGCTTTCGGGCAGCCCTTCGCCCTCGGTGCCGAGATAGAGCGCAAGGCGCTCGCTCCGCCGCGCATCGCGAATGTCGGTGTGCCCGCCCGGCGACAGCGCAAACTGGCCATAACCGCGGCGGTCAAGCGTTGCCGTGAAGCCGGCGGCGTCGGTGAACGACGCGAAGGGAATTTTGAGCGCCGCACCGACGGAAACCCGGATCGCCTTGCGATAGAGCGGATCGCAGCATGTCGCATCCATGAGCACCGCATCGGCGCCAAAGGCGGCGGCGTTGCGAAGGATCGAACCCATATTGTCGTGGTTGGCGATGCCGACAAGCACCACGATCAGCGCCTGGGCCGGCAAGGCATCGAGCAAGGCCTCGGCGGATTGCGGTGTCCCCTTGCGACCGATGGCCAGGATGCCGCGATGCATATGAAACCCGGCGATTGCATCCATCACCGCACCGGTGGCGACATAGACCGGCAGGTCCGCCGGCGCCTTGCTCAGGATGCCTTCGAGGCCGGCCAGCCGGTTTTCCAGGACCAGCACCGATTCGGCGCCAAAACGCCCAGACGAGAGCAGCAGGTCGAGCACCACCTTGCCTTCGGCGACGAAGCGRCCTTGCCGACCGGCGAGGTCACGCTCGCGGATATCCAGATAGGCGGCAACGCGCGGGTCTTGCGAGTCGTCGATGCGAATGGGATCCATGCGTTCCTCGCGGTCACCGCAGCCGCCCGAAAATCCGCACGGATTGCCGGCGCTCACCGTCGGCTGGGAACCACGATGCGACAATTCAGGACGATCAGCCACCTCTGTGCGCCCGGATGGACGCACATCGCCCTGAAAGCGTTGCGAGGTAAGTGGCTACAGGACGGTCAGGTTCCGGCGCGGCGCAAACGGTGCGCCATCTGGGAGAGGTCCTCCTTGCCGCTGCCGAAAATGCCGTCCAGCATGCCGAGCAGTTCGCGCACGGCATCGGATTTGCAGGAATAGTAGATCATCTGCCGATCGCGACGGGTGTCGACGAGGTCCAGCGCCCGCAACTTGGCCAGATGCTGCGACAGGGCGGATTGGCTGAGCATCACCTTTTCGGCGATGGAGCCGACCGACATTTCACCGTCGATCAGATGGCTCATGATCAACAGCCGTTTCTCATTGCCCATCAGCATGAGAAATTCGGCTGCCAATCCGGCATTTGCGATTAGCTTAGACGAGACCATCGATCCCCCATGCTTTTTGATCATCCTGACGCCATGGGGGCAATGGCATCTGATTCCATAAACTCAGTTGCGTATAGCCGCTGCGATTCAGCGTCACTGACAAAAGGTAGAGCATTTCGTTCAAATCTCAAGTGTTGCTTTTTATCTAATGTAATTAAGCCCAGTCTCCGTGTCGGCCGCGGCCCGTCCGTTTCTGGCCATTTCGACCAGAACAGGCCGCAATTCGCGTGCCGCCTGCAAAGTTTTCGGGAAGAAAACCCGGCAAACATCGTCACCCGACACCAGATCCATACCATCGGCATCGAATCCGGCAATAATCCAGCCGTTGTCGGACACTTTCGCGAAATGCTGTGCATAAACGGCAATCGCGTCGAGATGGTCGGCGTTCATATGGCCGATGGCGGATTGTTCGGTCGCCGCAAGCTCCTCGACGATCGGTCCACTGGTGAGCAGATCCGGTCGATCGAGCTGATAGGCCTTGCCGAAGCCGCCGTTGAGGTTGGCGCGTTGCGGCTCGAGGCGGAAGATCGAAAAGTCGCCGAGACCGGCGTAGAGTTTCGCCTTGGGATTGCGGTTGAGATAACGGCGCTCGCAACGGGCGTGCTCGCTCGATCCGCGCTCAAGCCGTTTCGCCTGGCAGACCAGTGACAGGCGCGGGTGCGCCAGCGGGTCGCCCTTGCCGGGTTCGCCAAGCAACAGGCAACAGCGTGCATCGGCAAGCAACGCGCCGGTGTGCGCCGAGAGCATCGAGACAAGGATCAGCGGCGCGCCGTCGATGTCGGTGGCCACGCCGACCCTGCTGGCCAGGGGCGAACCTGTCTCAGGTTCGATCACCGCCAGCGCACCAAAGCGGGCGCTGCGCAGAAGTGTCTTGGCCATTCGGATCGCCTCGGCATCCGTCTCGCGGATCACGTCCTTCTTCGGTTCGTCCAAAGGCATCACCACAATAAGTTGATCGTCCTTCTCCGCTTATCTGTCAAACAAACCGGATTTGACAAGGTCGTCAATCTCGTTTTTCGAAAACCCGAAACGTTCAAGCACTGTCGACGGGACGAGATCGTTGTCGGCGGGCTTTGTCGCAACTGTCGGCCGCGAGCCGGAGAAACGCGGCGCCGGGGCCGGGCGCTCAAATCCACCCGCCGCTACAAAGGCGTTGCGCGCCCGATTGTGTGGGTGATGCTTCGCCTCCTGCAGCGACAGGACGGGGGCAACGCAGGCATCGGTTTCGGCAAACAGCCGGTCCCAGTCGTCACGCGATTTCTGCCGGACCCGGTCGGCAATGGCCGCGCGCATCGGCGGCCACAGTGCCTTGTCATACTGGCCGCGTACAAAGGGCTCGTCGAGCGGCAGGAAACTGGCGAATTCGGCGAAGAATTGCGGCTCAAGGCAGCCGATGGCGACATGGCGTCCGTCTGATGTCTCATAGGTGTCGTAGAAGGGGGCGCCGGAATCGAGCAGGTTCGCGCCGCGCCTGTCGCTCCACAAGCCGGCCGCCATGAGCGCATGCAAGGGTACCGCCAGCATCGAGGCGCCTTCGACCATCGCGGCGTCGATGACCTCGCCCTTGCCCGTGCGCGAACGTTGGAAAAGGGCGGCCAGCACGCCGGCGACCAGCATCATGGCGCCGCCAGCATAGTCGGCGATGAGGTTCAGCGGTGGGACAGGACGGCCGCCGTCGTGGCCAACTGCGTGCAGCAGGCCCGAATAGGCAAGGTAGGTGATGTCATGGCCGGCGCGGCCCGCGAGCGGCCCGTCCTGGCCGAAGCCGGTCATGCGGCCGTAGATCAGCGCCGGATTGTGCGCCAGCACCGCTTCCGGACCGAGCGCCAGCCGCTCCATGACACCGGGGCGAAACCCTTCGAGCAACATGTCCGCCCTTTCGGCAAGGCGCAGCATCAGATCGGTGCCTTCCCGGCGTTTCAGGTCGAGGCGCAGGATGGCGCGGCCGTGACGGTCGATGTTGTATTCATCCGACATCGACGGGAGAGGCCGGCTCGCCCCGGCCCGTTCGACGCGCAACACTTCGGCGCCCATCTCCGACAGCATCAGGCCGGCCAGCGGCACGGGACCAAGCCCGGCCATCTCGATCACCTTCAGTCCGGCGAGTGGACCGGTCTTCCCGGCAGCTGACAGACCGGCGCTCACGACCGGCTATTTCGGCGCCATGCGAATGGCGCCGTCGAGACGAATGGTCTCGCCATTCAACATCTGGTTCTCGATGATGTGCAGGGCAAGCGCCGCATATTCGGATGGCTCGCCCAAACGGGACGGGAATGGCACGGCGGCGCCCAGCGAATCCTGCACGTCCTGCGGCATGCCGGCCATCATCGGCGTCTTGAAGATGCCGGGCGCGATGGTGCAGACGCGGATGCCGGAACGGGCGAGATCGCGCGCCACCGGCAGTGTCATGCCGACGACGCCGCCCTTGGAGGCTGCATAGGCGGCCTGGCCGATCTGGCCGTCATAGGCGGCGACCGAGGCGGTGTTGACGATGACGCCACACTCGCCGCCTTGCAGCGGATCGAGCTTCGCGGCACGGTCGGCAACGAGGCGGATCATGTTGAACGTGCCGATCAGATTGACCTCGATCACCTTGCGGTATTGATCGAGCGGATGCGGGCCATCCTTGCCGATCGTCTTCACGCCGATGGCGATGCCTGCGCAATTGACCAGGATACGCGGCTCGCCAAGCTTAGCCGCGACCTCGGCGAGAGCGGCAGTCCCACTATCGGCGTTGCTGACGTCGCACTGAACGGCAATACYGCCGATCTCGGCCGCGACCTTCGCCGCGCGATCGATACCGACATCGAAGATGGCGACGCGGGCGCCCTTGGCGGCCAGCGCGCGCGCCGTTGCCTCGCCAAGACCGGAGCCGCCGCCGGTAATGATCGCGATCTGGCCATTCGGGTTCATGCCGACATCCTTTTAATCTCAGGAACAGTGGGACGGATCAGGCGCCAGATCGGCGGGGAAGGTCAAGCCATCGCTGCGATATGGTCGCCAACCCTGGCCTGATCGGCGTGGCAGACCTCGCCCGAAAGCCTGGCAACCGCGCCCGGCGCGATCTCATGCGACAGCAGCCGGTCAAGATCGACGGGGCGCGGCATCGATATCTGGCCGCGCGGAATGCGCTTGAAACCGAGCGGTCCGTAGTAGGGCTCGTCACCAACCAGCATCACGGCTGGCGCACCGGCCTTGGCGGCCGCCTCCAGCGCGATCGCCACCAACCGACGACCGATGCCGAGGTTCTTGAAGGCTGGCCGCACCGCAAGCGGTCCGAGCATCAATGCGCGGCCGGCACCGGCGGCGATGCGGGTCATGCGCACCGAGGCGACGACGAGGTCTCCGTCGACGGCGACGAACGACAGCGAGCGTTCGTGCCCGCCGGCCTCGCGGATCTTGTAGGCGGCCAGCACGAAACGGCCGGGCCCGAAGGCTTCGTCGTTGATGGCTTCGATCTGGAGGTCATGCGCCGGGGTTTCCGGCAGGTATTTCACGTCGGCAAGGCTCATGGTCTTTGCGTTCCGATAGGGAGGAAAGGTTTGCTGCAAACGGCAGCATTCGCCAGTCAGCGCTTCATCAAGCGCGGGCGCCCTTTCGTCGTCGGTCAAACCGGATCAAAGCAAAGTCGAACATGCGGATTGTCCGCTAGCATCAATTTCCTGCCGCTGCAATCGGCGGCTTGATGGTCCACCCGACCGCTTGACGGTCTGTTCAGCACCAGGTGATTCCACGGCGTGGCTTCGTGCCCTACATGTCAGGGAAGCAGGAAAGGACATGCGATGGGATTGCTGGTCGAAGGCAAATGGCAGGACCGCTGGTATGACACCAAGGACAGCGGAGGCAAGTTCGTGCGGACGCAATCGCAGTGGCGCGACTGGATCACTCGCGATGGGACGCCGCCTGCGGGCCGCAGCCGCGGCTTCAAAGCGGAGCCCGGCCGTTATCACCTCTATGTGTCGCTCGCTTGCCCATGGGCGCACCGGACGCTGATCTTTCGCGCGCTGAAGAAGCTGGAAGGCATCATTTCGGCGTCGGTGGTGCATCATTTCATGGGCGCCAATGGCTGGACGTTTGTGGCGCAGGATGGCGCGACCGGCGACACGCTCTACGGCCTCGATTTTCTGCACCAGATCTACACCAAGGCCGATCCTGCCTATTCCGGCCGCGTGACGGTGCCGGTGCTATGGGACAAAAAGGAGCAGACCATCGTCTCCAACGAATCCCCCGAGATTATCCGGATGCTGAATTCGGCCTTCGACGAATGGGGCGATGCCAGCCTCGATTTCTATCCCAAGGCGCTGCGCGGCGAGATCGATGCGATCAACGCGCTGGTCTATCCCGCCGTCAACAACGGCGTCTATCGCGCCGGCTTCGCCACCACGCAAGGCGCCTATGAGGAAGCGTTCAGCGAACTGTTCGCGGCACTCGACACGTTGGAAGGCCGCCTTTCAAGGCAACGTTATCTGGTGGGCGATCACATCACCGAAGCCGACTGGCGGCTGTTCACCACGCTGGTGCGCTTCGACCCGGTCTATGTCGGCCATTTCAAATGCAATCTGCGCCGCATCGCCGACTACCCGAACCTGTCCAACTATCTGCGCGACCTCTATCAGGTGCCGGGCGTCGCCGGGACCGTGAACCTCAACCACATCAAGTCGCATTATTACGGCAGCCACGAGACGATCAACCCGACGCGGATCGTGCCGGTAGGGCCGGAACTGGACTATGACGCGCGGCATGACCGGGGACGGTTTAAGAAGGCGGCGTGATCTACCAGTAGGGCGATCGCTGCTCGCCGCCAAAAACCTCGGCGATCCGCCGTAGGGTCGCTGGTGTCGTGCCTTCCGGCAAACGGTCCAGGGGAAAGAAGCCGGACTCGGCGATCTCGTGGTCCGGCAGCTTCGGCGCCGTCTGACTGAAATGCTCGATCAGATAGAAACCGACATGGTCGCGCCGGCTGGCGCGACGGTTGAAATGCATCGACCTCAGCGCCGGCGGCGACGTCAGTGCGATATTGCCTTCCTCGGCCAGTTCGCGCGCCAGTGCCTCACCAAGCGTCTCGCCAACTTCGACGCCGCCGCCGGGAAGCTGCCAGCCCGGCACATAGGTGTGGCGAATGAGGAAGACGGAATTGGATGCCGTGTCGTGGACCAGACCGCGCACGCCGAGCGTCATCGGCCGCCGCAGCACGAAATAGAGATGGAACAACCGGGCCCGGAGGCCCGCCCAACCGGTCTGACGGAAGGTCTTCTCCGGATCAGTCTGCATCAGGTGCGAAACCGTGGTGGAAAGCGGGGGGCGCGTCGCATATGAAGGATGGATGTTCAGGCTCGCGCATATTTCCGATGTCCATCTGGGGCCGCTCCCCGATGTATCCTATCGCGATCTCGCCTCCAAGCGCGTGCTCGGCTACGTCAACTGGCAGCGCAACCGCCGCCGCCATATGCATGATGCCGTCATCGACGCGATCGTCGCCGACATCAAGGCGAACGCGCCTGACCACCTCGCCGTCACCGGTGACCTGGTCAATCTGGCGCTCGACGGCGAGATCGAGATGGCCAGGCACTGGCTGGAAACGCTGGGATCGCCGCAGGATGTCTCGGTCGTTCCTGGAAACCACGATGCCTATGTTCCCGGCGCCTTCGACAAGGTCTGCCGGTCCTGGGCGGCGTGGATGAGTGGCGACGGTGTCAACACGCCGGTCGACCGCAACGCATTCCCCTATCTGCGCGTGCGCGGCGATATCGCGCTGATCGGCATCTCGACAGCGCGTGCCACGGCGCCGTTCATGGCCAATGGCTTCTTCATGGAGGGTCAGGCGAAGCGGCTTGGCAAGCTGCTCGACGCCACGGCCGGGCAAGGGCTGTTTCGCGCGATCATGATCCATCATCCGCCGGTGCGCGGCGCGGTCTCGCAGCACAAGCGGCTGTTCGGCATTGCCCGCTTCCACAAGATCATTCGCCGCCATGGCGCCGAGCTTGTCCTGCACGGCCATTCGCATCTGCCGTCGCTGTTCTTCATCGGCAACCGGGGCGCCAAGGTTCCTGTGGTCGGCGTTGCCGCCGCCGGCCAGGCGCCGGGCGGCAAGCACCCGGCGGCGCAGTACAATCTGTTGGACATCGATGGCGAAAAGGGCAATTGGCGGATCCGGCTGACACGGCGCGGCCTGACCGGGCCGTCCATACCGCCATCCGATCTGCAGACGCTGGAGCTTGGCGCGGAGGCCGGTGCGGCTATGGCCGCACGTTGAGAACCATGGCCACAATGCGGTCCCACAACAGGATGACCGACACCACAAGTCCGACCAGAGCGCCGGCGGCGACCAGGCCAAGGCCCGACAGAAACGCCGACCAGGCCTTGCTGCGCGTCTTCGAGCGCAGTGGCGGTTCGGCTTCCGACACATCGGTGCGTTTCATGCCGGCGACGGCCGGCTCGACCCCGCCTTCCATCATCTTCTGGCGCTCGACGATCCGCTCGGCAACATAGCGCGTCACCTGATCAGCAACGGGCTTCATGTCGGTCGATTCGGCAAGCACCACCCGGCCGATGCGGGTGTCCCTGATAAAGCGATAGGTGCGGCGATCGCGCCCCATGGCGACATGGCTGACGGCGTCGATCCACAGGCGTGGCTGCAAGCCGGACGAGACGACAAAGTCGAAATTGTCCATGTCGGCGGGAACATCGGCAAAAACCGGTGCCAGTTCGGCAGCAAGCAGATCGAGGCGCATGCGATGGGCTTCGCGCATGTCGACGACGACGTCGTCGCGGTCGGCGAAGGCATTCTTCACATCACGGACGGCATCGGACAGTTTCCTTGACTGATCGATGGTTTTCTCGCCTGCGTCCTTCATCGGCGTTCGCCTCACGGGTTTGGTTAACACGGGGTTAACACAGCCGCCTGTAAAATGCACTGGCGAGAGCAACGGGATCGAGGCGTGTTCAGTAAGCGGCTGTGCGCGAAAAAGGTCAGCTGGCAGCAGCAGCGAATTTCTGGCGCAGCGGCCTGGCGCGCCGGTTGGTGTTGCGGCGAATGATCTCGGCGACGAGGTCGGGTGCTTCCTCGGCCAGCATATGGCCGACCTCCAGCACATGGTGGACATGAAAATGCGCAGGCAGATCATCCGCCTGGGTAAAGGGCAACACTGCGTCGTCGGTTCCCCACGCCACCATCACCGGCATGTTCAATCCGTCGAGACGATCGTGCGGGATGACGCCTTGCCGATCGTCCATGGTCATGGCGGTGGCGATCTCGACCAGCTTCGGCACTTGGCCTGGACGTCCGCGCATTCGGCAAAGCACGTCCATGACACGCTTCTGGGGCGGGTTGTGGGGGCCGGACATGGCGGCAAGGCAGGCGCGGATTTCGGACCGGTTCGTTGCGCCGCCATAGCGGCGCAACAACGGTCCATTGATCTCGGGGCCAAGACCGCCCGGCGCCAGAAGCGTCAGCGACGCGACTTTTCCAGGCTCGGCCAGCGCCATCAGCATTGCCACCGCACCGCCCATCGAGTGGCCCACGAGATGAACACGCTTCAGCCTGCGTTCCGAGAGATCAGCCAGCACGGCCCTAGCCGCCACCTTGGCTGGACCGGCTTCGGGAAAATCGAGCGACAGCCCATGCCCCGGCAGATCATAGGCCAGCGTGCGCGTGGCAGGCGCCAGGGAAGAAATCACCTCACGCCAGACATCGTGGCAGCCGCCGAAACCATGCAGCAGGACGATGGCCTTCGAGCCAACACCCTGTTCGGCGACAAAAAGCGATGCGGTCATGAAAGCTGATTTTTTTGTTATTGCAGGATGCGCGACACCAACCGTGGCTGAATTGCTCCCAGTCTAGCGTGATGACCAGTAAAATCTTCGCGATTTGTACGGTCGCGGACAGACCCGGCGCGCGTAATCTGTGGATGTCGATTGTGTCAGCTTGCGTTGCCGAGCCCTGCGGCGCGCAGAGCCTGGACCAGCCGGTCGGTCAGGTCGGCCGGATATTTCCGCTCGACGAAGGTCGCGCGCGGATCGGCGGCAAATTTAGGGAACTGGGTGTTCAGTTCGCCCAGCAGCGTGCTGACCAGATGGTCCTGTCCGGCAGCCTTCGCACCGATCAACCGCGCCGCAAGATAGTGCGATTTCGTTGCCGTCGTTCTCAGTGCCATGCTGGCCGCGACCGCCTTGTTCGTGTTGCCGAGCATGAATTCGCCGACGAACAGCCCGTAGTCCCACCATGTCGAGTGGCCGCTGAAGGTCTCCGCCGCATGGGCCAGGATCGGCGTTCCCTCCGCGTATCGACCGGCGAAGATCAGCCCGTAGCCGTAGGCGGCAGCCATGCCGAGATCGTAGGGATTGAGTTCATAGGCCTTGCGCATCCAGCGGATCGCTTCGTCCGTATTGCCGAGACGCGAACTGACATAGCCGTAGGAGCGATGCGCATAAGGGCTGGTCGGCCCCATCTGGACGCCGCGATGGGCAAACTCCACGGCCTTTTCAATCGTTGCATTGGGCGGATAGGCGTAGTGATCGGAGACCGCCTCGAGTTGCAGAGACGCCAGTTCCGAATAGACCAGCGAGGACTTCGTTCCGCCATTGGCCAATTCTTCGAGGCAGCGATAGGCAGCTTCATGGGTTCTGGCGTTCTGGTCGAGATAATATTTGTCGTTGAGCAGCAGGCATTGCGTCAGGCCGTTTGGGGCACCGGTCTGCTCGATATAGTTGTAGATCGTGCCCGAGGCGGGAAGCGCCGAACTCAGCATGTCGGCGATCCGGTCTTCGACCACGGCCGGTGCGCTGTCGGCAGGGGTCAGATTGCGCGACAGAAGCACCCGTCCGGACGCCATACTTTGCAGTTCGATCGTGATATCGCCCGCGTTCGGCCCGGGCAGCATGTCGAATATGAAGCTGGTGGCGTCGTCAGCCGGATCGGTGGGTGTGTCGCGACCGATGAAGTCGATCGTATCGAAGCCACTCAGGCCGGCGCGCAGCGAGGCGGCGACGCGGCTGGCATCGGCGCCATCGGCCTTGAGGTCGATATAGACGAGCGGCAGGGCGTCGGCCGTTGCCGACGGCGCGATGCTGCTGGTTGCGCCGGCGGTCTCGAGGGTCGCCGACATGTCGCCGCCACCGGTCAGCAAGGCGCTGCTGCCCTGACGAAGGATCAGCAGGCCCAGCATGGCGATGACCAAGGCGATCGCCATCCAGAAGAAGCGGAGTTGGCGCGCCACCGAGGGGGTGGGCTTCGCGAGAGCCGGCGACACCGCATCCGGCATGCCCGTGCTGGCATCGTTGGCCCGATCGGCGGACGTGGCGCCATCCAGCCTGAGTTCGGGAACAGCCCCAGCCGGCAGCCGGATCGCGTTCAATTCATAGGCGGGAACATAGCCGCCGCGCGGAATGGCTATGCGGACCGGCTCGGCAACGCCTTCATTGGCAAAATAATGCTGCAGAAGTTCGCGCAGCCTGCCCGCCTGAACCCGCACCACGGCGTCGGTGGCCGGATCGAAATCGCCGTCCTTGCCGAAAACATCCATGGCGATGGAGAAGCCCTTGAGCCTGTCGGCTTCGCCGGCTTGTTCGCGTTCGACAAGGTAGCGGAGCAACTTGCGCGCGCGTTCGGATCGCCCGAACGTCTGGCTGGCAAGAAGTCGCTCCAGTGTCTCGCGCACTGCGGGGGCGGCAGGCGTGGCATGCTGCAAGTGTCGATCCTCTCGAAGTCGGCACAGGTTGAGGCGCGATCATATAGTTCCCGCACCGCCACACAAGTATTCACCCATTATGCGATCACGTACCCCACCGGATAATTCTTCGGTGGTTAATGATACGAAAGATCGGAACCGATCACCGAATGGGGAGGGTTCCGATCTTCGTTCTGGTCGTGCGTCAACCGGCCTTTTTGACGACGATGCGGTTCGCCGCCGACATCACCGCTTCCAGCGAGGCGGCGACGATGTTGGTGTTGATGCCGGCGCCGAACAGCTTGCCATCAGGATGTTCCATCTCGACATAGGAGATGGCCGAGGCGTTCGAGCCGCGCTGCATCGAGTGCTCGGAATAATCGAGCACCGACATCTCGATGCCGAGGTGACGCGAGAGTGCATCGACGAAGCCGTCGATCGGGCCGGTGCCGGTGCCGGTAATCGTCACCTCCTTGCCGTTGTCGACGATGACCGCCTCTACGACGCGCCGGCCCTTGGTCTCGGTGCTGGGATAGGTGTGGTGGTCGAGGAATTTCAGCCGCGCGCGCGGCTGGTCGACATAGGTCTCCAGAAAGCGCTCGTAGATGCGCCTGACCGGCACTTCCTTGCCCTCGGCATCGGTGATCGCCTGGATTTCCTGGCTGAACTCGATCTGCAAATTGCGCGGCAGGTTGAGGCCGTGGTCGGCCTGCAGCACATAGGCGATGCCGCCTTTGCCAGACTGCGAGTTGATGCGGATGATCGCTTCGTAGCTGCGGCCGACATCGGCCGGATCGATCGGCAGATAGGGCACTTCCCACAGGCTCGTGTTGGCCTTCTTCAGCGCCTTCATGCCCTTGTTGATGGCATCCTGGTGCGAGCCGGAAAAGGCAGTGTAGACGAGCTCGCCGACATAGGGATGGCGCTCGGGGATCTTCAACTGGTTCGAATATTCGTAGACATCCTTCATCCGGTTGATGTCGGAGCAGTCGATCCCCGGATCGACACCTTGCGTGTACATGTTGAGCGCCAGCGTGACGATGTCGACATTGCCGGTGCGCTCGCCATTGCCGAACAGCGTGCCTTCGACGCGGTCGGCGCCGGCCATCAGGCCGAGCTCGGTGGTGGCGATGCCGGTGCCGCGGTCATTGTGCGGATGCAGCGAGACCAGCAGGTTCTCGCGGTTGTCGAGGTTGCGGCACATCCATTCGATGCGGTCGGCGTAGATGTTGGGCGTCGACATCTCGACCGTCGACGGCAGGTTGATGATCAGCTTGTTGTCGGGTGTCGGCCTGACGATCTCGGTGACGGCGTTGCAGATCTCCAGCGCCACTTCGAGTTCGGTGCCGGTAAAGCTCTCCGGCGAATATTCGAAGCGGTACCCGCCGCCGGCCTTGGCCGCCATGTCGGTGATCATCTTGGCGGCGTCGGTGGCGATGCGCTTGATGCCGCCGACGTCCTTTTCGAAGACGACGCGACGCTGCAACTCGCTGGTCGAGTTGTAGAAATGGACGATCGGGTTGGTGGCGCCCTTGAGCGCCTCGAAGGTGCGGGTGATCAGTTCGGGCCGGCACTGCACGAGCACCTGCAGCGAGACATCGGCAGGTACGTTGCCTTCCTCGATGCACCAGCGGGCGAAGTCGAAGTCGGTCTGCGAGGCCGACGGGAAGCCGATCTCGATCTCCTTGAAGCCCATGTCCAGCAGCAGGCCGAACATGCGCGCCTTGCGCTCATGGCCCATCGGATCGATCAGCGCCTGGTTGCCGTCGCGCAGGTCGACCGAGCACCAGATCGGCGCCTTGTCGATGACTTTCGAGGGCCAGGTGCGGTCGGTGAGGCCTACCGTGGGGTAGGGTTGATATTTGCGCGCCGCGTCCGGCATGCCTCGGGCTGCCTCAGGCGTGCCCTTTGCCGCATCCTTGCCGGCTACCGCGGCATCGGGACGGATTTCTTCTCGTGCGTTCATCGTCGTTTCTCCCGGCGGCTCACGGATCCACCCTCAGATGGATTGATGGCGAGCGGCGCCTTTACCAGAATTTCGTTCGCTTGATGTGACGTGCCAATTTTGTGACTGGCCAAGGAGCATGCGCTTGCGCGGCGGTTCGACCGCCGGGCGCTCCTTCAGCGAACCCGGCGATCGCCGATAAGGCCGAGAAGAAGCAGGGTCGAAGCCAGTGCACGCACGGTCTCGCCGGAAAAACCGGTCGGACGGGAAGCGTTGGTGGCGCGCGTGTTCATGGCGGTTCTCATACAGGAGCGGCTTGTGGGAGGCAAGTGGGGGCCGCATGGCGGGCCGAGCTTCTGTTGGAAATCATCCCTAACATGTGCGCTCTTCCCCACGCGCAGCAAATGCGCCAGACTTGGCCCTGTCGGGGTCACTATCGGCAGGGGGGGTCATCCATGAATTTCGTGTTCTTCTCGCCGCACTTTCCCGTCAATGGCGCGGATTTCTGCGACCGGTTGAAGAAGGCCGGGGCCAGGGTGCTGGGTATCGGCGACGCACCCTATGAGGCGCTCGACGGCAAGCTGAAGGCGGCGCTCAGCGAATATTACCGTGTTGCCGACATGGAGGACTACGATCCGGTGTTCCGGGCGATGGGGCATTTCATCCACAAATGGGGCCGTATCGACCGTTTTGAATCGCTCAACGAACACTGGCTGGAGCTGGAAGCCAACATCCGCACTGATTTCAACATCTACGGCACCAAGCTCGATTTCGTGAAGAATTTGAAGCGCAAGAGCCGCATGCGCGCCTTCTTCCGCAAGAGCGGCGTCGACACCATCGCGCAACGCAAATGCTCCGACCGGGCCGGCGCCATGACCTTCATCCGCCGCGTCGGCTATCCGGTGGTGGTCAAGCCCGATAGCGGCTCTGGCGCCTCGAACACCTTCAAGATTTCCAACTCTGGGGAGCTCGACCAGTTCTTCAGGGACAAGCCCGAGGATGTGACCTTCGTCATGGAGCAGTTCATCGAGGGGCTGGTGGTGACTTTCGACGGGCTGGTCAACCGCGATGGCGAGGTGGTGCTGGCCGCCAGCCACCGCTACGACCAGAGCGTCATGGAGGTGGTCAACAAGGACCGCCACATGAGTTACACCTGTTTTCCGCGGATCAGCCCTGCGGTCGAGGAGGCCGGCCGCAAGATCCTGAAGGCGTTCGACGTGCGCGAGCGCTTCTTCCACATCGAGCTGTTCGAGACCAAGGACGACCGCGTCATCGCGCTGGAGGTCAACATGCGTCCGCCTGGCGCCTGGATGACCGATGCGATCAACTACACCTTCGACATCGACGTCTACGCAGCGTGGGCCGACATGGTGGTCAAAGATGCCGCCGGCGGCCCCTATGAGGGCAAGTATTTCACCGCCTATGCCAGCCGCAAGCGGCGCCTCAGCTATTTGCACAGCCATGAGGACGTGCTAGCCGCCCATCGCGACAAGATCGTCCACCATCAGGCCATCGAAGAGGTTTTCAGCCGCGCCATGGGAAATTACGCCTACCAGATGCGCTCGAAGGACGAAGCGGCGCTGCGCGAAGCGGTCGCCTACATCCACGCGGAAAAGGCGTGAGGCGATGGACGTTTCCTATCACAAGACTTTCGCCCGCAATCTCGGCCGCGACATGGAATACAAGCGCTACGGCCATGCCGGCCGGCCGGTGGTGGTGTTCCCGACCTCGCAAGGGCGGTTCTACCAGTTCGAGGATTCCGGCGGGGTAGGGGCATTGGCCGAGTTCATCGACACCGGCCGCATCCAGCTGTTCACGGTCGACGGCATCGATTCGGAATCCTTCTTCGACAAGCATGCCGACGCCGCACACCGCATCGGCCGGCACGAGGCCTATTTCCGCTATGTGCGCGAGGAGGCGCTGCCGGAATTCCTGTCCACGGCCGCGCAGGCCAATGGCGGGCGCAAGCTGAAGCCGCTGTTCACAGGCTGTTCGATGGGCGGCTATCATTCGTCGAACTTCGTGTTCCGCTTTCCCGAACTCGCCAGCGGCGTCATCTCGCTGTCGGGCGTCTATTCGGCCCGTGACTTCTTCGGCAAGGCGCTTGAAGGCGACATCTTCTACAACTCACCGCTCGACTATCTGCCCGGCATCGTCGACCCTAAACTGCTTGCCCGCCTGAAGGCGCTCAGGCTGATCTTCTGCTGCGGACAGGGCGCCTGGGAGGAACGGATGCTGGTCGAGACGCGCAAGCTGGAACAGATCCTGCGCGACAGGTCCATTCCCGCCTGGGTCGACTATTGGGGCGGCGATGTCAGCCATGACTGGCCGTGGTGGCACAAGCAACTGGTCTATTTCTTCGGCCGCTGGCTGGATGAGGACCTGATGCACAGGCTGGATTAGGGCGCATTGATATTCGGGTGATGCCGGCCGGGAAACGTCGGTGCGCCGTTGCACGGCAGCACCGCTGACGGGCTTCCTGGCTGTGAAATCGCAACCTGGTTGTGATTTCAGAACGTTGGCTACCCCCTGATGCTTCTCGCCACCAGCCGCGCCACGCTCGGGCCGACCAGCAGCACGATCAGGAAGCGCGCCGATTGCAGCGCCATGACGAAGGAGATGTCGACGTTCTGCGCGGCGGCGGCAATGATGGCGATGCTGTCCATGCCGCCTGGGCTGGTCGCCAGGTAGGCGGTCAAAGGGTCGATGCCCAAGAGATGGCTGATCATGAAGGCCAGGCCGCCGCAAAAGGCGATCAACGCCATGATCGAGGCGATGATCTGCGGCAAGGCGCGCGTCGCATGGCGCAGGATCGGCCGGGTGAAGTTCAAGCCGATCGACCAGCCGACCATCGCATAGCTGACCGCCAGCAGCCATTGCGGCAACTGCATCTCCACGCCAAGGCCAAGATGGATGACGGTGCCAAAGATGAAGGTGCCGAGAAAGTAGGGCGAAGGCAGCCGGCAAAGCTTTCCCGCCAGGCCGCCGACAAGCGCGATGCCGATGGTGGCAGCGAAGGTTTGCGGATTGATCAGCGGAAACCAGATGATGGGCGGGATTTCGACCCCCGACGTGTCGACCCACATCTTTGCGACGAGAGCCGCCGTCATCGAGACGAAGATGACGCGCAGATATTGCATGAAGGCGACGAGCCGCTGGTCGGCGCCGAAGGCACCGGCCATCAGCACCATGGCGGTGGCGGCACCTGGCGAGGAGCCCCAGACGGCGGTGGTGCCGGGCAGGATGCGCCAGCGGCTGATCAGCCAGCCGAGCAGGCTGGAGGCGGTGACGGTGGCCACCACGACGCCGAGAAACAGCGGCCATTCCCGATAGAAGACCGGAAAGATGTCGGCCGAGATCGAGCTGGCGACGAGGCAGCCAACAATTGCCTGGGCGGCGCCGAACATAAGACGTGGCACGCGCACCGTGGCGCTATTGGTGCCGGCGACAATGGCCGCCAGCATCGGTCCGATCAGCAGGGCGGCCGGCAGGGCGGCGAGCTCCAGCGCGCCGGCAAACAGGGCGGAGACGGTCAGGATCGCCAGCCATTGCCAAGCCTTGCGCATCCGCGCCATGCGCTCGACAACGGGCTGGTCCAGGGAATCCATGTCTTGGTCTTAGACTTGAAGCGGGGCGATGCGAACCCCGCTGCGCCGAAAAAAGGATGCCTCGCGTGAGCTTAGGCTTTTTTGCCGTCGGCCAGGCCAAAGCCGCCGACAGGGTGCGTTTCGACCTGGAATTCAAAGCCGGCGATGAACGGCCGCGCCTTGGCGATCGCCGCCTGGACTTCCGGAAGCTGCAGCGAGGCTTTGTGGCTTTCGGCGTCGGTCCACACTTCGGTGACCCAGATCGCATCGGCATCCGCAGGGTCGCGGGCAATGATGTAGCTCAGGCAACCCGGCAGGGCGCCGGTGCTGGTACTGGCGCGCAGGACCTCCATGACCGCGTCGCGCTGGCCGCGCGATGCCCGCATCTTGCCGATCAGTCCATACATTCCTTTGTCTCCCTTCGAGGTTTTCGACAAGATATGCAGATCGTCAGTATGCAGATAGCCGGTCAAGGCATCAACTGGCCGCCATTCACCTCGATCACCTGGCCGGTGATGTAGCCGCTCAGAAGGTCGGAAGAGAGGAACAGGTAGGCGCCGACGCAGTCTTGCGCAGTGCCGGCGCGCCCCTGTGGAATGGTGGCGACCATGCCCTTTATCTGCTCGTCGGTCGAATAGCGTTCGTGGAACGGCGTGAGAATGGTGCCGGGCGCCACTGCGTTGACGCGGACGCCGAAGCCGATCAGTTCCTTGGCCATGCCGCGCGTCACGTTGGAGACGAAGGCCTTGGCCGAACCGTAGAGGCCGGCGCCGCCGCCGGCGCCGTTGCGCGCGGCGATCGACGAGGTGTTGACGATGAAGCCGCCCTGTTTCTTCAGCCACGGGATCGCCTTGCGCGAGGCGGTCAGCACGGAACGCGCATTGAGGTCCATCACCGCGTCGTAGTGCGCCTCAGTCTGCTCGGCATAGGGCACGCGGCCGAGCATGCCACCGGCATTGTTGACCAGCCCGTCGAGGCGGCCGAAATGCTGCGCGCTGTCCTCGACGACGCGTTCGACATCGGCGGGAACCGAGAAATCGCCCTGGACGAGGAACACCTCGCCGCCCTTGTCGGCAATGGTCTTGGCCAGAGCCTCGGCGGCGTCGCGACTCGAATTGTAATGCAGCGCTACGCGGCATTTCTGCGCGGCGTAGGCCAACGCCAGGGCCGCGCCTATGCCGGTCGATGCACCGGTGACCAGTACCGCCTTGCCGGCGAGATCGGGAATGCTGAGTGTGGTGGTGGCTGGCACGCGTGTCCTCCGGGATTTCTGCCGGTCCTTCGTAGGCCTTTGCTGCCCAGATGTTCAAGCCTCACGGGCGCAGATAGGCGTAGCCCTGGCCCTGCAATTCCGCGAGTTTGACGACGCCACCCTTGTCGGCGGCGTGGAAACCGTCGAGCAGGTCGGTCAATGAAATATCCATGCCTTGCATGGTGTTGGCGCAGGCATGCGGATCGAGCCCCTGCTGCACCAGGCCGGCGAAGCGGCCGGAAATCGCGGCCGATATGCCTTTGGACTTGAAGGCGGCAAGGGCTGGACCATGCACGACCAGCACGATGTCGACATTGCCGCCGGTGCCGTCATAGTGGTTCTTGATGTTGCCGAGAACGAAATTGACCTTGTCGAGATCGCTGAGATGATAGACGACCTTCTGCCTGGCGGGCTCCGTGGCGGCTGCCTGCACCACCCGCAGGCCAAGAAACGTTCCGGTTCCGGCAAGAACCGCGCGGAACATATCGCGCCGGCGCATCGCAATCTCCTCCGCTTGACGGCGCACCGCAAAATGCGTGGCTGCGGCCGCAATACTAGCATAAATTGACGCTACGTCCTGTCGATGCGGAGGAGGGGTCACGTGACGCTTTGTAAGGTATTGGCGGGCGGCGCCTGGGGTGTCGCGCTGCTCGGCCTGCTGGCCGGCCCGGCCTTGGCCGATGATGTGCTGAAGCTCACCGAACTCAGCCCCAATGGTGCCGACGCCTGTTTCGGCCGCGTCTATGACGCAGCACACCTCAAGGCGCATCCGAAGCAGAAGGTGGCGCGGATATTCTTCTACTATGGCCATGATCCGGTCAGCCGGCCGAATGAAGAGCCGGCCGCGAATTCTGACTCATCGTACAATGCCTTCGTTGCCACCACCGTGCGCGGCGCCAAGGCGCCTGAATGGGCCGGCGGCTGGTGCAATCACGAGTCCGAAGACGGCAAATCAGGCCCGATCCATTGCGGCATGGACTGCGACCGGACGCTCGCATCGCTGAAAGTCGATGCCAAAGGAAGCCTGATCCTCACCGACGTGCAGCCCGATCTTTATCTGGATGCCGGGTCGGAAGAGGAACTGGGTGCAGCGGAATATGACAGGCAGGCGCTGGGCAAGGAAGATGACAATTTCCGCCTCGACCCGATGCCGGCCGCGACCTGCAAGGCGGAGTTCGCGCGCATCGATCCGATCGACCCGGCGCTCGGGGCCCCGCTGCGCGAACGGCTGAAGCCGGACCAGGCCTTCTGCTATGGGCGCGACTACGACGCGTCGCACCTGGCCTCGCACCCCGATCAGCTGACGCAGTCGATCCGGGTTTTCCGCGGCTCGGTGGAGCTGGCATCTTTTGCTTCAGGGGGCGACGCAGCCAACTGGCCCGATGGTGCCGACATTGCCGTCACCGTCACCACGCGGCAGAAATCGGCCAAGGTCACGCAGACCTATTCCTGCCAGGGCGAGGCCGACCAGTGGCGCTGCGCGGCAAGTTCGAAGATGAGCGATTTTTCCTGCGACATCGCGCAGAAGGAGATTTTCCTCAAGCGCGGCGTCAACGGCACGATGATGCTGGCCAATCCCAACAGCAGCCTGGCGATCGTCGATCTGTGTTCGAAGGCCGCCGACGGCAAGACGAAATCCGACGACAAGGTCTACCGGCTGCAGCCGATGCCGCAATCGGCCTGCGCACCGTGAGCTGACCTCAGGCGAACGGCACGGCCGTCGTGCCTTTCGGCAACTTGGCTTCGTCGTCGGGCTCGACATGGATGGTGACGCGCACCGAGGGGATTTCGGCCTTCAACGCGTCCTCGATACGGTCGCAGATAACATGGCTGGCGCCGACCGACATGTCGGCGTCGACGACCAGATGGAACTCGATGAAGGTGGCGCGGCCGGCGATGCGCGTCTTCAGATCATGCACCTCCAGCGCGCCCTTGCAGTTGGCCGAGATGACGTCGCGGATGCGCATGTGCGCCTGCGTGTCGACGGCACGGTCCATCAGGCCGTTCATCGACGAGCCGATGACGTGCCAGCCCTGCCACAGGATGTTCAGCGCCACGATGACGGCGAGTGCCGGGTCGAGGATGTGCCAGCCGGTGAGGATTGCCCCGACCAAGCCGCCGAAGACGCCGATCGAGGTCACCACATCGGTCATGATGTGATTGCCGTCGGCAACCAGCGCAGGCGATTTCTCGGCCCTGCCGGCGCGGATCAGCGTCCAGGCCCAGAAGGCATTGATCACCGTCGCGATGCCGTTGACCGCCAGGCCGTTCCAGGGCTTTTCGATGGGCGCTGGCATCTGCCAGGMKCGCCAGACCTCGTTGAGGATCAAAAGCGCGGCGAGWACGATCAGCACGCCTTCSAGCACMGCCGAGAARTACTCGGCCTTGTGGTGGCCGAASGGATGATCTTGGTCGGCGGGCTTGTAGCTGACCTGGATCGCCCAGAAGGCGGCCATCGAGGCGATGACGTTGACGATCGATTCCAGCGCGTCCGAGTAGAGCGCCACCGAGCCGGTGATGTACCAGGCGACGAGCTTCAGACCGAGCACGACTGCGGCAATGATGATCGACCAGAACGCAAGGTTGGCGACCTTGCGCTTCGCCGCGGCCTTGGCCGCGATCGCCATCGTGTTCTCGGTTTCGGCCATGGTCGTCAGGCGGCCTTTTCCTTGGCCTTGCGCGGCAGGTGGGCAACGATGTTCTCGATGATCCGCATGCCGGCATTGTGGCCGAGCGTCATGATCGATTCCGGGTGGAACTGCACCGCGGCGATTGGTTCCTTGCGGTGTTCGAAGGCCATGATGACGCCGTCCTCGGTCTCGGCCGTGACGATGAAATCATCGGGCAGGCGCACCGGATCGGCGAAGATCGAGTGATAGCGGCCGACGGTGACTTCCTTGGGCAGGCCGGAGAAGATGATGCCCGGCTTCGAGACGCGGATGCGCGACGGCTTGCCATGCATCGGGACATGCAGTTGCCTGAGCTCGCCACCATAGGCTTCGGCCAGTGCCTGCAGGCCGAGGCAGACGCCGAAAATCGGCAACTCGCGGGCGCGCGCCTTCTTGATGGTGGCGTCGCAGTCGAAATCCTTCGGCGTGCCGGGGCCGGGCGATAGCACGACGAGGTCGGGCTTCAGCCGGTCGAAGACTTCCTCCGGCACCGGCGTGCGTACGGTCGAGACGTTGGCGCCGGTCTGGCGGAAATAATTGGCCAGCGTGTGGACGAAGCTGTCCTCGTGGTCGACGAGCAGGATGTTGACGCCGTCGCCGACGCGGGCGGTGGTGCGTTCGGTGCTGGCGGAGTTGCCTGTCTTGGCGTCGCGGATGGCGGAGAGCATGGCGGATGCCTTCAGTTCGGTTTCGGCTTCTTCTTCCTCGGGAATGCTGTCGAAGAGCAAAGTGGCGCCGGCACGGACCTCGGCAATGCCGTCCTTGATGCGGATGGTGCGAAGGGTGAGGCCGGTGTTCATGTCGCCGTTGAAATTGACCATGCCGATCGCACCGCCATACCAGGCGCGCGGGCTCTTCTCGTTCTGCTCGATGAAGCGCATGGCCCACAGTTTCGGCGCGCCGGTGACGGTGACCGCCCAGGCATGCGACAGGAAGGCGTCGAAGGCATCCATGCCTTCGCGCAGCCGCCCCTCGATGTGGTCCACGGTGTGGATCAGGCGCGAATACATCTCGATCTGGCGGCGGCCGATGACGCGCACCGAACCCGGCTCGCAGACCCGCGACTTGTCGTTGCGGTCGACGTCCGAGCACATCGTGAGTTCGGATTCGTCCTTCTTGGAGTTGAGCAGCTTCAGGATCTGCTCTGAGTCCGAAATGGCGTCGTCGCCGCGCTTGATGGTGCCCGAGATCGGGCAGGTCTCGACACGGCGGCCGTTGACACGCACGAACATTTCCGGGGAGGCGCCGATCAGATATTCGCCTTCGCCCAGATTGATGAAGAAGGAATAGGGCGAGGGGTTGATCGACTTCAGTTTGCGCGAAATCTCGGACGGCTGCGTCTCGCAGCGCTCGTAGAACATCTGGCCGGGCACGACCTCGAACAGATCGCCGCGCTTGAACGAATCCATGGCCTTGCGAACCAGGTTGGCGTATTCGCCCGGCTCATGGTCACCGCGCGGCGGGATGCGGTCGGCGGTCTTGAATGGCTCGGCGATTTCATCGCGCGGCAGACCTTCCGTCGAAAACCCATCGCCCGAATAGTCGTAGCGGTCGGTCCACGCTTTGGCCGAGTAATGGTCGACGACCAGGATCTCGTCAGGCAGGAACAGGACGAGGTCGCGCTGGCTCTGCTTGCGCTCGAGCTTGTAGTCGACCGGGTCGAACTGGAAGGCGAGGTCGTAGCCGAAGGCGCCGTAGAGGCCGAGATTGGCGTCTTCCTCGGTCTTGAACAGAGCGGTGATGGCGCGCAGCACCGTGAACACCGAGGGGACGCGGCTGCGCTCCTCCTCAGTGAAGACACGGCCGGGTTTGGCGACGTCGAGGCGGATCAGTTTCTGCGAGTTCTCGGCGATGGTGACATCGGCCAGGCTGCCTAGCGTCTTGCCGATGACCGGCAACAGCACCTCGCCACGACCGTTCAGCGCCTCGATGCGGACAGCGCGGCCGCGCGCCGAGATGACCAGCGGCGGATCGATGATGGCGGTATCCCAGCGGGTGTATCGGCCGGGATATTCGTAATTCGAGGAAAACACCGCGCCGCGGCGAGCGTTCAGCCCGTCGACGTAGGCGTCGATGGCGCCCGCATAGGGCTGGTCGTGGCGCTCGCGGATGATGGTGATGCCACCCCCGGTCACGAAACTTTCCGCCCCGTTTTCCAGAACCTTCATCGTCATTGCCGTCTCCATCAGCTTCTTGGGGCAACGGACCCGGGAATGGCTTGAAAAAACAAATGGCCGCCCGGACATTCCGTTGCGGCCACCCTCTATTTTCACGCGCACGCGTTCGAACAGGCCGCTGTCAGCAGGCCCACCACCAAATGGTCTTGGTCGAACGCATGTTCATGGCGAAATCCATAGCTGCGAAAAACCGGATGCGCAACAGGTTTGAGAATTCTGCTCGGTGGCCGCCGCTTCTGCGGCTCATGGCACATCGCCAGAGCCGGCGGTCCTGCTTAGGCTGGATGTCCAACGGCAGAAATATGGGATAACACCAATGACCGAGCAGATCGACCGCGCACGGACGTTCCATTCCCTCCACGCCAAGGGAAACCCGATCGTTCTCTACAATGCCTGGGACCCGGGCTCGGCCAAGATTGTCGAGAAAGCAGGGGCCAAGGCGATCGCCACGGGAAGCTGGCCGGTCGCGGCCGCCTTCGGATACGCCGATGGCGAGAAGATCCCGCTGGAGCTGGCGCTCGATAACATCAGGCGCATCGTAGGGGCGGTCGACCTGCCGGTGACCATGGATCTCGAGGGCGGCTACGGCGTTGAACCGGAAACCGTCGCCCGGACCGTGACGCGTGCCGTGCAGGCCGGCGCCATCGGCTTCAATTTCGAGGACCAGATCGTCGGCGGCACCGGCCTGCATGACATCGCGCTACAGGTGAAGCGGATCGAAGCCGCCGCCGCTGCGGTCAAGGCCTCGGGTATCCCGGCATTCCTCAACGCCCGAACCGACATCTTCCTCAAGGCCAAACCGGATACGCACGACAAGGCGCTGCTCGACCAGGCGATCGAACGAGCACACGCCTATGAAAGGGCCGGAGCGAACGGCTTCTTTGCGCCGGGCCTTGGCGATGAGAGCCTGATCGAGGCGCTCTGCAAGGCAATCGCGTTGCCGGTCAACATCATTGCGCTGGCGCATGTGCCGCCGCGCCAGCGGCTGGCGGAACTCGGCGTCGCCCGCATCAGCCACGGGCCGGTGCCTTACCGGCAGATGGCCGAATGGCTGGAGGCGAAGGCGCGGCTGGCTATTTCCGGCTAATTCAGTCCTCCAGTGTCCCCGACCTGGCGTCGGCGCTCTTGCTGTCGCCGACCAGCTTCAACAAATCTTCGCCGGCGCGGATTATGCGGCGCGAGCGGCGGGTCAGGATGATGCCGTCCTGCGGTGCGAAGACTTCGGTGCGGCCATCGGTTTCACCCGGTGCATGGACGATGGTGGCGAGGCGGACGCCCTTGGCGACGCGGTCGCCGGGCTTCACGTCATAAAGCACGGCGCCCGCCCGGGGTGCCGGCATCATCTCGATGTTTTCCAGTGGTGCGACGACACCGGTGAAAGGACCGGGTGCGGGCAGGGCGGTGTCGGAGATCACGCCGCGCGCCACCAGCAGCCGGTAGAGACCTTCGGCGTCGGCGGCGGCCAAGGCGCCGTCGACATCGAGGATGCCGCGATATTCGACCGTCGTGGCGACGCGACGGTCGAGTTTGGCCACGTCATCGGGAACGTTCTGATAGGGCATGATCGAGGCGCCCTCGAACGTACCGTCGGTGTCTTCGCTCCACAGCATCACCGCGTCGACGCCCATGGCGGCGGCACAGTCGGCCATCGCCGGCCACAGGCTGGTATGGACATAGAGATAGGCGAGGCCCTCGTCGTCGCAATGCAGGTCGAGCACGATGTCGTGGCCAAGCGAAAGCTGCACCAGCCGGGCCTTCAATCGCTGGTCGACGGAGCCAAGCGTGGTGTTGGGCAAGAGTGCTGCGTCGGGCGCGGCAAGCAGCGGAAAGCCGCGATTGAAGTTGGTGCGGGTGCCGAGATGGAAGCGGCCCTGATGCTCGCCGAAATGATATTGGGCGCGGCCGATCGGGTTTGCCCAGGGCACGACGGTGATGTTGCCCTTGATGCGGCCTTCGGCCTCGGCCTTGGCCAGTATCGGCATCAGCGCGTCGATGGCGACGACGCCCGGCAACTCGCCGGCATGGAGTGCCGCCTGCAGATAGGCTGACGGAGCGGCCTTGCCGGTTCCAGCAAACCGGAACAGCGGAAATTCGTAGGAAACACCTTCGCTTTCGCCGGCAATGCGCTCGATCGATTTCTGCATGACTTTCCTCCATCAAGAGCGACAAGACATGCCCATTTGAAGGCGCCGATGTCGATTGGTCCAGCCTGCCGCGCTATGGGCGCAAGCGGTTATTCCGCGGCAGCCTGAAGCGGGACGGCAGGCGCGCGCCCATCCAGTGTCTGCGACAGCACCGCGACGATGACCGCCAGCAGCGCCAATGCCGCGCCGACCAGCGGCAGATTGGCATAGGAAACACCTGCGGAAAGGGCCACGCCGCCGATCCAGGCGCCGCTGGCATTGCCGACATTGAAGGCGCCCTGGTTCAGCGTGGCGGCAAGATTCGGCCCTTCGGAGGCGGCCTCGACGACGCGGATCTGCAGCGGCGGCACGACGACGAAGATGAGCAGGCCCCACAGGAAAACGATGCCGATGGCAACGCCGGCTATGGCGCCGAACTGCGTGAAGCCGACAAACAGCAGCGCCAGCAACAGCAGCGTGCCGATCACCGTCGGCATCAATTTCCAGTCGGCGAGCCGGCCGCCGATGATGTTGCCGATGGTCATGCCGGCGCCGAACAGCAGCAGCACCCAGGTGACGGCGGAGGTGGACAGGCCGGAGACGTCGGTCAGATAGGGTTTTATGTAGGTGAAGACGGCAAACAGGCTGGCCGAGGCCAGGGCGGCGATCAGCATCGCCAGCCAGACCTGTAGCTTGCCCAGCACGCGCAATTCGCCGCGCAGGCCGCCACCGCTCGGTTCAGCGACGTCGGATGGCACCAGCCAGGCGATGCAAGCGACCGAGATCAGGCCGATGCCGACCACGGCGAGGAAGGTGGCGCGCCAGCCGAAGGCTTCGCCCAGGGCGGTGCCGGCGGGAACGCCAAGGATGTTGGCCAGCGTCAGCCCGGCGAACATCAGCGCGATGGCGCTGGCGCGCTTGTTGCGCGGCACTAGGCTGGCGGCAACGACCGAGCCGATACCGAAGAAGGCGCCGTGGCCGAAGGCGGTGAAGACGCGCGCGGCCATCAGCATCCAGTAGTTGGGCGCGATGGCGCAGAACAGATTGCCGACGACGAACAGTGCGGCGAGGCCAACCAGCACCGGCTTGCGCGGCAAATGCGCGGTGGCCATTGCCACGATTGGCGCGCCGAAGACGACGCCCAGCGCATAGCCGGTGACCAGCAGGCCAGCCGAAGGGATGGACACGCCGAGGTCGGCGGCGACCTCCGGCAGCAGGCCCATGATGACGAATTCGGTGGTGCCGATGCAGAAGGACGCAATGGCAAGCGCAAGGATCGGCAAAGGCATGGGGCGTCCAGACTGAATCGGTTCAAATTCAGATTGAACGCGTAGCCGCGCTACGCGCAATATGCATTGCTGCAACGCAGCAATGCATAAAGTCCACAGCTTGGCGCGAGTATGAGGGTTCTCACACCAGCGGCTTCAGCTCCTGGGCGATGGTGGGCAGCAGTTCCGAGACATTCGGGTGGATGTGCACCGCGCGCGCCAGCGTGTCGACGGGCGCCTTGGCGTACATCAGATCAAGCACGCAATGCACCGCCTCGTCGCCGCCGGGACCAAGCACCGAACAGCCGAGGATCTCCCTGGTGTCGGCATCGACGAGGATCTTCATGAAGCCCTGCGTCTCGCCCTTTTCGACGGCGCGTCCGACGCGGGTCATCGGCCGCTGGCCGACCAGCGCCCGGCGACCGGATTTCTTCACCGCGGCCTCGGTCATGCCACAGCGGCCGAGCGGCGGGTCGATGTAGAGCGCATAGGCCTCGATGCGGTCGCTGACCTTGCGCGGATCGTTGTCGAGCAGGTTGGCGGCGACGATCTCGTAGTCGTTGTAGGAGGTGTGGGTGAAGGCGCCCTTGCCGTTGCAATCGCCCATCGCCCAGATGCCGGGCACGCTGGTGCGCAGCTGGTCGTCGACGGTGACGAAGCCGCGCTTGTCGACCTCGACGCCGGCTCTGTCGAGGCCGAGATCGTCGGTGTTGGGCACGCGTCCCAGAGCCAGCAGCACATGCGAGCCGACCGCCGGCGGTTTGCCGGCGGAGAAGGTCACGGCAGTGTCGTTGCCTTGTTTGGCGAAGGCGATGTCGTCGGCACCGAGATGGACCGTAATGCCTTCGTTTTCGAGGATGGAAAGGATGGCGTCGGAAACATCCTCGTCCTCGCGGCCGGTCAGCCTGGGAGACTTCTCGATCACCGTGACGTCGCTGCCGAAGCGTCGGAACATCTGCGCGAATTCGAGCGAGATGTAGCTGCCGCCGACGACGACGAGATGGCGCGGCAGCACGTCGAGATCCATCATCGAGGAGTTGGTCAGATAGTCGATATCGTGGATGCCGGGCAGGTCGGGCACCGAGGCGCGGCCGCCGGTGTTGAGGAAGATTTTTTCGGCGGTCAAAAGGTCGTCGCCGACGCGCACGGTGTTGGCGGATTCGAAACGCGCATGGCCGCGATAGAGCTTGCATTTGTCCATGCCGGCGATCCAGGTTTCGAGCCCGATGCGGGCGTCGTTCGACACCTTGTCCTTGCGCGCCTTGATCGCCTTGTAATCGACGCCGACGGGGCCGCTGAGCGTGACGCCATAGTCGGCCGCCCGCCGCGCCAGATGCGCGGCATAGGCGCTGGCGACCATGGTCTTGGTCGGCATGCAACCGGTGTTGACGCAGGTGCCGCCGACCAGCTTGCGCTCGATCAGCGCCACGCTCATGCCGGCGGCATTCAGCCGGCTGGCCAGCGACGGGCCGGCCTGTCCGGCGCCGATGATGATGGCGTCGAAGGTCTTTGCCGTCATGCCACCGCCGCCACGATCAGCAGGCCGCCGATGATCGCCACTGCGTCCTCGATGAAGGCGGCGGGCGGGTCCTTGCCGAAGGCGGCTGCCAGCCGGCCGCGCGCTTCGGCACCGCCCAGCGTGCCGATGACAGCGCCGATGGCGCCGGCGATCAGGCCGCCGATGGTGGAACCGCCGGTGGCGCCGATGACAGCGCCGGTAAACGCGCCCATGATGATGCGGGCGCCGAATTGCTGCGGCACTTTACGGCTCGGCGTCGAAGGCAACTGGTCGGTGACCAGTTCGACGATGGCCAGGATGGTGAAGATGCCGACAGCCGCCCAGTGGCTCATGAAGCTGGCCCAGGTGGCGGCGACCGGCAGCCAGCCGAGATAAGCCCCCCAGGCGATGGCGGCCGGCGCGGTCATCGCGCGAAGGCCGGCAATGACGCCGATCAGAAGTGCGAGAATATACAGCATGATTGATCCCCTCATCGCCGGGCCAGGACAGCCCAGCAAGAGCAGGCTAGCATAGGCTTGGCCTTTGACCAGACATGACTTCGAAAAATCGGAATGGATTTTGCGCCCGGAATTGGCAGAAGCTGGCACTTCTCCGTCCGCGGCATTTGTGCTTTGGCGGGGATGCCAAAGGGAGGACACCGTCATGGCTGGAAGCGAGCGCGCCAAGATGGCGGCCGGCGAATGGTACACCTGCCTCGATGACGAACTGGAGGCCTTGCGCGTCATGGCGCGCGACGCGGTGTTCGAGCACAATTGCCTGCCACCCCGGCAGCGCGGAAACCTCGGGCCGGGCTTGAAGGCATTGCTCGGCAGGACGGGCGAGGGCGCCCGCATCGAGGCGCCGTTCCACTGCGCCTACGGCTTCAACATCTTTCTCGGCGATGCCGCCTTTCTCAACGCCGGCTGCACCATTCTCGACACGGCAAGCGTGCGCATCGGCAATGGAACGCTGCTCGGCCCCAATGTGCAGATCTATTGCGCCGAGCACCACAAGGAGGCCGCCGGGCGGCAAGCGGGGCTGGAGATCGCCAGGCCTGTCGAGATCGGCGCCAATGCATGGATCGGCGGCAGCGCGATCATCCTTGGCGGCGTCAGCATCGGCGAGGGCGCCATCGTCGGCGCCGGCGCGGTGGTGACGCGCGACGTCGCCGCGAACACCACGGTGGTCGGCAATCCGGCGCGGGCGGTCAAGCGCGGCTGACGCTAGAGCGGTTCACCGTTTCACGGAAACGCCGAACCGCTCTATCTCTTTGTTTTGACGCAATTCCGGACGGAAAACCGTTTCACACTTTTCCTGGAATTGCTCTAGGGCATGATGCCGAAATGTGTGAAGCGGTTTTCGGACGACATCATGCTCTATCTCTTCGAGTTCGGCTCTAAGCCTGGAAACCGGATCGTCGCTTCAAAGCCGTCCTGCCGGCCGGATGCCGGTGAGTTCAAAACCAGTGTCGCATCGATCTGTTGCAGGATCCGGCTGACGATCGCCAACCCGAGACCTGATCCCTCGGCGCGCGTTGCGCCGCGCTCGAACCGTTTGATCAGGCTGCCTGGGGCTGGAACCACCGGACCTTGGTTGATCACGCTAAGTCGGGCGTCTTCGTCGATGCGCACGACAACCTCTCCGCCTTCGGGGCCATGCCGCAAGGCATTCTCGATAAGGTTGCGCAGGACGATGGCCAGTGCATCCGTGTCGATCGCGGCCAGCGCCTTGCCTTTCACCGGCATTTCGAGGCGAAGGCGGCCCTTGTTTTCGCTGTGCTGTTCGAAGTCTTCGACCACCAGTGCGGCGACCGCGGCAAGGTCGGCAGGCTTGCCGGCGGCGGCCACTCCGGCGTCGGCGCGCGCCAGCTGCATCAACTTTTCGGACAGGCCGGCGAGATTGGACAGCGCTGCCTTGATCTGGCGCGGCCGTTTTCTTGCCGCGTCGTCCGGAGCTTCCGCGATCAGGCGCTCCGTCTGTGCCAGTGCGCCGGCAATCGGCGTGCGCAATTCATGCGCGGCATTCGCGGTGAATTCTTTTTCCGCCTCAAGCGCCATGTGCAGGCGCCGCATCAGGCTGTTGACCGACTTGGCAATGGCGGCGAGTTCGGAAGGCAGTTCGGTGGTGCGGATCGCAGCGAGGTTGTCGCCGTGACGGGCGCCGATCTCGCCGCGCAATGTTGCAATCGGCCTCAGGAAACGCGCCAGGGTCAGCCACGCGACAGGTGCGCTCAACGGGATCAGCATGACCATCGGTATCAGGAAGCCGGTGGCGGCTTCGAAGGTTTCCTCATTGCGCCGTGCATCGAGCTCGGCGACCTGGATGAAGATCGTGCGGCCAACCGCGGGCTCAGTGTAGATGCGCCATCCGGCGGCCTCCGAAAAGCCCTGCGCGAGTTCAGCCGTGAGCGGCTCCGCGGGAGCATTGTAGGAGTGCAGGAGAACACGGCCACTGCCGTCCCGCACCTGGAAGATGAGGCGACCGCCTATATCGTCCGAGACGGCCTCTGCCAGCCTGCGGGGCGATTGCGAAACCTCGCGCCCGAAAAGATCGTCGATGACCAGCGGCAGCAGCCGGCGGGCCGCTTCCTGCATCGAATTGTCCATGGCTTCGTTGATTTCACGATGCAGAGTGATGCTTCCCGTGACCGCGGCGACCAGGCCGAAGGCGACCGTGACCAGGATCAGCGAGGCAACGAGACGACCGGCAAGGCTGTCGAAGAGCCTCATGGGAACGCCAGACGGTAGCCCAGCCCCCTTACGGTCGTGAGGGCCTCGCGCCCGATCTTCTTGCGCAGGCGGCTGACATAGACTTCGACCGTGTTGCTTTCGATCTCCGCCCCGAAGGCATAGAGCGCATCCTCGATCTGGTTCTTGCTCACGGTCATGCCGGGCCGGCGCAAGAACTGCTCGAGCACCGCCCATTCGCGGGACGTCAGCATGGCCTCCCTGCCGTCCACGACAACCCGGCGGGCGGCTTGGTCGATTTCGACTGGCCCGAGCCGAACCAGGGGATTTGGGTTTCCCGCATAGCGCCGCGCGACCGCGGCGAGGCGCGCGGACAACTCGCCGAGATCGAACGGCTTGACCAGATAGTCGTCTGCCCCGGAATTCAGCCCCTCTATCCGGTCGGAGAGCTGGTCGCGCGCGGTCAGGATGATGACCGGCGTATCGGTGCCTTCGCGGCGCAGCGTCTTCAGGAATTCGAGCCCCCTGCCGTCCGGCAGATGGAGATCGAGCAGGACGAGTTCATAGGAGACGACATGAAGGTGATCGCCGGCATCGCCAAGTGTCGTGCTCCAGTCCACGGCATGACCGTCGGCGGCGATATGATCGCGCACCGCCTCGCCCAGCACGGGGTCGTCTTCGATCAGTAGAACGCGCACCTTGCCTCCGTGTTCAGCAACACGCCACCTCCATGCGGAACAAGGCTGACAGGAACCTGAACGAAAGCCAACTGCGGCTTTTGAGCGATACGATACGCGTTCAGGCTGCTGTCAGGTTTCACGGTCAGGTTTCGCGACATCGGAATTGGCCGATGGAGAAAACAAGATGAAGACCTTGATCATGACCGCGCTGGTGATGGCTGTTGCCGGACCGGCTTTCGCCGCCGACAAATGCGATGTGCCGACCGACCAGTGGCAACCACGCGAGGCGCTGCAGAAGAAGCTTGAAAGCGAAGGCTGGAAGGTGCGCAGCATCAAGACCGAGAACGGCTGCTACGAAGCCAAGGCACTCGATGCCAATGGCAAGAAGCTGGAAGCCGTGTTCAATCCCAAGACGCTCGAGTCGGTCGGCGCCGATTCCGACGACGGTTGATCGCCATGAACGCCACCGCATCGACACGAGAAGCCTCGGTCGAGTCGACACGAGAAGGCTCGGTCAGGGTCTGGAGTTCCTACGTCCGCCTCTTTCATTGGTCGCTGGTCCTGTGCGTTGCGGTGGCCTGGCTTTCCTCGGGAGAAGTCATGAAGCTGCATGAACTGGCCGGTTACAGCGCGGGGGTCTTGATAGCCTCGCGGCTGATCGCAGGGCTGGCGGGATCGGGTCACACACGCTTCCGTCAGTTCGTGCGTGGGCCGCGCACGGTGAGCCTGTACATAGCCGATGTGGCGCAGGGTCGCGAAAAGCGTCATCTCGGCCACAACCCTGCCGGCGGCGCCATGGTGCTGGCGCTTCTGACCTGCGTGGCGGGAATTGCGCTTACCGGCTGGATGCAGACCACTGATACCTGGTGGGGCGTGGCCTGGGTGGAGGACACGCACAAGATCCTAGGCAATGGAATTCTCGTGCTCGTCGGGCTTCATGTCGGCGGCGTGCTGCTGGCCAGCCTGCGCCATCGTGAGAATCTGGTTCGCGCCATGCTCACCGGCCGCAAGCGCGCGCCATCGCCGGGAGACGTCGCCTGACGGCCTGGATCAGGGAATACCAAAGGCGCCGCAGTGATGCGGCGCCTTTGGCCGTTCTTTTTCAGGAAGGCGGCGCGTGCGGCACTGGTTCGTCCTGATCGGCTCGCCTCGAGAACTCGCGACGGTATTGCGCCGGTGACGTCTTGAGCCGTGCCGAAAAATGCTGGCGCAGCGACGTGGCGCTGCCGAAGCCGACCTCGAAGGCCACCATGTCCATCGATTTCTCCGTCGCTTCCAGCAACCGCTGCGCCAGTTCGATCCGCTGGCTGGTCAGCCATTCGCCGAAACTGGTGCCGATCGATTTCTGAAAGCGGCGGGTGAAGGTGCGGCGGGTCAGGCCGGCGGCCTCGGCGACGCGGTCTAGGTTGTGCGTCTCGCCAAGCGTCGCGCGAACCGCGTCAAGCGCCTGGGTGAACCGATCGGCGTCAGCGCCTTTTGCGACTGGATGCTCGATGAATTGCGCCTGCCCGCCTTGCCGGTGCGGCGAAAGCACAATCTGGCGGGCGAGCCGGAGTGCGGCTTCCGCCCCATAGCGGGCGCGCACGATGTGGAGACAGCAGTCGAGGCCAGCCGCGACGCCGGCCGAGGTCACGACATCGCCATTGTCGACATAGAGCACCGTGGCATCGACCGCGATGTCGGGATGGAGTTTTTGCAGCCGCTCGGAATAGGCCCAGTGCGTCGCGGCACGGCGGCCTGAAAGCAGTCCGGCCGCAGCGATGGCGAAGGTCCCCAGACACAGGCCGACAATCAATGCGCCATGCTCGTGTGCTCTGCGCAGCGCCTCCATCAACACTGGCGCTGGCGCCTCGCCAAGACGATGCCAGCTTGGGATGATGACGATGTCGGCGCCGTCGAGCCCTTCGAGCCCATGCGGCACGGCAACCGTCAGTCCGGCTTCGGTGTGGATCGGGCCGGCCTTGACCGCGCAGATGCGGAACTCGAAGCGCGGCAGGCCAAGAGATGTCCTGTCCTCGCCGAACACCAGGCATGGCACGGAGAGATGGAACGGGCTGATGCCGTCGAAGGCAAGGACGGCGATGATCGGGTCGGTCATGGGGGCTTCCGGCGAGTGGATGCGGATTGTCCCAATTCTTTCGAATGATGTCAATCGGGACACTTTCAACCGCTTGGTGTGTCGCCTATTTTCGACCCATCGCATTAAAGCCGGAAAGGAAAACACCATGTCTGACCCAGCCAACGCCACGCCACGTCGCGCGCTTGTCGTCGTCGATGTCCAGAACGATTATGATGGCGGCAATCTCGCCATCCAGCATCCGCCGTTCCGCGACAGCGTCGTCAATGTGGCACGCGCCATGGACGCGGCCGCCGCGGCTGGCGTCAAGGTGGTGGTAATCAAGCAACTGGCTCCCGAGACATCGCCAGTTTTCGCCAAGGGCAGCCATGGCGCCGAACTGCATCCCGAGATAGCGAGGCGAAGCCGCGACCACTACGTCGAAAAGACCATGCCAAGCGCTTTCACCGGCACCGATCTCGAAGACTGGCTGCGCGCCAACGCCATCGATACGATTACTGTCGTCGGCTACATGACGCACAATTGCGATCTGTCGACCATCATCCACGCCGTGCATATGGGCTTCGCCGTCGAGTTCCTGTCCGACGCGACCGGATCGCTGCCCTACGCCAACAGCGCCGGCTATGCCTCGGCCGAAGAGATCCACCGCGTGGTGACGATCATCCTGCAGTCGCGCTTCGCGGCGGTGCTCAAGACCGCCGAATGGATCGAATGCCTGAAGACCGGCACGCTGCCCGAGCGGGATACGATCTATGCCTCCAACCAACGGGCGCTAGCGCGCAGCGCCGCGTAGCCAGGTTTGTCCTCGGAAAGCAGAAAGGGCGGCCAGTGGCCGCCCTTTCAAATCTCGCAACGATCTCGAAATTCTCAGAACAGGCCTTCGATCTGTCCGGCCTCGTTGAGGAAGATCTTCTCCGAGGATGGCGCCTTGGGCAGGCCGGGCATGGTCATGACCTCGCCGCAGATGATGACGACGAAGCCGGCACCGGCTGACAGCCTGACCTCGCGCACCGGCACGGTGTGGCCGGTCGGCGCGCCGCGCAGGTTCGGGTCGGTCGAGAAGGAATACTGCGTCTTGGCCATGCAGACCGGCAGGTGGCCGTAGCCGGCTTGCTCCCAGGCGTGCAGCTGGTCGCGCACCGACTTGTCGGCGATCGCTTCCGAGCCGCGATAGATGCGCTGGACGATGGTGTTGATCTTCTCGAACAGCGGCATCGCATCGGGGTAGAGCGGCGCGAACTGCGAGGCGCCGGATTCGGCCAGCGCCACCACCTTGTTGGCGAGCTCCTCGATGCCGGCTGAACCCTTGGCCCAGTGCTTGCACAGGATCGCCTCTTCGCCCATCGAGGCGACATAGTCCTTCATCGCCTGGATTTCGGCGTCGGTGTCGGAATAGAAGTGGTTGATGGCAACCACCGCCGGCACGCCGAACTGGCGGATGTTCTCGATGTGGCGGCCAAGGTTGGCGCAGCCCTTCTTCACCGCCTCGATGTTTTCCTTGCCGAGGTCTTCCTTCTTGACGCCGCCATTCATCTTCATGGCGCGCACGGTGGCGACGATGACGGCAGCGGCCGGCTTCAGGCCAGCCTTGCGGCACTTGATGTCGAAGAACTTTTCCGCGCCGAGGTCAGCGCCGAAGCCGGCTTCGGTGACGACATAGTCGGCAAGCTTGAGCGCCGTCGTGGTGGCGACGACCGAGTTGCAGCCATGCGCGATGTTGGCGAACGGGCCGCCATGGACGAAGGCCGGGTTGTTCTCCAGCGTCTGCACCAGGTTCGGCTGCATGGCGTCCTTCAAGAGCACCGCCATGGCGCCGTCGGCCTTGAGGTCGCGGGCATAGACCGGCGACTTGTCACGGCGATAGGCGACGATGATGTCGCCTAGGCGCTTCTCGAGGTCCTTCAGATCGGTCGACAGGCACAGGATGGCCATGACCTCCGAGGCGACGGTGATGTCGAAGCCGCCCTCGCGCGGAAAGCCATTGGCGACGCCGCCGAGCGAACAGATCATCTCGCGCAGCGCCCGGTCGTTCATGTCCATGACGCGACGCCAGACGACGCGGCGGGTGTCGATGCCGAGCTCATTGCCCCAGTAGATGTGGTTGTCGATCAGCGCCGACAGAAGGTTGTGCGCCGTGGTGATGGCGTGGAAGTCGCCGGTGAAGTGGAGGTTCATGTCCTCCATCGGCACGACCTGTGCGTAGCCGCCGCCGGCCGCACCGCCCTTGACGCCGAAGTTCGGGCCGAGCGAAGCCTCGCGGATGCAGACGATCGCCTTCTTGCCGATGCGGTTGAGGCCGTCGCCGAGGCCGACGGTGGTCGTCGTCTTGCCTTCGCCGGCCGGCGTCGGGTTGATGGCGGTGACGAGGATCAGCCTGCCGTCCTTGTTGCCCTTCACCGACTTGATGAACTCGGCGGAAATCTTGGCCTTGTCGTGGCCGTAGGGCAAAAGGTGTTCGGTCGGAATGCCGATCTTGGCGCCGATCTCCTGGATCTGCTTCTTCTTGGCGCCGCGCGCGATCTCGATGTCGGACTTCACTTCGGCCATGACGGCTTTCCTCTGGATTGGTCGGTGGAGGGGACGGGGTTTGATCTCACTCGCATGCAGGCCGGAACCGGGGCGCGGGCATGTTTTAACCCTGTCGCTGCCGCGGCGTCAACTTGCATGCAACTATGTTTCCTATGAAGAAAATTCATCTGCGGACCGGCCGACCTGTCATCGGTTCTTCCCGGCTCCGTTGCCGCGCCGTATAGAAGCCAGAGGACGCGTCGTTCCGCCGTCTCAAAACAGCCGCACAATGCACCGAATGCGACAGAAGCGACGGCGCAAATTCGCCATCGCTTCGGCTGCGGCCGGCAAGCCTTACTGCGTCAGCACGTTGCTGATTTCGACCATGTTGGAGCGCACCCTGAGCACGTAGAAGCCCATCGTCGTCAGATGCGTCGGCAAAAGCCAGCCGTCTTCGCGGCCATTGGCGATGATGAAGGGCTGGATGCGCAGCGCCGAGACGAACTGCGCGTCCATCGTGTCCCACAGGCTCTGCAGGTGCTTTTCCTTGATGACGTCGTCGAAGTCGGCCTGGGCACCCTTCATGAGGCCGTAATAGGCATAGAGTTGGCCATAGGCGAACCAGTAGCGGTCGTCGGCGCGGAAATCGAACCAGCCATCGTTGTGGTTCTCGGCGCGCTCCTTGAGGATCGCCGACGTCGAGCCTATGTCGGATGAGATACGATCGATATATTGCTTCAGATTGTCGGCGCGGGCATCGAAGGTCGCCTGGCAGGTGGCGAGCCGGGCGTTGAAGGAGCGCAGCTTGCGCACCGCGTCGCGGTAATAGCTCGGCGTCGGCGTCTTCGGGCCGAACGGGCTCACGCCGAAATACCAGGTGTATTCGTCGAACTGCAGATTGCCGCGCGCGTCCTGCAGATCGGCATCGATCTGCGACGTGGTGCGGACACGGCCGAGATTGTCGGCGAGTTCCGTCGCCGTGCGCCGCACCGCCTGGTTTATGCCGCGCTGGAACGAGGCCTTGTTATCCATCCACGGCGTGTGGTCCCAGTCGATGCCGAACAGGCCGAGCTTGTAGAGGATCATCGATGAGATCCAGGCATTCTGGTTGACGTTGAAGTCGGTCAGGTCGGCGGCGATCTGGGCGATACCGGAGTTGCCGCAGGTCTTGGCGGTATCCGTGCCGGAGCCGGCGGCAACCTGTTCGCCGGCGGACACGTTGCGCTTTTCGAAAGTGTAGGTGTCGGGGTAATTCGGGTTGAAATTGTTCCACCACTGGGTGGCGTAGAAGAAGTTGGCATAGAGGCCGACGAGCACCAGCAAGGCGACGCCGACCACCGCCTTGAGGATCCAGCCGCGCTGCGTGTACCAGCGCCCGGCCCACATGAACGGCCACAGGATGACGCCGATCAGGAGGCCGATGCCACGGCCGATCCACTGGAAAATCCAAGTGAAGAAGTTCACGATCGGATCAAGCATGGCGATGTCACCCCCTCAAAGCATGATGCCAAAAAGTTGCAGACTTTTTGGATAGCATCATGCGCCAAAACAACAAGTTAGAACGAAATGACGGTTCATTTCGTTCTAGTCAGTCAGGCCGTAGAGGCGTGTGCGAAACGCCACCTTGTCTTTCAAATATGTGGTTTTGAGAACGTCCACAACATGCGATCGCCAGGCGTCGCTGAAGCCGTCATAGTCCCTGTAGAAGCCCTGCTTGTTGAAGATGTAGCGCGAGACGAAGTCCGACGGGACGAAGTCCGAGATCAGCCGGTTGGTCAGCCAGGCGTCGGGATGGTCCGGTTTGGCGCGGATCACCAGGAAGCGCTGCTGCGGGAAGACATCCTCGATCTTGAGGTAGCCGAGCTGGGCGATCTCGCGCTTGGCGGCGTTGAGGAAGGGAAAATTGCCGTTCCTGGTGATCAGGTCGGCATGGCTCTGAATCCAGGTCTGCAGCCAGACCTTGTCGACATCGGTCAGGTTGCGGTCCGGCTCGGCGTCGCGGATCAGCGCGCGCACCACCATCTCGGCGCGATGCTCGAGATACCCCGAGGCCTCGATCCAGGAGGCGCGCGGCAGCTCGACGCGGCCGGTGGTGGCGAGGAACTTGAACACCTTGTCGGCGTCGTTGATCGAAAGATAGCTGACCTGCCACGGCCGAGAGCGGCGGAAACCAGGTGCGGCCGGATCGCCGATCACCGTCGTCATGTCCGGATCGACGAACACGTAGAGACCGCCGAAATGGCTGGTCCAGTAGGCATTGTGGCGGAAGATCACCTGGTCCGGCACCAGCGCGTTCTCGCGGATGTCGCCGCAGATCTTGGCCAGTTCCACCATGCGGGTCAGCATGGCGTTGTCGCGCCAGGCGTCGGGCTCCTGCTTCAGCCGGTCGACGAGCTTGCCGAGCTCGGCAGCCTTGCCCAGCACGTCCTCGGCCGACAGCACCTTGAACTCGACCTGGCTTATCGACAGCAGGTCCTCGATGTCGTTGACCTTGGGAACGGAATCCTCGATCTCGCCGTAGATCACGTCCTTGATGGTCAGCGCGTCGATGGCGCGCTGGTTCTTGGACATGAACTCGAACATCAACTGCGAGGTGTTGGAGAAGGCGGTGTGCACCACCGGCAGGTCGATCTGCGACGGCGTCAGGATGATGAAGCGGCGATTGACCTCGTTGGGGTCGAGATAGTCATAGTCGCCGCATTCCTCGGCCACTTCTGGCGAGAACCCTGTGCGGTCGATCTGGAAGCTCTTCAACTTCGTCGGCTTCAGGCCGAACGCCGCCAGCGCCTTGTTGTAGCGCTGGATCAAATGCGGCTCGTCGACGGTGAGCAGCCGGCCATAAATCAGCTCATTGTCGCGCAGCAGATCGGGCTTCTTGGCGGTCATTGCGTACCTTCACGCATTCCACAGACCCTTTTTCTTCATTTCCTCCATCTCGCGTGCGGCTCGTTCGCGCAGGCGTGCGTCGCGCAGCAGTTTTTCGACGGCGGCGTCGTCGGACTTGTCGGAATAGCGGAACTCGCTGTCGGCGTAGCGGTTGATCTCCTGCATGACCATGTCCATCGAGAACGGCCCGCGCAGTTCCTCGATCATCGCCTTCTTCTCGTCATAGCCCTTGTGCATGAAGGCTTCCGGCTTCTCGAACCAGTCGTCGGGAAGCTCGATATCCATGGCGCGCATCTTGATGGCGTCGGTGACGTTCTTGATGGCGCGGCCGGTGAAGCGCGGCTCGGCATCCTTGATCAGGTGCAGATAGGTGCCGATATCGGCCATCGATTTCGGGGCGCCGTTCTCCTTCATGTAGCGCTCGTAGACCTTCATCAGCCCGTCTTCCTGCGGTTTCTCATGCTCCTCGTAGGCCTCGGTCACGGCGCGCTGGATCTCCTGCGCGGCGTAGAGATCGTGGTCGCCGAGCGGGATCTCGTGGTTCTTGCCGGCAAGCAGCACGAAGATGTCGATGTAGTCATCGCGCGTCTGCGGACCGTCGACCAGCCAGCGGGCGCCGGCGCGCTGGCGCAGCGCATCGTCGACATTTTCGGGATAGTTGGAGAACATGCCGAACGAGCAGTTGCCGCGCACCACCGTGCCGGCACCGGCGAAGGCATCCATCAGCACGCCGGTGATCTCCTGCTGGCCAGCCGAGGCGCGGTCGTCGGAGCGGCGCGCCGCCACCTGGTCGATGTCGTCGATGGTGCCGAAGCCGATGACGCGCGGATTGAGCACATTGTTGATGAACTGGCGGCAGTTCTGGCCCGACTTGCCCTGGTAGGACGAGATCTGGTCGACGCCGAAATTCTCATAGGCGAAGGGATAGCCGGCGACCTGGCAGTAGCCGTTGACGAGGCCGGCGATCATCTGGATCAACGTCGTCTTGCCGGTGCCGGGGGCGCCGTCGCCGATGAAGGTAAACAGGAAGCCGCCGAGTTCGACGAAGGGGTTGAGCTCACGCTCGAAGTCGTAGGCCATCAGCATCTTGGCGAGCTTGACCGACTGGTATTTGGCGATGTGGTTGCCGACCACCTCTTCGGGCGTCTTGAAGGTCATGACCAGCGGCTTCGAGCGCTTGCCCGGCGCGACGTCGAAACCGTCGAGGGTGAAGTTGTCGGCATCGATGCGGATATGCGCGTTCTCGAACGGGCCAATGCCGTCGAAGCGACCCTTGCGCGCCAACAGCCCGTCGATGGCGACGCGGGCAAAGGCGCGTGCCCTGGTCATCAGGTCGGCATCGTCGGACGAGCCCGATATCGCCTTGTCGAGGCCGGCCAGGATCGACTTCACCGCATCCTGCGGCGTGTCGAACAGGAAGTCGGGCTCGGGGATGTCGTTGGGCGCTTCGCCATCGCTGTCGATCAGCTGGAACAGATAGGAAGCGAGGCTGAAGGCGGAGATGTAGGCCGAGGCCGACAGAAGCTTCTTGAAAGCCGAGGCCTCGTCGCCCTCGAGCGGCGCGCGGGTGTTTTTCGCTTGCAGGCTTTCGAGGTCCGAGCCTTCGGCAAAGACGTCCGATATGGCCAACGCGATGGCCGTACCGCGCCGGGCGCGAAACAACAATGTGTGCTGGGGGATGGTCAGCAGCTGGTCGTCGGGATGGACGGCGCCGACGGTCTTCGACAGCTCGACCTCGCGCGTGCGCCGCACCGAGCCGACCGAAACGGTCGAGACGAAGCGGCGGTTGGTGCCGGCCAGCGCCGTGCCGGACTCGCGCGAGGGGTCTTCCAGCACGACGATGCGGGTGATGAAGCTCTGCGCGGTGGCCCGGTGCTTTTCGATCGAAGCTTCCGGAATGGTGGTCAGGCCGGTATCCATGAAGAGTGCTCCGTGGTGTGACGGTCAGACGTCTGAGATGACCTGTCCGTTGGACAGGATGTGGACCTTGTAGCCGGCAAAGATCTTCTGCGCCTCGCCGGCGGCGTAGAGTGCCTGGTAGGCCTCGTGCGGGATCAGCGCATGGTTTTCGTAGCTGGACACGCCCTGGCGCGCGGCTTCCAGATCATCGGTGTTGATGAAGAATTCCTGCGTCGTCTTCTCGCTCGAAAACAGCCCCTTGCGGCCGGGTTTCTCGCTCTTGGAATAGACCTCCTGGATGGTCCAGGTCAGCAGCCAGGCATTTTCCGGCTTGCGCACCTTGGCCAGCACTTCGGTCACCGTCGAATTGTTGTCGGTGATCCCCGCCGAATAGAATGGGCCGAGCACGACGCGGCGCAACTGCTTGGGATGCAGCGGCTCGAAATCCTTGTCGAGGTTGACCGCGATGGTCGCCGGCGACAGCGTGTAGGCTGAGTTCTTCTCGGTGAAATCGTCGAAACGGTGGGCCAGCTCGGGGTTGAGCAGGCCATCGACCGGCAGCGGAATGTCGACCTTGTCATTGAGCTTGCCGTTGCTGTCGACGAGCTGACGCACCATCGCGTCGGAAGAATCTTCCACCGTCACCATGTAGACCAGCGGCAGGTTGGCGCTGCCGTCGAACGTTGCCCAGTGGACGAGGTAATACGGCCGCGCTGTCTTTGGATTGACCGAGACCTTGGCCGTCTGCGCCAGGGTGAAGGGGCCGAACGTGTTCTCGCTTTTCACGTCCTCGAGATAGAGCCGTTCGGCCATCGACTTCTGCAGCGCCTCGGGGAATTCCTTGTGGCGCAGGATGAAGTCGGCCATTTCCTCGCGCAACTCGCCGGCCAGCGGAATGTTGGCAAGCCGCGCGTCGGCCTGGCGACGGTCGTTTTCGAGTTCGAGCAGGTTCTGGAAGACCGGAAAACCGCTTTCGGCGCGCGAAATGCGGAACGTGTCCATGAAGCCCAGCCGGTTGCGCCAGCAGGCAAAGGACTTGTCGAGCCGGGCGATGTATTCGGCGACGATCTTGGCGACGATGCCATGCCGGTAGAGCGGCGAGCGATCGTCGCGCATGAACACTTCAAGGCCGCTCAGTGCGGCCGTAATGGCCGAGAAATACCGTGCGGCCGCTTCGTTTTCGGGGGTCATGCCTGTGCGCTCGCGGGCAGTCCAGTCACCCCTAGGACTGCACGTAATTTGACGCGTTGTGCTTCTTCAGCACCTCGTCGAAGCGGCGGGCAAAGGCATCGTCGGCCAGCTTCTTGCGGCGCTGGATGTCGGAGCTGGCGACCATGTTCTTCTCGTGCATTTCAAGCAGGTCGCCGATGTGTTTCTGCGAGGCGGCACCGATGCCGGCCATGGTTTCTTCGGCTGTGTTGTCGACCTGGCTGCCAAGCGTGTTGATCTTGTGGGCGACGTCCTGCTGGGCGGCGGTCTTCAGCGAATCCTCCAGCGCCTTGTAGAGCACGATGCGCTGTTCGGTATCGATGGTCAGCTTGTTGATCAGCGTCGACTGCGCGGCGATCTGGTTGTTGAGAGAATCGACGAAGGTCTGGAACATCGAGGTGTAGCGTTCCAGCGTCTGGCTCTCGGCCAGCAACTCCTGCTCCTTGGCCTGCTTTTCATTGTATTCCGTCGCCAGCTTGGAGCGTTCGCCTTCGAGTTGCGTGCGGTCCTTCTGGCTGGTGGACGCGCCGATCTTGTTTTCGATGTCGAGCAGCATCGGGTTGAGTTCCTCGATGCGCTTCTGCACGGCTTCGAGGTTGGACATGGTGGTCTTGCGGCGCTCGATGACCTGCGACAGGCTGGCCTCGGAGGTCTTGTAGCGCTGGTCGAGGACCTCTTTCTGCGCCTTTAGGATGCCGACAATGGTGTCGGACTTGGCCAACAGTTCCTGCAGGTTGCCGGCCAGCGACATGTTGCGGACGCGATCGGTGCGCATGCGTTGCTTGCTCTGGCTGGAGAACATGCCGACGAAGTTTTCCCAGCCGGTGTAGTTCTTCATGCTTTCGAATTCGGCGCCGAAGACGTTGGTGGCGTCCTCCAGACCAATGATCAGGTCGGCGATGTTGCCTTCCATCACCTTCTGCTGTTTCAGCACGTCCTCGATGCGGGCGTTCTCGATGTCGAAATTGGCGTCGCCGATCTTCTTGTCGGCGGTGGCCAGCGTATCAAGCACGGTGCCGGACTGCTCGATCTTGGTGCGCATGTCCTGCACGACCTGCTTGGTCTTGGCAATTTCGGCATCGAAATTCTGCAATGTCGCCATTGGGGCCTCCCGCTTCGGCATCACGTCGCTGGTCGCGAACAGCGGCGAATATATGTGGGGCATCCGGGGATTGAAAGACGCAAGACAAGACCCGCCCCGAAAACAAAAGAATTCGCCACGGTCTTGAAAGGTAGTGAAGGCGTGGTCATGGCGTGTTTAGCTTACAGTCAAGCGTAGTTCAACTGTCATTGAACTTCTGTGTCAGCAAAGCAGTCAATCTCCGCTGGCGCGGACGCTCTGGAATTCCAGTTGCGGGCGTAACATATCCGGCCAAGCCTGCGTCGTCATGCAACGCAGCCGGCTGTTGCTCAGGGCTTGGGATCGGCCTTCAGATAGGCAATGACATTGGCGATGTCGTCGTCGTTGGTCAGGCCGGCAAAGGCCATCTTGTTGCCAGGCACCTTGAGCCGAGGCGCCTTGAGATACTCGGCGAGGTTGGCTTCATCCCAGACCAGGCCGCCAGCACCGGCGCTCTTCATCGCCTCGGAGTAGTGACCAAGGAAGCTCTCGGCACTGCCGGCGGTGCGGCCGACGACGCCCAGCAGATGCGGGCCGACCTTGTCGCGGTCGGTGGCCGCTTCATGGCAGGAGATGCACCGGTTGAAGACATGCTTGCCCAGTGCCGGGTCGCCGCCGGCATGAGCGGCAAGCGATGTGGCTAGGAGAACAATGCTGGCAGACGAAGCGGCTCGAAACATGGCTGACCCCGGAGAGCTCTGGCTGGCGGTCTTATAGGACCGAGGCCTTAACAAACGCTGCATTGTCGCGGGATTGGGAAGTTGCCAGATCCGGCCGCACCGGGCAGAGGCGCTTGTCTTTATGCACGTCGTTGTCCCAAGACAGCTGCGCACTTTGGGTGACATGCATTGGGCCGCCGGCCCGTCAGGCCCGGGTGAAGCCGATGAAATCGTCGGGCGCGGCGCGGCCCATCTCTTCCTCCCAGTGGCGGCGGCAGAGCGAGACATAGACGTCCTTGCCGATGGCCACCTGCTCGCCCTGACGTGCCACCTTGCCGTCGGGGCCGAGGCGCACCACCATCGTCGCCTTGCGGCCGCAACGGCAGATGGTGCGCACCTCGCGCAAATCGTCGGCGATGGCCAGCAGCGCCCGCGAACCGGAAAACAGCTTGCCCTGGAAATCGGTGCGCAGGCCGTAGCACATGACCGGGATGTTCAGCCGGTCTGCGATGCGGGCGAGCTGCCAGACCTGCTCCTCCTCGAGGAACTGCGCCTCGTCGACGAAGACGCAATGCACGGTCGTATGCTCGTGGTGATCGGCCACGCGGGCGAACAGATCGTCGCCGTCGCGGAACATCTCGGCTTCGGTCTCCAGGCCGATGCGCGACGAGATCAGGCCGCTGTCGCCCTTTCGATAGTGGCCGGCGACGAACAGCATCGTGCGCATGCCGCGCTCGCGATAGTTGTACGACGCCTGCAACAGCATCGTCGTCTTGCCGGCGTTCATCGTCGCATAGTGGAAGTAGAGCTTGGCCATGCCGCCCTTTTAAGCCGACTTGTCCCGGTGCGGGGAGGGGGCGCCGCCGCATTCCCCCAAAAAAGACCCCGACTCCCAAAAAACGACAGCCGCGCAGTGCAAAAGCAGGAAGCGTGTCGCTGATTGGCCAGCCTGCGCCGTTGATCGTGATTGCCTTAATGCTTGAAACCACACCAGAATGGTGTTTGGCTGACGAAACAAGGCGGGCAGAGAAACCGTAACTTCGCTTCGCCTAAGAATCGCAATGGGAGAATATCTATGTCGCGCATGAATTCCTTCGTCGCCGGCCTCGGCCTGGCGGCTCTGTTGTCTACGAGCGCTGCCTTCGCCGGCGATCCGGCAAGCTGCAAGGCGGTGCGTCTTTCCGATGTCGGCTGGACCGATATCCAGGCGACGACCGGTGTCGCTTCCGTTCTGCTGACCGCGCTCGGCTACGAGCCGCAGACGATCCAGCTGTCGGTGCCGGTGACCATGGCGTCGCTGAAGAACAAGGATCTTGATGTCTTCCTCGGCAACTGGATGCCGTCGATGACCAACGACATCAAGGACTACACCGCCGACGGCTCCGTCGAGACCATCAGCACGAACCTGACCGGCGCCGGCTACGGCATCGTGGTGCCGACCTATGTCGCGGATGCCGGCGTCAAGTCGCTGACCGATATCGGCAAGTTCAAGGACAAGTTCAACGGCAAGATCTACGGCATCGAAGCCGGCAATGACGGCAACCGCATCATCCTCGACATGATCAAGAACCCGAAGGACAATCTCGAAGGCTTCGAGCTGGTCGAATCCTCGGAAGCCGGCATGCTGACGCAGGCCGAGCAGTCGATGAAGAACAATGAGTGGATCGCCTTCCTCGGCTGGACGCCGCATCCGGTGATGGGCGCCATGAAGATCACCTATCTCGACGGCATGGGCGACAGCGGCTTCGGTGCTGCCACCGTGTTTACCAACGTGCGCAAGGGCTACACCACGGAGTGCCCGAATGCAGGCAAGTTCATCGCCAATCTGAAGTTCAATCTGGACATGGAAGGCCAGATGATGGACGCGATCCTCAAGGGCGGCGATGCCAACACGGTGGCGAGCGACTGGCTGAAGAAGAATCCCGGCGCGGTTGCGCCCTGGATCGCCGGCGTCACCACCTTCGATGGCGGCGACGCGGCGGCGGCGATCAAGACCGCGCTTGGAAGCTGAGCCGACTGTGATTTCGGCATGACCGAAATAAAGGGCAGCCATTCTGGAAAAGGCTGCCCTTTTTCATATCCTGTGACAAGATGACGTTGCGACAGTAGAGGCCGAGGGCAGGGCGGTCTCCTGCATGAGAGGGGCGATATGGATCCGATTTCGAAATTCATGGTCGATCACAAGATTCCGATCGGCGCCTGGGGAAAGGCGTTCTTCGGCTTCCTCACCGACAATTTCGACACTGTCTTCAGGGCCTTTTCGAATGGCCTCAATTTCCTGCTCGACGGGTTGGTCGACATCCTGCTGCTGGTGCCGCCGGTGCTGCTGGCGCTTGTCATCGCCGCCATCGCCTGGCTGCTGCAGCGCTCAAGGCCGCTCGCAATTGGCGTCTTCCTCGGCCTGATCTTCATCATCAACCAGAACCTGTGGAAGCAGACGGTGCAGACGCTGGTGCTGGTGGTGGCTGCTGCTGCCATGGCCATGGCCATCGGGGTGCCGCTCGGCATCTGGGCCGCGCACAAGCCGAAGGTCTACCGCATCATGCTGCCGGTGCTCGACCTGATGCAGACGCTGCCGACCTTCGTCTACCTGATCCCGGTGCTGACGCTGTTCGGTCTCGGCAACGCGCCCGGCCTCATCGTCACCATCATCTTCGTCATCCCGACCGCGGTCAGGCTCACCCATCTCGGCGTCGTCTCGGTACCGAAGTCGATCGTCGAGGCAGGCGAAGCGTTCGGCGCCACCAAGAGCCAGCTGTTGTGGAAGGTGGAACTGCCCTCGGCGCTGCCAACCATCATGGCCGGTCTGACGCAGTCGATCATGCTGTCGCTGTCGATGGTGGTGTTCGCGGCGCTGATCGGCGCCGGCGGCCTCGGCACTGAAATCAACAGGGCGCTCGGCTCGCGCCGCATCGACCTCGGGCTTGAAGCGGGCCTGGCCATCGTCGTGCTCGCCATCGTGCTTGACCGGATGACCCGCATTGCCGTTGGAGGCAAGAAATGACCGTCGCCGTCGATTTCAGAAACGTCGATATCGTCTTCGGCGCCGACCAGGCCGGATCTCTGGCAATGATTGACGCTGGAGCCACCCGCGCCGAGATCCTCGAAAAGACCGGCAATGTGCTGGGTTGCGCGGGCGCCAGTCTGACCGTGAACGAGGGCGAGATTTCCGTGCTGATGGGCCTGTCCGGTTCGGGCAAGTCGACATTGTTGAGGGCTGTGAACCGGCTGAACGTGGTGTCGCGCGGTCAGGTGCTTGTCAAGGACGGCGACAAGACCGTCGACGTCGTCACGTGCGATGAGGTGACGTTGAGAAGGCTGCGGCAGAAGCAGGTAGCTATGGTGTTCCAGCAGTTCGGCCTGCTGCCCTGGCGCACGGTCGAGGAGAATGTCGGCCTCGGCCTCGAACTCGCCGGTGTTCCGGAAGCCGAGCGCAAGGAGCGCGTCAAAAAGCAGTTGGAGCTCGTTCATCTCGACCAGTGGTCGAAGAAATACGCGCATGAGCTTTCGGGCGGCATGCAGCAGCGCGTCGGCCTGGCCCGTGCCTTCGCCACCGAGGCGCCGATCCTGCTGATGGACGAACCGTTCTCGGCGCTCGACCCGCTGATCCGCACCAAGCTGCAGGATGAATTGCTGCAGCTACAGGCCGAGCTGAAGAAGACCATCATCTTCGTCAGCCACGACCTCGAGGAGGCGCTGAAGATCGGCAGCCACATCACCATCATGGAGGGCGGGCGCATCGTGCAGACCGGCGCGCCGGAAGACATCGTGCTGCGGCCGGCCAACGACTATGTCCGCGACTTCATCGCCAATGTGAACCCGCTGTCGGTGCTGACCGCCTGGAATGTGATGCGCGACCGTCGCGACCTGGAGCACGGTGACAATGGCTGGGTGTGGCTCGACCGGCGCAAGACGACGCGCTTCAAGATCGACGACCACGGGCTGGTGGCGGCGGCCGAACGCGACGGCAAGCCGGCGGTCTGGGTGTCATGTGCCGATGTCGAGGGCCAGTCCGAGGAAGCGGCGCAAGTGTTCTGGGCCAACCCCGGCACCTCGCTGAAAACCGTGATGCTGGCCATGCATCGCTCGCAGACCGCACCCGTGGCGCTGTTCGACGACCAGTCGCGCTTTGTCGGCGCCATCGGCATCCGCGACGTGCTGAGCGCGGTGCTGCGGCGGTAGCGCGAGGCTTCGGCTGCAGCCTTCGCTGCAGCGAAGGCTGCCTGGTGGTTCCAGATCGCCCTACGCCGCCAGCGGCAGGCGCAGTTGCGTCAGCAGGCCACCGCCCGGGTTGTTGGACAGGCTGATCTCTCCGCCGGCGGCCCGCGCGATGTTGCGGGCAATGGTCAGGCCGAGACCGAGACCGCCGGTCTGGCGGTTGCGGGATTGTTCGAGGCGCACGAACGAGCCGAACACGGCGTCGATCTGCGCCTGCGGTATGCCCGGCCCTTCGTCGCGGATGGTGAGCAGGATCATGTTCTCCGAGCGGCGCAGGCTGATATGCGCCTTCTTGCCGTAAGTGATCGCGTTCTGCATCAGATTGGTGACGCAACGCCTGAGCGCGACCGGCCGTGCCATGCAGATCAGGCCACGCGAGCGGGTGTCGTCATCGAACGAGATGTCGTCATAGCTGTCGGCGATCGACTCGACGAGCGACCAGAAGTCGATGCGTTCGCTCTTTTCCTCGGTCACCTCAAAGGTGGCGAAGTCTATCACCGAGCTGGCGATGCTCTCGACATCGGCGAGATCGTGCGCCAGCGCTTCGCGAACGGCCGATTTGCGTAACAGCTCCAGGCGCAGACGCATCCTTGTCATCGGCGTGCGCAGATCATGCGCCAGCGCCGCCGCCAGATGTTCGCGGTCCTCGACATATTCGCGCAACCGGGCCTGCATGGCATTGATCGCCTTGGCGGCAGCACGCACCTCGCGGCTGCCGCTTTCGGCGATCGGTGGGCTCTTCAGATCCTTGCCGATCCGGTTCACGGCGGTTTCCATCATCCGGTAGGGCGCCGTCAGCCGGCGCAACGACCAGATCGACATAATCACCACCAGGCCTGCGATCAGCGAATAGAGCGGCAGGCTGTCGAAGCTCAGGATCGGGCCGACAGGCGTGATCGGCTCGGTGAAGTTCAGCCACTGGCCGTCGGCAAAGCGCAGCGACGCCGTCAGCTTGTCGCTCTGTGCGAAGTCGGCGGCCAGCACCAGCAGGTCGCGCTCGACCTGGCCAATATCCGGTCCCGGCGCCATGCCGGTGGCATCGTCGGCCTCGCGCGTCGCCGGGTCGCGCCGCACCCGCGCATCAGTGATGCCGAATTTCGACAGCCGGCCGACGAGGATGTCTTCGAGCTCCGCCAGTTCGTCGTCGCCGGCAATCGACGAGGTGACCGCGGGCGTGTCGGTGACGGTAAGCGCGTAGGTGGAATTGAACAGGCCGGTCGCCGTCGCCTTGCGTTGCTCCGGACTGGCGTCATGCATGAGCTGCACCAGCGAGAAGGCACGGTCGTTGAGACGGTAGAGGTCGACGACGTCGTTGGCGGCGGCGCGGTCGCGCGACACGATGTAGAGGGTCGCGACCTGGCTGATCAGCAGGCCGGCGATGACTATCAGCAGCACCCAGACAGGCAAGGTCTGCGGCAGGAAACGTCTCATTCGGAGGTCGTCTCGGGCAGGAACTGGTAGCCGCCGCTGCGCACGGTCAGGATCAGCTTGGGCGTCTTCGGGTCGTCTTCCATCTTGCGCCGCAACCGACTGACCAGGATGTCGATGCTGCGGTCGAAGGAATAGTCGCTGTCGCCGCCAGACAGTTCGATGAGCTGGTCGCGCGTCAGCACGCGCTGTGCGCTCTTGACGAAGGTCTGCAGCAGGTTGAATTCCGCCATGGTCAGCTCGACCCTGACATCGTCGGGGGCGATCAGCCGGCGCCGCGAACAGTCCATCGTCCAGCCGGCGAAGCGGTAGATCTGCTTGGTGGTGACGCGCTTGGGCTCGGCGGAGCCGTTGCGCCGCAGCACGGCGCGGATGCGCGCCAGAAGCTCGCGCGGGTCGAATGGTTTGGGCACATAGTCATCGGCGCCCATCTCCAGGCCGACCACCCGGTCGGTGGTCTCGGTGACGGCGGTCAGCATGATGATCGGTGTCGAATACTGGGCGCGAAGGTCGCGGCACAGTTCCAGCCCGCTCTTGCCGGGCAGCATCACGTCGAGGACGATGAGGTCCACCTGGGCGCGGCGCAGGATGGCCTCCATCTCGGTGCCGTCTGCGGCAACCGAGGTGTGCAGGCCCCGCTTCTGGAAGAATTCCTGCAGCAGGTCGCGGATGCCCTTGTCGTCGTCGACGATCAGTATGTGTGCGTCGGATTTCACAGCAGCCCTGTCATTGTTTGATTGCCAAGCCGTTCTGTCGCAACCCACACGATAGAATTCAGGCCATATGTTGGCCAGTGGTGATGATGCGTCCAACCGGCTTCCTTAGACACAATCCAGAAACAAAATTCTACAGTTCAGAAAAACTCCTGAAAAAATACAAAGGCATAACTGGTCTCGTGGCGGTCAGGTCATCGGCTGCGACGCTAGTCTCGGGGTTTACGGATAAACCGATGCCAAGGTTGTCGATCAGTTTGTTGGGTGCGTTGCTGGGCATTTGCCTGGTTACTGCCGCTGTCGAACAATCGGACGCAAAGGTGACGCCCACCACCCGGAGCGAACGGTGCGCCAATCTCAGCCACCAATTTGATGAAGCCCTCGAAACCCATGCCGCGGCAACGCAGGTCACCGCGGCAAAGGCACTTCAGAGAAAGGGTAACCGGTACTGCGCCGCCAAGAAACAGGCACAGGGCATCCGGATGCTCGCCAACGCTTTGAAGCTGCTTGGAGTGACGCCGAACGACCCGGTTCAGTGACGCTCGAAAACTCGACCCGCTAAAAAAGGAAGTGAAGCCATGAAGAAGTCCATCCTCTCCGCAACCGGTCTCGCCGTCGCTCTCGCCTTCGCGATGCCGGCTCTCGGTAACGCCGCTGCCACCACGACCGCTGCTCCGGCTGCTTCGACGACCACCACCGCTCCGGCTACTGCCGCCCCGGCCAAGACTGCCCCGAAGAAGGTCGTCAAGAAGACCAAGAAGCACAAGAAGGCTCCGACGAAGGCCGTCAAGAAGGACGCCCCGAAGGCTTAATCCAGATCGGGCATACCTTGCCCGTCTGCGACAAGGCCGTTCCAGTTGTTTTTCGGCTGGGGCGGCCTTCTTCCTGTCCGACCGCTGAAAGCCCTGATATCAGCGATGTAGCGGACGGTTAGCCTACCGATGTTTGGCCGAAGCCTCGCGCCGGCAGCTTCCGCCCCGACCGACTTTAGCCCGTTTGCAATGCCGGCCATGTAGGACAATCCGCATGAAGAAGCGGCTTTCGTCCACTCTGCGTTCGTTGGTGCTTGGCGGCCTGGTCGCCACCGGCGCCGCCAGGGTGCTGATCCTGCTCACCGCCAGCCCGGTGCCCGATCCGGCCAGCGGACGCACCGAGCCTTCGCTGTTCGCGCCGGAGATTTCCACCAACTGGGACTACATCACGCCGGCACAGACCTGGGTGCTGATCGTGCTCACCGGCACAACGCTGATCTGCGTCGTCGCGTGGCCGATCGCGGCATGGCTGGAACGCCGGGCGGATGCGGGCGGAAACCGCCTTCGGTCCGATTTGCCGTCCGTCACAGCCGCGCGGCAGATTCCCGGCCGCCGCATCTTCGGCCGCCAGGACCGTTGAACGGCAACCGAGACTTTCCCACATAGTTGTGAATGACGGCGCCCTCCGGACCGGCTTTGCGCGTCAATCAAAATGGACGGCTGAATTCGCTGGTGTCAGAATGCGGGCCAGGTCGCTTGCGCAAAATTGTCGGTTCCGATGCCTGAAATCACCACAAAACCGCGTACTCAGGTCAAGCCGCAGACCGAGCGGCCAAAGCTCTACAAGGTCATCCTCATCAATGACGATTTCACGCCGCGCGAATTCGTGGTGACGGTGCTGAAGGGCGAGTTCAAGCTCAGCGAAGACCAGGCGCACAGGATCATGATCACCGCGCACCGGCGCGGCGTGTGCGTTGTTGCCGTCTTCACCAAGGATGTCGCCGAGACCAAGGCGACACGGGCGACCGATGCCGGCAAGGCCAAGGGCTATCCGCTGCTGTTCACGACCGAGCCGGAAGAGTAGCCCTACCGCCCCTCGCGGTACCACATCGAACCCATCGCCAGAAGCAGCAGGCCGAGGCCGAGAAAGCCGCCGAACAGCGGTACGCGCGAGACCGCCTTGAGCACGCTGTCGTCCGTCGTGCGCAGGCCGATCCAATCGCTGCCGGTGGCCTGACCGGAAGAGCGCACCGGCACGATGGAGGGCAGCGTAATGTCACTGCCAAGGGCCGTGGATGACGCCAGTCGCCGCACGCTGCCGCCGGTGGCTTCCGCCGGCGTTCTCAGCCGGTTTTCCGTGGAAATGACATCGGCGAATTCCGGCGCGTTGACCGGCCCGACATGGGCGAGCGCGGTGAGGTCGCCATTGGCGACCTGGTAGAGGCCGATCTCGCTGGTCTCAACGCTGCCGAGGAAGACGCCGGGATCGGATTTGTCGAGCTTGACGGTCAAGGTCTTGCCGGACGGGGTGATGATCTGCGCCGGGCCGGGAGCATCGGCCATGGTCTGGCGGCGGATTTCCAGCACCATGCCGCGACCGTCGGCGGTCAGCCGCTCCTCCTCGAGATCGGGCTCCTTCATCAGCCAGTGCGCGATGCGCCGGTAGAGCTGGACATGCGGGCCACCGCCTTCGAAGCCGCGCGCCCACAGCCAGCCCTGGTCGGACAGAAGCATGCCGACGCGGCCCTCTCCCTTGCGGTCGAGCAAGAGCAGGGGCCGGTTGTCGGCGCCCTTCATCACCACTTCGCCTTCGGGATTCTGCACGCCGATGGTGCGGAACCAGCGGCTCCAGTGCGGCGGCTCGGTGGCCGAACCGTCGAGCCCGCGCGTCACCGGGTGGCGCTGGCCAAGGTCGGTGAGGCGCGGATAGAAGGCCTTGTCGACCACCTCGCCGGTCGGCATCGCCGGCAGGGCCGACATCAGCGGCGTGCGCGCGATCGAGCTTTCGCCGGCATATTCGGGGCCGGCCGCGATCAACAGCGCGCCGCCCTTTTCGACATATTCGGAGATGTAGTCGTAGTAGAGGATCGGCAGCACGTCGCGGTGCTGGTAGCGGTCGAAGATGATGAGATCGAAATCCTTGATCTTCTCGACGAACAGTTCGCGGGTCGGGAAGGCAATCAGGGACAACTCGTTGATCGGCGTGCCGTCCTGCTTTTCCGGCGGCCGCAAAATGGTGAAATGGACGAGATCGACCGAGGCGTCGGATTTCAAGAGATTGCGCCAGGTACGCTCGCCGGCATGCGGCTCGCCGGAGACGAGCAGCACGCGCAGGTTTTCGCGAATGCCATCGATGAGCGCGATGGCGCGGTTGTTGGTGTCGGTCAGTTCGCCCGGCTCGCGGTCGATGGCGAGCTCGACGATGTTGCGGCCAGCGCCCGGAATGGTCACCTGCAGCGGCATGGCCTGGCCGACGGTGGCATGTTCGACCGCGACCTGCTCGCCATTGACCGAGACGCGCACTTCGACCGGGCCGGTCTCGTTTTCCGTCGAGATGACGCGGTAGGTCATGTCGAGCGGCTTGCCGACAAGCCCGAAGCGCGGTGCGTTCTCGAAGCGGATGCGGCGATCCTTCTCGTGGTCGTTGCCGGTGATCAGGGCATGCAGCGGCGCGTTGAAATCGGGGCTGCCCGGGGGCGCGTCATGCACCTCGCCATCGGTGATCAGGATGGCGCCGCCGATGCGCGACGGCGGCACGTCGCGGAAAGCGCTTTCGAGCGCGCCGAACAGCCGTGTCTCGGTGCGCTCCTCGGCGGCTTGCGATTTGCCGGCCTCGACGACGCGCACGTCGAACTGCTTGAAGCGGCCAAGACGCTGCTGCAGCCCGGCCAGTGCCTCGTCGGTCTGCTTGGTGCGGTCGCCGATATCCTGGCTCTGGCTGCGGTCGACGACCAGGGCGACGACGCTTTTCAGCGGCTCGCGTTCCTCGTTGAGGAACACCGGATTGAACAGGGCGGCGGCGAGTGCCAGCAGGGCGACGAAGCGGAAGACGGCACCGCGCTGGCGAAACCACAGGCCGATGAGCGCCAGCAGCGCCAGCGGCACCAGCACCAGAGCCAGCAGGGGCCAGGAGATCAGCGGCTCGAGGGAGATCGACCAGTTCATGAATTAGCCTCCCCCTTGTGGGGAGGGCAATTCCGCGTTGGGAACGCAACAAAGCATGTCATCCTACTGCCCCAGCCGTTCGAGCAGTATGGGCACATGCACCTGGTCGGATTTGTAGTTGCCGGTCAGCATGTACATCATGATGTTGACGCCGGCGCGCAGCGCGTAGATGCGCTGCATCGGGTCCGCCGGCACGGTCGGCAGCAGCGGATCGCCATTCTCGTCGACCGCCCAGGCGCCGGCGAAATCATTGGCGGTGATCATGATCGGCGAGACGCCGTCACCGGTGCGCACCGGCCGGTTCTCGGCATTGCTGGCGTCGAGCGATGCCTCGACCCAGAGCGGGCTGCCACTGAAGCGGCCGGGAAATTCGGGCAGGATGAAGAAGGATTTGGTCAGCACGTGGTCGGACGGCACCGGCTCCAGCGGCGGCACGTTGAGGTTGCCGAGGATGTCGCGCAGCCGCTCCGTCGCCGGGCTGGTCGAATCGGCGCCGATGCCGTTGGCGAACTGGTCGCGCGTATCGAACAGCACCGTGCCGCCTTGCTGCATATAGGCGTCGATGCGGGCGATCGCGGCCTGGCTCGGCATCGGTGCGGCCGGATCGATCGGCCAGTAGATCAAGGGATAGAACGACAGCTCGTCCTTCGCGATGTCGACGCCGGCCGGCGCGCCGGGTTCCAGCGCCGTCTTCTCGACCAGGAAGCGGGTCAGGCCTTCGAGCCCGGCGCGGCTGATTGAATCGTCGCCCGGCACGCCGGTCAGCACATAGGCGATGCGGGTCTTCGATATCGCCTCGATGGCGACCTCGTCGCCCGGTTTGGCGTCGTCGGCGCGGGCAGGATCGGCATGGCTAAACAGCGCGCCGAGCGCAATCAGGATCGCGGCGGTGGTAGCCACGCCACGGGCACGGCGCGGCCGGCGGGCAAACAGGCCGCCCATCCAGAACACCGCCAGCGTGTCGAGCAGCATCAGCACCAGAGCGGCGGCGACCAGCGCGCCCTTCAAGTTGCGCGATTCGTCAAAGGCATACTGGATCGATGTGACCGGAACGGTGATTTGCGGACGCGCCAGGGGCGCCAGCTTGCTTGCGGCATCGAGCAGGTTGTGGGCGAAGACGCCGGTCTCGGAGCCGTAGAGGCCGGGCGGGTTCTCAAAGGTCACCGTCAGCGCGGGACCCGGCACCAGCGGCCGTGCATCCGGCGTCGGCGGCACCAGCGAGCCGTCGGCTGATATCATGCGGTAGGGCGCCAGCGAGGTGGCCGCGGCTTCGGCATTGGCGATCGCCGCGCCCTGGTTGCGCGACAACTGCACGATGCGGCGCAGCATCTCGACGAAGCTGCCGGAGATCGGCAGGTTCGACCAGGTCGCCTCGGGCGTGACGTGGAACAGCACCAGCGTGCCCTTGCCTTTCTTCAGTCCGGTGACCAGCGGCGTGCCGTCGGCGAGGGCGGCCCAGGTGCGCTCGACGATGTCGGGGGTCGGCTCGGCCAGCACCTGCCTGGTGACGGTGACTTCGGTCGGGGGCGCAAGATCGGCGAACGGACCGGCCTTGGGGAATTCGGTGACCGGTTGCGGTGACGTCCATGACAGGGCGCCGCCGAGCGAGCGCTCGCCGGTGCGCAGGCGGACCGGCAGCAGGTCGTCGTCATTGCCGGCGGCGGCCAGCCGCGAGCCGGCGAAACGCACCAGCGTGCCGCCATTGTCGACCCAGTCGACCAGCCTTTGCCGAACCTGTGCGGGAATGGTGCCGATGTCGGCCATGACGATCATCGCCGGCTTCTGGTCGAGGATCTGCGGGATGGCGTCGGCGAGGTCGGCGCTGGAGGGTTCGACGAGATCGGCGAAGGGCTGCAGCGCGCGCCTGATGTAGTAGAGCGGCGACAAAAGCGGCTGCGCCTGGTCGGCCTCGGCCTGCGACAGCAGCCCGACGCGGCGGCGCTTGGAGCTTTCGTCAAGGACGCGCACAGCACCGGCCTGGCGCTCGCCGTCGAGCGCGATCGAGGCGAAGTCGTTGCGCAGCTCGAACGGCACCGCCATGGTGCCGGTGGCGGTGGTTTCGCCAGGGGAAAAGGTCAGCGTCGCATCGGCGATGCGGCGGCCCTTGTCGTCGAAGGCACCGGCGATGACTTGTGCAGGTGCCGGGTCGCCCGGCGCGCGGATGGCGGTCAGTGCAAAGCCGTCGACCTGGTTGTCGGCGGCGGTTAGGCCGGTCAGCGACAGCCGGTCTGAACTGGCCCACACGACACGGGCGGCATTTTTCGACAACAGCGTGTTGAAGGCGGCCTCGTCGCCCTTCGCCGCCAGGCCGTCGGCAAGCACTGCGACGCTGGCGCCGGGCAAGGTGTCCAGCACCCCGGCGACGCGGGCATAGACGGCGGGCCGGTCGGTCGGGATCGGCCGTGGCTTGGCGGCACGCAGCCGGTCGAGTGCAGCGGCGGCATCGAACGGGCCGATTTCCGAATTGGGCTTATCGGCGGTGAAGGCGACGATGACCGGCACGCCGTTCGAGCCGGCGTCTTTGATCAGCCGCTCGGCGGTGGCGACGCGCTTGTTCCAGTCGGCGGCACTTGCCCAGTCATTGTCGATGACCAGCGCAACGGCCGCGCCCTCGGCCGGCAATTTTTCGCGCGGGTTGAACACCGGCTCGGCAAGGGCGGCGACGATGAGCGCCGCCATCAACAGCCTGAGCAGCGTCAGCCACCACGGGCTCTGCTGCGGCGTTTCTTCGCGCTTCAACACACGCGCCAGGATCTTCAGCGGCGGGAAGATCTCGGTCTGCGGCTTGGGCGGCGTCAGCCGCAACAGCCACCAGATCACCGGTAGCGCCAGCAGGCCCCACAGCACCATGGGGGCGCCAAAGGAGAGCGGCAGCCAGCTCATGCGACGGCCTTCCCGGCACGACCGCCACCGGCGGCCAGGCCGGCATAACCGCCGTCGGCGGTCATCGCCATGTGCAGGCGCACCAGCGCGTCGGAAGCCAGCCGATCGGTGTGGTTGACGGTAAAGCTCCAGCCGAGCCGCTTGCACCAGGCAGCCAGTTCGTGGCGGCGGGCGGTGTAGAGCAGGCGGTATTCATCTCCCAGCATTTCAGCGCGGCCGGCGGTCAGCTTGTCGCCGGTCTCGGGATCGGTGAATTCGGTGCGGCCGGCATAGGGGAAGGTTTCCTCGGCCGGATCCGCGACCTCGATCAGATGCGCGCGCACGCCATGGCGGGCGAGCACGTCGAGCCACGCCATCGTCTCCTCGACCGGATCGAGGAAGTCGCTGGCGATGACGATGTCGCAGAAGCGGCGGATGTCGGACAGGTCGGGCTTTGCCGGCAACTCGCCGGCGTGCATGAGTTGGGCGGCGATGCGCTCGGCGCCGTTGCGGGCGGTAAACGGATCGGTGAGGCCGGGCCAGGCGATGCGTTCGCCGCTGCGCGACAAAAGCTCGGCCATGGCTAGCGTCAGCACCAGCGCGCGCGATTGCTTGGACACGCTGGCGCCGGTCGACTTGTAGAGCATCGACGGCGACGGGTCGGCCCACAGCCACACCGTATGGGCGGCTTCCCATTCGCGGTCGCGCACATAGGTGTGGTCGTCGCGGGCCGAGCGGCGCCAGTCGATGCGCGAGGCATCACCTTCGACATAGGGCCTGAACTGCCAGAAATTCTCGCCGATGCCGCGCTTGCGGCGGCCATGCCAGCCGGCGATCACGGTGTTGACGATGCGGCGCGCCTCGACCAGCAGGTCAGGCACAAGCGAGGCTCGCAACCGGCCACGAGCGAGCGCGTCGCGCGTCGCTGCCGGAGCCTGGACCTCGCCGATGCGCGCCATCAAATCCCCTTCACCAGCTTCGCCACCACGTCGCGCACGCTGGTGCCTTCGGCGCGGGCGGCGAACGTCAGCGCCATGCGATGCTGCAACACCGGCTCGGCCAGCGCACGGACATCGTCGATGGAGGGCGCCAGCCGCCCATCGTAAAGCGCGCGCGCCCTTGTGCACAGCATCAGCGCCTGGCTGGCGCGCGGGCCGGGGCCCCAGGCGACATGCTTGTCGGTTTCGGCATTGCCCTGGCCGGGGCGCGCCGAGCGCACCAGCGTCAGGATCGCCTCGACGACGCTTTCCGGCACCGGCATGCGGCGGATCAGCGTCTGGATCTCCTTCAGCCGCACCGGGTTCAGCACGTTCTGCGCCTTGGCGTCCTCGATGCCGGTGGTTTCCAAGAGGATGCGGCGCTCGGCCTCGATTTCGGGGTAAAGGATGTCGACCTGCATCAGGAAGCGGTCGAGCTGGGCCTCGGGCAAGGGATAGGTGCCTTCCTGCTCCAGCGGGTTCTGCGTCGCCAGCACATGGAAGGGCGCCGGCAGGTCGTGGCGGGCGCCGGCAATGGTGACGTGGTACTCCTGCATCGCCTGCAGCAGCGCCGACTGGGTGCGCGGCGAGGCACGGTTGATCTCGTCGGCCATCAAAAGCTGGGCGAAGATCGGCCCGGAGATGAAACGGAAGGAACGCTTGCCGAACTCGTCCTGCTCCATCACCTCGGAGCCGAGGATATCGGACGGCATCAGGTCGGGCGTGAACTGGATGCGGCGTGAATCGAGGCCGAGCACGACGCCCAGCGTCTCGACCAGCTTGGTCTTGGCGAGGCCCGGCACGCCGACCAGCAGCGCATGACCGCCGGCCAGCAGCGCCACCAGCGTGCGCTCGACGACGCTCTCCTGGCCGAAGATGACCCGGCCGACCCCGTCGCGGATCCTGGAGATGTCGGCAAGCGCCTTCTCGGCCTCGGCGATCATGTCCGTTTCGCTCATCGGGCTTTCCTTGACCATCACGCTCATGCAGCTTCGATCCCTTTGGTTGGAGATACCATGGTTGGAAATACCGGCACGCACCATAGCATAGGTTGCCGCGATTCGGCCTCGCGTGGCGCCTATGTCAAAACTTAAATCACAGACTTAGGCTGACAAGCGGAACAACAGTGACTATTTCGTGACCATGACGGAACACTCCGAACTTCGCCAACAAAGCCTTACGACCGCCACCGAGGCGCGCGGTCTCGAGGCGCTGATCTCGCGCGCCGCCCGCGCCGGCAAGGGCGCGGCGCCGGTCGAGCGCTGGAATCCCGACTTCTGCGGCGATCTCGACATGGAAATCAAGGCTGACGGCACCTGGTTCTATCTCGGCACGCCGATCGGACGCACGCCGCTGGTGCAGCTGTTCTCCTCGGTGCTGCGCAAGGACGCGGACGGCAGGACCTATCTGGTGACACCGGTGGAACGGGTTGGCATCCGCGTCGCCGACGCGCCGTTCATCGCCGTCGAGATGGATGTTTCGGGCAGCGGCGACGCGCAGATCATCACCTTCCGCACCAATGTCGGCGATGTCGTCGAAGCCGGACCGGAACGGCCGCTGCGCTTTGTCGACGAGAGCGAGACCGGTGGCCTGAAACCCTATGTGCTGGTGCGCGGCCGGCTGGAAGCGCTGGTGGCGCGGCCGGTGATGTATGAGCTGGTCGGACATGGCGAGGAGATCGAGATCGGCGGCAAGACCATGTTCGCCGTGCGCTCCAAGGGCGCGGTGTTTGCGATCATGCCGGCGGACCAGTTGAAGCGGCTGAGCGCGTGATGGACCAGATGTCAACGGCGCCGTTTTCCGCAGCGGACTTTCGCGCGCGCTTTGCGGCACAGCCGGATGCGCATGCCGGCGACGACTATGGTGACCATCGCTTCAATCCAGGCCATCCACGCCTTAACCATGGCAAGCCGCTGCGCAATGCCGCGGTGCTGATCCCGGTGGTCGATCATGAGGGCGAAGCCACGGTTCTGTTGACCAAACGGGCCGAAAGGCTGCGTAACCATTCGGGGCAGGTGGCCTTTCCCGGCGGCACCATCGATCCGACCGATGCCAGTCCGGAAGCTGCGGCTGTGCGCGAGACCTTCGAGGAAATCGGCCTTGCCCAGGATCGCATCAAGATCATCGGCCGCATGCCCGATTATGTCGCCGGCAGCGGCTACCGCATCGCGCCGGTGCTGGGCATCGTGCGATCCGGTTTCCGGCTCAGCTTGAACGCCGACGAGGTCGATGCCGCCTTCGAAGTGCCGCTGCGTTTCCTGATGGACCCGGCCAACCACAAGCGCGACAGCCGCATGTGGAACGATCTCGAATGGTTCTTCTACGACATGCCCTATGGCGACCGGCGCATCTGGGGCGTCACCGCCGGCATCATCCGTACGCTTTACGAAAGGCTCTATGCGTGAATGTCTCTATCGCGGGCCGGGCCGAGTGGCTCGGCGACAAGCATCTGCAGCGCCTGCTTGCCGCATTGGCGCAAGGCGGTGAAGAGGCGCGTGTTGCCGGTGGCGCGGTACGCAACACGCTGATGGGCCAGCCGGTCGCCGACATCGACATCGCCACCACGTGTCTGCCGCAGGAAACCATCCGCCGCGCCGAGGCGGAAGGCTTCAAGGCGGTGCCGACCGGCATCGAGCATGGGACGATCACCGTGGTCGCCGGCGGCAAGCCCTATGAGATCACCACCTTGCGCGCCGATGTCGAGACCGATGGCCGTCGCGCCAAGGTGTCGTTCGGGAGCGATTGGAAGCTTGACGCCGAGCGGCGCGACTTCACCATCAACGCGCTCTATGCCGAGGCCGATGGCACGGTGATCGACCTGGTCGGCGGCACAGCCGACATCGAGGCGCGCCGGTTGCGCTTCATCGGCGATCCTGAAGCGCGCATCCGCGAGGATTATCTGCGCATCCTGCGCTTCTTCCGCTTCTTCGCCTGGTATGGCGATGGCCGGCCGGATGCCGAGGGGCTGAAAGCCTGTGCCCGGCTGAAGGAAGGGCTGGCCCAGCTTTCGGCCGAGCGCATCTGGTCGGAACTGAAGAAGCTTCTGTCTGCGCCCGATCCTTCGCGGGCGTTGCTCTGGATGCGGCAGGCCGGCGTGTTGACCGCCGCGCTGCCGGAAAGCGAGAAATGGGGCATCGACGCGATCCATGCGCTGACCAGGGCCGAGAAGGATCTGGACTGGGCACCTGACCCGCTGCTCAGGCTGGAAGCGATCGTGCCACCGGATGCCGCGCGCATGAAGACGCTCGCCGAGCGGCTCAAATTTTCGACCGCCGAAGCGGATCGCCTGCGCCACTGGACGTTGGCCACCGCCGCCGAGCCGAAGACGACGGAGGGCGAGTTGGCAAAGCGGCTCTATCGCGGCGACCGGCAAGGGTTTGTCGATCGCCTGCGGCTGTCGCTTGCGGGCGCGCGGATGCGCGCCGTCCAGGACAATGACGCGTTGCTCGAAGCCGGCGGCTTTTCGCGCCTGCTTGCCTTCGCCCTGAAATGGGAGAAGCCGTTGTTTCCGCTAAAGGGCGCCGATCTGACGCGGCTCGGCGCAATTCCAGGGCCGAAGCTTGGGGAAATCCTCAAGAACCTTGAGACGGAATGGGTCGAAGCGGGCTTTTGGCCCGATCGCGGCGCGCTGCTTGAACGCGCCGCGGAAGCCTTGAAAGCAGGCTGAAGTCACGCAGCGTCGCGGGTCTTCTCGATGCGCGAGCGGATCGCCTCGATCATCGTCTCGCGGATGACCGCCTCGCCATGGGTCTCGCGCATGTGCTCTACGGCACGGCGCATGACCTCGGCCTCCTCGTCGGCACGCGTGTGCCAGTCACAGCCGGGCACGAGCGACCCGCAGTGAAATTGTTTCATGGGATTTCTCCTTTTCCTCCGCGGAGCCTGAGGCTCCGATAGTTTTCGGCTCATGGTCCAAATCCAGGATGGGAACTTGGGCCGCGAGCGGGGGAACAGCATAACACAGATGGGGCGGCATTGGTCGCAGTCAACGGCGAAAAGGCGGAGCAGCGCTGCTCCGCCCTCTTACGCTACCCCGAAACAGGACCAGAGATCGTCTCGTCCCGCTGTGGCAGGCAGGCCGTCACTTTGCGATCTTGACGGCCTCGGCAACCTTGTTCTTGCCGCTCATCTCCCATGAGACGCGAACCTTTTCACCGACCTGAAGGCCAGGATCCTTGAAGGTCTTGGGAAGCGTAAAAGACGATCCGTCATCGAGGACAAGGCTCATGGCCGTTGCGTCAAATGTCTTGATCGTTCCGGTGGTGTGCTTGACGGCGGCGAATGCCACCGAACCGGAAGCGAGAAGGGCAGCGGCGGCCGCCGAAACAATGATCCTGCGCATTGCGAAGTACTCCTGGAAAAGGCGGGTATCCTTTTTGACGAAGATGTCCCGCATCGTCTGGGCCGTCCGGTCGCGTCGGGTCGCGGCTCGCTTTGTTTTGCTCTCAGGCGAACCGCCGGCGCTTCCCGACCCGGCGCAGGAAATAGGCCAGCCTTTTCAATCGCCTATTAGACGAAAAAGAAATCTTTCGCGGTGCTGTATGCCACATTCCATGCCCATTTCGAGCAAATGGGACATCAATGCGGCTCACATCGCGCTCACCATATTGTTACGGCCAGCGGACCTCGGGCGGCAGGCTGGAGAGGATCGAGGCGACATTGCCGCCGGTCTTCAGTCCGAAGATGGTGCCGCGATCGTGAAGCAGGTTGAACTCGACATAGCGGCCACGCCGGATGAGCTGTTCGTCGCGGTCGCCATCGGTCCAGTTCTCATTGAAGTTGGCGCGCACGAGGTGGCCGTAGACGACGAGAAAAGATCGTCCGACATCCTGGACGAAGTTGAAATCGGCGTTCCAGCCGCCTTTGTCCTCGCCCGAATGCAGCCAGTCGAAGAAGATGCCGCCGGTGCCGCGCGGTTCGTTGCGATGCGGTAGATAGAAATACTCGTCGCACCAGGCCTTGAATTTCGGATAGTCGGCGACCTCGGGGCTCTTCTCGCAAGCGAACTGCATGGCCCGGTGGAAGGCGATGGTGTCGGGATCGTCCTGGGTGCGCCGGCGGTCGAGCACCGGCGTCAAGTCGGCGCCGCCGCCGAACCATTGGCTAGACGTGACGACCATGCGGGTGTTCATGTGCACGGCCGGAACGTTGGGGTTCCAGGGGTGAGCGATCAGTGAAATGCCGCTGGCCCAGAAGCGCGGGTCTTCCTCGGCGCCGGGCATCTGCTTCCTGAATTCGGGTGAGAACTCGCCATAGACCGTCGAGGTGTGGACGCCGACCTTCTCGAAGACGCGGCCGTGCATCATCGACATGGTGCCGCCGCCGCCGCGGCCCTCGTCGCGCTCCCATGGCGTCTTTTCGAAACGGCCTGGCGACCACGAGGCCAGCGGGCCGCCAAGATCCTGCTCGATCTGCTCGAAGGCGCCACAGATGCGTTCGCGCAGCGCCTCGAACCACAGGCGCGCCTTCATCTTCTTCTGTTCGATGTCGGCGGGCAGGCCTGCCGGTATTTCAGGTCGTTCCAAGTGCCGTCTCCGGTTGCGGGGGGCCGAGTCCCTACAAATGACTCGTCTTTTGCCGGCGCGATCCCTAATCTCTTAAGGGCAAGGGTCAAGTGTCCAAGCGTCATTAAGGTGCAAGGAGTTGTTTCGTGCGCACCCCGGCAAGACCACCGCTGGATGGCCTGAAGAAAAGGCTCGACCAAAGCCGGGCTGAGCGCACGCGCATGCCACGCGACGGGTTTTTGCGCGAGACCTTCGTGCTGCCGCGCTCCGATGCGCGCCTCAAGGCCAAGGAATGGTTCGAGCGCTTTCCCAAGCAGGCCTACTGGACCGAGATCGAAAGCTGGTTCGAGCGACCGGGCGACCTGATCGAATTCACCATCAGGCGGCTGCCGGCCGCGGATTAGGATTTCAGGTACCTTTTCCCCGAACGGAGAGAAGGTGTAGCCACCAACCTTCTTGCCCCCGTGCCTTCCCTAGACAGGCGGTCGCCCTTGTTCCTGAGCGGGCATTTGTCGATCGACATGCAGCCGCAGCCGATGCAGTCGGTCAGCCCGTCGCGCAGTTTCTTCAACTGGGCGATCTTGTGATCGAGCCCGTCGCGCCAGGCGGTGGACATAAGGTTCCAGTCGTCGCGAGTCGGCGTGCGGCCCTCTGGCAGGGATGCCAATGCGGCACCGATCTCGGCCAGCGAGATGCCGACCTCCTGCGCGACCTTGATGATCGCCACGCGCCGCAGCACGTCGCGGCCGTAGCGGCGCTGGTTGCCGGACGTGCGGTGGCTACGGATCAGGCCGCGCGCCTCATAGAAATGCAGCGCCGACACCGCTACCCCGCTGCGCATCGCCACCTGGCCGACCGTTAATTCCGTTACTGGTGCCATCCTTGCTTTCCCGCCTCGATTTTATCGCTTGACCTCAAGTTAAGTTGAGCTTGTAGCAAGAAACCCAGGATGTGCAAATGAAGGAGAGGGCGATGTGCGCCTGGGTCAAATTGACGGGGGTTGCCAGCAAACTCCTAGCCGAGTTGCCGGATGGCTTCACCCGCCACCATGGCGACGGACAGCGCGACGTTGATGCTGCGCGCGGCACCCTGCATGGGGATGGTCAGCCGCGCATCCRCCGTTTGATGGACAGCATCCGGCACGCCTGCGGATTCGCGGCCGAACAAAAGGATGTCGCCACTGGCGAAGGCAAAGCTCGTGTAGGGAATCGCGGCCTTGGTCGACAGAAGCACCAGCCGGCGGGCGCCCGCCCTGCGCCAGTCCTCGAAGGCGTGCCAATCGACATGCCGGGTCAGATCAGCCATTTCGAGGTAATCCATGCCGGCTCGCTTAAGCGCCCGGTCGGAGAGCGGAAAGCCGGCCGGTTCGATGATATCGACGCCAAGGCCGAGGCAAGCGGCAAAGCGCAGGATTGTGCCGGTGTTGCCGGCGATATCAGGCTGGTAGAGCGCGATGCGGAGACGGTCGTTCATTTCCGCGTCCTTCTAATAAGTGGCAGATCGGCCACAGCCGGCTCGCGGTTTTGGAAATTGCTGGACCTGCGGGTGGCCATTTTCTGCGAAGTCGGGTATGTCAGACCCATTGTCAACCCGAACCGATGGAGGGGAAATTCATGATGACCATGCACATCCAGCGCCCCTCTCGTGGGCTTGTTCGCCCCATGGCGGTTTCGGTACGACAATTCTCCTGACTCTCTAAGACTTGATCGCACCGATTCCCGCCGAAACGCTTTTTCGGCTCTCGAAGGAATCCTGCGATGTTTTTCAAACTGTCAAAGGGGCTGAACGCCCCGCCTGAACGTGTCCAGACCGACGCTTGTCGTGTCCAGACTGACGCCCGCCGTCATGTCCAGACCAACGACTACCGTCGTGTCCAGACCGACGCAATCCGTGCCTCCGGCCGAATGCCGGCGGACGATATGGATTCACCTTTTCATCTCTATTTTCACACGGAGGACGGACCGATGTTCGATCCCTACAGAATACCTGGCTCGAGGAGCCTGCACGACCAGAAAATGGCAACCTGGGCGCTGCTGATCGGCGAAACCTATTCGTCGGCGGTGCATGCCGAAGTCCGCCGCCGGCCGCATCGCGGCATGCTGCCGGATGTCGATTTCTCGCACGCGGTTCCCGACCCGAGCCGGCCGTCGCTGGTGCGCCGGATCATCCGGCTGATCCGGCCGGGGCCGAAGCTGCGGGTTGTCGACACCGCGCCGTCAGGATCGACAAGCACGGCTGTCGGCGAAAAGAGCGCGAGCCCCTATATAGGGCGAAGCAGGACCGATGGCTCGGACGATGCCGAGCCATCGGTCCTTGACGCCGAGCGGTCTGGCGACTTCGTACGTTCCCACGCCGCGTGAGCGGAAAACAGATTTGTGAGCATGACTTATGTTGTTCGGCTGGTTTGAAAAAAGGCTCGACCCGTTCCCCGCAGCGGAACCGGTCGAGCCGCCCAAGACGCTGGTCGCCTTCTGCGTGCATTACACACGCGGGGCCTGGCCCTTCATCCTTCTTGACGCGGTGCTGGTGACGGCCATCGCCATCGCCGAAGTGTGGATGTTCGGCTTCCTCGGCCGGATCGTCGACTGGCTGTCGGGGCAGAATCGCGAAACCTTCCTGCAGACGGAAGCCTGGAAGCTCGCCGGCATGGCGTTCATCGTGCTGTTCGCGCTGCCGGGAACGGTGTGGCTCCATTCGCTGCTCAACCAGCAGACGCTGATGGGTAACTATCCCATGCGCATACGTTGGCAGGTGCACCGCTACCTGCTCAAGCAATCGATGAGCTTCTACCAGGACGAGTTCGCCGGCCGCATCGCCACCAAGCTGATGCAGACAGCGCTCGCCGTGCGCGAATGCGTCATCAAGCTGATCGATGTGCTGAACTACGTCATCGTCTATTTCCTTGGCATGCTGTTCATCGTCGGCTCGGCCGACTGGCGGTTGGCAACGCCGCTTGTCGTCTGGCTCGTCGGCTATGTCCTGCTGCTGCGCTATTTCATTCCGCGACTGGGCAAGGTTGGCGAAGAACAGGCCAATGCCCGATCGACCATGACTGGCCGCGTCGTCGACAGCTACAGCAACATCCAGACCGTCAAACTGTTCAGCCATGCACGCCGCGAAGCATCCTTCGCCAAGGAGGGTATGGCCGGCTTCCTCCAGACGGTCTACCGGTCGATGCGGCTGGTGACGGTGCTGTTTGGCGTCCTCTATATCCTGAACGCGCTGCTGCTGTTCTCCGTCACCGCGCTGTCGCTATGGCTGTGGCTGGGGCAGGCGGTGACGATCGGCGCGGTCGCCGTGGTCATCGGGCTGGTGCTCCGGATGTGGGGCATGTCGCAGTGGATCATGTGGGAAATGTCGGGCCTGTTCGAGAACATCGGCACGGTGCAGGACGGCATCGCCTCGATCTCGTTGCCGCGTCTGGTCGAGGACCAGCCGGGGGCCAAGGACATCGCCGTCACCAGGGGCGAGATCCGCTTCGACGACATCCGTTTCCACTATGGCAAGCAGAAAGGTGTCATCGAGGGCCTGTCGCTGACGGTGAAGCCGGGGGAGAAGGTCGGCATTGTCGGCCGCTCGGGCGCCGGCAAGTCGACGCTGGTCAACCTCCTGCTGCGCTTCTACGACCTGGAAGCTGGCCGGATTCTGATCGACGGCCAGGAGATCGCCGGCGTGACGCAGGATTCGCTGCGCGCCCAAATCGGCATGGTCACGCAGGACACCTCCCTGCTGCATCGTTCGGTGCGTGAAAACATCCTCTATGGCCGGCCTGACGCCAGCGACGAATTGCTCGTCGAGGCGGCGCGGCGCGCCGAGGCGCTGGACTTCATCTCCGGGCTTTCAGATGCCAAGGACCGCAAAGGATTCGACGCCCATGTCGGTGATCGCGGCGTCAAATTGTCCGGCGGCCAGCGGCAACGCATCGCCATAGCTCGCGTTATGTTGAAGGACGCACCTATACTTATCCTTGACGAGGCGACGTCCGCGCTCGATTCCGAAGCTGAAGCGGCCATCCAGGAGAATCTCTACAAGCTCATGCAAGGCAAGACCGTCATCGCCATCGCGCACCGGCTGTCGACCATCGCGGCGATGGACAGGCTGGTGGTGATGGACAGGGGCCACGTCATCGAGGAAGGTTCGCACGAGGAACTCGTCGCCCGGGGCGGGCTCTACGCGCAGCTCTGGCAGCGTCAGTCGGGCGGGTTCCTGCTCGATGACGGCCCGGCCGATGCCGCCAATGACGCACGCGCAAAGGGGCAAGCCGCAGAATGATGGCCGCCGCATGATGACAGCCGTCTATCGCTGGTTCGAGAACTGGGTCTATCCGTTCAGGGAGCCGGCGAATCTTCGGCCACCGACGAGCGTCGGCGGTTTTCTCTGGCACTATGTCGGCCAGGCGAAATTCGCCTTTTTCGCCATGCTACTCATCGGCGGCATCGCACCGCTGGTCGAAGCCGGCCTGTTCTACTTCGTCGGACGGCTGGTCGACATTCTCGACCAGCTTCCCGGCGAGCGCAGCTGGCACGCGCTGTGGAATGCCGCCGGCCCCGAACTGGTGTTCATGATCGCGGTGGTGCTGGTCATCCGCACCATCGTCGTCGGCCTGTCGGCGCTGGTCGACGAACAGACGATCACGCCCGGCTTCTACAATCTGGTGCGCTGGCAGGCGCACCGGTACGTGTCGCGCCAGTCCTACGCCTTCTTCCAGAACGATTTCGCCGGCCGCATCGCCACCAAGGTCTGGCAGGCGGGCCAAGCCACCGGCGACCTGATGGAAAGCTTCATCGAGGTCATCTGGTTCATGATCGTCTATACGGTGACGACGCTGGCGCTGGTCGCCGGGCTGGACCTCAGGCTGGCGGTGCTGGTGGTGATCTGGATTTCCGCCTTCGGCTGGCTGGCCAAGCTCTATCTGCCGGCAATCCGCAAGCACGCTGAGGAAACCGCCGAAGCCGGCTCGATGATCACCGGCCGCATCGTCGATTCCTATTCCAACGTGCAGACGCTGAAACTGTTCTCGGCCAATGGCGACGACCGCTACATCAAGAACGGCTTCGACATCTATCTCGACGCGCTGCGCCCGTTCACCCGCCGGCTGACGGGCGTGCGCATGGCGCTGACGACACTGTCGGGCATCATGATCACGACGATCGGCTGCTTCGCCGTCTATCTGTGGCTCGAAGGCTCGATTACCGTTGGTGCGGTTGCCTTCACGCTGTCGCTGGTGCTGCGGCTCAACATGCTGCTCGGCCGGGTGATGATGCAGCTCAACGGCATTTTGCGGAATCTCGGTGTGCTGGAAAACTCCAAGGCGCTGGTCTCGCAGCCGCTCGGCCTCACCGATGCGCCCGGCGCAAAAGAACTCGTGGTGGCCGGTGGGCGCATCGAGGTCAAGAATGTCGAGTTCCACTACGGCAAGGGATTCGGCGTGCTCAACGGCATCGACCTTGTCGTGCGGCCGGGTGAGAAGGTCGGGCTGGTTGGACCCTCCGGCGCCGGCAAGACGACGCTCGCCAATCTGATCCTGCGGCTCTACGATCTGGAAAGCGGATCCATCACCATCGATGGTCAGGACGTCGCTGGTGTGACGCAGAATTCGCTGCGTGCCAATATCGGTGTCGTCAGCCAGGACACGGCACTGTTCCACCGTTCGCTGCGCGACAACATCAAACTCGGCATGCCTGACGCGACCGATGCCGAGGTGATCGCGGCAGCCAGGAAGGCCGAGGCGCACGAGTTCATCGTGGGCCTTCGCGACAACCGGGACCGTGCCGGCTACGAGGCCTTTGTCGGCGAGCGCGGCGTCAAACTGTCGGGCGGCCAGCGCCAGCGCGTGGCAATAGCCCGCGTCTTCCTCAAGGACGCGCCGATCCTGATCCTCGACGAGGCGACGTCGGCGCTGGACTCGGACATCGAGGCGGCGATCCAGGAGAATCTGACGCTGCTGATGGAGGACAAGACGGTCATCGCCATCGCCCACCGGCTGTCGACCATCGCCGCGCTCGACCGGCTGGTGGTGCTCGACGGCGGCCGCATCGTCGAACAAGGCACACATGACGAACTGGTAGCGCTCGACGGGCTCTATGCGCGGCTGTGGACACGGCAGTCCGGCGGCTTCCTCTATCACGAGGAAAGCGTGCTCGAAGAGACACGACCGGCGGAATAAGGGGGCGGCGGAGTGAGGCATGGGTGGATCGACGGAGGTCGGCTATGTGCTCAAACGGCTCCGGCCAACCACGCCGGCCTTCGACGCGCTGAAGGAGGAGAGCCGGCTGGAGGGCTACTGGATGCTGGTGCGCCTGGCGGATGGCTGGGCAAGCGGCCGCAACAAGTTCCTGAAGCGGGGCGAGGCGCTGTACGGCACATGGCATGGCCGCGACCTCGCCGGCGTGTGTGGGCTGAACATCGATCCTTATTTCGAGACCAGGGACCAGGGCCGGGTCCGGCACCTTTTCGTCAGCGCGCGTCACCGCCGCACCGGCCTCGGCCRCATGATGGTCGAGACCGTCATCGAAAGGGCGCGTCAGCATTTTGCCGCGCTGAACACCCGTGCGCCGCAAGAAGCCTTCGCGTTCTATGAGCGGCTTGGCTTCCAGCCGGTGATAGGCGAAGAATTCGTCACACACCGCATGATTTTTGGGAAAGGAGGTTGAAATGTCGCTGCATCCGCCATCTCATCTCGCCGGCACCACGGCTGCCGAAGCCGCCTTCGATGCGCTCGGCCATGAAATCCTCGCCGAGAAGGCGGCAGCACTCGGCCGCGCCGGTCAGCGGGTCGAGGAAACGCTGGCGAGGCTGCGCGACAATGGCGATGAGAACCTGCGTCCCCGTCTCCTCAAGGAGGCCGCAGAGGCGGTGCACGGCTATTTCATCCAGCGCGAACTGTGCGGATTGCGAAAGCATGACGCCGTCATTCGCGAATACAACATCCCGAAGGCGGTTCTGGTCAGGCTCGGCGCGAAATAGCTCTTTTGTTCGACCATGACCTCCGGCGAAAACTGGTTCCCGCTTTCGGGATGATGGTCATTCCAGCCATTCGGTGATGAAGGTGCCGTTCTCGTGGATGTCGGTGGTCTCCAGCGGGCCCGGGCCGAGATTGGTGAATTTGTGCGGCGTGTTGGGTGGAACGATCACGATCTGGCCGGCAAAGGCCTCGACCTCCTGGTCGCCGACCGTGAACAGGCCGGTGCCCTGGCGGATGATGAAGATCTCTGCGTAGGGATGCGTGTGGAGCCGGGGGCCGCCGCCGACATCTGGCAGATAGTTGAAGATCAGGCAGGACTTGGAGCCGTAGGCGCCGCATTGCAGCTCGCCCTTCCAGCCGTCAGAGCGAACAGCCCATGTGTCGCGGTCTATGACGTGTGCCATGGTGGCAAGGATAGACCGGGCCGGTGTCCGGTGTCGAGGTGGAGGCGACCCCGGAATTGCGGTTGTTTCCCTGTTGTTTAGCGATCTTTGGCGGCCATCCGGCGTCGCGCTGACCGAGGACGGATTTTGTCCCCGCGACAATCTGCCCTTGTGCCTTCACCCGTCTGGACAAAAACGGGCTTCACGCATAAACCGAAGTCCAAATGCCGGAGGAATTCGCAAGCCTGTTCGCCATGCGCTGTCGGGTTGGCGCAATTGAGCGGGGAACATGGCTCAGCCACCGGCGCGGAATAGGCGAAAGGATCAGGCACCCGTGAGCGCAACCGACACCCAGGATCCCAACCGTCGTGATTTTCTCTATGTCGCCACCGGCATGGCCGCGGTGGTCGGCGCGGGTGCCCTCGCATGGCCGTTCATCGACCAGATGCGCCCTGACGCCTCGACACTGGCGTTGGCTTCCGTCGAGGTCGACGTCGCTTCACTGACCCCGGGCATGTCGTTGATTGTCAAATGGCGTGGCAAGCCTGTCGTGGTGCGCAACCGCACCGAGCAGGAGATGAAGGACGGCGAGGCGGTCAAGCTGACAGACCTCAAGGATCCGATCGCCCGCAACGCGAACCTTCCGGCCGACGCGCCGGCGACTGACGCCAACCGCACCACGCCCGGCAAGGAAGCCTGGATGGTGATGGTCCAGGTCTGCACGCATCTGGGCTGCATTCCGCTCGGCCAGGAAGGCGAATTCGGCGGCTGGTTCTGCCCGTGCCACGGTTCGCAATACGACACGGCCGGCCGCATTCGCAAAGGCCCGGCGCCCGAGAACATGGCAGTGCCGGTATTCAAGTTCATTTCCGATACCAAGATCCTTATCGGTTGAGGCAGGGGATATTTCGATGAGCGAGGGACACTCGACCTATACGCCCAAGACCGGTATCGAACGCTGGTTCGACGCCCGCATGCCGCTGCCGCGGATGGTCTATGACAGTTTCATCGCCTATCCGGTGCCGCGCAACCTGAACTATGCGTGGACCTTCGGCGGTATCCTGGCGATCATGCTGGTGTCGCAGATGCTGACTGGCATCGTGCTGGCCATGCACTTTGCGGCCGACACCAGTCTCGCCTTCGATTCGGTCGAGAAGATCATGCGCGACGTGAATTCGGGCTGGCTGTTGCGCTATCTCCATGCCACAGGCGCCTCGTTCTTCTTTATGGCCGTTTATATCCACATCTTCCGTGGCCTTTATTACGGCTCCTACAAGGCGCCGCGCGAGCTGCTGTGGATCCTCGGCTGTATCATCTACCTCCTGATGATGGCGACGGCCTTCATGGGGTATGTGCTGCCGTGGGGCCAGATGAGCTTCTGGGGCGCCACCGTCATCACCGGCTTCTTCAGCGCAATCCCGCTGGTCGGCGAATGGATCCAGCAACTGCTGCTCGGCGGCTTCGCCGTCGACAACCCGACACTGAACCGCTTCTTTGCGCTGCACTACCTCTTGCCGTTCATGATCGCCGGCGTCGTCGTGCTGCATGTCTGGGCGCTGCATGTCGTCGGCCAGTCGAATCCGACCGGCATCGAGGTCAAGTCGAAGACCGACACCGTCGCCTTCACCCCCTACGCGACCATCAAGGACGCGTTCGGCATGATCGTGTTCCTGTTCTTCTTCGCCTATTTCGTCTTCTACATTCCGAATTTCCTTATGGCGCCCGACAATTACATCGTGGCCAATCCGCTGAAGACACCGGCGCATATCGTGCCTGAATGGTACTTCCTGCCGTTCTACGCGATCCTGCGCGCCATCACTTTCAACATCGGGCCGATCAATTCCAAGCTCGGCGGCGTGATCTGCATGTTCGGCGCCATCGTCATGCTGTTCCTGGTGCCGTGGCTTGACACCTCGAAGGTGCGGTCGGCGGTGTACCGGCCCTGGTACAAGCTGTTCTTCTGGCTGTTCGTGGCCGATGCCATCCTGCTCGGCTGGCTGGGCTCGCAGCCGGCGGAAGGCAGCTACGTGTTTATGGCGCAGATGGCGACACTGTTCTACTTCGCCTTCTTCCTGGTCGCGCTGCCGGTGCTCGGCCTGATCGAGACGCCGCGGCGGCTGCCGAATTCGATCACTGAAGCGGTGCTCGAGAAGAACAAGGGTGGCGGTCATCATCCTGCGGGGGCTACGGCCGCGCCGGAAACCAAGGGCTGAGCGGGTAGAGAATCTAAGGGGATTTGGCATGAAGAAGATTCTCACCTCGCTGGCGTTGCTTGGCCTCGTGGTTGTTGGCACCGGGGCGATCGCCGCCGAGGAGGCACACAACGCAGCCGCACCGACGCATTTCCCGATCAACGAGCCGAAGGAGATGGACTGGAGCTTCGCCGGGCCGTTCGGCACCTACGACAAGGCTCAGTTGCAGCGCGGCCTGAAGGTCTACAAGGAAGTCTGTTCGGCCTGCCATTCGATGAATTTGGTGGCGTTCCGCACGCTGTCGGACCTCGGCTATTCGGACGCGCAGATCAAGACGCTGGCGGCCGAGTACACCATCCACGACGGCCCGAACGACGCCGGCGACATGTTCGACCGCCCCGGCAAGCCGTCCGACCACTTCCCGCCGCCATTCGCCAACGAGGAAGCCGCCGCTGCCTCGAATGGCGGTGCCGCTCCGCCCGACATGTCGCTGCTGGCCAAGGCGCGCGGTGTCGAGCGCGGCTTCCCGCGATTCGTCTTCGATATCTTCACGCAGTATGCCGCGGGCGGCCCCGACTACATCCATTCGCTGCTGACGGGCTACGACCAGACGCCGCCGGCCGGAATGGTCATCCCGGAGGGCACCCACTACAATCCGTACTTCATGTCGGGCGTGTCGCTGAAGATGCCCAAGCCGCTGTCCGACGGCCAGGTGACCTATGACGACGGCGCGCCGCAGACCATCGACCAGTATTCCCGCGACGTCTCTGCCTTCCTGATGTGGGCGGCCGAGCCGCATATGGAAGACCGCAAGAAGACCGGCTTCCGCGTGCTGGTGTTCCTGCTTTTGTTCGGCGCGCTGGTCTATCTCACCAAGCGCAAGGTTTGGGAAGGCGTGGCGCACTAAACCGCGCACAGCCCAACGATCAAAAAAGGGCGCCGGAAGGCGCCCTTTTGTATTTGGGGAGGCCTGTGGTGTCACATGGCCGTCACCGCATCTCGCGATCCTGTGCCGCTCTCATCAAAGGATCGCACCCATGACAAGATACGCATCGCTCGCGGCAGGCCTTCTGCTGCTCATCGTCGGCTCGGCCGCGCAAGCGGAAGACGCCCAGCCCTTCGTCACCAACAAGGATGTCGACCTGACGATGATCCTGCCGCCGCCGCCCGCAAACGACTCGGCGCAGACCAAGGCCGAACTTGGCGAGGTGCTGACGCTGCAGGTGACGCGCACGCCCGAAATGGTGGCCAGCGCTGTTGCCGACGCCGAGGAGAATGTCTGGCGCTTCGCCAATGTCATGGGGCCGAAGTTCAACAAGGAAACGCTGCCGAAATTCAGTGCTTTCTTCGATCGCGTGGTGGCCACCGAAGGCGCCGTCGTCGATCCGGCCAAGGATATTTGGAAGCGCCCGCGTCCGCACCAGCTCAGCGACCTCGTCAAGCCCGCCGTCAAGCTGTCCAGCTCCGGTTCGTGGCCTTCCGGCCACGCCACCGTCGGCACCATGATGGGCATCATCCTGTCCGACATGGTTCCGGAAAAGCGCGCCGAGATCATGGCGCGTGCGGCTGAATACGCCCACAATCGCGAGGTCGGCGGTATCCACTACGCGTCCGATGTTGAAATGGGCAAGATTTCCGGCAGCGTAATCGCCGCCGTCCTGCTCAACCGGGACGACTTCAAGGCCGAATACGACGTGGCCAAGGCCGAGCTTCGTTCCGACCTCGGCATGTAATCTTTCGCCAGTTGCCGGTTTTCGACGAAAGGGGCGCTTCGGGCGCCCCTTTTTGCGCGCGCGGTTGTAGCTCGTGAGACTGCTCGGGAAATTAGGCCGTTGGCACGGAGACAACAGGTTGATATTCGACGCACCAAACGGCGGCGAAGCGATTGCCCCGATACGACGTCTGGAAATCAACGATGCGGCTCAGCGACTGTCACAATTTTTCCGATTTCCGCCGCATGGCGCAACGGCGGCTGCCGGGGCCGATCTTCGACTATATCGACGGCGCGGCGGACGACGAGGTCACCTATCGCCGCAACACCGAAAGCTTCGAGACCTGCGACCTGGTTCCCAACGTCCTGCGCGGCGTCAGCGAGATCGACATGTCGGTGACGGTGATGGGTCAAAAGCTGGCGATGCCGGTCTATTGTTCGCCGACCGCCTTGCAGCGGCTGTTCCATCATCAGGGCGAGCGCGCGGTCGCCAAGGCCGCGGCCAAATACGGCACGATGTTCGGCGTCTCCTCGCTTGGCACCGTCAGCCTCGAGGAGGCGCGCGGGATCAGCAGCGGCCCGCAGGTCTACCAGTTCTATTTCCATCGGGATCGCGGCCTCAATAGGGCGATGATGCAGCGGGCAAAGGAGGTCGGCGTCGAGGTGATGATGCTGACCGTCGACAGCATCACCGGGGGGAATCGCGAACGCGACAAACGCACCGGCTTTGCCATCCCCTTCAAGCTCAACCTGGCCGGAATGCTGCAGTTCGCGATCAAGCCGGCCTGGGCAATCAATTATTTCACCCATGAGGGGTTCAAGCTGCCGCAGCTGGACGAGCATGTCGACATGGGCGGCGGCACCATGTCGATCAGCCGTTACTTCACCGAAATGCTCGACCCGTCGATGACCTGGGACGATGTCGCCGAGATGGTCAGGCTGTGGTCGGGTCCGTTCTGCCTCAAGGGCGTCATGTCGGTGGAGGACGCCAAACGCGCCGTCGAGATCGGCTGCAGCGGCATCGTGCTGTCGAACCATGGCGGCCGGCAGCTGGATGGCTCGCGAGCGGCGTTCGACCAGCTTGCCGAGATCGTCGACGCGGTCGGCGACAAGATCGACGTCATCATGGATGGCGGCGTGCAGCGCGGCACTCATGTGCTGAAGGCGCTGTCGCTCGGCGCCAAGGCGGTCGGCGTCGGCCGCTACTATCTGTTCCCGCTCGCGGCGGCCGGCCAGCCGGGCGTCGAACGGGCGCTCGAACAGATGCGGGTCGAGATCGAACGCGGCATGAAGCTGATGGGCTGCAGTTCGATCGAACAATTGTCGCGCAAGAATCTCCGTTTCAGGTAATCTCGACCCATGAAATCCTCCCTCGAAGACTCACTGCTTGCCGCGATCCGTACCATTCCGGATTATCCCAAGCCCGGCATTCTGTTTCGCGACATCACCACGCTGCTCGGCAATGCGCGCGCCTTCCGCCGCGCCATCGACGAGCTGGTGCATCCCTATGCCGGCCAGAAGATCGACAAGATCGCCGGCATCGAGGCGCGGGGTTTCATCCTTGGCGGCGCCGTCGCCCATCAGCTCTCGGCCGGTTTCGTGCCGATCCGCAAGAAGGGCAAGCTGCCGTTCGAGACCGTGCGCGTCGCCTACAGCCTTGAATACGGGCTCGACGAGATGGAGATGCACAAGGACGGCGTTTCTCCGGGCGAGAAGGTGATCCTGGTCGACGATCTGATCGCCACCGGCGGCACCGCGGAAGCGGCGGTCAAGCTGCTGCGGCAGATCGGCGCCGACATCCTTGCAGCCTGCTTCGTCATCGACCTGCCGGATCTTGGCGGCCGCGCCAAGCTCGAAGCGCTCGGCGTGCCGGTGAGGACGCTGATCGGATTCGAGGGGCATTGAGGGGACCTCTTGCCTTCTCCCCTTGTGGGAGAAGGTGGCCGAGCGAAGCTCGGTCGGATGAGGGGTGTTCCAGGGAGCACCGACGTCTTCTCCCACAGGCGGGAGAACGGAAGAAGCGCCGGGCTTACTCCACCTTCACCAGCACTGCGCTTTCGAACTCCAGCACCTTGTCGCTGGTCGAATCGAAGGCCTCGCAACGCAACGCCAGCAGCCGCCAGCCGGGGCGTGAGGCGATCGGCCGGTGGGAAAGTGCCGTACGCGTGAAGGTGATCGTTTGCCCGGCATAGACCGGCTTCAGCCATTTCAGGTTCTTAAAGCCAGGCGAGGGGCCGAATTCCGGCACCGGGCCGGGCCCGCTCCACGCAGCGATCTCGGCGTCCATGCTGCTTGCCAGATTGAGTTTCATCCAGGTCGCGGCCGTGTGCCAGCCCGACGCGCAGAGCCCGCCGAGCACGCTCTTCTTGGCTGCTTCCTCGTCGATATGGAAAATCTGCGGGTCGTATTTCCTGGCGAACGCCTTGATCGCCTCTGGCTCGAATGTGTGCGAGCCGAGCGTAACGGTGGTGCCGATGCGGAAGAATTCGTCCAGTGTCATGCTGCGCTCCCGGCGGCGTCGCGCGTGAGGAACATGACGGAGTTTTCGAGCTCGAAGACGCTTTCGCCGCGCTGGTTGAGCAGTTCGCTGCGCATGGTGACGAAGCCGAGCTGCGGCTTCGACCGCGACAGGCGCTTGGTGAGAACCACCAGGCTTCCTGTCAGCGTGTCACCGGCCAGCACTGGCTTCTTCCATTTCACCTGATCGACGCCGGGCGATCCCTGGCAGGTGGAGTCGAGCAGGAAAGCATCGCACAGCATGCGCATGAACATGGCTGAGGTATGCCAGYCCGAAGCGGAGAGGCCGCCGAGGATGCTCGCCTTGCCGGCCTCCTCATCGAGATGCATGGGCTGCGCGTCGAATTCGCTGGCGAATTCGATGATTTCGGCGGCGCTCACTTGCTTGCTGCCGAGGTCGAACAAGGCGCCCTCGACGAAGTCCTCATAGGCCCAGGTTTTTGCGGTCATGGTCTGGAATCCGGTTCATAGACCCACGATTTCGGATCGGGGTTTCCGGATGCAGGCAGGCCACCGTTTGGTCAAGAGATTTCTATAGCGCCACGTCACGGCCACATGGTCTTTGGCGGACGGGTCAAAGCCAGCCACGGCGGCGGAAATACCAGAAGGGCAGGATCGCCGACAGGATCATCAGGCCGATCGCGAAGGGATATCCGAGCTGCCATTTGAGCTCGGGGATGATGTCGAAATTCATGCCATAGATCGAAGCCACCAGCGTCGGCGGCAGGAAGATGACGGCGGCGACCGAGAAGATCTTGATGATGGCGTTCTGCTCGATCGAGATCATGCCGAGCGTGGCATCGAGCAGGAAGCTGATCTTCTGCGACAGGAACGTGGCGTGGTCGGCGAGCGACAGCACGTCGCGCGACAGCGTCTTGATGCGCGCCTTGGTGTCCTTGCTCATCTTGGTCCGGGTCGAGGCGTGGGCGAAGAAACCGGCCAGGCGCTGCAGCGAGATGAGGCTGTCGCGGATCGAGGAGGCGATGTCCTCCTTGCGGCCGATGGCTTTCAGGAGTTCCTGGAAATCGCGATTGCGCTTGGAAACCTTGGTCGACCGCGCCTCGAAGATATCGCGCGAAATCGCCTCGATGTCGCGGCCGGCACGCTCCAGGATGTCGGCGAGGCGATCGACGATCGCCTCCAGCAACCCGATCAGAATGGTGTCGCCGCTGGTGCAGCCGGTTGCCACCTTTTCGGCGCGCTGCGGAAAGGTCTTGAATGCCTTCGGTTCGTGATAGCGCACGGTGATCAGTCGGGAGCCGGCGAGCACAAAGGTGACCGGCGACATCAGGGGATCGTCGACCTCGGTCTGGGCGGGCAGGGTGGCGGTCATGAAGTAGGCGCCGTCCTCGACATAGAGGCGGCTCGAAATCTCGATCTCCTCCATCTCCTCGCGCGTCGGAATGGCGACGCCGAGCCAGCTTTCGATCGCCACTTCCTCTTCCCTGGTCGGGTTGAGCAGGTCGGCCCAGACGACGTTCTCGCCGTTTGCCAGGAGATCGTCGATGACGCGCAGGCGGTCATTGTCCACGACGAAGGCCTTGATCATCGCCGGGTCTCCCTTGTTGGGGCCAAAGGGTGCGTTCGGATTGAAGCTCGTGTCGGATGGCACGGCGGTCCGGCGCGTGCACCTGCCGCTTAGTCCTGTGGCGTGACAAAATCAAGACAAGCAACTGGCGGGCGAATGACTCCGGCGGCTGCGAAGAACTCTTAGAGATGCCGGTACCGGAAGGGCTTGGCGCCAGGCGTGACCTTCACAAAATCAGGTGTTGAACTTGAACAGCAGGACGTCGCCGTCCTGCACGACATATTCCTTGCCTTCGTCGCGCGCCTTGCCGGCTTCCTTTGCCGCCACTTCGCCGCCCAGCGTGATGAAGTCGTTGTAGGCGATGGTCTGGGCGCGGATGAAGCCGCGCTCGAAATCGGTGTGGATGACGCCTGCCGCCTGCGGTGCCTTGGCGCCCTTGTGCACGGTCCAGGCGCGCGTTTCCTTGGGACCGGCGGTGAAATAGGTGATCAGCTGCAACAGCTCGTAGCCGGCGCGGATGACCTTGTTCAGGCCGGGTTCGTCGAGGCCGAGCGAGGACAGGAATTCCATCTCCTCCTCGTCCGACAGCTGGGCGACTTCCGCTTCGATCGCGGCCGAGATCACCACTGTGCTGGCGCCTTGCGCGGTGGCCATCCTTTCCACGGCCCTTGTGTGCTCGTTGCCGGTGGCGGCGTCGGCCTCGGCGACATTGCAGACATAGAGCACGGGATGCGAGGTCAGAAGGTTCAGCCCCTGCAGGATGCGCAGGTCGTCCGCCGAAATACCCTTGAGCAGGATGCGGGTCGGCTTGCCGGCCTGCAGCAGCTCGAGCGCCGCCTCCATCAGCGGCAGCACGGTCGTCGCTTCCTTGTCCTTGCTGCCGGCGCGCTTGCGGATCTGCACGATGCGCCGCTCGAGGCTGTCGAGATCGGCGAGCATCAGCTCGGTCTCGACCGTCTCGGCGTCGGCGACGGGGTCGATGCGGCCCTCGACATGGGTGATGTCGTCATCCTCGAAGCAGCGCAGCACGTGCACGATTGCGTCGACCTCGCGGATGTTGGCGAGGAACTGGTTGCCCAGGCCTTCGCCCTTCGAGGCGCCGCGCACCAGGCCGGCAATGTCGACGAAGGAGATGCGGGTCGGGATGATCTCCTTGGACTTGGCGATCGCCGCGATCTTCTGCAGGCGCGGATCGGGCACCGCCACCTCGCCGGTGTTCGGTTCGATGGTGCAGAACGGATAGTTGGCGGCCTGCGCCGCCGCCGTCCTGGTCAGCGCGTTGAAAAGCGTCGACTTGCCGACATTGGGCAAGCCAACGATGCCGCATTTGAAACCCATTTTGTCCGGTCCTATCGGGAAATCGAAATTTGATCAGGGCTATGGGCGATAGGGGTGATCAACGTCAAGCCCTGTAACGCCGCACGCTCCTGCGGCGTTCACTCCTTGCCGAAGAGTTTCTTCAGCATCGCGGCCATCGGGCCGCTTTCCGGCAGCTTGACTGCCGGCTGTTGCGGGCGAGCCTGGCGGACGTGACTTTGCTGCTTGGGCGCCGGCTGCTTTGGCGCCTGCTTTTCCGGCTCCGGCGCGGCCTTACCCTGGACGGCGAGGCTGGCCTTGTTCATGAAGCCGGATTCGTCGCCCTTGACGATCATGGCGGCGTTGTCGGCGATCGCGTCGAGCAGCGGTTCCAGCCATTCGCGGTCGGTCTTGGCGAAATCGCCGAGCACGTGATGCTGGACCATTTCCTTGACGCCGGGATGGCCGACGCCGATGCGCACGCGGCGATAGGCGTTGCCGACATGGCCGTCGATCGAGCGGATGCCGTTATGGCCGCCGGCGCCGCCGCCGGTCTTGATGCGCAGCTTGCCCTCGGCAAGGTCGATCTCGTCGTAGAAGACGGTGAGCGCGGAAAGCTCGAGCTTGTAGAAGCGCAGCGCTTCGCCGACCGACTGGCCGGACAGGTTCATGAAGGTCTGCGGCTTGATCAGGACGATCTTTTCGCCGCCAAGCGTGCCTTCGCTAATCAGGCCCTGGAATTTCTTCGACCAGGGCGAAAAGGAATGGCGGCGGGCGATTGCGTCCGCCGCCATGAAGCCGACATTGTGCCGGTTGTTGGCGTATTTCGCGCCCGGATTGCCGAGACCTGCAAACAGCAGCATCGCCTGCTCCGGGCGTGAAAGAGTTACTTCTCTTCGGCGGCAGGGGCCGCTTCAGGGGTCGCCACTTCAGCCGTGACTTCCGTCTCAGGCTTCATCGCCGACGAACCGGCAATGGTCGCGATGGTGAAGTCGCGGTCGGAGATGACAGGCTTCACACCGGCCGGCAGCTTGACCGCCGAGATGTGGATCGAGTCGCCGATGTCGGCGCCGGTGAGATCGACGGTGATGAATTCCGGGATCGCATTGGCCGGGCAGTGGAACTCGACTTCGTGACGCACGATGTTGAGCACGCCGCCGCGCTTGATGCCGGGCGACTTGTCCTCGTTGATGAAGTGGACAGGCACGTCGACATTGACCTCGGTGTCCTTGCCGATGCGCAGGAAGTCGACATGGACAGGGAAATCCTTGACCGGGTCGAGCTGGAAGTCCTTCGGCAGGACCTGGATCTTCTTGCCGTCGACATCGATCGTGGCGATCGTGGTCAGAAACCCGCCGCCATGGATCTTGTAGTAGATGTCCTTGTAGGTGAGCGCGATGGCCAGGGGAGGCTGCTTGTCACCATAAATTACTGCAGGCACTTTACCGTTGCGGCGAACTGCACGGGCGGACCCCTTACCGACCTGTTCGCGTGCTTCGGCCTTGAGCTCGTAAGTGTCGTGGCTCATGGCATTTCCTTTCGATTTGTTCTGGAGCGTTCGCGGCCGGCAACGTGCTTGGCCGTAAACGTCGAAAGCCGCCGGGTGAGGCGGCTTTCCGCCGCGTTGCCTCCAAGGGTGTCTACGCGGGTGGCGGCTCTATAGCGGAAGGTGGCCGGAGGTGCAAGCCAAAGGCTAGCCGCGCTTTTCGATGACGGCGTACAGCACGTTGCGGTTCTCGCCAAAGAACACCTTGGCCTCGACGGTGTTGCGGTCGACGCTGGCATTGACGATGTTCCACATGTCGACTTCCGAGCGCAGCAGCAACACCCAGTCCATGAACGTCTCGCGGTACCCGGCGTCAGGATTGCCCTCCGCGTAGTTCGCGAACAGGAATGTCCCGTTCGGCTTCAACATCTGCAGGCAGGTCTTCGTGAGTTTCACGGCAACGTTGTGCGCAAGGTAGTCGTAAAGGCCTGAGGCGTAGATCAAGTCGAACTGGCCCAGCTTGTGGCCCCTCGTGAGCACGGTGCGCACCGAGCCGTCGATGGCTTCGATCGCGGTGCCCTGGAAGTCGCGCGAAATCAATCCAACGCTCTGGGGATCCTGATCGAGCGCAACCCAGCGCTTGAGACGGCCCTCCGCCAGGGCGACTGAGCGATTGGCCTCACGCAAATGGCCGGCCGCGATCGCCAGGACCTCGGTTTGCGGTCCGTTCTTGGCCGCAGCCTCGTCGACATATCGGGTCAAAAGATCGCGTCGTTCCCGGGCCGCGACGCACGACGGCACGTCCTGGGTATGGGTATAGAGCGACTTGCCGGTCTCCGAGGCGTTTGCCACGCTCTCGGCCACGTGCGGATCACAATAGATGTAGTCGAGCAACTCCGCGTCGCCAGAATACCCCCTGGGCTTGCTGAAGGACCACCGTGTCAGGGGATCCTCGAGAAAATACTCCAGGACCGGGTGGCCCTGCACCACCGGTATCAATGCTTGCCAAACGTCGGGATGCACCTTGGAACGCGTCGCGTTGAGGTGCGACATCAGGCGACGAATGATCTCGGCAGGGTCTTTTCGTTGTTCGATTTGCTGCTGTGTCGCGCTGAGAATGAGCGCCAGCTCCGCGCGAGCGTTTTCGAACTCTTCGCCATGATGCTCGATCGTTCCTCGACGGAGACTGCTGGCGATCATCTTGGCAGTAATCAGGCTTTTGCCATCAAACACGGTTTGCAACCCATCACTCCATAGTTAACAGTCAGTTAACTTATTGCGTAGAATGCTCCATTTGCCAATGGCGGGTCGGGCGCATTTTATCGGTATGATTAATTTCCCGCAAACCATGTTCATTCGTTAGGCCGCTTCTGGGGCCGATTCCTCGTTCGAGTTAACGGAAACTTGTCTTGCTCGATTGCATTTGTTGGCCCGGCGTCGCAATCGCGTCGCGTCCAAGGAGCCGGCCTGCGTGAGGGCAGAAGCTAGAGATGAGTTCGGCATACAAGATCCCCTTCAAACGGGGTTCGTTGTGATGGACGAACGCGTGGCATCCGTATTTGCCGATGCGGCTGATGCGGAACCGTACGAACCGCGTTACGAACTGGCGTCCGACGAGCTTCGCAGCCTTTACCGGACGGAAGCCCAGGTGACGCGAAGAGGGGAAGCCAGGCCCGGGCTTTGGATGGCCGTTGCCATCTATGTGCTGTTTTCGGCAACTGACCTGCTGCTGATCCCGGATGTGGCCGCCTACACGATCACGGCGCGCTTCGCGGTCGGACTGACCGCGCTTTTGATCCTGGAAATGCAGCTTCGCCATGGCGTCGGGACGGAATGGCTCGACATCACTTGCGCCGGGGCCATTATCTTTGGCTATGTCGGCTGGTTGTCCCCAGCGGTTATGGGTGCGGACAAGGAAAGCGTCTCTTATTATATGGTCTTCGGCACCATCTTCATGATGAGTGCCAATCTCTTCTTTACGTTCAGATTCAAAGTTTCTATTATAACTTCAACTATAATCCTATGCATATTGTATGTCGTAAACTACTTTGTGCCTTCCACGCTAACATACAAGTTGGTGTTTGGGACCTTCTACATTTCCTGCTTCACATTCACCTCATATGTGAACTGGAAACTGAATGAGGAGCGCTACAACGTCTTCCTGAACGCCCTGGAAGCCAAAATTCAGCACAACGAGGCGACCGAACGAGGCAAGGCCCTGCTGAGACTGTCGCGGACCGATCCGCTTACGGGTCTCGAAAATCGGCGGGCGATCGACGAAAAACTGCGGGATTACTGGAGCGATTGGCAACGGGTTGGTACCAGTTTTGGGGCGATCCTCATCGACGTGGACTTCTTCAAAAAGTTCAATGACTGCTACGGCCATCAGGAAGGCGACCGCTGCCTGATCCATGTCGCCAATGCCCTTAGCGAAATGATCAAGCAGTATAGTGGCTCGATCGGTCGCTATGGCGGGGAAGAATTCATTGTCCTGGCTCGCGTGGAGAGAAAAGAACAGATCATGGATCTGGCGGAAGCCATTTGCAGTACGGTGGAGGGCCTGGCGCTTACCCACGAGCTGCGGCGAGACGGCGTCTCGATTGTGACAGTGAGCGTTGGCGCTGCATTCACCAGGACGCAGACTGGCGCCAAGCTGGAGAAAATCATCCACGAAGCCGACCGCGCGCTCTATCTGGCAAAAGCCGGTGGTCGAAATTGCGCTCGGCTGTTCGATCCGACCGATCCCCAGAGCAGCGACGAAAGTGAGAACATCGCGGCCTTGCTGAAGATCGCGATCGGCCAGAATCTCGTTTCGCTCGTTTATCAACCTATCCAGGATGTCAAATCGGGCCGGGTCGAAGCCGTAGAGGCTCTGATGCGCCTCAGAATGCTGGACGGTACGTCGGTTCCGCCGAGCCTTTTCATTCCCGTTGCGGAACGAACCGGCGCGATCCTGGAACTCGGGCGCTGGGCAATAAGGACGGTGTGCTCCGAGCTTCTGGCGGACGACCACGTCCGCGTCGTCAGTGTCAACGTCTCTCCAATTCAGCTCAAGACACCTGGCTTCGCAACGTCCGTCGCTACCATTTTGGGCGAGACCGGCGTCGCCGGCAGCAGGCTGGCCTTCGAAATCACCGAAGGCCTGGAAATGGAGATGCACTCGGACATTCTTCGCTGCATCAGCGACCTGAAGCTGCTCGGCATCAAGATATGGCTCGATGATTTTGGGACGGGCTTCGCGGGCCTCTCGTGGCTTCGTCTCATCGATTTCGACACGGTGAAGATCGACCGCTCGTTTCTGCACGACTGCAGCGCCCCGAACGGCAAGGCAATGCTCCAGGACATTATTACCCTGGTCCGAAATCGCGGCCACAAAATCCTGGTCGAAGGGGTGGAAACGGACGAGCAGATGGCCCTTATGCGCGAATTCGGCATAGACAAGGTCCAGGGCTTCCATGTCGGCCGTCCCGCTCCCGCCGCAAGTTTCCAGGCAAAGCGGACGCTCCGCAAACGCCCTTTCACTGTGCTTAAGTCCGCATGATAGCCGTGCCCGGCGGCGGCACTGCGGTTTTTGGCTTAGACCGCTGTTTGGCGGCTGGCTATCTGTCGCCGGTCAACGCGTCGCGCAGCGCCTGAATCTGCCGGTTCAAGGCGTCAAGCTGTGCCAGCGTCATGCCCGAGCGCTCGATCAAGGTCTCATTCAGGCAGTTGCACCGGACAAGCAGCGCGCGCCCGGTTGCGGTCAGGTCGACCTGCACCTGGCGCTCGTCGACCTGGCTGCGCTGGCGCCTCACCAGCCCAGCCTGTTCCATCCGCTTCACCAGCGGTGTGACTGTGCTTGATTCCAAGGCGAGCCGGTGCGCGATAGTGCCGACCGACATGCCATCGGCCTCTGCCAGCGCATTGAGCACGAGATATTGCGGATAAGTGATGCCCATCTCGTCCAGCATCGGCTTGTAGGTACGATTGATCGCCATGCTGGTGGCGTAGAGCGTGAAACAGAGCTGATTGTCCAACGGGAGAGGCACGGCGGATTCCTTCTTGCCAAGACAGGCACCAAGTCTGTACCACGAAAAATGATATCGCGATACATATTTCCATGGACAAGCGGTTTGGGCTACGCTAGGCATGTGGACATCGCGATATTGTTTATCGCGACAACGATCGAAGGAAGATTGAGATGAACCAGGCCTCGCAATCCAAGCCCAGCACCGGCAGCGGCACAATCACCACCAAGGACGGAACGCAGATCTACTACAAGGACTGGGGAACCGGTCAGCCCATCGTCTTCCATCACGGCTGGCCATTGAGCAGCGACGACTGGGACGCCCAGATGCTGTTCTTCCTGTCCAAGGGCTACCGCGTCATTGCCCATGATCGTCGCGGCCATGGCCGCTCGACCCAGACGGACATCGGCAACGAGATGGACACCTATGCCGCCGATGTCGCGGCACTGGCGGCGCATCTGGACCTCAAGGACGCCATCCATGTCGGCCACTCGACCGGCGGCGGCGAGGTGGCGCGGTACGTCGCCCAATATGGTTCGGGTGGTCGTGTCGCCAAGGCGGTGCTGATCGGCGCGGTGCCGCCGATCATGCTCAAGACTCCGGCCAATCCCGGTGGCCTGCCGAGTGAGGTTTTCGATGGTTTCCGCTCCGCCCAGGCAGCCAACCGCGCCCAGTTCTTCCGCGACGTTCCGGCTGGCCCGTTCTACGGGTTCAACCGTCCGGGCGCGGAAGTCTCGCAAGGTGTCATCGACAATTGGTGGCGCCAGGGCATGATGGGTGGCACCAAGGCACACTATGATTGCATCAAGGCCTTCTCGGAAACCGACTTTACCGAGGACCTGAAGACTATCGACGTGCCGGTGCTGGTGATGCACGGTGACGACGACCAGATCGTCCCAATCGCCGACTCGGCACTGCTGAGCATCAAGCTGCTGAAGAAGGGCGAGCTCAAGGTCTACAAGGGCTTCCCGCATGGCATGGCCACGACCCATGCCGACATCATCAACGCCGACCTGCTGGCCTTCTTCAAGGCATAGGATATTTCGACGTCACAGACAAAAGCACCCGCCATCTGGCGGGTGCTAAGGCCCTGTCGATCTCAGGCGATGCTCAAGCCGCCGTCGATCAGCATTTCCGCACCGACCATGAACGGGCATTCGTCCGAGGCTAGAAACACCACCGCATTGGCAATTTCCTCGGCGGTTCCGAAACGGCCCGCGGGGACCAGGCCGACCACCGCTTTCGCACGGGCCTTCGCCGCTGCCGGATCCAGCCCAAGTTTGTCATTGAGCGGTGTGTCGATCGGGCCCGGGCTGATTACATTGGCGCGAATGCCGCGCCCTATCAGTTCGCCCGACAGCGTCCGCGCCAGCGAAATCATGCCAGCCTTGGCCAGCGAATAGACATGCGTTCCTGCCATTCCCATATGCGCGTTGACCGAGCCGCTGAGGATGATTGATGACGGGTTCGAAAACAGGGGAACGAGCGCCTTGACTAGGAAGTACGGTCCCTTGAGGTCGACATCGATGCTCCTGTCGAACGCTGCCTCGGTCCAGTCGCCAAGCGGCCGCAGATCGGCGATGCCGGCGTTGAGGAAGAGAGCGTCGAGCTTGCCGAAGGTTTCGCCGATCCGCCCGGCAATGTCGCTTTGGGCGGCGGCATCTCCGGCGTCGGAGGCGATGACAAGCACATCGCTGCCCAAGATGTTGCGCGCCTCCTCGAGACGGCCCGCATTGGTGCCGGTAATGGCGACGCGCGCGCCTTCCTCAATGAAACGTTGCGCCGTCACCAGGCCGATGCCGCTGGTGCCACCCGTAATCAGCGCGACCTTGTCTTTAAGCCTGGACATAACAGATTGCCTTTCCTGACGCGGAGCGCTGCGCACTGATCAGTTGCGCCGAGCCCGGTACTTTATTTTCAACGTGAAAGCGTCCGCTGACCCAGCCTTGCCGTTGGCGCCATTTGTTGCACGTGTTTCGAACAACAACAGGCCTATATCCCGCGAATGACGAAAGAATCATTGAGGGCGTGGCTGCTGCCACGCCCTCACGTCAAAATCCTGAAGACTGGCTGATATCAGCTGATCGCCGCCTCCGCCTTCCTGGCTTCCCGCATGTTCGGTAGGAACACCGTCAGCAGGCCGAGCAGTGGCAGATACGAGCAGATCTGGAAGACGAACTCGATGCCCTTCATGTCGGCGACAACGCCAAGCACGGCGGCCGCGATGCCGCCCATGCCGAAGGCGAAGCCGAAGAAGATGCCGGCAATCATGCCGACACGTCCCGGCACCAGCTCCTGCGCAAAGACGACGATGTTGGAGAAGGCCGACGACAGGATCAGGCCGATCAGCACAGTCAGCACCATCGTCCATTCGAGGTTGGCGTAGGGCAGGGCCAGCGTGAAGGGCAGCACGCCGACGATCGAGAACCAGATCATCGCCTTCTGCCCGTAGCGGTCGCCGAACGGGCCGCCAAGCAGGATGCCGAGTGCCGAGGAGCCGAGGAACAGGAACAGCATGACCTGCGACATCTGCACGGAAACGCCGAATTTATGGATGGAATAGAAGGTGTAGTAGCTGGCGAGGCTGGCGATGTAGGCGTTCTTGCTCAACACCAGCAAGGTCAACACGATCAATGCATTCATCACCTTGCGGCGCGGGAAGGGCGAGACGAAGGTTGCCGTCTTGCGGTTGCCCTGTGCGGCACGCAGGCGGCTGTACCAGCCGCCGACCTGCCACAGCACGATGATGCCGATCAGTGAACCGACGGCGAACCATGAGATGCTGGTCTGGCCGAACGGCACGACGATGAAGGCAGCCAGCAGCGGCCCCATCGACTGGCCGAAATTGCCGCCGACCTGGAACAGCGACTGCGCAAGGCCAAAGCGGCCGCCCGACGCAAAGCGGGCGATGCGCGAGGATTCCGGATGGAAGATCGCCGAGCCGATGCCGATCAGCGAGGCGCCGATCAACAGCAGCGAATAGTGCCCGGCATAGGCGAGCACGACCAGGCCGATCAGCGACGACGCCATGCCATAAGGCAGCGAATAGGGCATCGGCCGCTTGTCGGTGACCATGCCGATCACCGGCTGCAGCAGCGATGCGGTCACCTGAAAGGTGAAGGTCAGGAGACCGATCTGCCAGAAGTCGAGGCCGTAATTCTCTTTCAGCAAGGGATAGATGGCCGATAGCAGCGACTGCATGATGTCGTTGATGCAGTGGCAGAAGCTCACCGCCAGGATGACGGTGAAGGCCGTTGCCTGGGCTGAAGCGTGACTGACGGTCGCTGGTGGCGCGACGCTGGCGGCTGTCGTATCGGTCAAGGTAGGCTCCGTGGTCTTTTTGGCGGGCACGCCCGCGGGCAGCTCTGGCGGACGCTCCTGCAGACCGCACTAGGACGGTTGCCTTATAAGCTGCTTGCGGCGCGACTTCTTTCGTGGTTTGGTCCAATAGTTTCGCAAGTGGGCCATACCCAATGCCGCACGGCAGGGAAATCTTTCACGCGGGCAATGCCAACCTCGAGCAATTGCACGAGCGCCGCTGGCTGTGGCTGGAGCAAGCAGTCGGGCCGGCGGTGGCGCTGCCGACCGAATATCCCGACGGCTACCATGTGCCGCAACACCGCCACAGCCGCAACCAGCTGCTGCACGCGCTGGTCGGCGTCGTGCTGGTGACGACGCGGCATGGGCGCTGGATGGTACCGCCTGATCATGCGATGTGGATTCCGGCCGGCACCGAGCATTCGGTCGAGATGCTGGGCGATGTCTCGATGCGTTCGGTCTATGTCATGCCGCAGGCTATTCCGGGGCTGCCGGAAGGCTTGCGCGTGGTCGGCGTCACCGACCTGATGCACAGCCTGATCGTGGAGTCCGAGAAGCTGCCGCAGGGCGGCGTGCTGGAAGGCCGTGGCGGGCTGATCATGAATCTCCTGCTGCATGAAATCCCGACCCTGCCGGAACGGCCGCTCGGCCTGCCGTTCCCGTCCGATCCCAGGCTGGCGGCACTCTGCCGGCGTTTCGTAGCGGCCCCTTCGCCGCATGCGACGATCGACGAATGGGCTGATGCCGCCGGTATGAGCCGCCGTTCCTTCACCCGCGCCTTCCAGCGTCAGACCGGCCTGTCGCTGTCGACGTGGCGGCAGCAGGCCTGCCTGTTCGCAGCACTGCCAAGGCTGGCCGACGGGGAACCAATCACCAGGGTGGCACTCGATCTCGGCTATGACAGCGTGCCGGCCTTCATCACCATGTTCAAGCGCATGCTGGGCGCCTCGCCGCGCGGCTACATGCGCGGTGCGCGTGACAGCGGCGAAGGCATACGTCGGCCAAGCGCTGCGCTTCGATTGGAAAGTCCATGATCTCGGCGTTATGCGCGGCCCTTCAGCCCGCGACCGGCTCGGGCTGGCTGGTAAGGATGATCTCCTCGCCAGGCGGGGCGGAAGCCGGTGGCCGGCCACGGCTGTGTTGGCGCGGCGAACAGCCCATCACCCGCTTGAAGGCGGTGCTGAAGGCGCTTTCCGATTCGTAGCCGAGCGACAGTGCAATGACGGAAACAGGATCGCTGGAACTCGCCAGCCTGTCGCCGGCCAAGAGCATGCGCCAGCGAGTCAGGTAGTCCATGGGGGAAGCGCCGACCATCGCCTTGAATTTCAGCGCAAAGGTCGATCGCGACATGCCGGCGTGCTCGGCCAGCGCCTGCAGTGTCCAGCCATGCGCCGGGTCTTCGTGCATCGCGCCGATCGCCGCGCCGATCTGTTTGTCGGCCAGCGCAAACAGCCAGCCGACGCCGCCCCGCAAGCCCTCGGCCATATGCAGGCGCAAGGCCTCGATCAGGATCATGTGGGCGAGATGCTCGACGATGAGAAAGCCACCCGGCCGCCTCTCGCGCAATTCCTTCATCATCCGCTCCACCGGCCAGCGCAGCGCCGAATGATCGGAGTCGCTGCGGATGCGGACGATCGGCGGCAGCATCCGCAACAGGATGCCGGCATTGTCCCCGGATAGGGCAAAGCGGCTGCTGACGAGAAGGAAATCGCCGCCGCCATTGTGCGAGGTGATGCCACCGGTGCGGGCGGGGGAAAAGATGGTGCGGGCATCGACCGATGGCAGCTCCATGTCGCTGGCAAGGCGGAAAGGACGCCCGCGCGGCAGCAGGAAACAGTCACCCGTCTCCAGCCGCACCGCATCCGCGACGCCCTCCACGGACAGCCAGCATTGGCCGGATACCACGGCACCGCATTTGATGGCTGCCTGCTGGTCGGGGAACTGGATCGACCAGTCGCCACCGGCCTCCAGCCCGGCGGACAGGTAATTGCGCGGCTTCAGCAGCGACAGCACATCTGAGAGCGGATCCATGAGCATTCCGGACGATTGCGAAGATAATACGGACCTTACAGCATAGATCGTATTTCCTCAATCCCGTATCTCCTTCGGCAACGGGCTGTCCATACGGCCCTTGAGCAAACAAAGGAGAAATCGCGATGCGTATATTTGTCACCGGTGCCACCGGTTTTGTCGGTTCAGCGGTTGTGCGGGAGCTCGTTGGAGCGGGCCATCAGGTGCTTGGCCTCGTCCGTTCGGATGCAGGTGCGAGGTCGATCGTCGCTGCGGGCGCCGGGGTGCATCGCGGCGATATCGAGGACCTGGAGAGCCTGCGCAGTGGAGCGGCCCTTTCGGATGGCGTCATCCACACCGCCTTCAACCATGACTTCTCGAAATTCGCGGCGAATTGCGAAGCGGACCGGCGCGCCATCGAGACGCTCGGGACGGAACTCGAAGGTTCCGAGCGGCCCTTGCTCGTCACCTCCGGGCTGGCACTGCTGACGCCGGCCGGTCACGTGGCGAGTGAGAACGACGCGCCTGTTCCTCCATCCGCTTCCTATCCCCGCGCCTCGGAAGTCACAGCCGAAGCGCTGGCGGCACGCGGAGTGTGCGCCTCGACCGTGCGTCTTTCGCCCTCGGTCCACGGCGACGGCGATCATGGCTTCGTTCCGATGCTGATCACGATCGCGCGTAAAAAAGGCGTTTCGGCCTATCTTGGCGATGGAGCGAACCGCTGGCCTGCAGTGCACCGGTTGGACGCCGCAACCCTCTTCAGGCTGGCGCTCGAGAAGGGCGCCGGAGGAGCCAGATACCACGGCGTTGCCGACCAGGGTGTGCCGACGCGGGAGATCGCCGAGATCATCGGCCGCCGGTTGAACCTGCCGGTGGTCTCCAAAAACCGCGAGGAAGCAGCCGACCATTTCGGCTTCCTCGGCCACTTCTTCGGCATGGATTGGCCTGCTTCCAGCGAGCAGACCAGGCAGGCGCTGGGATGGCAGCCGACGCAGCCGGGGTTGATCGCCGACCTCGACGGGCCGAGTTATTTCGAGGTTTGAAGCTGTTTCGAGACAGGCCTAGTCGAACAGGCTCGACACCGATTCCTCGGTCGCCGTGCGCGAGATGGCTTCGCCCATCAGGTCGGCGATCGAGATGACGCGGATGTTCGGAGCGTCGAGCACGCCTTGGGTCGGCTGGATGGAATCGGTGATCACCAGTTCCTGCAGCTTCGAGCCGCTGATGCGGGCGACGGCGCCGCCCGACAGGACACCGTGGGTGATGTAGGCGGTGACGCTGGTGGCGCCGTTGGCCAGCAGCGCATCGGCGGCATTGCACAGCGTGCCGCCGGAATCGACGATATCGTCGATCAGCAGGCAATCCTTGCCGGCAACGGCGCCGATGATGTTCATCACTTCCGATTCGCCCGGACGCTCGCGGCGCTTGTCGACGATGGCCAGCTGCGCGTCGAAGCGCTTGGCCAGCGCACGGGCGCGCACCACGCCGCCGATGTCGGGTGACACCACCACGACATTGCCGAGCTGCTTGTACTTCGCCTTCACGTCGCGGGCCATGACCGGCACCGAAAACAGATTGTCGGTCGGGATGTCGAAAAAGCCCTGGATCTGGCCGGCATGCAGGTCGAGCGTCAGAACACGGTCGACGCCGGCGCGCGTGATCATGTTGGCGACCAGCTTGGCCGAGATCGGCGTACGGCCGGAGGCGCGGCGATCCTGCCTGGCGTAGCCGAAATAGGGAATCACCGCCGTGATGCGCTTGGCCGACGAGCGCATGAAGGCATCGATCATGATGAGCAGTTCCATCAGGTGATCGTTGGTCGGGAACGAGGTCGACTGCAGGATGAAGACATCCTCGCCGCGCACATTTTCCTGGATTTCGACGAAGATTTCCTGGTCGGCGAAGCGCCTGACACTGGCCTTGCCCAGCGGGATGTTGAGATAGCGGGCGACCGCTTCGGCCAGCACCCTGTTGGAATTGCCCGCGAAGAGTTTCATACACCGTTCCTGGTGGAGGATGGAGAGATCAGACAGACTCTCCTGCACCTTTTAACCGGGCTTTTAGCGGCCCGCGCCGGTATTGCAAGCGCCGAGATCGGGAATCCGCCGGCTAATCTCAAGAAAGCCTCGCGCCATCGCCAGTGGGCAACACCTCAGCCCGCCTTGCCGCCGAGCCAGGCCGCGAACTGGTCGATGGTCTGGTCGGCGATTGCCTGCATAGTCGCCGGTGAGACCCCTTTCCAGCTATCGCCGCCCCCGCTGTCGCCGGATTTTGTCGAAGCTGCCTTCTGCTGGCCGTTGATGCGGTGCAGCCGGTTGCCGGCCGGGTCGTAGACGTCCCAGACATAGATGACGGTGGTGTCCTTGCCTTCCGATATCGCCGAGAAATAACCCTTGAGCACATGGGTCGCGGTCTGGTCGGTGCTGCCGGCAAGCGTGATGCCACGTTGCCTGGCGCGCGTCTGCAATTCCGCCGTCAGCGGTGTGGCGGCTTCCACCGAAGCACCGACGATCGGCGCGATCTGCAGGCGGGTCTTCGACAGGATGGCAGCACTTTGGGCTGGTGTGACCGGCGTGGTGGTGGTTGCGGGATTGCCCGCAATGGCGGGGTCGGTGGTCGACGGGGCGGGGGCGGCGCTACCCTGGGTGCCGGGCGTCGACGGCGTCGAGGTCGCCGGCGGGGTGATGGCTGACGGTTCGAGAACGTCCTTTGCGTTGGTGCAGGCGGCAAGAGCCAATGCCACAAGCAATGACACGGTCGTCACATGCGATCGTCTCATTTGCCTTCTAACTCCTTGGCGAAGCACGCCTCCCATTGTGGATTCACTGTACGATCAAGTCGAGATCATGGCGGGACAGCGGCTTCGGCTGGGATTCGGTGGTCAGGTAGGTGCGGCCAAGCGTCATCGCCGTCTCGGTGTCGGAATCCATGATGATCATGTGGGCGAACAGCGTCATGTTCGGCGCGATCGGCTCGGGGTTGCCCTGGTAGAACATCGGCATGTCCATCCAGGACGGGGTGAAGCGGGCGCCGACCGAATAGCCGCAGGCGTTCAGCCGGTGCTTGGTCAGGCCGTGCGCCTCCATGGTGCGGGCGTGGGCATCGAACACGTCGCCGAAGCTGTTGCCCGGCGTCATCGCCTTCTCGACGGCCAGAAGTGCTGCGCGGGCGGCGTCGAACAGCTCCTGATGGCGCTTCGAGACCTTGCCGGTGAGCACGGTGCGCATCATCGGCGCATGGTAGTGGTTGAAGACGCCAGCCCATTCAAGCGTCATCTGATCGTTCTTGGTGAGCTTGCGGCGGCCGGACTTGTAGCGACACAGCAGCGCATCGACGCCGGATCCGATGATGAACTCGTTGGCCGGATAGTCGCCGCCACCGGCAAAGATCGCCCCCTGCATGGCTGCCAGGATCAGCGCTTCGTCGCCGCCCTGCTTGATCAGCGGCAAGGCCGCGTCGAGCGCGTCGTCGGAAAGGTTGGCGGCCTTCTCGGCCTTGGCGATTTCGGCCGGGCTCTTGAACAGGCGCAGCCGGCCGACGATGCCGGACGCGTCGGCGATCTGGCCAAAGGTCTGCAGCTGTTCGTCCAGCCGCCGGCCATTGTAGGCGGTCAGCCCGTGGGTGTCGTATTCGACGCCGATGCGGGCGCCGAGCAGGTCGAGCTCGTTGAGCAGATTGCGCAGGTCGACCGCCGGATTGGCGCCGTTGCGATCGGTCCACAAGACGATGTTGTCGATGATCGAGGTCTGGCGCGCCTGGCGCAGGTCGGCCGAGCGGGTCAACAGCACCATCGAACCATCGGCCTTCACCACCAGGCACTGGAAGAAGCAGAAGCCGAACGTGTCGTAGCCGGTCAGCCAGTACATGCTTTCCTGGGCGAACAGCAGGATAGCGTCGAGCTTCTTCTCGGCCATCTCGATCATCAGCCGGTCGCGCCGCGCATCAAATTCCGAACGTTCAAAATGCAGCGCCATTATTGCTTCTCCAAAACGATTGCCGAAACCTGCCGGCCGTAATCGGGCTCCTTGCGGTGCGTGGTGCGCCGGTAGGAGTAAAACAGATCTTCCTCGGCATAAGTGCAGCGGCCGAGGCCCTCGGCCGTCACGCCGGCCTTAGCCAGCCGGTCGACCGTGTAGCGATTGAGGTCGAACATCGCATGGCCGGCGTTGGCGGAGGGTACGAAATAGCGGATGTTTTCAGCGTCGGCCTCGACGAAACGGGCGACGAATTCCGGCCCGACCTCATAGTTTTCAGGGCCGATCGAAGGGCCGAGCACGGCAACGATGTTTTGGCGGCTGGCGCCAAGGCTTTCCATGGCGAGGATGGTGTTTTCCAGCACGCCGGTGAAGGCGCCTTTCCAGCCGGCATGCGCGGCGCCGATGATGCGCGCCTGCGTATCCGCGAACAGCACCGGGCCGCAATCGGCGGTCGAGGCACCGATGGCGATGCCCGGCCGGTCGGTGACGATGGCGTCGGCCTTGGGCCGCTCGCCGGCAAAGGGCTCGCGCACGACAATGACATCGGGAGAATGGACCTGCCAGGCGGTCAGCAGATGGCTCGCCGGCACGCCCATCCAGGCGGCGACACGGCTGCGGTTCTCGGCGACCAGCGCCTGGTCGTCATTCGATCCGGTGCCGATGTTGAGGCCCTGGTAGATGCCGCTGGAAACACCGCCGAGGCGGGTGAAATAGCCGTGGCGGATGCCATGCGCCTGCGCCTTGTCCAGCAGGGCCGACCGAACGGGATCCGGTTTGGTCTGATTCAGCATGCGGGCGTTGTTGTCCGTGTGGGCGGTTTCGTCAAGGAGAAGTGCTTTTCGACAAGAAGGCGGGGCAGAGTTCGGCTGGCGGTCCGAACGGTGCTTGCCGGACGGGAGATTGGGAGAGGCGGCAGTGAAAAGTCAATCCGCCGTGGCAAAGGGCCGGACGGCCATGTCGCGGGGGAGCACGGCAAGCACCTTGAACAGCTCGCCCATGGCTTGCGCGCCGGCGAGGCRTTCGACGTCGTCGGCGATCTTGTCGCGCGCCGTCTGGTCGGCATCGGCGCCGAGCCGGCCGGCACGCTCGAGAATGCCCATGCCGAGCAGGAAGCCGCCTTGCGTCGACAGATGGGCGTCGAGCCCATGCGCGCGGACGGTTGCGGCAAGAGCGGCGAAATCGACGTGGGTCGTCAGGTCGGCCTCGCCGGGATTGGCCAGCACATCTTCGTGATCGTGCCTGCGCAGAGCCTGCAGCGTGTCGCCGACACCTGGCCGGAGGTGGCCATAGTCCACGAACAGGCCGGCTCCGCCATGCGTAATTATGCGTTCGGCAATGGTCGCCATCAGGGCTGCGCGTGCCGGCGCGACCTCGACGATCGCGCCTTGCGGCGCGTCGGTGGCGTCGTCAGGCAGCAGTGTCGGGTCGACCGAGCCGGCGCCGGCAAAGAAGCGCAGCTCACTGGTCTCGTCCAGACCGACCACGCGTTCGCGCCAGCCGGCGCCGGCGCGGACGAACTGGCGGATGGGCACGGCATCGAACAATTCGTTGCCGACGATGAACAGCGGCTGTTGCGGCAGCGTGTCGATGGTTTCGTGCCAATCGATCGCGAATGGCGTCGTGCCGAGCGTCTGTTTCTGAACTTCTGTCAGGCGTGGGCTGGTCTCGATCATCGCGAAGCCGGCGCCTTTGGCCAGATCAGGATCAAGTCGCGACAGCGTGCGCAGCATGTCGTTCATCAGCGTGCCGCGGCCAGGACCGATCTCGGCGACGGTGACCGGCAGCGGCCGGCCGCTGGCCAGCCAGGCCTGGTAGAGCCAGATGGCGACGAGTTCGCCGAACATCTGGCTGATCTCCGGCGCGGTGATGAAGTCGCCGGCCGCGCCAAAGGGTTCGCGCGTCGTGTAGTAGCCGTCCACGGGGTCGAACAGGCACATCGCCATGTATTCGTTGACGGGAAGCGGCCCCGACGCCTCGATAAGGCCGACGATGCGGGTCCTCAGCCGTGTCATGCCGGCTGCGGCTGTGGCACCGGCTTGGCGGTCACCATCGCCCAGATGCCGACCAGCACCATCGGCGACGACAGGATCATGCCCATGGTCAGCCAATTGGTGCCAAGGAGATAGCCGAGCTGCTGGTCGGGCTCGCGGAAGAATTCGACGAAGATGCGCGACAGGCCGTAGCCGCAGATGAAGGCGCCGCCGACGAAGCGCGGCGTCTTCAGCTTGAGGCGCGAATGGGTGAGGATGCGCAGGACGAGGAACAGCACCACGCCCTCCAGCAAGGCCTCATAGAGCTGGCTAGGATGGCGGGCAAACGGCCCGCCATTGGGGAATTCGATCGCCCAGGGCACGTCGGTGGGGCGCCCCCAAAGCTCGGAATTGATGAAATTGGCGACGCGCACCAGGCCAAGGCCAACCGGCACACCGGCCGCCACCACGTCGAACAGCGACCATGTGCGGATGCCGCGCTTGATGGAAAACAGCGTCATGGCGAGGATGACGCCGAGCAGGCCGCCATGGAACGACATGCCGCCCTGCCAGAGAGCGAAGATGTCGAGCGGGTGGGCGATGTAGCGCGGCAGGTCGTAGAACAGCACGTAGCCCGTGCGGCCGCCCAGTACGACGCCGATGGCCGCCCAGACGATGAAGTCGTCGAGGTCCTCCGGCTTCATCGGCAGGACGCCGTTCGGCCACAGCCTCGCATTGGCGGCGAGCCGCTTGGCGTACCACCAGGCGAACAGGATGCCGACGATGTAGCCGACGCCGTACCAATGTACCGCCAGCGGCCCGATCTGGATGAGGATCGGGTTGATGTTGGGGAAGGGCAGGGAGGCCAGCGGCAGCAGGAAATAGTCGTTCAACAGGGAACTCTCGGTTGCGATCGCATTTGGGCGCGGACCATGCGGCAGGGTTTTGGCAGGGTCAAGGCAAGGCGGACGTTCCCGACTTGATGCCGCAGCAGGGCGCAACATGCTTGCATTCCAAGTGCAGCGCTACTAACTCAAATAACGGTAAGCGAGGATCTGCCATGTCGACCGGACCGAACCGCATTCTCGATGAATTCGCCAAGCTGATGACCGATGCCGCCGGGGCCGCCCAAGGCGTGCGTCGCGAAGTCGAGACCGCCTTCAAGGGCCAGGCCGAACGCATCCTCAACACAATGGATGTGGTTCAGCGCGAAGAGTTCGAGGCGGCGCGCGAGATGGCCGCCAAGGCCCGGGAAGAAAACACCCGCCTTGCAGAGCGTATCGAGGCGCTCGAGGCCAAGCTTGCCGAATTGACCGGACAGGCCGCACCGGCGGCGGCGGCAAAGCCCCGCGCAAAAAAATAATCATTAAACTTTTCCACATAGCCCGATCCTGAAAAGCGCTTTGCCGTGAATCGCTTAACGGCGTTGCATGAATCTTTGTGACAGCGGCTTTCCACATGCGAATGACGCAGTGCGAAAAATTGGGCTGTTCACGCGACTCCCGATCAATAGACTGAATTTGTTGCATGATTCGGAGCAGGGTCATGTGGCCGGGCGGTGGGGTCCGGTCTGGGGGTCTTTGCGTCGAGAAGTCCTGGCCGTCCGAGTTCTAGACAAGATTGTTCGTTGTGTGTGCCCTCCCGCGGAGCGTGTGGCGGCGCTCCTCAGAACGACAGGAAGCATTCCATGGAACTTCTCGAACTCGAATTCTCCCGCGAGATCCATCCGGTGGATGTTATCGAGCAGGTGGCCCACAACAACGACTGGTCCTTTGAGCGGGCCGGTGATGACGAGATTTCGATCTCGGTTGCCGGCAGCTGGACCGACTATCACGTCTCCTTCTCGTGGATGGAGGATTTCGAGGCGCTGCACTTGGCCTGCGCCTTCGACATCAAGGTGCCGGAGGCTCGCGCACTGGAAGTGATGCGGCTGCTGTCGCTCATCAACGAACAGATGCTGTTCGGCCATTTCGACCTCTGGGAGCAGGAAGGCGCGATCATGTTCCGCCAGTCGCTGCTCCTGGCCGGCGGTGTCGAGCCGTCGAGCCAGCAGGTCGAAGTGCTGCTGTCGTCGGCGCTGGAAGCCTGCGAATGCTATTTCCAGGCGTTTCAGTTCGTCGTCTGGTCGGGAACCTCGGCCAAGGACGCGCTGGCCGGCGTGCTGTTCGAGACCTACGGCAACGCCTAGAGCCCGTTCCGTCCCGATGGAATCGGGATAGGGCTCTATCTCATTGTTTGAGCATGATCTCTGGACAAACAGTTTCCGTTTGTCCGAGAAAACGGGAGTCCACTTTTCGGGATCATGCTCTAGAGCGACGGCAAGGCAGACAAGACAGAGATGAGTTCGAGCAGCGAGCGCAAGCCCGAGATCAGTTTTGCCGACTTCGATCGTGTCGACATCCGCGCCGGCACGATCGTCGAGGCAGAGCCGTTTCCCGAAGCGCGCAAGCCGGCATTCAAGCTTAAGATCRATTTCGGCGCCGACATCGGCATCAAGAAATCCTCGGCCCAGATCACCAAATACTATACGCCCGAGACGCTGATCGGCCGGCAGGTGTTCGCGGTGGTCAATTTCCCACCGCGCCAGATCGGTCCGTTCATGTCGGAAGTGCTGACGCTCGGCTTTCCCGACGAAGAGGGTGCCGTGGTGCTCGGCGCCATCGAGCGCAGGGTGCCGGATGGCGGGCGACTTTTTTAGGACGTTCTGATATTCAGGTGAGGCCGGCTTGCGAACGGCGGTCTCCAGCGCTTCCGGTGCTCACGCACCCAAACGGGTCTCGGGGCCCGCCATTCTCAGCTTGGCCTGACCTGAACTAGACACATCCTGAGGCCACGATACTTCTCAGGCAGCCAGTTTCCGCGGCATGCCCAGCGCTTCCTCGACCGTGTCGAGAAACAGTTCGGCGCAGGCTTTCCAGCTGTAGCGCATGGCGCGTTCGCGCGCCTCGGCGCGGTCGACGTTGAGGGCGGCGAGTGCTGCCTCGCGCAGATCGGTCGACACCGCGCCGCCAAAACCGTCGCCGACGATGTCGATCGGACCGGTCACCGGATAGGCGGCGACCGGCGTGCCGCTGGCCAGCGCCTCGATGATGACATTGCCGAACGTGTCGGTGCGGCTGGGGAAGACGAAGACGTCGGCCGAGGCGTAGATCTCGGCCAGTTCGTCATTGGGACGATGGCCAAGGAAATGCGCTTGCGGATATTTTGCCTTCAGCTTGGCCAGTTCCGGACCCTCGCCGACGATCACCTTGCTGCCGGGCAGATCGAGGTCGAGAAAGGCCGAGAGGTTCTTTTCGATGGCGACGCGGCCGACGCAAAGGAAGATCGGGCCGGGAAAGCCGAGATCCTTCTTCTTGTCCGGTCGGAAATGGCCGGTGTCGACGCCACGTGTCCAGGGGCGAAGCTTGTTGAAGCCACGCGAGGCAAGATCGTCGGCGAGCGACTGCGTGGCGACCAGCGTGCCCTGGCCGGAATTGTGGAAATCGCGCAGCCAGCGATAGGCCCAGCTTTCCGGCACCGGCAGGCGGGCGCTGAGATATTCCGGAAAGCGGGTGTGATAGCTGGTGGTGAACGGCCGGCCGGCATTGCGGCAATAGCGTCGCGCCATGATGCCCAGTGGTCCCTCGGTGACGAGGTGGATATGGTCTGCCTTGCCGGCTTCGATCAGGCGCGCGACATGGCCGGGCGTGGTCAGCGCCAGCCGGATGTCGGGGTAGGTCGGCAAGGGCAGCGTGCGAAAGATGTTGGGTGTCAGGAAATCCACCGCGACATCGAAGGATTTCAGCGTCTCGGTCAGTCGTTCCAGCGTGTGGACGACGCCATTGACCTGTGGGCGCCAGGCGTCGGTGACCATCAATATGCGCATGGCGGCCCTTTGCTCGAAAGGTCGACGGTTGCCTTGAGACGATGCCGGAACGGCGACCAGCCTGCGGCTCTCGCTTCGCTCCAGCGCACCCGGGCGGGCGCGGGATCGAAGTGAGGCGGCAAGGCCGAATCAAGTGAGGTCGCGCGCTTCATGCGCGCTCTTCACCATGGTTTCATGACGGGCGGATGAAGCAGTCGTCTAGCTAAGCATGATATCTGGACAAACAGTTTCCGTTTGTCCGAGAAAACCGGTTTCCACTTTTCGGAATCATGCTCCGATCAGGCCGGAACCTTGATGACGGCGCGCAGGCCGCCGAGCGGGCTGTCGTCGAGAGTGATGTCGCCGCCATGGCTGCGTGCGATATCGCGGGCAATCGACAGGCCGAGCCCCGTGCCGCTGGCATCGAGGTTGCGAGCTTCGTCGAGCCGCACGAAGGGCTTGAACACGTCTTCGCGCCTGTCGAGCGGAATACCGGGGCCATCGTCGTCGATGGTGACCAGCAGCGAGCCGCGGCCATGGTTGGCGTTGACCTCCACCGTCCTGGCATAGCGGAAGGCGTTGCCGATGACGTTGGACAGCAGCCGGGCAAAGGCGTTCGGCCGCACATGCACATCACGGTCGCCAACAAGCGTCGTCGACAGCTTGCGCTTGCGCAATCCGGCTTCCTCGTCGAGCTTTTGGAAATAGGCCTCGAGATCGAACCGCCCGGCATCCTCGGAAGCCTCGCCACGGGCAAAGGCGAGGTAGCCTTCGAGCATCGACTGCATATCGTCGATGTCCTGGTCGAGCGCCGCCTTGGTCTCGGCCTTGCCGCCGGCCAGCGCCAGTTGCAGCTTGAAGCGGGTGAGAATGGTTCGCAGGTCATGGCTGACGCCGGTCAGCATGGCGGTGCGTTGCTCGATCTGGCGTTCAATGCGCTCGCGCATCTGGATGAAGGCAAAGCCGGCGCGGCGAACCTCCTCGGCGCCGCGCGGCCGGAAATCGCGCGGCATCGGCCGGCCCTTGCCGAAGCTTTCGGCCGCCTCGGCGAGCGTCAGGATGGGCCGGATCTGGTTGCGCAGGAAGGGGATGGCGATCATCAACAGCACCAGCGAGGTGCCGACCATCCAGATCAGGAAGATGTGGGTGTTCGAGGCATAGGCCTGGCTGCGGCGCACGAAGACGCGCAGCACCTTGCCCTCAAGCTGGACGCGCACCTCGACGATGTTGGAATTGCCGACCGTGTCGATCCAGAACGGGCGGTTGATCTGGCGGGTGATTTCGGCCGAAAGAACATCGTCGAGGATCGAGAAGAAGGGCTTGGGCCCGGGCGCGGGCAGCGGGTCGGGCGGCAAGAGGTCGACCTTCAACTGCATGCGGTCCTGGGCGATCCGGATGATGTTGGCGTAGTCGGCGTCGTGCGGATAGGTTTCGATCATGTCGATGATGGCGGCGATGTCGCGCACGGTGGCCTGCGACAGACGCTGCGTCACGGTTGCCCAATGGCGTTCCATGAAGACGAAGGCGACGACCGATTGCAGCAGGATCATCGGCGCGATGACGATGATCAGCGAGCGGGCATAGAGCCGCTTCGGCATATACAGCGAAACGAGACGCCAGAACCGGTTCCAGGCACGCGGCACCGCCTTGAGCGTGCGCGCGGCGCGTGCGCTCAAGCCGTTATTGCCCGGCTGTTGCAGTTCCGTGGTTGCCATTCGCTCTTTTCGTTTGCCCGCAACCGTTCGACCGGCCGCAGGCGGCATTCTATTCCACGCTGAGCCGATACCCAATACCGCGCACGGTCTGCAGCCACACCGGATTGGACGGATCGCGCTCGATCTTGCGGCGCAGCCGGTTGATCTGGACGTCGATGGTGCGCTCGCCGACTTCCGAATCGTCGCCGACAAGCTCGTGGCGGGGGATCGTCTCGCCTGCTCGCGCGGCGAAGATCGCCAGGATCTCCTGCTCGCGGTCGGTCAGCTTCAGCGCCTCGCCGCCGCGCTTCAATTCGCGCCTGGCTATCTGGAACGTGTAAGGGCCGAAGACCAGTTGCTCGACCTTCGGCGTTGTCGCCGGACCGCCGCGGCGCAGGATGTTGTTGATGCGCAGGATCAGCTCGCGCGGATCGAAAGGTTTCGGCAGATAGTCGTCGGCGCCGGCTTCGAGGCCGGTGATGCGGCTGTCGGTTTCCGACAGCGCCGTCAGCATCAGGATCGGCACGTTCTTTTCGGCGCGCAGCGACTTGGTCAGGTCGACGCCCGTTTCACCGGGCATCATCACGTCGAGGATCAGAAGATCGAAGTCGAGGCCGGCAAGCTTGCGCCGGGCTTCGCCGGCATTGCCGGCGACGGTGATGCGAAAGCCGTTTTCGGTCAGATACTGCTTGAGAAGATTGCGGATGCGGGTGTCGTCGTCGACGACGAGCAAATGCGGCGCGTCGTCGTCCGGTGCGGCCGCCTGATCGACCCTTTCAGTGCTCTCCATGGCTTTTCCCTGACATTTTTGCGGACCCAACGTCGATCTGCGCTCTCAGTTCCGGATTGACCATCGCTTCGAGGAACCGTTCAACCAGGGTCCGTTCGGTTATCCCGGAATCTCCCAATGCAGCATGGATGCGGCGCGACTGTGGCCGCGCCAACGCCAGCGCCAGCGCGCGGCCCTTGGCGGTCGGATAAAGCTCGCGCTGCCGGCGGTCGCGCGGACCTTGCAACTGCACGACATGGTCGGTGTCGATCAACTGCTTGAGCACTCGCGCCAGGCTCTGCTTGGTGATCTTCAGCACGTCGAGCAGTTCGGCAACCGTCAGGCCCGGCCTGCGGTTGACGAAATGCAGCACCCGGTGGTGGGCGCGGCCGAAGCCGTAATCGGCCAGGATCTGATCCGGATCGGAGGTGAAGTCCCGATAGGCGAAGAAGAGCAGTTCGATGATGGCGAAATCGATGCCGTCCTCGTCGGTGATCGCCGTCCTGATCGGTTTCCCGGCTGCGTGGCTTCGATCCGTCATCATTTCTCCGCTTGAAAGAGAGATTATGTCAGTACTATTGACGTAATTTCCCTGCAATGGTAATTTTTGACAAGCTTTTGGGCGGATTGCGAACGAAAAGGCAAGAGAGGCCGGTTTTTCCGGAACTTCCTGAGTTTGCCAGAGCGCAATTATCCGCCTACGCTCCAGCATAAAGGCCGCCTTGCGCGACCGACACGAAACACACAACGATACAACACTATGCGGGCTGCCGCCCGCGGGAGGTTACCATGGCATCCGTTCCCTTCGATCAACTGGACGGCTTCATCTGGATGAATGGCGCGTTCGTCCAATGGGGTGACGCCAAGATTCACGTCCTGACCCATGGCCTGCACTACGCCAGCGCCGTGTTCGAAGGCGAGCGCGCCTATGGCGGCGAGATCTTCAAGCTCAACGAACACACCGAGCGCCTGCATGAATCGGCGCGCCTGCTCGGCTTCAAGATCCCCTATTCGGTGGCCGAGCTCAACGACGCTTCCACCACGCTTTTGAAGAAGCAAGGTTTCCAGGACGCCTATGTCCGGCCGATCGCCTGGCGCGGCAGTGAACAGATGGGCGTTTCAGCGCAGAACAACCGCATCAACTGCGCCATCGCCATCTGGCAGTGGCCGAGCTATTTCGATCCGGCGCAGAAGCTGAAAGGCATCCGCCTCGACGTGGCGGAATGGCGCCGGCCCGACCCGCGCACGGCGCCGTCCAAGTCGAAGGCCGCCGGCCTCTACATGATCTGCACCATGTCCAAGCACGCCGCCGAGGCCAAGGGCTACGCCGATGCCATGATGCTCGACTGGCGTGGCCAGGTCGCGGAAGCGACCGGCGCCAACATCTTCTTCGTCAAGGACGGCAAGATCCACACGCCCAAGCCCGACTGCTTCCTCGACGGCATCACCCGCCGCACGGTCATCGGACTGGCCAAGGATCGCGGTCTGGAAGTGATCGAACGCGTCATCATGCCGGAAGAACTCGAGGGCTTCGAGCAATGCTTCCTGACCGGGACAGCAGCGGAAGTAACGCCGGTTTCGGAGATCGGACCTTACCGATTCGAGGTCGGTGAAATCGCCAAGAACCTTATGAATGACTATTCTGCAGCGGTTCAGCCCAAGCACGCGATCGCAGCAGAATAACGAAAGTCACAGCTTTTCGAGCAAGCAGGGGCGGTTTTGAGGCCGCCCCTTTTATTTAAGCGTTTGTGCATTTGACTTTCGTCCATTTCGGCGTCTCATGATGGTGTCGGCCCGGAAGGCTGGCAGCTATGGAGGGACTAATCATATGGACATGAACACGCTTCTTCCGATCATTGTACAGGTGATTACGGGTATCATCGGTGGTCAGGCGGTCGGTGCGGCGCTCAAGACGGCGGCGTTGGGTCAGCTTCCCAAAATCCTGGGCGGAGCCATTGGCGGCGTCGGCGGTGCGGCGATCCTCGGCAGCCTGCTTGGTGGCGGCGCGGTCGATCCGGCGGCCGCGGCAGCAGCAACGAGCGGTCTCGGCAGCGCGCTGAATCTCAACAACATCGTCGGCGGTGCCGGCGGCGGCGCGATCCTGACCGGCATTCTCGGCGCAGTCATGGGTGCCATGAAGAAGTAAGCTATTCGGTCTAGGCGTTCTAAGTGGGCGGCTTCGGCCGCCCATTTTCGTTTTCGGAGCGACTGACCGTTCGTCTGTCGAGGGGTGGACGCCCTTCGCCCGCGCCGTTACATCACGCTGGAGTAGCGAAAGGACGATCATGGGTCAGCTCAATGCCGGCATCGTGCCGGTCACACCGTTCCAGCAGAATTGCACCATCCTGTTCGACATGGACGACAAGCAGGGTGTCGTCGTCGATCCGGGCGGTGACATCGACAAGGTGCTGGCGGCGCTGAAGGACAACGCGATATCAGCCGAGGCGATCTGGATAACGCATGGCCATATCGACCATGCCGGCGGCGCCATGGAGTTGAAGGAGGCGCTCGGCGTCGAGATCATCGGCCCGCATGAGGCCGACAAGCCGTTGCTCGACAATCTGGAAAACCAGGGCAGGCGGTACGGCATCGCCGGCGCGCGCAACTGCGTGCCCGACCGGTTCCTGACCGAAGGCGAGACCGTGTCATTCGGCTCGCATGTGTTCGAGGTGTTGCATTGCCCTGGCCACGCGCCTGGCCATGTCGTCTACTACAACCGCGCGGCCAAGTTCGCCCATGTCGGCGATGTGTTGTTTCGCGGCTCGGTCGGCCGCACCGACCTGCCGGGCGGCGACCACGCGGCGCTGATCGCCTCGATCAAGGACAAGCTCCTGCCGCTCGGCGACGACATCGGCTTCATCTGCGGCCATGGTCCCGGCGGACGCTTCGGCGAGGAGCGGCGGACCAACCCTTTTCTGACTTAAGAGCGCCTGTGTTGCAGCCAATGCCTTCTCCCCGTACTTCGCTGGAAAGGCGCCGGCAGGCTGATGAGGGGCGGCGCCGATCTCAAGAGAAATCCGGGACGGTCAAGGCCAACAACAAAAAGCGCTGGCCTCGCGGTCAGCGCTTTTGTTTGGGGCAGGGAAGCCCTTGGTCTTAGTTCGCCGTGCAGAAATGCTGTTCGCCGTCATTGCCGGTGAACGTGCCGGTGCGGGCGTTGAAGGTACGGTAGCGATCCGAGCAATAGTCGTACCAGTCGCGCGTCCAGGGCTGAGCGTAGCCTTCATTGTAGACGACCCTCGGCTCTGCATAGTAGCGGCGCACCGGTGCCGGGCGGACCACGACGTCACGCTCGTAGTAACCGTCATCGTAGTAGCGGTCAGCATAGGGCGGGGGCCCGTCATTGGCCAAGGCGCCACCGATCAGCGCGCCGGCCGCGAGTCCGAGGACGCCGGCGGCGATTGCATCGCCGTTGCCGTGATGGCCGTGATGGCGCCACTCATCCGCGTAGGCAGCGGGCAAGGTCGCGAGCGTGGTTGCGACCACGGCAGCGGACAGGACAGCGGTCTTGAAAATTCGATTCATGTCGGTCTCCTTCGTGCCGGCCCGCGCAAGTTTCGGGGGATGCGGTCCGGCTTTACCAAAGACTAATATACGACCATGGCTGAACGGGGGCTGAACGGATTTCGACGCACAATATCCAAAACAGGCGTCAAAGACCCCTGCAGGGAACGGGGGCTATTCAGCCGGATCCGTCGCCGGTCTGGAGCCGGTTCAGCCAACCGATAGGTTGACGGCCTTCGGGCCCTTGCCACGCTTGTCCGGTTCCGTGTCGAAGGACACTTTCTGGCCATCCTCAAGACCAGGAAGGCCCGACGCCTGCACGGCTGAAATATGGACGAAAACATCCTTCGCGCCATCATCGGGCGTGATGAAGCCGAAGCCTTTGGCATGGTTGAAGAATTTGACGGTGCCGGTCTGCGGCATGGGAAGCTCCTTTGGTCCCATAAAGTCCAGTCTCGGGCCGGCAAATGCCCGAGTGGAAATTTGTCCTTTATTTTAGCGCCATCGGCAAGAGAAAGTTTTTTGGGCTGCTAAAGTGCGTCGCGTTTGAAGGGGTTCAGACGACGCCCGTTTAAGTCTTTGTTTTTATGAATGTCGTTTGTCTCAAGACCACCGCGCACTTTGAGCGACATGCATCGGGCAGAACTCGCGGCATGAAAAAGGCGCGACGAAAACCGCCGCGCCTTTCAAATTCAAATCCCTCTCCAAGCCAGGTCCAGGCATTGGAGCCTCCGTCATGCGTCAGGGACGCACGGCGCCCGATGGCTCAGGCAGCGCGGAGGTTTACCGCCTTGGGGCCCTTGCCCATGCGATCCGGCTCGACGTCGAAGGTGACCTTCTGGCCGTCGACGAGCGTGCGCAGGCCGGAGGCCTCGATCGCGGAAATATGGACGAACACATCCTTGGCGCCGCCATCGGGCGTGATGAAACCGAAGCCTTTGGTCGCGTTGAAGAATTTAACGGTGCCGGTCTGGGCCATTGGGGAAACTCCTTCACCCGTTCAGTCTGGTGGTCCTGCCCGCCGCCTGGCGCAATGGGCAAGTCCCGGTGGTTGCTTCGGCAGTCATGCATTGGCGCATGGTCAAACCCCCCGCCGAAAACGGGGCCGTCAGAGATTCACAGTATCGGGGAAAGGTCGTCCAAAACGTTCCGCTCTCCGGGTCGCAAATGCCCGAACACGGAATTTATCGCACGGAAACGTGAAGGTTGCAAGATAGCGCCGCGGGCCGCCACAATGGGCGCATCCCGACGCATGGATCGACTGACCTGAGCATCGATGCGGCCCGACATAGGCTTGGTTGCCGGCCGGGTCATCGGCCCAGAGCGCAGCCACGAATGGGCCAGATGTCGTGGCCGCCAGCGGGATGGGCTGATGGGTGCCATGGCTCCGCGCATCGTTTCCGGCGGGAGGCTGCAAACGGGGGTTGCATTTGGCAATGGAATGGCAAGGATCGTCTTCCCGGGACGGGATCGAGGGAGAGATCAACATGAAGTTTCTGGCGACAGTCTTTTCGCGGCAAGGTTTTGCCATCCTGTTCCTGTCGGCAATTCTTGCCGCCTGCACTGTCGTCGTCGATGAGGGACCAGGGCCGCGTCCGCGTCCGCCCCGGCCCGAACCGCAGTATTGCAGCAGGCAGTACGAGCCGGTCTGCGCCCGGCGCGGCGGCGACCGGCAGACCTTTGCCAATGCCTGCCTTGCGGACCGGGCCGGCTACCGCATCGTGCGCGACGGTCCATGCCGCGACGGCGGCGGTGGCGGTGGCGGTGGCGAGGAGCAGACGTTCTGCACCCGCGAATATGCTCCCGTGTGCGCACGCCGGCATGGCGAACTGCGCACCTTCCCCAATGCCTGCGAAGCCCGCGCCGCGGACTATCGCGTCATCGACGGCGGACCGTGCTGACGGGAACTGGGCGTGTTTAGCGCTTTCCCACAAAGGGAAGGGAAAACCGAGGCGTTCGCTCACACCTCCGCTGGATACGCCCCGTCGGCCGGGCCAGCATAAAGCTCGCTGCCGTCCTCGTCGGAAATGCGCAGGCGATCGGGGATTTGCGGCATGGCCAGCGTGTGGAACAGCGCGGTTGCGCCCTGCAGGGCGGCGCGCAGGTTCGGCGCTTCCAGCGATACCTTGTCGAGCGTGGCTTCGTCGGCGTCGCGCGACCGGTAGAACTCGATGAAGAAGTTCAAGCGCGGCTCCGTGTGGGGTGTTGCGCAAACGTGTCGTGTCAGTCCGTCGCCTCACAAAGTGGGCAACGGGGGACGCACGAGGCGCCCCTGGGCTGGTCAGCCCTTCGACTTCGGCTTCAGGCTACTCTCGGCCTGCTTGACCGACGAGCCGAACGGGGAGGCTGGCTTGGCCACGACCTTGTCCTTCTTCGGCTTGCGCGTTTCGCGATTGCTTCGCTGTTGACCTTTGGACATGTCGTGCTCCTGTTGTGTGCTGGCTTGGCTTTGCTGGGCGCTCAGACGACCGGATTGTCAGCGACAAGCGGGTTGTCAGTGACAACCGGGTTGTCGGCCGGTTCGAGATTGTCTTCCGTAGTGACCCGCTCATGGGTCTCCTGCTCGCTGCGGATGCGGTATTGCGGCGAGCCGTCCTTGACCGGCAGCCTGCTCTTGATCTGGAACAGTTCCGCGGTTTTCTGGACGAGGCCGGTGCGGCTCTTCATGCGGACAGTCTGACCGATCGCAAACTGGTGCGAGGGCGTGTCGGTGCGCGGGCGCGCATTCTGCTGGAAACGGATCATGCTGCATTCTCCCTGTCGCGCTTCAGCGCTGTTTCGAGTTCGAGGTAATCGATGGCGACAAGCTGGCTGGTGGTCGGATTTTTCACGGCCCTTGCCGGCAGATGGATGAAGGTGGCGACGCGTCGCCAGGCAAGCCGCGACATGCCCTCGATCACCTCTTCGTCGTGATCGATGTCGTAGTCGCCGGCCGGCAGCTGTCCTTCCAGTCCGCCGAGCACGAACGGTGCCGCGAAATGGGCGATGGAGTGGGTGGTGCGATCGGTCATTGTCTTGCCTTGATGCTTCCGCAGCGGCCCTGAAAAGCAAAAAAGCGGGGACGAGCCCCGCTTTCCTATTTCCGGCAATTGCTGGAAATAAGCCGCTTTCGAGAGCTGCCAGTACATCCGTGGTCAGCGTTCATCGAATTCGGCCGGATCAGATCAGTTGCAAATTGGCGGCCGATTCGCGGCCCTTGGTGTCACGCTCCAACTCGAACTGCAGCTTCTGGCCTTCAGCGAGACCAGGAAAGCCGGCGCGCTCCAGCGCGCTGACATGGACGAAAACGTCCTTGCCGCCATCGGTCGGCTGAATGAAGCCGAAGCCCTTCTGGCCATTATAGAACTTTACGGTCCCGGTGTTCATGTGGGTCTTTCGAGGGGTGAGATGAGGTCGCGAAACGCGGCCAGTATCGGTGATTTGGAATGAGATTGGCGGGTCGAGAACCTCTGACGCCGCGAGGTGCCAATTCTACCCAAAGCGATCCTGTAGATATAGGCCTTTGCCGCAATTTAATCAAGGCGATTTAAAATAAAAATCGGGCTTCGCTCAGAAAATTGCTTTCTGTAACTTTCAGGAAAACGATGATACAAGCCCGTAGATATCAAAAATTATTTGAAGTCTGGCGGGAACATTTCTCCCGGTATTTTTGTTTTATTTACGTATGAAAGGACGAGATTTCATGATTAACGAAACAACATCGGCAGGAGCTACAGTCGCGATCGGCCCATTGGCTAAACAAGCGACGGCAACGCCCATCCTGTCGCCGCGGCTGACCGTCAGGAGTGACGAAGCGGCAAAGCGAAGGGTCGCCGATACCGACGGAACGCTCCGGCGTGCCAGGCAAGTTGCGGAGGCCAACCGGCTGATTTGATCGCTTCTGCGCTGACGGATACCAAGCGAGCCTTGAACCTGAAGCGCCGATGGCCTAGATCGGTTCATCGTTTCACTGAAACGCCGAACCGCTCTATCTCCTTGTTTGGTGCAATTCCGGACGGAAAACCGTTTCATACCGTTCCTGGAATTGCTTTAGATCGCGGCCGGCGGAAAAACACGGCAGGTTTCCCATTAATAGAGATCAGAGAAGAGCGGCGGGCGCGGGAGCCAGATCTGGCGCTGGAGGACAGCCACCGCTGGGGCTGGACCAGTATGTGCAGCAGGCACTGCAGCTGCACCAGGCCGGGCGACGGCAGGAAGCCGAGGCGCTTTACCGCCAGGTATTGGCGCGCAAGCCCAATCACGCGGCCGCGGCGCATTTCCTCGGCCTGCTGCTTCACCAGACCGGGCGCAGCGAAGAGGGGCTCGATCTCATCGAACAGTCGGTGAGCCTGCAGCCCACAAACCCCGATTTCCTCAACAATTTCGGCACGGTGATGCGCGATCTCGGCCGCATCGCAGCCGCCATCGATTTCTTTCGCGGTGCGGTGGAAATCCGGCCGGACCAGCTCGCGGCGCGCGACAATCTTGGCTCGTCGCTGAAGCAGCTCGGCCAGTTCGAAGAGGCCGAAGCGATCTATCGCGGCACGGTCAGTCGCAATCCCTTCCATGTCCGCGCCCGCATCGGACTTGCCGAAACGCTGCAAGAAGCCGGACGTCTGGACGAGGCGCTCGCCGTCTTCCGCGAGGCGCTGACCATCCGGCCGAAGGACGCGGACCTGCTGCACGGGCTGGGCGTCGGGCTGATGGAAAAGGGCAAGCTCGATGAAGCCGCCGACCTGTTCCGGCAGGCGCTGGCGGTCGACCCCGGCATGGCCAGAGCCTGGCTGATGCTGACGCAGGTCAAGCGCCAGAAGGAGCGCGACAGCGAATTGACCGGCATGGAGGCTCAGCATGCCAAGGCGCCGCAGGATAGCCTGGCGCGCATGCAGTTGTCCTTCGGCCTCGGCAAGGCCAATGACGATCTGAAGGATTACGGCAGGGCCTTCGACTATTTCGCCGAAGGCAATGCGATCCGCCGCAAGGGCATCGACTACGATGCGGCCAGGACGCGTGCCGAATTCGAGGCCATGAAGGCAACCTTCGATGCCGGCTTCTTCGAGAAACACAAGCCCAGCTCGATTGCCGACGACACGCCGATCTTCGTCGTCGGCATGCCGCGCTCTGGCACGACGCTGATCGAGCAGATCATCGCCAGCCATCCCCAGGTCTATGGCGCCGGCGAGCTCAGCATCCTGAAGATGGCGGTGGGCAAGCAGTTTCCGTTGACCATGAAGGGCGGCTTTCCGGCTGGGATCGCCGACATGCCCGACAAGGCTTTTGCCGAGGCCGGCGAAGCCTATCTCGACATGCTGCACGCCCGCTATCCCGGCTTCAAGCATGTCACCGACAAGATGCCGGGCAATTTCCTGCTCGTCGGCTTCCTCCATCTGATGTTGCCGAAAGCCAAGATCGTCCATTGCGCCCGCGACGCGGCGGCGACGTGCCTGTCGATCTACAAGGTGCATTTCCGCGGCGACAGCCATCGCTACGGCTACGACCTCGGCGAACTCGCCGATTTCCACAACCTCTACACCGACATCATGGCGCATTGGCATGCCGTGCTGCCTGGGGTGGTGCATGACGTGCGCTACGAGGATTTCGTCGCCGACCAGGAAGGGCAGACGCGGGCGCTTATCGCCCATCTCGGCCTGCCGTGGGACGATGCGGTGCTGTCGTTCCACGAGACCGACCGGCCGGTGCGCACGGCATCCGCCGCGCAGGTGCGCCAGCCGATGTATCAGGGCTCGGTCGATCTATGGAAGCGCTATGGCGATCGGCTCAAGCCGCTGCTGGATAGGCTGGATTAGCGCGCGGGTGGCAGATTAACCCCAGCTTCGTCATCCACGGGCGGAGCAGCCGCGAAGCGGCGTCGCGCAGACCCGAGGATCCATTCCGGGACCTCGATCGAAGGATGCAGCGGAGCGGAATTCTTAACCGTTTTCAATGCTTTAACGTAACGGCATGGATCCTATGGTCTGCGCCGCGTCGCTTCGCTCCTTGCTCCGCCATAGGATGACGAAGCGATGGGGGCTCAGTTGCTCAAAGCTCGATGAAGGGCTGGAAGCCGCCGAAGATCATGCGCTTCATATCGAACGGCATGGGCCCCCAATCGGGTGTCAAACGCGGGTCGGCCATCACCTTGGCCATTACCGTGTCTCGGCTTTGCCTGGATTCATAGACCGCCCAGGCGAAGACGACGATCTCGTCGTCAGTTGCCTGAACGGCACGCGGAAACGAGGTGACCTCGCCATAGGGCACGTCGTCGCCGATACATTCGACATAGGCGAGCGCGCCGTGTTCCATCCATATGGGGCCTGCGAGGTTGGCCAGCCTCTTGTAGTCGTCGAGTTTGGCCTTGGGCACGGCAAGCACGAAACCATCGACATAGGACATGGCATATTCCTCTTGCTGAAAATCGGGCGCCGAGCCTGCAGGGACGCGGCCCGGCGCAGGTGAGCGCATCACTCCTGGGGAAAGAGGTGCTGTTGCTCGCCTATTACTTCACCGGGGCGTTCATCGCCCAGGCAACACCAAAGGGGTCACGCAGCTGGCCCCAACGGTCGCCCCAGAACATCACCTGCAGCGGCACCACTTCTTCGCAGCCGGCGTCGATGGCGCGCTGCCACCAGCTTTCGATGGTGTCGTCCTGGAGATGCAGCTGCATGGTGTAGCCCTGCGGGTTCTGATGCGGGTGGCCATGCTCGGGATAGGCGTCGCCCAGCATCAGCGTCGAGCCATTGATGTAGAGATGGATGTGCATGGTGCGGCCTTTTTCGTCCGGCGGATAGGCAAACACCTGCTCGGCGCCGAAGGCCTTCTTGTAGAATTCAGCGGCCTTGAAGGCTCCGTCCACCTGCAGATAGGGGGTCAATCCGCCGAGCACTTTCTGCGCGGGCTGAACGGGGGTCTGGTCAGTCATGTCTTGCTCCTCTTTGCGTTTGGCTTGGCCTTGCCAACCATAGGACGCATGAGGTGACGGCAATCCTACAGGGCCGCGAAATTTTTCTCGGCCGGGCCCGGACAGACCGGGCAACCGGCTGGATTGAGCGACAGTGGCATGGGTTGACTGGTCGTGGTCATATGACCTTGGCCGAGAAGGTGGCTGCGCGGCGGCTGTTCTGCGCGTCGAAGAGTTCCGGAAAGCCGATGTCCTTGCGCAATTCGATCGGTAGAGAAAGCAGTTCGCGCTCGGAGCGGTAGCGGGCGCGGGCCGCGGCGTAACGGGTCGCTATGCGACCGATGGATGACAGGTTGAACATGATGCATTCTCCTTGCTTGAAGCCGGCATCATCGTGTCGGCATCCCAAGGACGCGGCAGGCTGAGGCGATCCGACAGATCGTCGGAACCTTTTTTCGCCGCACCGTCGGTGGCTCTAGGCGGGCCGCCTGCCTCAAGCCGCAGTCTCCAGGCTTTCGATCGTTTCAAGATCTGCCTTCTTGGCCTCTCCCTCGACAGCAAGGTCGTAGCTCGCCTGCATGTTCATCCAGAACTGCGGCGTGGTTCCAAAGAACTTCGCGAGGCGCAGAGCGGTGTCGGGCGTTACCGGTGTCGTCTCGCTGGCCAGGCGCTCGATGCGCGTGCGCGGCACATGCAGCTTCTTGGCCAATGTGTAAGGCTTCAAGCCAAGTGGTACGAGATATTCCTCGCGGAGGATTTCTCCGGGATGGATAGGTGGATTGATGTTCAGCATTTGAAACCTCAATGGTAGTCGGTTATTTCCACATCCTCGGCCTGCCCGTCCACCCAGCGAAAGCAGATGCGAAATTGGTCGTTGATGCGGATCGAGTGCTGACCCGCACGGTTGCCTTTCAGCGGCTCAAGCCTGTTGCCTGGAGGTGTCTTCAGGTCTGATAGTTCGGCGGCATTGTCGATCATGAACAGCTTCCGCTGGGCTGATCGGACTAGGTCCGACGGGAAACCCTTCGGAGCCTTGCCGTTTGATACGGCCTCGCTGGTCTTGTCCTTGAACGAGCGTATCATCTGCCGTATCCGATACACGTATCTTCACATGATACGTCTCGGAAGTCAAGAGAACGTCTCATGCTATGATACGATAGGCGTTTTCATCCTGCCGCCAACCCTCAGCCATCCGCTTCGGCCACTGAGCGGAAGAACTGTTCGGGATCCTCCACTTCGGTCAGCCGCCGTTTCTCGATCAGCCAGAAGCGGTTGCCGATGGCGCGGATGAAGGAGCGGTCATGCGAGGCGAGCACGCAACTTGCCTGATGCGCCAGCAGCTCCGCTTCCAGGGCCTCCTGGCCGTCTATGTCGAGATGGTTGGTCGGCTCGTCGAGCAGATAGAAATTGGGGTTGGCGAGCCTGAGCGCCAGCATCATCAGCCGCGCCCTCTGACCGCCGGACAGCACGCCAATCCGGCGCTCCTGCATATCGATGCCGACGCCGGCGCCGGCGAGCAGCGAGCGGGCGCGCTGTTCGCCGACATCGTAGCGGCGCGAGACCATCGCCAGCGGCGTGTCGTCGCCGCCGATGCCCGACAGCGACTGGTCGCTGTAGCCAAGCACGGTCGACGGCGTCACCTTCACGTTCTGCACCGTCTCTGGCTCGAGGATGGCGTTGCGGATCAGGGTGACGAAGCGCGACTTGCCGACGCCGTTGCGGCCGAGCAGGACAATACGATCACCCTGGCAGATGTGACGCTTGCCGGTCCTGAACAGCAGCGTGCCGTCCGGTGTGTCGACAGCTGCATCGTCGAGCGTGATCAGCACCTTGGCGTGGGTGCCCCGATTGGCGAGCTTGATCGCGCCGGCCGATTTCTCGCGATGCGCCGGGGCAGCCGCCTCTTCCAGGCGCTCGGCGCGCTGATTGAGCTGCTTGGTCTTGACCGTCAGCAAGTCACTGCCCGAATTGATGCCGATGTTGTTGAGCTTGGCGGCCTGCCGGCGCAATTGCTGCGCTACCTTCATGTCGCGCTGGAACTTGCGCTCGGTCGAGGCGTCGACGTCGTCGAGCGCCTGCCTTGCCCTGGAGTAGGGCAGGGCAAACACCGGCGACTGTTCCGGGCGCAGGAACAGCGTCCGGTTGGTGGTGGCGTCGAGGAAGGCGCGGTCATGGCTGGCGATGACGACGGGCACCTCGCGCGGCAGCGTGTTCAGCCAGGTTTCGAGCTGGCTGATCCTGGCTAGGTCGAGATGGTTGGTCGGCTCGTCGAGCAGCAGCACATCCGGATCGGTGACCCAGACGCGGGCGATCAACGCCAGCCGCTGCCAGCCGCCGCTCAGCGCCAGCATTTGCCGTTCGCGCATCGGCTCGGGCACGTCGAGCGAATCGAGAACGACGTCGACGCGCCACATCTCGCTTTCGGCCTGCTCGGGCGGCAAGGCGTCGGCCACCACCTGGTGGAACGTACGGTCGAGAAGGGCCGATGCAACGGACTGTTCGACATGACCGACGCGCAGGCCGCGCGTGCGGGTGATGTCGCCAAAGGTCGGCTCCATCTCGCCAGTCAGGCATTTCAGCAAGGTCGACTTGCCGCGGCCATTGGCGGCAACGATGCCGAGCCGGTCGCCGGTGCCGATGGTGAGGTCGAGATTGGCAAAGAGCGGCGCACTCATGGTCACGCCGAGGGATTTGAGGCTGATCAGGGCCATTTTGATTTCTCTGGTCTTGCCGGAGCCAAGTCCGGTTCAATGCACTTTGACGGTGCGCGTGCTGGCCATCAGGCTCGGCGTTGCAGCACCACGAAGGGCAGACCAAAAAATCGAAGCGGGAAAAACCCCGACCGTCCCTGGTCAGCCCTGCAAGCTAGCTCGCAGGGCAGAAATCGGGCCACGCTGACGATGGTGACGAAAAAACGTAAACACGTGAGCCCTCCTTTCAAGACGTTCGAGTACGGGAGATGACTACACCAAGGGCGAGGCCGATGGCAAGGCTGCCGCTTTCATCCGGCGCGGGAACGGATCGAGCACCAGTATGCAGCCGCCGATGATCGCCACGGCGCCGAAGCCCTGGACGATGGTCAGCGACTCGCCGAGCATGACCGTGCCGACCAGTACGGCAATCACGGTCACGGCGAATTCGACGCTGATCGTCCTGGTGGCGCCGATGCTGGCGACCAGGCGGAAATAGACGACATAGGTCATTGCGCTCATGACGCCGGCAAGGATGGCGAGATAGAGGAAGTCGATGGCGCGCGGCATCGCCGGCACCGGCACGGCCAGCAGGAGCGGCAGCGTCATCAGTCCGCCGAAGAGGAAGGCGGCGCTGGTGAGTTCGAGCGAGCCGGCCGAGCGCAGATGGCGGTTGGCATAGTTGCTGCCGAAGGCCGCCGAGAAGGAACTGAACAGCGATGCGGCACAACCTAGCGCGAAGGATGTCGTGACGGGCACTGCCGGGAAGCCGACGAGAATGATGATACCGGCGGCACCGAGCAGCAGCCCTGCCAGCCCGCGGACGGTGATGCGCTCAAGCCCCCACAACTGGCCGATGATCATCGAGAACAGCGGGATGGCGGCAACGAGGATGGCCGCCATCGCCGTGCCGATGCGCGGAGTGGCATAGGACAGGCCGATCAACTGTGCCGCGACCGTCGTCGCGCCGACAACGGCGAAGTGCGACCAGCCGGCGCTGAAGTCGAGCCGGCGCCTCGTTGCTCCTGCCAGCAGCAGAAGCGTGATGCCGGCGATCAGGGAACGCAAGGTCACCGCACCGATCCAGCCGAAGGCATGCACCACCTTGAGCAGCACCAGGAACGACAGCCCCCAGGTGACGGCCAGGAAGACGTAGGCAGCGATGTCCTTGGGCTTCATTGTGTGGAGGGCCGTGGGGCTTGCAGGTGGAAGGAGAGAAGCTGTCACGGCCCGTATCGTTTCGACCGGCAACTGACAAGGGCTGGCGCATGGTCCAGCCGGCCGACCGTGCGGCTCCGAGATCAGACAGGTCTCAAGTGACCGCCACTCAATCCATGTTCTTTGTTGAGGTCGAGAAGGAAATGGCCGAATACCGTGCTGTTGCCAAGATCAACAACGATCACTAGAAGGGCGTTGAACCGGCCGGTGCCAATCAAGACTTGATCAAACCGATTTTGGGCGTCTCGGTAAACATAGTGAACGTCGTTCAGATAGGGCACGCCGATTTCGTCGAGATTTAGTGCGTCGACATAAGGCCATATGTCCACGATGGCATTCGCGGTAGCGGTGACATTCGTCATCGGCTCAGTGAAGCAAGCCTTGAACTCCTTTTCATCAAGTCTGCGAACGACGAGCATCACCTATTCTAGGTGATGGCTTTGGAAGTCCGCAACTAGCCGAAATCTACCGTTCAAGCCGGCATGCAAGCCTTACCGTCCCGGCCTGCCCGTCTTGCCTGGCCGGCGCTTTTCGCGGCGGGCGTCGCCGGGATCCTCATAGGAGCCAATGCCGGCGCGCTCGCGCTTGACCGGTTTGTCGCCCTCGATGGGTGTCTCGGTCCGCCGCACCGTCATCTCATCCAGCGAGTTCTTCTTGAACAGCGGTTTGGTGGCGTCGCCGGGGATGCCGAAATCGGAACCGTGCGCCTCTTCGGCCGACTGCTTCTTGAACAGCGAACGGGACACCGCGCCTGCGGGCGTGGGCATGTCGGTGCCCGGTCCCATGGCGTCGAGCGACGGCTTGCGGAAGAGGTTGGGCCGGGCAGCCTTGGCCGCCTCTTCGGCGGCACGTGCTGCGTCGAGCTTGCGGAAACGCTCCTGTTCCTCCGTCGTACGATGTTTGGCCACGCCCTTGTTGTGCTTGCCCTTTTCGCGGCCCGAGGCGGGACTTTGGCCTTCCATCTCGCGCGCCAGCGGGTCTTCGGAGATCGACAGTTCCATCTCGCGCAGCCGCTTGATCTCGTCGCGGATGCGGGCTGCCTTCTCGAAATCGAGATTGGCGGCGGCGTCGCGCATCTGCTTGTCCATGGCGTCGAGATGGGCCTTCAGATTGTTGCCCATCATGGCGCCGGCGCTGTCGGTGAACTGCGAGATGTCGGCGCGGACATGGTCCTTCTCGTAGACCGAGTCCAGGATGTCCGAGATGCGCGACTTGACCGATTCCGGCGTGATGCCGTTGGCCGCGTTCCATTCCATCTGCTTTTCGCGGCGGCGGCCGGTTTCGGCCATCGCCCGTTCCATCGAGCCGGTGACCTGGTCGGCATAGAGGATGACCTTGCCGTCGACGTTTCTGGCGGCGCGGCCGATGGTCTGGATCAGCGAGGTTTCCGAACGCAGGAAACCTTCCTTGTCGGCATCGAGAATGGCGACGAAGCCGCATTCGGGAATGTCGAGGCCCTCGCGCAACAGGTTGATGCCGACCAGCACGTCGAAGGCGCCGAGCCGCAGGTCGCGCAGGATCTCGATGCGCTCCAGCGTGTCGATGTCGGAGTGCATGTAGCGCACGCGGATGCCTTGCTCGTGCAGATATTCGGTGAGGTCTTCGGCCATGCGCTTGGTCAGCACGGTCACCAGCGTGCGGTAGCCGGCCTTGGTGGTGTCGCGGATCTCGCCGACGACATCGTCGACCTGGGTCTTGGCCGGGCGCACTTCGACCGGCGGATCGATCAGCCCGGTCGGGCGGATGACCTGCTCGGCGAAGACGCCGCCGGCCTGTTCCATCTCCCAGCCACCCGGCGTTGCCGAGACGGCGACGGAGAGCGGGCGCATGGCATCCCACTCCTCGAAGCGCAGCGGCCGGTTGTCCATGCAGGACGGCAGGCGGAAGCCATACTCTGCCAGCGTCGCCTTGCGCCTGAAGTCGCCGCGATACATGCCGCCGATCTGCGGCACGGTGACGTGACTTTCGTCGATGAAGACCAGCGCATTGTCGGGAATGTACTCGAACAGCGTCGGCGGCGGATCGCCCGGCTGGCGGCCGGTGAGATAGCGCGAATAGTTCTCGATGCCGGCGCAGGAGCCGGTGGCTTCGAGCATCTCCAGATCGAAGCGGCAGCGCTGTTCCAGCCGTTGTGCTTCGAGCAGCCGGCCGGCGCGCTCAAGTTCCACCAGCCGGTGCTTGAGCTCTTCCTTGATCGACTTGATCGCCTGGTTGAGGGTCGGGCGCGGTGTCACATAGTGCGAGTTGGCGTAGATCTTGACGCTCTTCAACTCGCCGGTCTTCTGCCCGGTCAGCGGGTCGAACTCGGTGATCTGCTCGATCTCGTCGCCGAACATCGAGATGCGCCAGGCGCGATCCTCAAGGTGGGCCGGAAAGATCTCGATCGTGTCGCCGCGCACGCGGAACGAGCCACGCACGAAGTTGACGTCCTGGCGCTTATACTGCTGCGCGACGAGGTCGGCGAGCAGCGCGCGCTGGTCGAGCCGGTCGCCGATCTGCATCTGGAAGGTCATTGCCGTGTAGGTCTCGACCGAACCGATACCGTAGATGCAAGACACCGAGGCAACGATGATGACGTCGTCGCGCTCGAGCAGCGAGCGCGTCGCCGAATGGCGCATGCGGTCGATCTGCTCGTTGATCGAGGACTCCTTCTCGATGAAGGTGTCGGTGCGCGGAACGTAGGCCTCCGGCTGGTAATAGTCGTAGTAGGAGACGAAATACTCGACGGCGTTTTCGGGGAAGAATTTCTTGAACTCGGAATAGAGCTGTGCGGCCAGCGTCTTGTTCGGCGCCAGGATCAGGGCAGGGCGCTGCGTCTCCTCGATCACCTTGGCCATGGTGAAGGTTTTTCCGGAGCCGGTGACGCCGAGCAGCACCTGGGTGCGATCGCTGTTGTCGACGCCTTCGACAAGGTCCTTGATCRCCGTCGGCTGGTCGCCGGCAGGTTCGAAATCCGACACCATCTTGATGGCGATGCCGCCTTCGGATTTTTCCGGGCGGGCAGGGCGGTGCGGCGTCCACAACACGCCATCCTTGTGCAGGGGATTGCCGGATTCGATCAGCGCCGACAGCGCGGCCACCGTAGCGGTGACGCCGCTCGAGGTCATCGTCTCGGCTTCTTCCAGCGAAATGTCGAGGCCGGCGACCGGGTTGAGCCCAGCGGCCGTGCGCTCCCTGGCTGTCGCTGCACCGCCCATCGAGGTGCCGCGCGCGGTGCGGCCGGGCGACGACGAACGCTCGGGGATCTTTTTCGATGGCTTCGGCGATTTGCCGCCGTCGCTCCTGCTGCCGAGGCGCCCCTCTTTCTCGGCTTCCTGCTCGATCTGCTCGGCCCAATCGGCGATCGAACCAGCCAGCGGCGTGCCCGACAGTTCGGCCTGCGGCATCTCGGCGAAGCCGCCCTTGTGCAGCGGCTCCGAGGCGTCGAGGAAATCGGTCAGCGGGCTGCGCCGCTTCGGGGCGGCGCGGTCGTCACTCGCCGTCGGCGGCGTTTTTTTGTCGGGGGATTTGGCCATGTCCCGAATATGGGATTTCCCGGCCAAAATGGAAAGAGCGCGATGGGGAGAGGCGTATCGGACAACGCTGCTCCTGACAGTAGGCTGTCAGGAGCAGGGCAGAAAGTGCGGCCGAATGCTTCTTGGTATTACGCGCCCCTGGCGGCGGATGCGACCTGCGTCGGCGAAGACGACAGGCGCGGCACCACAACGAGGCGCTTGATTTTGCCCTTCTTGAAGGCGGCGAGGAAGCGCGCATAGTCCTTGAAGGCGACGCAACCGCTCGACTGGGCGTAGCGGCCCCGAAGCAGGTAGGTATGGGCCAGCAGGCCGTCGCGATTGTATTTGTTGCGGCCATCGACCGGTGTCAGGCGCAAAGCCTCCACACCATGAAAGCGCGACTCGCGCAGCGACAGATTGTAGGTGTTGGGCGGTGTCGGTCCGCGGTTCTTCTGATCGGCATAGCGCGGCTGGTCCGCCATGGCGCCGACGCCCGAATGCGCCTCGAGCCTCGAGCCGTCAGGCATGTAGACGGTCTTGGCGCTGATGTCGTAGACGGCGACGCCATTGCCGGGTCCACTGCTGGAGCCCGGCGAGTTGAACAGGTTCTTGAATGCCTGGCCAAGGCCGCCGGAAGGTGTGTCGGGCTTGGCATAGGCCAGCACGTCGCCCTCGCCCGGCCTGCCTTGCCGCGCCGGCCTGGAGGGCTGGGCCTGTTGAACCGTCTCACGGGCGGGCTTCTGCTGCTGGACGGGCTTCGACGGTTGCTGGATGGGCTTCGACTGTTGCTGGATGGGTTTCGTCGACTGCTGTACGACCTTGGGCTGCTGCGGCGCGTCGAATTGCGGGCGCCGGGTCGGCAACGGCACGTCGTCGGTCAGCGCATCCGGCAGCGAGGCGGCATCGCCAGGCTGTGCCTGCTGGGTTTCGACAGGCGAAACCGCGACATCGGCCGAGGACTCGGTCATAGGCAGCGGCGAGGCGAACGCCTCGTCGTCGACCTGCAGCGACTGGACGAGGGCAAGCGCCAACTGCGCGCTGTCTGGCGTCTGTGCGTCCGACTGGGCAAAGCCCATCGGCTGCGGCGCCGTCTGCACGACGACGGAGCCGGTATCCATCCGGGCGAAGCGTTCGGCCGCTGGAGCCGGCATGTCATCCGACAGGCTGGCCATGACCTTGACGGACGGGACCAGGGACGCTTCAGCAATTTGCGGCGCAACGGTGGAAATGACCGGGCGCGCGGATGCGTCGGCCGCGACGACAGGTTTTCCGGCGCCGGCAAAGGCAGCGGCGAGTTTGGCCGGCGACAGCGACGCCTCCATGCGCTCGAAACGCTCTTGCGATTTCGACTTTACAACCATCGGGGCTGGCTTTGCCTGCGCCACGAGGCGAGCTGATTTCTCAGCCTGAGGGTTTAACGCAGCCAGCTTGAAGCAACTCGCGCCGCATTGCACGGCATGATCATGCAGCGCCTGCGTGCCGCCATGGGCACTGGCCAGCACGAACGGCGCCGAAGATGTCAGAAAGCGCTGCTTCAACGGATCGGCAAGGGCAAGCGCCCCCGGCATCGAAAGCGTCTGCGGCAGGCCGCCTGATGTCGCCGACAGCGAGGCGCCGACGGAACTCAGGCCAGCCATGGTACCGACCAGCCACAGGCCAATGGCCGCGCTGACACCGGGCACCGCGACCCAGCGGACGATCCGTTCAGGGTTGAAGGAAGAGGACCGTGGCGCGTCGCAGGCGGTCTCACCGTCCCAACGCTCGTCCCCGCCAATTTTTTTACTCAAGAACGCCATGCACCAATCTTGCTCCAATCGGCTCCCACGTCCGCGGCTGTGATAGCCGCGACGACCATTCTGTGAGTGATCCCAGGTGGTCCCCGACGCGTTTGTCGCGCCTGTCGTTAGTTGCCGATTGCTTCAAAATATGGACAAAGTTGGTTAATCAATCCCTCTCAAAACCAAACGAACGACGTGGACTTTTTGCCTCAAAAGGCTTGTCCACGACCATCAACGCGGCATTGGAGCCCCTCCAATGCTGTTTTGCTGCCTGTTTTTGTCGCCCAAGTCAAGCAAAACAGCCTTTGCTAATTTACCAAAAAGGCCGTTCAGCGAGTCATGCGACAATGTCGCGCGCCATTGAGTGCTGCTGAACAGGCCGTCGGCACCGGCAAAACTGTTGCCCGCCTGCAACAAATTCATCGCCCGGACGGTTGCCCCTCGACGGCCATTGACTCGTTTTGGGAGGCAGTGCAATCGGATTGAAATGCTTGGGTTTGAGGTGGCAAAGGCCACTTTTGGAGGCTTTTCCATGAAGCGTCGGGACTTCTTGACGCTGTCGGCGGGGGCGGCGGCATTTTCCATTCTTCCGGGCGCCGCTAGGGCTGGCGTGCCGGTGCCGTATGATCGCAACGCCGAAGTGCCGGTGAACGACAAGAAGGCGTTCATCGAATGGATGGTGGCCAATCGCGGCGAGGACCCGAAGTTGTTGGCCGAGCGCTTCGATCGCTTCCAGATCATGGTCTACAACAAGGACGTGCTGGACGACCGCAACAAGCGCGCCTTCTTGTTGACGCCGCGCGAGGAGTTCGTCCTGCCGCAGAATCTGGCGCGTGCCTATGATCACGCCTTCCTCGACATCGGCTTTGGCGTGACCATTTCCGGCCCCCATCTGGTCGGACGCATGACGACGGCCATCGACGTCAAGCTCGGCGAATCCGTGCTCGAGATCGGCACCGGCTCCGGCTACCAGTCGGCCTATCTGGCCAACCTGACCGACAAGGTGCACACGATCGAGATCATCAATCCGCTGGCGCAGCGCACCCGCCGCACCTATGACGCGCTGATCGAGCGCGGCTACAGCGAGTTCGGCTCGGTCACCAGCCGCAACGCCGATGGCTACTACGGCTGGGAAAGTGTTGGGGCGTTCGACAAGATCATCGTCACCTGCGGCATCGACCACATTCCGCCATCGCTGTTGCAGCAGCTCAAGCCGAATGGCGTCATGGTCATACCGGTCGGTCCGCCAGGCGCCCAGCACGTGCTCAAGGTGATCAAAGAGCATCTCACCGACGGCACGTTCAACATCGTCCGCTCGGACATCTATAATGGCAAGGTGGTGCCTTTCGTGCCCTTCACCAAGATGGAAGGCGACCAGATCGTCGGCACGCACAACAGCTGAGCTGGCCGTTTGGTAAGGCCTTGCTGAACCGCCAGATAAAAAGGCCCGCATGGCAGCCGTCGCACCGATCTCCCGACCAAGCATCGCCTCGCTGGAGGCGCCTGGCCTCGCGCATTACCTCGCAATCGGGCTGATTGCCGGCGCCATCATCGCGCTGCAGATATCGGTCATGCGGGTGTTCGCCGTCGGCAGCTGGTCGCATTTCGGTTCGCTGGTGGTCAGCCTCGCCATGCTTGGCTTCTCGCTGTCCAGCGTCGTCATCTTCGCCGGCAAGGACTGGTTCGACCGGCACTGGCAAGGGGCCGCCACGGCGGCGCTGCTGCTGGTCGGCCCGCTTGCCGTCGCCTCCAACCTCGCTGCCCAGACGGTGCCTTTCAACGCCATCTTCCTGGTCTCCGATCCCGAGCAGAAATGGCGGCTGCTGGCCAATTTCCTGCTCTATCTCCTGCCGTTCCTGGCCGGCGCGTTCTTTCTCGGCATCGTCTTCCTGAAAAGCCGCACCGCCTTCAGTCGCGTCTATTTCGCCGACCTCACCGGCTCCGGGCTCGCCGGCCTCGTCGTGCTGGTGTCGATGTATCTGTTTTCCCCTGAAACCATCATCGTCGTGCCGCTGCTGTTGTGGGCCGCCGGTTCGCTGCTGTGGTTCTTCGCCTTCGGTGCCTGGAAGCGTGTTGTCGCCGGCGCGGTTGTCGCGGCGCTGTCGATCGCCGGCTACCTGATGCTGCCTGGCCTGCTCGGCATACCCGACATCGCGGTGTCGCTGTACAAGGGCGTCGCCTATGCCCGCAACTTTCCGGACGGAAAGCGCATCTACCGCAGCGTCTCGCCGTTTGGCGACCTGCAGGTCTATGCCAGTTCCTACATGCATTTCGCGCCGGGCCTGAGCGACAATGCCGCCTTCGGCATGCCGGAAGTTCCAGCCAACACCTATGTCGGCATGTATCGCGACGGCGACGGGCCGGAAGGCATCATGCGCAATCTGGCGCCGGCCGAGCAGGTCTATTTCCGCTATCTGCCGATGCACTACCCCTATGTCATCAAGGCGAAGCCCAGGACGTTCGTCGTGCAGTTCGGCGGCGGCATCTCCACCCAGGCCGCGCTCAATGCCGGATCGACCTCGGTGACCGTCGCCGAGAGCAATCCGATGACATTGCGGGCGTTCCGCGACCCGTTGCTGAAGGATGTCACAGGCGACATCCTGGCCGAGCCGCGCCTCAAGGTGATCGACTTTGACGGGCGTCTGTTTCTCGCCAACACCAGCGAGCGCTACGACGTCATCGATCTCAGCCTAGCCGACAGTGTCGGCCTGTCCAATCCGGGCGGCTTCGCCATCTCGGAGAAATACGCCTACACGCACGAGGCAATGCTGAGTTACATGCATGCGCTGGCCGACGGCGGCGTGCTGTCGGTGACCTTGTGGAACAAGGAAGAGCCGCCGAAATCGGTGCTGAAGCTCTATTCCACCATCGCCGAGGCGGCCCGGATGTTCGATCCGCAAGGTGCCGCCAACGATATCTTCGCCGTGTCGAGCTATCTCTCGACGACCACGGTGCTGTTCAAGCGCGGCGGTTTCAGCGCGGAGGAAATCAAGACGCTGCGCGACTACACCAAGTCGATGTCGTGGGAAGAGGTCTACTACCCCAGCATGCCTTATGACGGCTCGACGGCGCAGAAAATCCTCGACGACTATCGCGCCTCGATCTTTGGCAGCGGACAGGATGCGACGCTGACCCAACCCGCCGCCGATGCGACGGCGCCGGCCGACCCGACCGCTCCCAAAGCAGCCTGCGACCCGACCGCGCCGGATCCGACCCTCGATGCCTGCGCCGATGCTGGCGGCGATGCCGGCCCCGACGTGCTGCCGGCCACCGCGCTGCAGCGCATGACCTGGCACGCCCTTTTGACGGGTGGTTGGGCGAAGCTTGCCAGCGACTATGTGTTCGACGTGCGTCCGCTGAGCAACGACCAGCCCTACTTCGCCGCTTACGTGAAGGTCGCCGACCTGCCGCTGACACTGGACAGGCTCGACCTGTTCCAGGACGACTGGGGCTATCTGCTGATCTGGGCGACGCTCGGCATCGCCTGCATCACGGCGGCGTCGCTGGTGCTGTTGCCGGTCATCTTCGGCTGGCGGATCGTGTTCTCGCGCTCGCGTGGCAAGCTAGGCACCATCCTTTACTTCGCTTGCCTCGGCCTCGGCTACATCATGGTCGAGGTCGGGCTGATCAGCCGCTTCACCGTGGCGCTCGCCAATCCGACCGTGTCGGCCTCGGTGCTGATCTCATCGATGCTGGTGTTTTCCGGTCTCGGCAGCCTGTTTGCCGAGCGCATCTTCAACCGTGCCCGGACACTGTTGCCTGTCCTGCTGCTGGCGATCTGCGTGCTGCTGCTAGCCTACGGCTTCTATCTGTCGACCGTGCTCGACTGGATCGGCGCCTATCCTTATGCCGTCCGGCTGCTGCTCTGCTTCCTTCTGGTGTCGCCGCCGGCCTTCCTGATGGGCATGCCGATGGCAACCGCCATGACCTGGCTGGCGCGGCTCGGCAAGGAGCATCTGTTCGTCTGGGCTTGGGGCATCAACGGCTGCTTTTCGGTGATTGGCTCGGCTGCCGTGCCGATCGTCGCCACAAGCTTCGGCCTCAGCGCGGTGCTGCAATGGGCGGCGATCGCCTATCTCGTCGCCATCCCGGCCTTCTTTGCCGTGCTGTTGCCGTCGAAGGCGCCAGCCATCCGGCTGGTGACGGCCTGATGCCCGACCGGCGCACCATCGTCGCCGGACTGCTGGCCGCGGCGGCGTTTCCAGCGTCGGGCGAGGGCGCGCGCTTGCGCAGGGCCATGTCGGCCATCGTGCCGTTCAAGACATCACCCTTTCCCTACGGGGGAAAGCTGCCCGATGGCTCCGGGCCTTTTCTCGACGTCACGGCCAACGGCCGGCGCGGCCACACCTCGCCGCGTGGCGGTGTCTATTGGGAAGACGAGACCTATTCCGACCGCAGCACGCTGCTGGCGGCGCCACGAGGGTTCGATCCGGCCCGGCCAGCGGTCATCGTGGTGTTCTTCCATGGCAATGGCGCCACCTTGCAGCGCGATGTCGTCGGCCGCCAGCGGGTTGTCGCGCAGGTCGAAGCGTCCGGCCTCAACGCCGTGCTGGTGGCGCCGCAGTTCGCCAGCAACGCGCAGGACTCGAGCGCCGGCAATTTCTGGACGCCCGGTCACTTTGCGATGTTCATGGCCGAGGCAGCGCAAGGCCTGGGCAAGTTGACCGGCGCCAAGGCGGCTAAATTCGACGCCATGCCGGCGGTGCTCGTCGCCTATAGCGGCGGCTACAATCCCGCCGCCTTCGTGCTAGGGAATGGCGACATAGACGGTCGCCTGCTCGGCGTCATCCTGCTCGACGCCGTGTTCGACGAGGCCGACATTTTCGCCAACTGGGCCGCGCGCCACAGGAAGAGCTTCTTCGTCAGCGCCTATGGAAAATCTTCCGCCTCCGGCAATGTGCAAATCAGACAGTTGCTGGCGGGCCAGGGCATCGACGCCAGTTCGGATCCGCCGCGCCGCCTCGAAGCCGGTACCGTCGCCTTGCTTGCCTCGGACGCCGCCCACGACAGTTTCGTCACCCGCGCCTTCGTCGCCAATCCATTGCAATGGTTGCTCGGCCGGCTGCACGGATTTGCGCGTTAGTTGAACCACAGCGCAAATGTCAAAAATCCGCTGCCGCCGAATTGGCGCTGGATCTGGTTGAATTCGTCGCTGGTCAGGATCTTGCCGCTTTCGAGATAGGGCGCGATGGCCGGGCCGGTGATCGACAGCACCAGGTCGAAGGGTTTTGGCTCGTCGAAGAAGCGCTTCATGTTGATGCCCTTGCCGGTGATGCGGAAATGCGGCAGCAGCAAGCGGCCTTCCAGGAGATCCTCGGCCATGGTCAAGGTGGCGAGCCAGGCCTCGACCTGTTCCTCGCCGACTTCAAGGCCAGTGAGCGGGTTCTCGCCCTTCTGTTGCGGTCCCGGCAGCCATTCGCGGTCGTTGTCGGTCTCGGCGCGGATCGCCTTCCAGTCCTCGCGCGACAGCCGGATCATTTCGAGCAGGTGGCGACGCGCCGCTTGCCGGCGCTCGGGTTCGACAATCGGCCAGTTGACCAGATGCACCAGCGAGATGAAATCGGCGATGCGCCATTCCGACGTGAAGATGCTGCTGCCCATGTCGCTGCTCGGCGGCACGAGAATGTCCTGCAACGGCAGTCTGGCGCGCGGGAACAGCATGTGGAAGGATCCGTCGAAGGTGCTCCTGAAATCATGCGCCAGCCAGAAATCGGCCTGCGCCATCAGGAATTCGGCATAGCCCTGCAGCCAATAGCCGTCGGCGCGGTCGAAGCGGAAGGTGAGCGCGGGTGCTGCTCCGTCCGGCGCGCTGCCGGCGCGCGACAGCGAGGCCATGATGGCGGCCATGCTCTCATCCGGCTTGATCGCGCCGTCCTCGTTGAGGTCGATGCCGACATGGGTGAGGTCGAGCACCATGCCAATATCGGCATCGGCCGGGACCGAGCCGAGCGTGGCGGCGGATTTCTCCAGCTGGTCGCGGAAGCCGACCAGGATGGCGCGGAACTGCTCATAGGTCAGCGGCTCTGGGTTGGGATTGTCCGGCACAGGTAGCCGCATCAATGGCAGCATGAAGGATTGCGGGCTTTCGAAACCATGGCGGTGCAGGCCGCTGGCCAGCAGCTCCAGCGCGGTGAAGAACTCGCCGGCGCCGGCCGCGTAGGCTGACGCCGGATCTTTTGGTGCGGCGGCCTCCAGCGTCGACAGGGCGGTGTCGCGCGCGGCCACGGTCCTGGCCTCGAACAAGGCGGTTGCCGCCTCGGGCATTGCGGCGCGCGCGGAAGACAACGGCACCAGCAGAATGAAAGCGGATGCCAGCAGGCTTGCTATTCGTGTCATCTTTTCCCCCATGCGTTTGTCGCGTCTGCGAACATACACGCATTTGCGGTGCCGCGCCTCTCAGCGCCGAGGCGCAGATCCACGATTGTCGACGGATGCGCTTCAACCCTCGAGCCCGACGGTCTACACAGGGGCAAACGATTGGGCTTGGGCGTGTYGAACTATCCGCTTTCCTACAAACTGTCGTGGCTTCCGCGCTTTCTGAAGCCCTCGCTCGGCGGTGATGCCAATGGTTTCGCGCCGATGGCCGCGACGATGATGACACCGCCGCCGAGGCGGACGGTGCGGCTCGCCTTTATCGGCGACATCTCGGCGGTGGCCAACCGCGGCGCGCCGGACTGCGATCCGGCGATCAAGGCGTTGCTCAGCGCTGCCGACCTGGTGATCGGCAATTGCGAAAGCCCGATCGTCGACGGACCAAATGCGGTGCTGGGGACCAAACTCGGCACGCATCATGCAATGAGCGAACGCTTTCTGGTCGAGGCGTTGGCGGCCGTTGGCATCGCACACGAAAAGCTCGTGCTGTCGCTGGCCAACAATCATGTGCTCGACCAGGGCGTCGCCGGTTTCGATGCGACGGTGGCCGCACTGAAACGGCTCGGCATCCGCAGCATCGGCCTGGCCGCCAATGGTGCGTTAGTGCCTGTCACCGTCGGCCCGCTGACATTCGGCTTCGCGGCCTTCACGCTGTGGCGCAACGCCGATGAAGACCTGTTTGCCGGCCGCGTGTCGATGGAAAGCGATTCACCGCACTGGCCGCGCGAAGCCGTCGATCTCCTCTGCGCGGTGCCGCACTGGGATTGGGAGTTCCGGCATTTTCCGCGCGCCGAGACGCAGGCGCTGGCCAGGCGGCTAGCCGGGCAGGGCGTCGGGCTGATCGCCGGCCATCATGCCCATGTCATACAACCGGTGGAGCGGATCGACCAGACGCTCGTCGCCTATGGGCTCGGGGATTTCCTCGGCACTGCCCTTGTCCGCCAGCCATGGCCGGGGCGCATTGGAGGAATATTCATCGTCGATGTCAGTGCCGATGCGGGCACGCGCGGCGCCATTGCGTCGTACCATCTGCATCCCTTTGTGCGGCTGCGCGCCGGTGATCATGAGCGGCTGCTGCCGGTGGAAGGGTTGAAGGGGCGAATGCTCGGCAAGGTCAAAGGCCGGCTGGAGGCTATTTTCCCTTCCACAAGCGAGGAAGGGGTCACCGCTTAACCGTCTGGCGGCCCCGGCAAAACCGACTATCATGCGCCGGCAGCGGCAGGCTTGCGGGGGTGGCGATGGAAACGGCGGATTTCATGCCGAGCGAGGCGGTCACGGCCGGCATCCGGAAAGACATTGAGACCTATGAGGCGGCGAAGGCTTCGGCGGTCCGGCAGGTGTGCTGGCGGGTGCCGCTGTTCGTCGGCCTGGTGCTGGTGTTCGTGGTGCTGATCGCCTGGTTGTTCAACAAGGTCGCCGACCCCAATGAGCAATGGTTCTCGACGCCGCATGTGTTTCTCTACGTCATCGGCTTCGCGGCTTCGATCCTTCTCTATTTCCAGGCCATGAAACCGGCGACGCGGCTGCAGCAATCGTTCCGCGAGACGGTGCTGCCGATCATCTTCGGCTTCATCGCGGATATGCGTTACCAGCATGGAGGCAGGCCGAACTCCTTCGACCGGCTGCCGCGCGAGGCGGTTGGGCCTTTCAACCGGCAGTCGTTCGACGATGTCGTTTCCGGCCGCTACGAAGAGTTTCCGTTCGAGCTTTACGAAGCAGAACTGCGGGAAGGGTCGGGCAAGGGTTCATCGACAGCCTTCAAGGGTGTCGTCGTTGCTTTCGAAGCGATCGAGCCGTTCCCAGGAATATTGGTGGCGACGCGGCGGACCAATGCCGTCGTCGGCTTCTTCCGCGGTATGTTCGCCAGCAAGATGCAGGACTTGTCGTCCGGTGTGCCCGAGCTCGACGCCGCCTATGAATTCCGCACCGACAACATCGAGGCTGCGCGGCCGCTGGTGACCGGCCGGCTGGCGCAGGCGCTGAAATGGCTGGGCGAAACCTGGCCGGACGATCCGGCCCGCGTCGCGCTCAACGGCAGCGACGGTTTCCTGTTGCTGCCGCAGACGAAGAATTTCTTCGAGCTGCCGGCTATCTCGGTGCCGCTCGACTATTCCAGGCATGTCGCGCCGATGATCGCGGACATGGGCGCCATGCTGGCGACCGCAGCGCTGGTGCGCAAGATCGGCGCTAAGGACGAGATCGGCTGATCGCCGTCAGCAGTCGAAGCCGTACTTGTCGCGCATGTAATCCGCATCTTCTTTCGACATTTTCTTGAACATCACACAGACAGTGAAGCTGCCGAACTAACGCCCGCCGCGCGTGTATCCCCAGTCGGAAATATCGTCCCTGGTGAATTCTATGTTCTGGCCGAGGACGACGGTGTGCACCCCTTCCGGCTGGTTCGCCAATATACCGACAAAACCGGTCTCGGTGCGGCGGAACGGTATGACCCAGAAGTGTTCGGTGACATTCCCGTCCCGCACCTTGACCTTCAGTTTGAACCTGTCTGTCCCAGGGGGAGGAGCCTCGGACAAGGCGAGGAATTCATCCAGTCTGGCGCGCGCCTTCGCGATAGCCAGAGCCATATCGGGATCGTCGGGGGTAAAGATGACCGTCTTGTCATCGTCCGGATCTATGCCTTGTGCGCCGGCCAATCCCGGAGCAAACGCCAGCAACAGGGATATCACGGTCCGGACTGCAAGCTTCATGGAATGCCCCCTTCATCGCAGCGGTCGACATCATCCTGCATCCGTTCCCGGTTTGCAACCAGAACGCGAGTTTCATCCGTTTTTTGGGTCGGTTTCAACTGATCCATGAAACAAAAATTGTACCGATGATCGGCCAGCAGTCTGTTTCGTGATGCCGCCCGAGGTGGATTGCGGCGGCTGCGTGGTGATCGAAAGCCGCTCGCCACAATCGGCCAAGTGACTCTTTTCGTGGAAGGAAGTGCACTTGCTTGAGGGAACCGAAGCGGCCGGCAGTTGCATCGACGGCAGGCAATGTGTCGGAATTAAGCCTATGATATTGTTTGCGAAAATTCACTCAACGTGATTTGCGGAGGAGGAGCTTTCCGTTTCAGTTTCAGGCCGTTCGGTGCTGTCGTTGCTTAAGACGGCGGCCCCGGAAAACCGAAACAGTACGGAGTGCTTACCGATGAAGAAGACCCTCGCAACCACCGCCGCCCTGCTCGCCTTCCTCGGCACGGCCTATGCCGCGACCGTTCAGGGCACCATCCAGTCGGTCGATCCGACGACCAAGTCGATCACCCTCGACGATGGCAAGATCTACCAGTTGTCGCCGGAAGCGACGGTCGGCAAACTGAAGGTCGGCGCCAAGGTGGCGGTGACGGTCGATGACAAGACCGGCATGGTGACGTCGATCAAGAAGTCTTCGTAAGCCCAATCTTTGATGGATAGGGCGCTGTCCCTCATCGCCAGGCAGGCGGATGAGGGGCAGCGCAACTCTTCGAGATCACCTTTGTGACGCCTGAACCTCATCATTGGCCGCCTTGATCCCGTAACAACGCCTCGGCTCCGCCATGCACTGCTATGGTTTTTGCCAAAGAGCCGCGTTATCCCTTGGCCAACGGGGGGATATCCATGGCCGAGGAACAAAAAGGGTTTCGCCTGTCGCGGCGATTGCTGCTGGGTGCGGCCGTATTCGGCGGCGCGGTGCTGTGGGGCGGCACCACTGTGGCGCGGCTGGCGCGAGGGCCTTCGGGACCGAAGAACGCCGGGCGCATCGCCGAAGTCGATGGCATCGCGCTGCCGCTGAAGCCGATTGCCAGCCCGCCGGCCTTCGATCCTTCGCTGCCCTGGTCGGCAAAAGGCGGCGACATCAACGACGCCAGCGGCCTGTCGAAGACGCCGGTCTATGGCGTGGTCGAGGTCAGCGAGGAAGACCACATCGCCAAGGCGCTGGCCTTCGCGCGCGCCAACGGGCTGAAAATCTCGCTGGCCGCCATCCGCCACTCGATGGGCGGGCATGCCTTCGACGACAACGCGCTGGTGCTCGACCTCAGAAAGTTCAACAAGGTCACCGTCGATGCCGCGGCGAAGACCATGACCCTGCAGCCGGGCGCGCGCTGGCACGATATCCAGAACCTCCTGCATCCGCGCTTCGCGGTGAAGGCGATGCAGTCGACCGACATCTTCTCGGTCGGCGGCTCGCTGTCGGTCAACGCGCATGGCATGGACCATCAGGCGGGTTCAGTTGCCGGCTCGATCCGCTCGATGCGGGTGATGCTGGCCGATGGTTCGGTGACGACCTGCTCGCCAACCGAGAACATCGAGCTGTTCCGCCACGTCGTCGGCGGCTACGGCCTGTTCGGCGTGGTGCTGGAGGCGACGCTCGATATCGTCGACAACACAGTCTACCGCACCTCACGCGAGATCATCAAATCGGACGATTTCCCTAAATTCTTCGCCGACGTGCTGGAGCCGAACAAGGAGATCGGCCTGTTCTACGGCCATCTGTCGACGGCGCCGGGCAATTTCCTCGAGGATATGATCGTCTATCGCTACGACAAGGTGGCCGACCAGCCGCCGGCCGACCAGCCTGAGATCGGCGAGCCGGATTCGGTGGGGCTGAAGCGGGTGCTCATCAATCTGGCGAAATGGGGCAGCCTGTTCCAGGAGTTGAAGTGGTTCACCGAAAAGACGCTGGAACCGAAATTCGAAAGCTGCACGGTGGCGCGCACTTCAGCCATGGCCGAGGGCGAGGCCTGTCTCGTCACCCGCAACAACCCGATGCACGATTCGGTGCCCTATTTGTTCAACGACCTGATGGATGAGACCGACATCCTGCACGAATACTTTATTCCGCGCGCCGCCTATATCGAGTTCATCGCCGAAGCGCGCGAAATCCTGCGCAACCAGCCGCTGCCGGTGCTCAACGCTTCGGTGCGTATTGTCCACAAGGAGGATGTTGCGCTGACCTACGCGCCGGAGCCGGCCTATTCGCTGGTGCTCTACATCAACCAGCCGACCGATGCCGACGGCAATGCGAAAATGCGGGCGCTGACGCGGGCGCTGATCGACGTGACGATCAAGCATGGCGGTCGGTTCTTCCTGCCCTATCAGCTGCATTACACCGCCAGGGAATTGCTGGCCTCCTATCCCGAATTGCCGGCCTTCCTGGCGGCGAAGCGGCAATATGACCCCACGGAACTGTTTTCCTCGACCTTCTACCGTGCCATCAAGGCGCTGAGCGGGGTGGTATAGACTTCAGGAGAACAACCAATGCGGATGGTATCAGCGGCGGCACTCACCCTCATCGCGCTGTGCGCTGGACCGGCCGGAGCCGAGGATCTCAAGGCTTTCAAGCTGACGATCGACGGCGTGACGGTCGATATCGATCCCGGCGAGCGCACAAACGTGACGCTGCCCGGCGGCAAACAGAGCAAGGTGACGCTCGAGCGCAACGACTTCGCCACCTTTTCCGGCGGCAGTTTCTCCTTCGTCCATCCGAGCGACATCTCGGTGACCAAGACCGATCTCGGCGAGAACATCACGCAGTATCTGATGGCGTCGGCGCTGGGCACAATCGTCGTCGTGCAGAAATACGACAAGATGAATCCGGTGTCGCTCAACCAACTGATGCTGCAGGAGATGACCAAGGAATCGGTGCAGGCTGGTGCGAAGCTGACGCAGGAGCCGACAACGCGCAAGCTCGCCGACGGCAAGGAACTGACCGGCATTCTCGCCAAGATGAAGACACGCACCGACACCGCCGATTTCGAGATCGTCGGCTTCGGACTTGCCGATCAGGGGTTGTTGTTCATCACCCGCGTCGCCGGCGAGGATGCGGCCACCGAAAAGCCGCTGATCGACAAGTTCTGGCAGAGCCTGAAGGTCAAGCTGTAGGGGCGTTGTTTCGGCGCGATCCCCTGAGGTAAAGCGCCATGCGCTCTTCCCGGGAAAACCGCTTCACACTAGCCCTGGAGTTGCTCTACAGGCCCTTCGGCACCAGTCCGGCCAGCCAGTTGGCCGACCGCTTCGCCGCATCGGCGGTCGCCGACACGGCGCGGCCAAGATCGGTCTTGACCACGGCGTAGCCGTTCTTCGTGCGATAGAGCACGCCGGTTCCGCCATCGACCACTTGTTCATAGGCGACGGGCCGGGCGGCCTCCGCTTCCACGGCCGTCGTCGGCGCGCCGACAGGAACGCTCGGTCGGCGGCTCAATTCCGGCGGCAGCGGGCTTTCGGTTTCAACGACCCTGCTGGCAGGCGTCAGGTCCGGGCGCGACGCGGTCGCGGCCAGTTGCGAGGAGGACGACGAGCCTTTCGCGCGGCAGATGCCGGAGATGAGCGGATAGTTGAAATTGCGCTCGTGCAGCATCTGGCTCTTCATCGCCGCTTCGCATTCGGCGATCGTCGACCACTTGGCCGGCGTCTCGCCGATATATTCGCAAAGCTTGGCGTCGCAGTCGCAGCCGACAATGGTCATGGCGACAAGGGCGGTCTTGATCACGGTCTTGTCCCTTCGAGATGCCCCCGGCAGCCCATTTCGGTGCATGTCGCGGTCCCAAACCCGGTTTCCGCTTTTTTGGGCGAGGTGCAACAATCCATCGCGCGTGAACAAGGCGGGATTTGGCCTCGATTGTGGAATGAGCGTGGCGGAGCGCCGAACGGTCGATCTATCGAGCGGCCGGCGCGATTCGTTTGAGGAAATTCGCGATCAGCCGCACCACATCGTGCGGACGTTCGACCTGCGGGATGTGGTTGACGCCATCGAGAACCGCCAGTTCGGCGTGCGGAAACAACGCGGCAATCTCTTCACCCTGTGCCAGGGGCGTGGTCGTATCGTCTCGCCCCCAGACGACGAGGACGGGCGGCGTGAAGGTGCGATAGTTCGCGGGGTTGGCGGCAAGGGATTTTCGTTCGTCGTTGAACAGGCCGCTGAACAGCCAATGGCCGACCGCATCGGTGGTGCCTTCGACATTGAGAGGCCGCGCGTAGATCGCGATGCGTTCAGCCGTGACCACGTCGTCGTTCTCGATGAAGGAGCGCAGACCCGGTCCGACCATGAGCGGATTGGTGAAGGTCGAGGCAGTGAGCAGTTCGCGAGGCCATCGCAGGTTCAGGAGAGCGGCAAATGGCATTGTCGGCGCCTCGGTCCGGCCGAGGCCAAGTGCGACGTCGAGCAGGATCAGAGCGTCGATGCGATCCGGAGCCTCGAAGGCGGCTTCGATCACGCCACCGCCGCCATAGGAATGGACACCGACGCTGAAATGGCGCAGGCCGAGCGCGTCGGCGAAACCGAGGACGCGTTTTGCGTGGGCAGCACGGGAATAGTCCTGGTCGGCCGGTCTTTGCGAATAGCCAAAGGGAGGCATGTCGGGCGCTATGACGCGAAAGCCCTGTTCTCCCAATGGCGCGGCGATATCGCGGTAGGTCTCGGCCCAGGAGGCCGTGCCGTGGAACAGAAGCAGCGGCGGCCCGTCCTGCGGTCCCCAGACCTGGTAGTGGATCTTCAGGCCATCGACGGTGGCAAACAGCGCTCCCGCCGGAGCTGCCTCCTCGGGTGACAGGTTCTCTCGCAGCGCCGCCGCGCCGCGAAAGCCGACAAGCACGACCACAATGAGCGCGACCAGCGTGAGCGCAAGCCAGCCGACGATGCGGATCAGTCTGCGCATTGCCTGGCTATCGTTTCAATAATCATAGACGTGTTCGAGCTTTGCACCTGACTTGATCAGAGCCGGCAGCACGAGATGCAATTTGCGCACGGCGACGGTCAGCCCGGTGCGGCGCGTCGCCGGGTCTGCCGGCAGCGGATAGCTGAACAGGATGCGGATGCCATCGGGGACAGCGATCGAGTCGGTCGAAAGCACGGTGACCATGATCTCGTCATTGCCGCCGATTTCGACGAAGGAGACGCCCTTGTCGATCAGGCGCGGAATCATGTCGGAAAAGACCTGGTAGCGCTTGGTGACGACTACGGCGCCGTCGGCGCCGTAGTCGCGCTCCAGCAAGGTATCGGGCTCGTTGCGCGTCGCTTCGCCGACCGGCCCTTTGGCCCAGACATGGATGTCGAGGAAGGCTGGTGGGGATGTGGCTGCGAGTGCCTGCTTGATCAGGTCGGCGTAGCCCTGCTTGATGGTGTCGGCAAGGCCGAAGGCAAGCTTGCGTTCGCTGGTGCGGATGGAACTGTCGCCTGGCGCCGGCTGCACGGCAAACAGGCCGGCGCGCTTCTGCGCATAGGGAAATTGATACCACGGCACCTGGTCGAGGAAAGCGGCATAGTCGGCCGCCACCTTGGCCTGATAGATGTCGGCGGCGGTGCGCTTGCCGGCGGTCGCCTCGGTTACGCGACCGACCGTGTTCTCATAGGCCCATTGCAGGATGTGTTCGATGCTGTGGCTGGTGCCGATGATGACCAGCATCTGGTGGTTGGCGAAGTTGAAATTGTAGGCAGAGCTGGCGCGGATCACCATGGCGTAGTCCTGCCAGAAGCGACCGACATAGGACCAATAGGGAAAGCCGCTCGGCTGGTTCTTGTCGACGAAGCCGGCATACTCGCGCGCGGCGTAGACGATCGCCCATTCCGGGTAGGTGAGGAAGGTCGATTCCTCCGGCCGCTGATAGCCGGGGATTTCGGCGCGAACCTTGTCGGCCAGCGCCTTGGGCGGCGCGCCGTCGGCAATGCCGGGCAGCGGCGCCTTGTCGAGTGACGACGTCGTCAGGAAGCCATAGCTCAGCCCGACGACCGGGATCAGGACGACGATGACGATCAGCCACAGGATCGTCTTGACGATGCGCTTCAGCCAGCGAAACAGGAACATTGCCGGATCAGGCCGTGGCGAAGTGGTCGTGTATGCGCTTCGACAGCCAGAAGCCGACATAGACGGCGAAGCCGCCAATGACGATGTGCGGCAGGTTGGCGAAGAAGCGGGCCGGGAATTCGATATCGTTGAGGGAGCGGAAGCCGTTGATGAAGATGCCGGCATCGAGGCAGCCGGAACCGGTGATCAGGCCGAGCACGCCATCGAACAGATAGACCGACCCGAACAGCTTGAAATAGAACACCGCCTGGCGATGCGAGATGAAGGCGGCGGCCAGCGCCCAGACGCCGGAGAAGGCGTGCAGCAGGTCGTCGTACCATTGCAGCGAGAACAGGCCAAACAGATTGCCGTTGGCATCGTTGAACGCCGGTATGTAGCCGATGGCGACGACGGCGAAGAACAGGAAAGCATAGGCAACGGCAAGCTTCTGGATCAACGTCATGAAGTATCCCCCTTCAGGGAGCCCATTCGCTAACGCCACTCTGCCGGACGCCTGACGCGGCTTCCTGTGCTTCCGATGCTCACGGACCCAAATGTCCGCTGCGCTTCGGTTCTCGAAACCCACGCCATGCGCCTCTGCAGAGCGCGTTATCAAACGGACTCCGACGACGCCGAACGTTAGCTGATTTCAGCGCCGGCTGCAGCCATATCCGGAAACAGCGTAAAAATTGTAGGGGATAGCCAAAGCGACAGTCGGCGCCGGGATCTCTCCCAGCGCCTCCCTGTCAGATCAGGACACGGTCGCGGCAGCAACTTCCGTAAAGTCGTCGCGCCATGCCGGCCTTGATTTTGACGGTCCTGCCAGCCCGCCACCCGAGAGCAGCGCCCGTTCGGGACCACGCCGGTCTCGGCCCTTGCGGGCTTTGCCCTGCGCACCATCGAAGGTTTTTGCCGTCCTTCATGGCAGCATCGGTCCGCCGTCGGCGTTGGCACGCTTTCCGCGGCCCCGTAGGTCTCGGCATCCGTCCCTCCAACAGGCAAGCCTGCTCTCGCTCAGGGCCGTACGGGCCTCAGGAAATCCGCCTTTCACTTCGCCTTTCGGCTGGGCGATCGGTAGCCGCCTGAGATGGGTTCAATGTACGCCGGGTAAGTGGTGGGCGACACTGCGGCAAGCCTGTGGATAGCGGGATTATCGGGGATCAAGCAGGACAACGGATTTTCCGGTCCGCCATGACGGGCGGCAGCAGTGGACATTCGCCCTTGCCCTGTCGGCGGGCGCGGGTTTCAATGCCGGCAAGGATTCGAGGCGCCGGGCGCCTTGATGTCCTTGCGGGAGGGTGTGCTTGAAAGTCGGAGTGGTCCTCAATCCGATTGCCGGCGGCGGCCGGTTGAAACGGCATTGGCCAGAGGTCGCCGCGTCGCTGAAAAAGCATTTCGGCGAATTCGAGCTGCGTGAGACGCAGGCCGAAGGTGACGCCGAAAGACTGGCGCTCGATCTCGCAGCAAACGGTTTCGACCTGGTGATCGCGGCCGGCGGTGACGGCACTGCCAGCGAGGTGGCCGACGGGCTGCTGCAGGCGTCCAAGGAAGGCCGCAGGACAACCGAGCTTGGCCTCTTGCCGTGCGGGACCGGCATCGATTTCGCGCGCGGGCTCGGCCTGCCGCGCGAGGTTGATGCGGTGCTGAAGCGGCTCGCCGAGACCAAGCCTCGGAAAGTCGATGCCGGGCGCATTTGCTACATCGACGACCATGGCGCGCTGGCCAGCCGGCATTTCATCAACATCGCCAGCCTCGGCCTGTCGGGCGCCACCGACCGCGCCGTCAACGCCGACAAGCGCAAGGGCAAGATGTMGGCCAAGACGCTGTTCCTGTGGCGCACCGTGGTCGAATTCATCCGCTACCGCTTCCAGCATGTCAGGATCACGGTCGACGACGGCACGCCGGTCGAGGCGCGCATGGCGCTGGTGGCGGTCGCCAACGGCAAGTTCTTCGGCGGTGGCATGATGATCGCGCCGGATGCTGAACTGGCCGACGGGCAGTTCGACATCGTCATCCTGCGCGCCGCCGGCAAGCTGAAGCTGATCTGGGATATCCGGCTGCTCTATGGCGGCCGGCACCGCAACCATCCCGCGATCACCATCCTGCGCGGCCGGAAAGTGGTGGTCGAGCCACTCGGCGATGTCGAGACGAACGGCGCGATGGTCGACATCGATGGCGAGTCGCCAGGACGCATACCGGCGACCTTCGAGATCCTGCCCGGCGCGCTGACGCTCAGATATTGAATCAAGTCGTTAACAGATCGATTCAGGTGAGTCCGGAGATGGGTCCAACCAACTGAAATCGCTTGATTTCTTGCCTGGTGTCAGACTTCGAGCTTGGCTGGAAAACCGGGAGCGCGCAGGTCAGTGCCGACAGCATCTTCCAGCAATTTGACGATCTGGGTCGACCACGCGGCGCCGCCATAGGCTTGCCTGCCTTGCTCAAAAATCGCGTTGACGCGCGATGCCAGCTCGAGCGGCACGCCAGACTGTTCGCCCATGGCGAGCGCGAAGCCGAGATCCTTCAGAGCCAGGTCCATGGTGAAGCCGATGTCGTAGGAGCCGTTGAGAATGAGCTGGCTTTCGGTCTCATGGACGAAGCTGTTGCCGGAGGAGGCGACGATGGCGTGGTAGGATTGGGCGAGGTCGAGCCCGCCTTGCTTGGCCAGCATCAAGGCCTCGCCGGCGGCGACGAGATGGATAAAGGCGAGCATGTTGGTGATCACCTTGATCACCGCCGCTGAGCCGACCGGACCCATCAGGAACGACTTCGCGCACATCGCTTCGATGGCCGGGCGATGGCGGGCATAGAGTGCCGCGTCGCCACCGACCAGTGCGGTGACTTTTCCGATCGCCGCCAGATGCACGCCGCCGGTGACCGGGCATTCCAACATCTCAATGCCCTTGGCCGAGGCGAGCGCGGCCAGACGCACGATCTCGTCGCGGCCGTTGGTCGACATCTCGATCCAGGTGCCGCCTTCGGGCAGGCCCTCGAGCAAGCCGCCTGGACCGGCCAACACCGCTTCGCTGACTTTGGGCGAGGGCAGGCAGGTTACGGCATTGCCGCCTCGCGCGGCGGCCTCGGCGGGACTGTTGGCGGCGGTGGCGCCGAGCTTGACGAGGCGCTCGACAGCAGCGGGCTCGCGGTCGAAGACGGTGACCGCAAAACCGTTGCGGATCAGGCTGGCGGCAAGATTGCCGCCGAGATGGCCAAGGCCGATGAAGGCGTAGCTTTCGCTCACGGCATTAACGGCGTCTGCATCATCTGCAGATGCAGTTCCTTGCCGGTGTAGGGATGCGCGTCGCAGACTGCTTCGTTGAGTTCGACACCGAGGCCGGGCTCCTTCGACGGGATGACATTGCCGTCCTGCCACTCGATCTTCTTCGTGAGCAGCGTCGCGTGGAACCCATCCCACTGCTTCAGCGATTCCAGGATGAGGAAGTTGGGCAGCGTTACCGCCAGCTGGATGTTGGCAGCACCGACGATCGGCCCGCAATAGCAGTGCGGGGCGACCTGGATGTGGTAGGCCTCGGCCATGGCGGCGATCTTCTTGGTTTCGAGGATGCCGCCGGAGCGGCCAAGGTCGGGCTGCAGGATGGTCGCGGCGCGGTTCTCGATGACGCGGGCGAATTCGAACTTGGTCGTCAGCCGTTCGCCGGTGGCGATCGGGATCGACGTGCCTCGCGCCACCTGCGCCATCACTTCAGGCATGTCGGGCGGCACCGGCTCCTCGAACCACAGCGGGTCATAGGGTTCGATGGCGCGGGCCAGGCGCAGCGCGCCGGAGGCGGTGAACTGGCCATGGGTGCCGAACAGGATGTCGGCGCGGGTGCCAACCGCCTCGCGGATCGCCTTGATCATACGCGCCGATAGATCGATGTCGACGAGGCGCGGCTGGTGACCATCGAAGGCGGTGTAAGGGCCGGCCGGGTCGAGCTTGACGGCATTGAAGCCCTGCTCGACATATTCGAGCGCGCAGGCGGCGGCGAGATCGGGGTCGTTGTAGACGTTCTTGCCGCGTGCATCCTCGGAGTGGACGCTGCCGGTGTGCGGGTAGAGATAGGTGTAGGAGCGCAGCGTCTCGTGCACCTGGCCGCCGAGCAATTTGTAGACCGGCTTGTTGGCTTCCTTGCCGACAATGTCCCAGCAGGCCATTTCGAGCGCCGAGAAGCAGCCCATGCCGGACACATCCGGGCGCTGGGTGAAGCCGGAGGAATAGGCGCGGCGGAAGAAGTTCTCGATGTCGTGCGGATCGCGGCCGATCAAATAGCGCTCGGCCATGTCCTCGACCATCTTCGCCGTGACATGGGCGGAGAAGGTGGCGTTGTAAGCCTCACCATAGCCGACGACACCGCCATCGGTGGTCAGCTTGACGAAGATGAAATACTTGCCGCCGATGCCGGGCGGCGGGTTGCCGACAACCCAGGTCTTGACGTCGGTGATTTTCATTTTTGGTCCTCCAGAACCAGTTCGGCGCCCTTCCAACCGGTCATGATCGAGGCGGCGTTGGTGTTGCCGGTGATGTTGTCGGGAAAGATCGAGGCGTCGATGACGCGCAAGCCCTCGATACCGTGCACCTTGAGGCGCGGATCGACCACGGCGCGCGTGGGATCGGGACCCATGCGGCAGGTCGACACCGGGTGATAGACGGTGCCCGAGCGCTTCCGGAAATCCTGGATCAGATCGGTGTCGGAAGTGATCGACGGCCCCGGCAGGACCTCTTCCTCGATGATCTCGGCCATTGCCGGCATCGAGGCGATCTTGCGCACGAACTTCACCGCGTCGAGCATCTCGGCGACGTCGGCCTCGGTCGAATACGCATTGGCCGATATCCTGGGATAGTCGCGCGGATTGCTGGATCGGATCATGATCTCGCCACGGCTCGACGGGCGGCAATTGGACAGGCCGATGGAGAAGCCGGGCCACGGGTCGGGCGTCAGGATCGGACGCTCGCCGCTTTTGGGAATGACGGTCGAGAAGGCCTGGAAATAGAGCTGCATGTTGGGGCGGGTCGCCGCCGGGTCGGTGCGGAAGAAGCCGCCGGCATTGTTCATCGACAGCGACAGCGGCCCGGACCGCGTCAGGATGTATTGCATGCCGACCAGGAGCTTGCCCCACCACGGACGCAGTGTCTGGTTGAGCGTCGGCAGCCTGCCCTTGAAGGTGTAGTTGATGCCGACATGGTCCTGCAGATGCGCGCCGACATTCTCGTTGGCGTGGACGACGGCGATGCCAAGCCCCTTGAGCAGCGCCGAGGGGCCGACGCCGGACAGCTGCAGCAATTGCGGCGAGTTGACCGAGCCGCCCGACAGGATGACCTCACGCCCGGCACGCGCCGTCTTCGTCTCGCCGTTCTGCAGATATTCGACGCCGACGGCGCGCTTGCCTTCGAACAGCACCCGGGTCGCCAGCGCGTTCATCTCGACGCGGACGTTGGCGCGCTTCATCGCCGGGCGCAGGAAGGCACGCGCCGCCGACATGCGCCGGCCGTTCCTGGTCGAGATCTGGTAGACGCCGACGCCTTCCTGGGCAGCACCGTTGAAATCCGGGTTGAGCGGCAGACCGGCCTGCTGGCCGGCGGCGAGATAGCGCTTGGTCAGCGGGTGGACCGCGTCCGAACAATCGGTGACATGCAGCGGGCCGCCGACCCCGCGCCATGCGTCGGCGCCGGCCTGATTGTCCTCCAGCGCCTTGAAGGCGGGCAAGATATCGTCATAGCCCCAGCCTGGGTTGCCGGCGGCTGCCCAGGCATCGAAATCCTCGCGCGCGCCCCGGATCCAGACCATGGCATTGATCGAGCTCGAGCCGCCAAGCAGCTTGCCGCGCGGCCAGTGGTCGGCGTTGCCCGCCAGGCCGGGGTCCGGCTCGGCCTTGTAGTTCCAGTTCACCGCCGGATCGAAGAAGGTCTTGCCGTAGCCGAGCGGCATCTGCACGTAGAAGCGGCGGTCGGTGCCGCCGGCTTCCAGCACCAGCACGGAAAAGCGTCCGGAGGCCGACAGTTTGTCGGCCAGGACCGAGCCGGCCGAGCCGGAGCCGACGATGATGAAGTCATAGGTCTGCATGATTGGTGGGCGGCTCCGGAAATCTGGCCACAGCCTAGACGCGACGGGTCGGCCGCGTCGCCGCGCCTTCCGGCATCGGTTGTGAAAAAAGCGACCGCGATGCCGGGTCGAGTTGCGGGGAATCCCGACAATCGCGCTTGATATGCATGGGGTCGACAGCTTATGCGATGATATCAGCCGATCTGCGGAAGGCAGGAATCATATGCGCACCTTGCCTGATGCTTTCATTCCCGAATTGCCGGGCCACTACAGCGGCAAGGTCCGCGAAAACTACGACCTGCCGGACGGCAGGCGCATCATCATCGCCACCGACCGTCTCAGTGCCTTCGACACCATCCTGACCTCGATCCCGTTCAAGGGGGAGATCCTCACCCAGACGGCGCGGTACTGGTTCGAGGAAACCGCCGATATCTGCCCGAACCATGTTCTCGAACACCCCGACCCAAACGTCGTCGTCGGCACAAGGCTGGACATCCTGCCGGTCGAGATCGTCGTGCGTGGCTATCTGGCGGGAACCACCAGCACCTCGATCCTGACAAGGTACCGGCGCGGTGACCGGGACATGTATGGAATGACCCTGCCGGACGGCCTGCGCGACAATGAAAAACTGGCCGAGCCGATCATCACGCCGACCAGCAAGGCCCTGCACGGTGGCCATGACGAGCCGTTGTCCAAGGCCGAGATCCTTGACCAGGGCCTTCTCACCCAGGCGCAGTGGGATACCGTGTCGGGCTATGCCTTGCGGCTGTTCGCCCGTGGACAGCAGCGCGCCGCTGAACGCGGCCTCATCCTCGCCGATACGAAATACGAATTCGGCACCGACAAGAACGGGACCATAATCCTTGCCGACGAAATCCACACGCCGGACAGCAGCCGGTACTGGATCGCCAGGGGCTATGAGGAAGCCCTCGCCAGCGGCAGCCGGCCGGAGAGTTTCGACAAGGATTTCATCCGGTCGTGGGTCTCGGCAAGGTGCGATCCTTACAGCGACCCTATACCTGAGATACCCGACGAGATCGTCGAGCAGGCATCGCGGGTCTATGCGCAGGCTTACGAGGCGATCACCGGCAGGGGATTCTCTCCCGACCTGTCTGGGCATAGCGTCCTGGATCGCATTCGCTCGAACCTCGAGCGTTACTTCTAGCGGCCAAGCGAGACTTCGGTGGGTGGCGCGTTGACCTCTCGACGCCATGACGCTACGGGATCGAGGGCATTGACCTCGAAGGATTTCCCCCATGGTGCACTACGCTGAAGGACGGCCGCTCGGCGATCTGACGCTGCGCACGCTGGCCATGCCTTCGGACGCCAATGCGGCCGGCGACATCTTCGGCGGCTGGGTGATGGCGCAGATGGACCTTGCCTGCGGCATCCGTGCTGCCGAGCGCGCCAAGGGCCGCGTGGTGACGGCGGCGGTGAAGGAGATGTCGTTCGCCAAGCCGATGAAGATCGGCGACACGCTGTGCATCTACACCCATGTCGAGCGTGTCGGCCGCACCTCGATGACGCTCAAGGTCGAAGCCTGGGCGCAGCGCTATCTCTCAGACCTGATGGAGAAGGTCACCCATGCCGATTTCGTCATGGTGGCGCTGGATGGCGAGGGCAAGCCAAAGGCGGTTCCGGCGGAAGCCTGACCGGGGGCTTCGGCGCACAGCCATGCCGCGGTGAACACGCGGCAGATGCGAAACGGGCCGCGCGCACGGTCTGTTGATGAACGAAGACAATCAGTCAACGATTGCTGAACGCCGCGCTGGCAGGTACCGCCGCGGCTTTGTCCTTGTCCGCTGACGGTGTTCGTCTGAAAGCCAGACCCGAAATCGGTCAACAGCCGCCGACGGAATGCAATGTCGCTAGCGCAGCCATCGGCGAAAACCATTGCAAGACAAAGGCTTCAGGCATGCGTCGCGTCGAATTTCTCACGTGCTGCCCGCACGCGCGTGGTGTTGACGCGCGCCCATTCACCGAGTGCGCTGACCGGGATCAGCAACTCATGGCCGAGTTCTGTCAGCTCGTAATCGACGCGTGGCGGAATGGTCGGGAACACCGTGCGGGTGACGAAGCCGTCTCGCTCCAATCCGCGCAAGGTGGTGGTCAGCATCTTCTGCGAGATGCCGCCGACAGCAGCGCGTAACTCATTGAATCGCAACGGTCCTTGGCCGAGCTTTCCGACCACGAGAACGGTCCATTTATCGCCGACGCGCTGCAGGATTTCCGAAACGGCGCGGCAATCTTCAGTGTTGAGCGGGTTCCTCAGTAACAAAAAGGTGCCTCCTTGCGCCGCGAGTTGACAGTATCTCATATAGCGCCGGTATCCAAACGATACCAGCTTTACTTGCAAGGAAGAGCCCCATGTCAAAACCCAAGATCGCCATCATTGTCGGTTCCACGCGCGCCGCGCGCTTCGCCGACGTACCAACCCAGTGGATCGCCAAGATCGCCAAATCGCATGCCGATATCGACGTCGAGATCGTCGATCTGCGCGACTTCCCGCTGCCGTTCTTCGACGAGGTCGCATCCTCCGCCTGGGCACCGTCGCAGAATGAAGTGGCGAAGCGCTGGCAGAAGAAGGTCGCCGAATTCGACGGCTTCATCTTCACCGCCGCCGAATACAATCATGGTCCGACGGCCGTGCTGAAGAACGCCATCGACTACGCTGCCAACGAATGGAACAAGAAGCCGGCCGGCTTCGTCGGCTATGGCAGTGTCGGCGGCTCCCGCGCCGTCGAGCAACTGCGCCTTCATGCGGTCGAATTGCAGATGGCGCCGGTCAAGTCAGCCGTCCATATCGCTTGGGGCGACTTCCTCGCCGTCCGCCAGGGCGAGAAGAAGCTCGAAGAGCTCGAGCACCTGAACCAGGCCGCCACGGCGCTGGTCAACGACGTCGCGTGGTGGGCCAAGGTGCTGAAGGCAGCACGTCAGGCCGACGCCGTCGCCGAAGAAGTCAAGGCGGCCTGACCGCCGGTTCGAATTGTCCTCCCAAGGATCCGGGGCGGCGCTAGCGCCGCCCTTTTTCAATTGTGGGAGGCGTGCGTCTCCAGCGCCGGCCTTGGGCGGATGATGCAATCGGCGAGGCGATCCTTTTCGTTCAGCTCGTCGGCGTGGTGCTGGCCCCATTGGCAGAGCGCCAGCAGGATCGGCTCGAGGCTGAGGCCGAGACTTGTCGCGGAATATTCTACGCGTGAAGGCACTTCGGCAAAGATCTCGCGGCTGACGAGGCCGTGCTCATCCATTTCGCGCAGCTGCTGGATCAGCACCTTCTGGGTGATGCCGGGCATCATCGCTTTCAGCACCGACAGTCGTCGCGGGCCGTCGAAGAGATGGTAGAGGATGACCGCCTTCCAGCGCCCAGCGATCACTTTCAGGGCGCGTTCCGCCGGCAGCATCGGCAATCGCTTGATGGGCAGTCTCTTGCCTGGATTGGCCATGGTCACCTCGTGGTCAGCAGGGGACAAATGAGTGTGTAGTCGAGGCTGCGCAGATAGTGGCAAACCGTGGCCGATGCCATAGCGATCGGAGTTTGCCATGAAAGCCATTCAACTCAGCCGCTTCGGCGGTCCCGACGTGCTGGAGGCGGTCGACCTGCCGTCGCCAGTGCCGCAGGCCGGCGAGGTGCTGATCCGCGTCCATGCCGCCGGGATAAATTTCTTCGAAGTGCTGATGCGCAGGGATGGCTACGCGGTGACGCCGCAACTGCCGATGATCCTTGGGGTCGAGGCCGCGGGCTTCGTCGAGGCTGTTGGACACGGGGTGGATGCGTCGCTGCTGGGAGCCCGTGTCGCCGCGCCCTTGTTCGTTTCAAAGCATCCTCACAGCGGTTATGCGGAGGAGGTGACGATCGACGCCGATCTCGTCGTACCGCTGCCGAACGCCCTGTCGTTCGAGGATGCCACGGCGTTGATGGTACAGGGGCTGACGGCCCTTCACCTGCTGCGGCAAAGCCCGCCCGGCGGCAAGTCGGTGCTGGTGCCGGCCGCTTCGGGTGGCGTCGGTTCGCTGCTTGTCCAACTGGCCAGGCTAAAGGGCGCACGCAAGGTGATCGCGGCCGCCGGCGGCAAGACCAAGCTTGATCTCGCTCTGTCGCTCGGCGCCGATGCCGCCGTCGACTATCTCAAGCCGGATTGGCTTGTTCAACTCCGTGACATCACGGACGGGCAGGGCGCCGATGTCATCTACGACACGGTCGGCGGCGCACTGACGGCTGCGTTGCTGCAGGCTCTGGCACCCGGCGGCGAACTGGTGTTCGCCGCACTTGGCCGCTACACGCTTGCGGCTTCCGACCTGGAGGCGATGATCGGCCGCAACCAGTCTTTGAGAGGTTTCGCGCTGCTGCCGCTGCTGTCCACGGACGTACTGAAAGCCAGCCTGTCCGAGCTGTTCCAACTGGCGGCAAGCGGTCGGCTCCAGGTTGCGATCGGCGGCCGCTTCCCGCTCGACCAGGCTGGCGAAGCGCACCGCTTGCTGGACGAGCGCCGCTCGACGGGGAAGGTGGTGCTGATCCCCTAGTTTTGGTCGATCAATCGCCTGCAGAGACCGCTTTACCCATGGTCACGCTGCCTTTCGGCCAGAGCCCCACAAGGCGCGCCCGATCAAGTTGCGTCTGCCCTTGCGTGGGACAAGATCGACATCGCTGACGAGCTTTGCGCCGCCCTCGCGCCGCTCCAATGTGATCTTGCGGCTATGGAACGCTTCCAGCTCGGCGCGATGCGCCACGCTTATGATGGTGACCTTCGGCAATTCTTGGATGAGCACCTCCATCATCTTGCCCTGGCTCTTCTCATCGAGCGCCGCGGTTGCTTCATCCAGCACGATGATGTCGGGGCTGTGCAGCAGGAGACGCGCGAAGGCGAGCCGCTGCTTTTCGCCACCCGACAAGGTCTGGTCCCATGGCGCGTCGTCCTCGATCCTGTCGGCGAGATAGGCGAGGCCCACCCTATCAAGTGCAGCCTTGATTTCCTTAATCGTCCAGTTGTCGGCGGCGGCGGGATAGGCGACGGCGCGGCGAAGCGTGCCTGAGGGGATGTAGGGTCGTTGCGGTAACATGAACAACCGTCTGTCGGCGTGGAAATTGACGCTGCCGCCACCCCATGGCCACAGGCCCGCGACGGCCCGCACCAGCGTGCTCTTGCCTGAACCAGATTCGCCGGCCACCAGCACCCGCTCGCCTGGTTCGATCACGACCTTGGTTTCCTTGACCACGGACGTGCCGTCGTCGAGCGTCACGGAGAGATTGTCGATGCTGAGCATCGCACCGTCTTCGGTTTCGCCGCGCTGGATGCGTCCCAGGGCGTCGCTCTGCTCGGCGCGCTCGAGCCCATCGAGCGACATCATCAGCGAGGCGATGCGCCTTGCCGAGGCGTTCCAGTCGGCGAGACGGGGGTAGTTGTCGACCAGCCATCCGAACGCGCCCTGCACGATGGCAAAGGCGGAGGCTGCCTGCATGACCTGTCCAAGTGTCATGCTGCCTTCGAGAAACTTTGGAGCGCAAAGCAAAACCGGCACGACCGGCGCAAACAGGCTCGACCCCTGCGACACCAGTGCGGTGCGCATGTGCTGGCCCGTGAGGAGCGCCCATTGTCTGAGCACATGGGCGAACCTCTTGTCGATGCCGCTGCGCTCCTCCTCCTCGCCGCCGAGCAATGCGATACTCTCGCCGTTCTCGCGCACGCGCGTCAGCGTGTAGCGGAATTCGGCTTCCGCCTGGTTCTTTTCCTCGGAGAGGTGGACGAAATGGCGGCCAATCACCGCCATCGAAGTAGACGTGATCGCGGCATAGATGATCGCCGTGATAACGAGGAAGCCGGGAACCGTGATGGTCGACCCCGAGACTGTGAAGCTCAGGGCCCCGCCGATCGTCCACAGCACCACGATGAAGGTCGAGGCCGACAGAAACGCGTTGATGACACCGGCGGTGAAGTCGACCGGGGATTCGGTGGCAATCCGCAAATCCTCCGAAACGCGGGCTTCAGGGTTCTGGTGGTCGCCGCCGACGAGGTTCAACTGATAGTAGCGGCCGTTGGCAAGCCAGCGCGCGATGACCGCGGTGGTGAGCCAGGAACGCCAGCGGCGCTGAATCGTCATGCGAAGAAAGACTTGCGTAACAACAAGGCTTCCGCTTCCGAGCACCAGCGGCACGAAAACGGCGCTCAGGAAGTACACGGTGTGGGCGTCGCGTTGCTCAAGGGCGTCGAAAATCGCCCGGTTCCAGCGATTGATCCCATACTGGAAGCCGACGTTCACGCATATCAGGATCAACAGCCCGATCGTGAACGGCCAGGCGAGCCTGTCACCGCCGCTGCCCCAGTAACCGCGCGCGCTGATCCAGAAGCGCTTCAACAAGTATTTCTTGCGCGCCAGCTCGGCCTCCTCGGGCGTCAGTTCCGGATCGGGTTCGATGACATCGGGCGGCGGCGCGGCCTGGCCGTTGACCTCGGGCGCGGCATGCCCGTCGGCCTTGGGCGCGGCTTCGACGGTCGATGCCTTTTCCTGGCGCGACTTTTCAGCTCCGCGTGGTTTGGCACCGTTGACAGATTTCGGCTTGGATTTGACCCCGGACATAGGCCGACAACGGCTTAAAAATCAAAAGGTTTCATGGATGTCAGCGCTTCTCGACAATTATCAGCGCGGCTTGGCAGGCGGGTGGCGAGGAACTTGTCGATGAAACGCACGCGGGCCGGCATGGGGCCGGCCCGCCGCGGCCATTCACGCTACCTCCGGGATGTGACGCGGGCCGGCAAGCATGCCGAGGCTAAGGCCTTTGGTCGAGCACATGACCCAATCATTTTGACGTGACGTCGTCGCGATCCGTATCCAGGGTGTGGCGCACGGCGCCGCCGTCCATCCGATGGGCGGAATCGACGTCTTGGTGTTTTAGCCGATCTCCGTTGAAAACCTTGTTCCAGCCCTCGATCCTCACAAGTCACTTGCATAATGCAATCCACTAGGCTATGAGTCACTTTCATTTTGAAAGAGACCAGCGACAATGGTTGCCAAAACAAGCTTCGAAACCCGCCCATGCCCCATCGCGCGCAGCCTCGACGATGTGGGTGAGTGGTGGAGCATTCTTCTGCTGCGGGATGCGTTCCAGGGCCTGACGCGCTTCGACCAGTTTCAGAAGAGCCTGGAGATTGCGCCAAACATCCTGACGCGGCGGCTGAACAGCCTGGTCGAGCGCGGCCTGTTCGAGAAACGCGTCTACTGCGAACGGCCGCTTCGCCATGAATATGTGCTGACCTCCAAGGCGCGCGATTTCCGCCCGGTCCTGCTTTCCTTGCTCGCTTGGGGCAACAAGCATCTGGCGCCCGAGGGCCCCAGCCTCGTCGTTGTGGACAAGGCTGACGGGCGCTGGGCCGAGCCGGTGCTGGTCGATCGCCAGACCGGCAAGGAACTCGACAGCGAGGACTTCGCCATGGCAACGGCACCCAAGGCCACCGATCGCATGCGGCGGCGATATCGCTTCAGCAGCGAAGGCTCAGGCCTTCCGCTGGTCGACAACGCGTTGCTTCAGCACAGCCAGGAAGAGGGGCGCGGCAGATGAACAAGGTTCTCTCGCCGGCCGAATTGCAGCCATCGGTCGCCCAAAATCTCACGCCTGCCATTTCCGTTGCCGCCACTCCCATGCCCGCCACGAAGCGTCGCAGGCCGCTGCTGATGTTGGCAGGCCTTGTCGTGATCGGCGTCGCCGGCTGGTACGGCGTCCAGTGGTGGCAGGCCGGCCGCTTTCTCGTCTCGACCGATGACGCCTATGTCGGCGGCAACGTCACGCCGCTGGCGCCACGGGTCGCCGGTCATATCGACCAGATACTTGTCGAGGACAACCAGCATGTCGAGGCGGGTCAGCTCGTGATCCGCATCGACGACCGGTCCTTCAAGGCGACGCTGGAGCATGCGCAGGCATCGGTCCAGCAGCAGCAGTCGGCTCTCGACAACCTTCATGCCCAAATCTCGCTGCAGAATTCGGTGATCGAGCAGGCCGAGGCCGATCTCGAGGCCAAGAGCGCGGCCGCCGTTTTCACCGCTCAGGACGCGAAGCGCTATGAAGTGCTGGCCAGCACCAGCGCCGGTTCGCAGCAGGACGCCGAGAGAAGCTTTGCCGCCGATGGCCAGGCCAAGGCGTCGGTCGCCGCCTCTCGGGCGGGACTTGCGGCGGCGAAGCAACAGCTCGACGTCCTCAACACCCAGATCTCGGAAGCAACCGCCGCGGTCGCGGCAGCCAAGGCCGATGTCGACACCGCGCAGCTCGATCTCGGCTTCACCGAAATCCGCTCGCCCATCGATGGCATCATCGGCAACAGGCTGGCGCAGGTCGGCACTTATGTTTCACCCGGCAGCTATCTTCTGACGATCGTTCCGGCATCGGGGCTGTGGGTCGACGCCAATTTCAAGGAAGACCAGCTGCGCCACATGGCCGACGGGCAAGCGGCGACGGTCTATACCGACATTGCACCCGACGAGCCGCTCAGAGGTCACGTCACCGCCCTGGGGCCGGCAACCGGGGCCATCTTCAGTGTGATCCCGCCGCAGAACGCGACCGGCAATTTCACCAAGATCGTCCAGCGTGTTCCCGTCAGGATCACGATCGACCAGGACCAGGCGCAGAAAGTTGCGCTCAGGCCGGGTCTGTCGACCGCCGTGACGGTCGACACCGCGTCGGACTGAGAACGCCATGTCAGAGCGTGCCGTCCCGCAGTCCTTCTTCGCGAGCATCCTGCCGTTCATGGTGATGTGCGTGGGGATGTTCATCGCGCTTCTCGACATCCAGATCGTCGCGTCCTCGCTCCAGGATATCGGCGGCGGCCTGTCGGCTGCCCAGGATCAGATCGGCTGGGTGCAGACATCCTAGCTGATGGCTGAAATCATCGTGATCCCGCTGTCGGGCTGGCTCACGCGCGTGTTCTCGACCCGGTGGCTTTTCACCATCTCGGCGGCCGGCTTCACCCTGGCAAGCATGCTTTGCGGATTGGCCTGGAACATTGAAAGCATGATCGCTTTCCGCGCACTGCAGGGGCTGCTCGGCGCGTCGATGATCCCGACGGTCTTCACCTCGTCGTTCCACTATTTCCAGGGTCCGAGGCGTGTCTATGCGGCCGCGGTGGTTGGCAGCATCGCTTCGATCGCGCCGACGCTCGGCCCTGTCATCGGCGGCTGGATCACCGATACGCTGAGCTGGCATTGGCTGTTCTATGTCAACGTCATTCCCGGCACCATCATCACCATCCTCGTTGCCGTCCTGGTCAAGATCGACGAACCCGATCCGTCCCTTTTGAAGGGCGCCGACTACATCGGCATCGTCTTGATGGCGGTCAGCCTGGGCACACTTGAATATGTTCTCGAGGAAGGCTCGCGCTGGAACTGGTTCGATGATGCGACAATTCGCAATGGCGCCATCCTCGCCGGGGTCACCGGGGTTCTGTTCGTCGTCCGCAGCCTGACCTATTCGCAGCCGGTGGTCGATTTCCGTGCCTTCGGCAACCGCAATTTCGCGATCGGCTGTTTCCTCTCGTTCATAACCGGTGTCGGCATCTTTGCCACGATCTTCCTGACGCCGCTGTTTCTCGGTTACGTGCGCGGCTACGACGCCCTGCAGACCGGGCTGGCGGTCTTTTCCACCGGCGTTGCTTCGATGGTCGGCGTCCCGGTCTACATCTTCCTCGCCAAGCGCTTCGACACGCGCTGGCTGATGATGTTCGGGCTTGCCTCCTTTGGTGCGTCGATGTGGAGTTTTAGCGCGATCACCAGCGAATGGGGCGCCGCGCAGCTGCTTCTGCCGCAAATCTTTCGTGGCTTCCCGCAGGTCTTCGCGGTCGCGCCGAGCGTCAATCTCGGCCTTGGCAGCCTGCCGCCCGAACGGCTGAAATATGCCAGTGGCCTGTTCAACACGATGCGCAATCTCGGCGGCGCGGTCGGCATCGCCGTTTGCGGCGCGATCCTGAACGACCGCACCAACTTCCATTTCCTGATGATCGCATCGCACCTGACGCCACAGAATGAGGCGGCCATGCGCCTGGTCGACGGCGTCGCGCAACGCTATGGCCAGATCCCGGGCGCAGTGGCCGACGGTCACACTGCTTCGCTGAAACAGCTGTGGCAGCTGGCTTATCGCGAGGCATCCACAATGGCTTACGCGGATGCGTTCCTGGTGATCATGGTCGCGTTCGTCATCGCGACGGCTCTCGTACCGTTCCTGCGCAACGTCACGCCTAAGGCGCCGCCTCCGGACGCACATTGAGGCGGGATCAAAGCGACGATCGAACGAATCAGACAGGGAGCCGGAAGGCCATTCGTTAGCGCACGGCTTCTCGGTGCGAGCCGGGCAGGCGGGTTGCGATCAGCTTGTCGATGCGGCGGCCGTCGAGATCGACCACCTCGAAGCGCCAGCCCTGCGCGTCGACGCATTCGCCGGTCGTCGGCAGATGGTGCATGTGCGCCAGCACGTAGCCGGCGACGGTCTCGTAGTCGCGGTTTTCCGGCAGGTCGAAGCCCAGAATCTCGGCCATTTCGTCGGCCTGCATGTAGCCGGCGAGCAGCCATGAGCCGTCCTCGCGCTTGACGGCATTCTCCTCGTCGCCGGCATCGATGTCCGCCCTGAAGACGCCGGTGATGGCTTCGAGAATATCGGCCGGGGTGACGATGCCTTCGAAGTGGCCGTACTCGTCATGCACCAGCGCCATCGGCACGTCGGATTCCTTGAGCTTCTGCAACACGTCCAGCGCGTCGGCCTGGTCATAGACGATGGGGGCGGCGCGCGCATGCCTGCGCGGGTCGAGCACATGGCCGGCAAGCAGCGCGGCGAGCACGTCGCGCGTCTGGACGACGCCGACCATGACGTCGACGCCACCGTCGCCCGCAGGCAGGCGCGAATGCTGGGTCTCCATCAAAAGCTTGCGGATGGTGCTCTCGTCGGACTGCAGATTGATCCAGTCGACCTCGGTGCGCGGCGTCATCACAGCGCGTACGGCGCGGTCGCCAAGCCGCATGACGCCTGCGATCATGCGCCGCTCGTCGGATTCGATGGTGCCATGGTGCTCGGCCTCGGCGACCAGCATCTTGATCTCCTCGTCGGTGACCTTCTCCTCGCTTTCGCCGCGCTGGCCGAGCAGCCACAATATGGCGCGGCCGGAAATGTCGAGCAGGAAGACCAGAGGAGCCGAGACGGTGGCGAGGATGGTCATTGCCGGGGCCGCCCGCGCGGCCACGCGCTCGGGATCGCGCAAGGCGATCTGCTTGGGCACCAGCTCGCCAACGATCAGCGAGAAATAGGTGATGACGGCGACGACGATGCCGACCCCGACCGGATCGGCGACGTTTTCGCGCATGCCGGTCGAGGCCAGGAAGGTGGCCAGCCGGTCGCCCAGCGTGGCGCCGGAAAACGCGCCGGAGAGAACGCCGACCAAAGTGATGCCGATCTGCACCGAGGACAGGAACTTGCCGGGATTGGAGCCAAGTTCAAGAGCCCGGCCGGCGCCGTTGACGCCGCGGTCGATCATCGCCTTGAGCCTGGCCGGGCGCGACGAGACGATGGCGAGCTCGGACATAGACAAAAGGCCGTTCACACAGATGAGGACGACCACGATAGCGATTTCGACGTATAGCATGAGCGGTCAATAGCATTGCGGCGCGGCTTTCGAAAATAGTCCGCCAAGATTTTTAGAAGATGACAATGACAGCTCTCAACCGATGTCGTCTGCGGCATCGGGGTCACGGCCAATTTTCAGGTCGATCCCGGACCATCTGGTCTCAGAACACATGATCTCACGGCAGTTGCTTCAACACGCCGACAACGGCCTCGCCGTCGGTGAAATAGAGATCGCCGCCGCCATTGCGCCCGCTGTTGGTGGCGCCGATGCCGGCCATGTCTCTGGTCGAGATCAGCATGCCGGCGGTGGCCAGATCGCGCATCAGGAAATTGCGTTCGGCATCGATGTCGGGGCCAATGTGATGGGTGATGGCGCCGGTATCGTGGCTCAGCCCCACGCCGCGATCGAAGCTGGCCGAACCGAGCCACAGCGGCCGGCCGTCGTCGCCGCTCGCGCCTGTCTGCCAGAGGCGGACATGATGACGCCGGTCGGGGCTGGCTCCCACCGGCTTTTCGAACGCAAGATCCTGGGCTCGGCCGTCGAACAGCAGCCGGCTGACCGGCGCATCGGGATAGGGATGGTCGAAGAGCACGCTTTCACCGATCTCGATCGCGGTCGTCAAGGTCACGGCGTCGGCAGTGTCCCAGCCGGCGATGGCGAAGGCATGGACCACTTCCTTCTTGGTGCCGACAAGGCCGACATTGATCGGATCACCCGGAATGCCCTGCGGCGTGTGCGTCACCATCTCGAAGCGCTGAGTGCGAAAGCCGCGATCCCGGAATGTCCAGAATTCCGGCGCGGCGAAATAGGCGAGCGCCAGATAGGCGGCCAGGAAGGCCGCCACCCAGATTGCAATGCGTCGCCGAAAACTTCGCTGGCTCATCACCGTCGCCCGAACGTTCCGGCATCACTCTATGCGATGTCGTGTTTCGCCGGCAAAGGGCGTCGACATGCTGTTGTCCGACGCTCTAGCGGCAGGCGCGATAACCGTTCCTGCGGTTCTTGATGTCGAAGTGGAAGTGGTTGCGGTGGTCGTAATTGTAGCCGGGGCCGAGCACGGTGGTGAAATACTGGCAGCCGTCGGCGCGCACATTGTTGAGGAAACCGCGGGTGCGGAAGGCGAACAGGCCGGGCTTGCGCACGTCGATGTCGTCGCCATTGTTGAGTTCGATGCTCATCACATCGAGCGCATTGCCCTTACCGTGCTCTGACAGCACACCTTCGCCGGCAATGTTGCGGCAGGAATAACTGGAACCCTGGTGGATGGTCTTGACGCCGGAGAAATAGCGCCAGCGGGCGGAGGGAACGAGTTCGTTCTTCGTCCAGCCCGCGAAGGTCGCGGCCATGTCGCAGGTCAGCGTGGCGGCAGGCTTCATCTGGATGCTGCCTATGGCAGTGACCTTGACCGGATAATCGATGCCGCATTGACCTTCATGGATCGGCGCCAGGTCGGTGTAGGCGACATCGAGGCGCTTCAACTGCTGGCGGCAGTCGGTTTCGCTGGCCGGCATCTGCTCGACCGGCGACATCGGCTCATCCATGCGCGGATAGGCGGCGCTCGTCATATACGGATTGGACGGAACAAGCTTCTGCATGCCCGTGTATTGCGGCACGGCAGCGGTCTGCGAGCCGACATCGACGGCCGGTTCAAGTGACAGCACGCTGCCGGTGTTGCAGGCCGAAACCGCCGCGAGGGCAAGGCCGGCGGCGACCATCGCAGCATGTTTCGATTGGCGCGCGGCGGTGGAAAACACGACGCGAAATTTGCCGGCCATTGGCGGAAATCCCATTCACGGATATCCGGCATTTTAACGATCAAGGGTAAAGGAAAACTCAGCGCCCGTGTTCATGCCTGCGGCCGAATTGCGGCATGCAGTGTCGGCCCACCAGGCTCACTGGCAGAAGGTGCCACCATGCCGGCGCGGTTCGAGATCAAGATGGAAATGCAAGGCATGGTCGGGGTCGGCGCCTGGTCCGAGCACGGTCTTGAACGGTCCGCAGGCGGCCTTGCGCACGGCGTTGAGGAATTTCGCGTCCTTTTCCGGCGGCGCCGGGCCGACTTCGATCTTCTTGCCGTCCGACAGCGTGAAGCTGGCGATGTCGAGCGCGTTGCCGAAGGCGTGTTCCGACAGTTTTCTCGTGCCGTGGCGCGGCCGGCAGACAAAGGCCGATGCCTGGCCGATCGATTGCAGATCCGCGCCGAATTCGGCTTTCGCCGCCGGCTGGATGACGTCAGCGGCGAAACGCGCCGCAGCTTCGGCCATCGGGCAATTGAGCTCGGTGCCGGGGCCGATGGCGATCGACTTGCCGATTGTCTTCAGCACGATCGGGTAGGGGATCGAGCAGCCGATGTCGGGATTGCGTTCTGCCTTGTGTTCCTCGAACTCGACACCGAGCGTCTTCAGCCGCTCGCGGCAAGAGACTTCCTCGTCGGGCATCTTGTCGTCGGGGAGATCGGCCGAGCGCGGGTCGGGCAGCATTTTCTCGTCGCCCGCATCCGCCGGCTTTTGCGGCGGCTGCGGGGCGACGGCCGGAGGCTCAACCTCGGGCTCCACGGTCCCAGGCTTTGGTGGTGGCGTCGGCGCCACGGAAGGCGGCTCCGGTTCGTTTTCCGTATCGGCCAATGGTTCGGGGCGGGGCGGCTTTTTTTGATGCGACTTTTCTTCATTGAGCCGGTCAACCGCTCCGCCGGTCTTTGGAGCTTGCGTCTTCAGCTCGTCCTTCTTTGAAACGTCGGCCTTCTGCGCGTCTGGGGGACGTGGCTCCGGCACCGGAACCTCGGCTGGTGATGCCAGCGGATCCTGCGTTTTCTGCTGTATCTGTGTCGGGCCCGGCGTGACGTGCTGAGAGCCCCGCCGTTTCAGCCGATGCTTGCCCCGCGGTTCCAGCGGTTGGTCGGCCCGCAGCGACATCGGCTGCTCCACCTGGGGCTTGTGGTGCCGATGGCGATGTCTGGCGTCGGCGGGCGCAACAAGCACAGCCGCGATGGCTACGACCAGTGCAATCCTGCAGGTTTGGGAAAAGACAATCGACCCCATGGCCGTCAACGGCGCGGACGCAAGGAGGTTGCCTTGGCCCCATCACGAACGGTAACCACGATGTTACGCGCCGATCGCTTCCAGCCCTTCCTCCAGCCAGTCGGCAAGCAGCGGCATGCCGAGCAGGTACTTTGCCGTGCGTTTGTTGGCGCGTTCGCGCGCCGCGGCAAGCGCATCCGCCCATTCGGTGCCATCGTAGTCGCCGCGACCGATCCAGGCCAAGGCGATGAGTTCGGCTGCCTCATCGACATTGAGGTCGTTGATCAACTCACGCAGTTCTTCCTCGGTGAGGTTTTCGGAACTTTCCTCGGCGAGGCCGTCATGATGGTGGTTGGCATGGGCCTCGCCGTCGAGTTCGACCTCATGCTCGGCGCCACCGGCATAGTCTTCATTGACGGCCGCACTCAATGCCTTGGCCTTGAGGATGAACAGGCGCACGGAGTCGGGGCCGATCGAAAGCTCCCAATCCTTTTCAAGGCGCCGCTGCACATTCCGTCTCCGTCAGGTCGTTTGCTTGAATGATAGCGGATTTGCAGCATCCGTCACCTGATGTTCTCCGATATGCTTTTTTTCCGGGATGAAACCGAGGGCGTCCGGCGTTAGTGTTGCATTCTCACCCCTCAAGGAGGCTTCGATGCACAAAAGAATGCTGATCCAGGCGGCGACTGCCCTTGTCGCACTGCAGTTCCTTGCCGTTCCGGTGTACGCCGCCGGCAGTAGCGGCGGCAGCGACCAGACCGTGACCCAGTGCAAGAAGGGCCAGGTCTGGGACAAGAAGAAGAAAAAGTGCGTCGCACCCCAGGAAGGCATGCTGGATGATGACAGCATCTATGATGCTGGGCATTCGCTGGCGCTGGCCGGGCGCTATGACGAGGCGATCGCCGTGCTCAGCCTCGCTGCCAACAAGCAGGATCCGCGCATCCTCAACTATCTCGGCTATTCGCACCGCCATTCTGGCCGCGTCACCGTCGGCCTCGGCTATTATGAGGAAGCGCTGCGCATCGACCCCAACTACACGCTGGTGCGCGAATATCTCGGCGAAGCGCATCTGCAGATCGGCGATCTGGCCGGTGCCCAGCAGCAGTTGATGGAAATCGAGAAGCGGACCGGCAAGGGTTCGCGCGAATACGGTATGCTGTCGGAGCAGATCGACCATTTCATGCGAAGCTGATTTCGGCGCCCAATATTTCTCAATCCGGCCGCGAGCGATCGCGGCCGGATTTTTTGTTGCCGGCCATCGCCGGTTCGCACCTGCCGCGACCGTATTTGCGAAAGCAGCGACCGGCATTTGTGAAAGCCGGAGAACATTTTCGCAAAACCGATTTTTGGGCGTGAAAAACCTGCGAAGATTGCTATATTCAGGGAAATTGCGGTGAAACGGTTCCGTTAGCCCGAGGCTCTCGGACCGTTTTCTTTTTGTACCCATTGACAAGGCTTTCCCCGAAACGCGGGGGTGGCAGCAGGAAAGGTCAGGCATCATGAACAAGGTCCCGATGACAGGCGAGGGGTTCGCGTCATTGAAGGAAGAACTGCGCTGGCGCCAGCAGGAAGAGCGGCCGCGCATCATCGAGGCGATCTCCGAGGCGCGCTCGCATGGCGACCTTTCCGAAAATGCCGAATACCATGCCGCAAAAGAGGCGCAGAGCCTCAATGAGGGCCGGGTCAACGAACTTGAAGATTATATCGCGCGCGCCGAAGTGATCGATGTCAGCAAGCTCAGCGGCGACAAGGTCAAGTTCGGCGCCACCGTGGTGCTGGTCGACGAGGACACCGAGGAAAAGAAGACCTACCGGATCGTCGGCGACCAGGAAGCCGACGTGAAGTCTGGCCGCATCTCGATCTCCTCGCCGATCGCGCGCGCGCTCATCGGCAAGGAAGTCGGCGACGCCATAGAGGTCAACGCGCCAGGCGGCGCAAGGGGTTACGAGATCGTCCAGGTGCAGTTTATCTAGGGGTCCGAAGCGAGGGCCTTTGTATCAATCCCAAACGCCCCCGCTGCCCCTCATCTGGCTGCCGCCATCTTCTCCCCGTGAACGGGGAGAAGGACGCCTTCATCAATGATTTCGCCAATTTCTAACGTTGCAAGGAAGGCGTCGGGCGTTGCGGCCGGCTTCTTTCTCCCCGTCACTATACGGGGAGAAACGCCCGGCAGGGCAATGAGGGGCAGCGTCAGCGTTTCCGATTGAATTGATTGAATAAAATCAATCTGCGTTAACTTGACCAAGCGCCCGGCGCTCCAGCAGCCTCTCTGCCTCCGCTACCACTTGCCCCGGCGTTACATGATCCCCAGGTGCGGCCAAAAGCGTTGACGCGTATGGCCCGCGCGGCCCGGTCAAACCCGGCTCGGTGGCAAGAAAAACCGCAACCGTCGGCAGGCCGAAGGCGCTGGCGAGATGGGTTAGCCCGGTGTCGGCGCCAATGACCAGCGTCGAGCGGCCGATGACCGCGGCGATGTCGGAGAGCGGCGATTTGGGCACCACGACCGTTGACGGAATGGCTCCAGCGATTGCTTCGGCGACGGCCTTTTCGCGCTCGTTCGACCATGTGGTGACCGGCGTCGTTTCCCTTTCAACCAGCAGGCGGGCGGTTTCGATCCAGTCTTGAACCGGCCATTTCTTGTCTTCGCGGCTGGTGCCGTGCAGCAGGAAGGCGATTCTGCCACTGATGCCGGCCAGATTGCCGGGCGGCGGAACGATGCCGGAGTCCAGCCTCGAAAGATCGGGCTGGTAGCCGAGCGCCAGCCCGAACAGCCGCCGCGTGCGTTCGATGGCGTGCAGGTCGCGCGGCACGGCGTAGGTGACGTCGTAGACCAGCGACGCAGAAGGTTCGCGCGCGCTCGACCGGTCGAAGCCGGCGATCGGCGCACCGGCCTGCCTGGCCACCAGTGCTGATTTCAGCAGGCCCTGTGCATCGATGACGAGGTCGTAGCGGCAATCGCGCAAGGTGCGGCGCAAGGCGGCCGCTTCGCGCCATGTACCGCCGTCGAGCAATGTCTTGCGCCAGCGCCGGATCGCCACCGTGTGGATCCTGTCGATCGCCGGATGCAGCGCCACGATGCCGGCGAATGCCTCTTCCACGCACCAGTCGAAGGTTATGTCGGGCCTGACGAGGCGGGCATCCTCGACGGCTGGAAAGGTGTGGATGACGTCGCCCATCGACGACGTCTTGACGATGAGGACCTTCATGCGGCTGCCGGGATTTCCAGCAGGCGTTTCGCCGCTGCCACGACCTGCTCCACTTCAAGCGTCTTCAGGCAGTTGAGGTGGCCGAGCGGACAGACCTTCTGGTGGCAAGGCGAACAGGACAGGCCGAGCCAGACCAGTTCGCACCGTTCCGCCAGCGGCGGCGTATTCTGTGGCGAGGTCGAGCCGTAGACAGCAACGATCGGCGTGCCGACTCCCGCCGCGACATGCATCAGCCCGCTGTCGTTGGACACCGCCAGCCTTGCCGCCGAGATCAGGTCGATGGCGTCCTCCAACCGGGTCTGGCCGGCGAGGTCGACAACACCGGGGGCAAGGGCTGCGATCTCCGCCGCCACGTCGCGGTCGTTCTTCGAGCCGAACAGCGCGACCTTCAAACCCTTCGCCATAAGATCACGGGCAAGCCCGGCATAGCTTTCGCTCGGCCAGCGCTTGGCCGGGCCGAACTCGGCGCCAGGCATCAGGGCTGCGAATTTCTGGGGCGCGAGCCCGAAGCGGTCGAGCAGGGCGGCCTGGTTCTTCGCGTCAACGGTCAGGCGTGGCGGCCGGAAATGGCCGCCCTGGGCGAGGCCGAAATAAGCCTGCGCCGTGCGTCGTTTGACGCTGTCGGGCAGCGGCACGATGTCGGTCAGCAGGCCGTAGCGCATTTCGCGCAAATAGCCGAAACGGCGCGGAATGCGGGCAAAGAACGGGATCAGCGCCGATTTCCAGCTGCCCGGCAGGACATAGGCCATGTCGTAGCGGCCGCGCAGCAGTCGGCCAAAACGCCGGCGAATGGTGAATTCCAGCGCGCCGGGCTTGAGCGGAAAGTCGATCTGCTGGCGGATTTCGGGCATGCGCTTGACCAGCGGTGCGGCCCAGGCCGGCGCCAGCACATCGATCGCGGCGTTGGGATGAAGCTCTTTCAGCGCCGAAAACAGGCACTGCGCCATCACCATGTCGCCCACCCAGCGTGGGCCGATCACGAGGATCGTTGGGCTTTCAGCCATTCGACATAGTCTCTGACACCGGTTTCCACTGTCCGGAATTGGCCATTGTAACCGACCGCGCGCAAACGGGACATATCAGCTTGCGTAAAGCTCTGGTAGCTGCCCTTGAGATGGTCCGGAAATTCGATGAATTCGATCTCGCCCTTGCCCAGCGTGTCGATGACGGTTTCGGCAATGGCACGGAAGGGCTGGGCGCGACCGGTGCCGCAGTTGAAGATGCCGCTCGATCCGCGCTTCCACAGCCACAGGTTGACGTCGGCAACGTCGCCGACATGGATGAAATCGCGGCTCTGCTCGCCCGGTCCGAAGCCATCATAAGCGCCGAACAGTTTCGGGTTCTCGCCCCGCTCGACCTGGTTGAACAGGTGGAAAGCGACCGAAGCCATGGCGCCCTTGTGCGCCTCGCGCGGGCCGTAGACATTGAAGTAGCGCAAGCCCGCAACCTGCGCATGACCATTTTTTGAACGATTTGGGTCGAAGACGGTGCGCCTGACATAGTCGTCGAAAAGCTTCTTGGAATAGGCATAAACGTTGAGCGGCCGCTCGAGCGCCGGGTCTTCGCGAAATTCGGCGCCACCGCCATAGACGGACGCCGAGGAGGCGTAGAGGAAGGGCACGCGCAGCGTCTGGCAGGCATGCAGCAGCCGCTTCGAGAAGGCGTAGTTCACCTCCATCATGAACTTGCCGTTCCACTCGGTGGTGGTCGAGCAGGCGCCTTGGTGGAACACGGCCTCGATGCGGCCGAACGAGCCTGCCTCCATACGGCCCAGGAAATCGTCCTTGTCGAGATAGTCGGCGATGCGCAGATCGGCGAGATTGGCGATCTTGTGGCCATCGGTGAGGTCGTCGACGACGAGGATGTCGTCATGGCCTTCGGCATTCAGCGCGGCGACGATGTTGGAGCCGATCATGCCGGCGCCGCCCGTGACGATGATCATGTTGTTGGCCCTGATACGCGTTTCGCTTGCCGATTCCGGCCCTTATAAGGGAGGCAGGGTGAGCTGTCGATAAAGCAGGCAGCGAAGCGGATGTCACAGTGGCGCCGCAAAGCTTCCGCTTCAGTCGGTTTGTGCCACCCGGGACGATCGTGAGGGACAGAAGAATGCCGTCGACCGACCTGCTCATCGCGTTTTTCGCCACCACGGCGATCTTCGCCTACATTCCCGGCCCGGCCATGCTCTACGCCGCCGCGCAGACGATGGCGCGCGGCCGCTGGTCCGGCTTGACGGCAGCACTTGGCATTCATCTGGGCGGCTATGTGCATGTCTTTGCCGCTGCTGCAGGCCTGTCGGTGCTGTTTCACGCCGTGCCGCCGCTCTATCTGGCGGTCAAGCTGGTCGGCGCGCTCTACCTGATCTGGCTCGGCGTTTCGCTGTTCCGCAAGCGCGTCGAGGGCGACATGGCGCTGCCCGCGATCGAGCGGAAATCGGCGCGGCGCGCCTTTTTCGAAAGCATCACCGTCGAGGTGCTCAATCCCAAGACGGCGATCTTCTTCATGGCCTTCCTGCCGCAGTTCATCGATACCTCGGCGGCGCTACCGGTCTGGCTGCAGTTCGTCGTGTTGGGCACCATCGTCAATCTGATGTTCTCTTCGGCCGATATCGTCTGTGTGTTCCTGGCCGGTGCCGTGATCGGCCGCTTGCGGCGTTCGAGCCGTGCACAGCGCCTGATGCAGCGGGCCGGTGGGGCGGTGCTGGTCGGGCTGGGTGTCCATGTCGCCCTGCAAAAGACCTGACTGCCCGGCCATCGTGGTCATGGCCAGCCGTTGCGCTGCGTGGATTTGCGGTATATCGGCTTCGCCATGAACGAACCGGCCCTTCAATTGATGATTACCCGCAAGGTTGAAATCGGCCATTTCCACGCGTTGCCAGTGACATGATCAAGCACAATCCGCCTTCTCCCGAACCCCTGCACCGCGCCATCGCACGGTTTGGCCAGGCCACCGTGCTGGTGGTCGGCGACTTCATCCTCGACCGGTTCGTCAACGGCGTCATCGAGCGGATCTCGCCGGAAGCGCCGATCCCGGTGCTGCACCGGCGCGGCGAAACCTCGACGATGGGCGGCGCCGGCAATGTCGTCGCCAACATCGTCTCGCTTGGCGCATCCGCCGTTCCCGTGTCGGTGATCGGCACTGATGCTGCCGGCAACAATCTCGTGCGCATGCTGCGCGAACTCGGCGCCGACACTGCCGGTCTGGCGCAGGCGCGTGGCCGCATGACCTCGTCGAAGAGCCGCTTCAGCGCGCTCAACCAGCAGGTGCTGCGCTTCGACGAAGAGGAGATCAAGCCGCTCGATGTTGCGGAGCGCGACGGTTTGATCCGGCATTTCCGCGCAGCGCTGACGCGCGCCGACATCGTTGTCCTGTCCGACTATGGCAAGGGCATATTGCTCGACGGCGTCGCCGGCGATTTGATCGCCATCTGCCGTGAGGCGGGAAAGCCGGTGCTGGTCGATCCGAAGGGCCGAGACTATGCGCGCTATGCCGGAGCGACCGCCATCACCCCCAACCGCAAGGAGCTTGGCGAAGCTGTCGGCCATGCGGTGTTCGCCGATGACGAGATCGTCGCGGCGGCACGCCAGCTGATTTCAGCGCATGGCTTCGATTTCGTCGTGGCGACGCGCAGCGAAAAGGGCATCAGCGTGGTCGACCCGACCGAGGCGCGCCATATCGCCACCCAGGCGCGCGAAGTGTTCGACGTTTCGGGCGCCGGCGACACGGTGATCGCGAGCTTTGCATTGGCGCTGGCGGCTGGTGCCGACCCTGTCGCGGCGGCATCGATCGCCAATGCCGCCGGCGGCGTCGTGGTGGGCAAACGCGGCACCGCGCGGCTGACGGTCGAGGAACTCACCGGTGCGCTGTTTCGTTCGCACGGGCCGACCGCCCACAAGGATGCCATCCTCGACGCTACGTCGGCCGCGCGCATGGTCGCGGCGTGGAAGGAGGAGGGCTTGAGCGTCGGCTTCACCAATGGCTGCTTCGACATCCTGCATGCCGGCCATGTCGGTCTCTTGCACGCGGCGCGCAGCCAGTGCGACCGGCTGGTGCTTGGCCTCAACAGCGATGCTTCGGTGCGGCGGTTGAAGGGCGCCGGGCGGCCGGTCAACGACCAGCATGACCGCGCCTGCGTGCTCGCCGCCCTTGCCTCGGTCGATGCGGTCGTGGTGTTCGAGGAGGACACGCCCCTGGCGCTGATCGAAGCGCTGCTGCCCGACATACTGGTCAAGGGCGCCGATTACACGATCGACACCGTGGTCGGTGCCGATGTGGTGCGGAAGGCGGGCGGCCGCGTCGTGCTGATCGATCTCGTCGCCGGCAGAAGCACCACCAACACCATCGGCAAATTGCGCGCCGGCGGCACCACAAGCTGAGGAATTCATGTCTGACCTGAACGACTACTTGGTCCGCTCGGCGGCCGCGATTTCCGCCATGGTCGAGCGCGACCTGACGAGCGAGATGGAGCGGGCGGTGAGCGCCATCGTGACGGCTCTTTCGCAGGGCAAAGCCTTGCTAATCTGCGGCAATGGCGGCTCGGCCAGCGATGCGATCCACATCGCCGGCGAACTGGTCGGCCGCTTCCTCAAGGAGCGCAAGGCCTACAATGTCATCGCACTCCCGGCCAATGCCGCGGTGCTGACCGCCTGGGGCAATGACTATGGCTTCGACACGGTGTTTTCGCGCCAGGTCGAGGCGCATGGCTCGGCGGGCGGCGTGCTGTTGGCAATCTCGACCAGCGGCAATTCGCCGAGCATTCTCGCCGCTGCCGAGCACGCGCGGATGATGGACATGACGGTGATCGGCCTGACGGGCGACACCGGCGGCAAGCTCAAGCCGCTATCGGACATCCTGCTCAACGTGCCCTCGACCTCGACCCCGATCATCCAGCAGGGGCATCTGTGCCTCTATCATCATCTGTGCGAAGTGGTCGAAGCGCGTCTCAGCAATGGCTGACGGGACCTGGTCGTGAAGCTCGAACCCTATCCGCTCAAGGAGCCCGGACTGTGGGTAGAGCGGATCGATAGCAGGATTTTTCCGACCGGTACGCCTGCACTGTTTCTCGACCGCGACGGCACCATCAATCTCGACACCGGCTATCCCGATGACCCGGCCGAAATGGTGCTGCGCGAGGATATCGCCGCTGCGATCGGTGCCGCCAATCAGACCGGCATTCCCGTCATCATCGTCACCAACCAGTCGGGCATCGCGCGCGGCTACTACGGCTGGAGCGATTTCGCCGCCGTCAATGGCCGCGTGCTCGACCTGCTGCGCGCCGACGACGCGTTCGTGGATATGGTCCTTGCCTGCGCCTATCACGAGGCGGGCGAGGGGCCGCTTGCGATCGCCAATCATCCGATGCGCAAGCCCAATCCCGGCATGCTGCTGGAGGCGGCCAAATGTCTCGGGCTCGATCTGCAGCGATCGCTGATCGTCGGCGACAAGCAGGCGGACATGGAGGCGGGACAGCGCGCCGGACTTTTGCAGGGCTGGCTGGTCGACGGCGAAGCGGCCGTTCAATCGGGCTTTACAGTCCAGCCCTGGCGCGACCACGAGGATCTGGGTGGCCTGCTCGCCGCAATAGCGGCACTCGGCGCTATGTCGGGCTAGAGCAACTCCGGGAAAAGTGTGAAACGGCTTTCCGTCCGGAATTGCATCAAAGCAAGGGGGGCATAATTCCGAAAGTGGAATTTGGCCTCAAGTCCGATCGTTGTCTCGCGAAGCTTCATAAAGCTTGGCCTCGGTGGCGAACGAATACACCATCACCATCATCGAATAGACGAAGCCATGCCGGCCGCACAGGAAGTAGCGCTTGGCCAGGTAGAATTTCAGGAAGTTACCGAGCGGCGACAGGACCAGCCTTATCAAGCCTGGCTTCTTGCCCCTCTCGACCAGCGTGGCAACCTTGAGGCTGGAGTAGGTGTTGGCCCTTGCCAGATCCTCCGCGACAGTCATTTCGCGGCGATGCAGCAACACGCCATTTTCAATCGTACCGGTTTCGCCCGGCACCTCGAACGATTCATGGACCCGCAGGTCAATGTCCATGGTGGCCTTGTCGCGGCGGAACAGACGCAGCAGCCTGTTGTGCAGCACCCAGCGGTGCGCATAGCCATAGCCTTTCAGCTTGTCGCGGCGTCTTACGAACCATCCGTCGATGGCCTCGTTGTGAGGCTGCGTCACGGTCACGATCGACCGCCTGAGCAGGTCGTCGACGGCCTCATCGGCTTCAATCGAAAGGCACCATGGCTGCTTGGCTTGATCAAGCGCGAATTGCCGCTGACGTGGGAAACCCGGCCAATCGTTGTGAAACAGCCTTATCGGGTAGCCCTTGGCGATGAACTCCTGAATGACGACCAGGGTGTTATCCGTCGAACCCGAATCGACGACGACGATGTCGGCGCAGAAGTCGACGCTCTCCAGGCAGGGGCCGATCATGTCGGCTTCGTTCATGCAGATGATGAGCGCCGAAACCGGGCTAGAAAATCGAGTCATGATCCCACTCTACAGCACACTGTTCTGTGAAATTACGCTGCTTGCGCCATCTGTTGTTATGCAAGCCCTGTCGAAAAACCCGTCACACTTTCCTGAAATTGCCTTAGGAAACCAACAAAGCAGCCACGTCCGTCAGAACGCTCCGGCTTTCTACACCAGAGCCTGTCGAATGCGAAAGCGGCCCTGGTATGGCGAAGCCGGGAATTCGCATCGAGCGGGGACGATGTGGTGCTGCCGTCGACCAGCCTCAAGGCTGTGCAAACGAGACCAGCCCCTCGTCCTTGACCCGGCGGATGGTGAGCGCGGTGCGCACCGTGTCGACATTCGGGGTCGAAGTCAGTTCCTCGATGACGAAGGTCTGGAAGGCCCCCAGGTCGCTCGCCACGCAGTGCAGCAGGAAATCGGATTCCCCCGATACCATCCAGGCGTCGCGCACGATCGGCCAGCCGCGGGTGCGCTCTGCAAAGGTGCGCAGTTCGGCGTCGGCCTGGTGATGCAGGCCGATCAGGCAGAAGGCAACGACATCGAGGCCGAGCGCCGGCGCGTTGAGCAAGGCGCGGTAGCCGCGGATGATGCCGGCTTCCTCCAGCCGCTTGACGCGGCGCAGGCACGGCGGCGCCGAAATGCCAACGCGGTTCGACAGTTCGACATTGGTCATGCGGCCATCGGCCTGAAGCTCGCGCAGGATCTTCCAGTCGATGGCGTCGAGATCGGCCTTGAGCGGCATGAGGGCTCTCGATAAGTCAGGGGCAATACGCAAGAATCTTGCGTGATCTTGTAATTAAACGACTTCGCTGTCCATTCCATCCCTCGCTCGGAATATTTCGGCCGATCAAAGCGGCGACAGGGGTGCGACAAAGCTTTCCGGGGACGAATGCCAACCTGCCTTGCTGGCGCCGTGGGCAACACTTACATTACGCGCGATATCGACGAGTTTTCCATGCCGCAATTGCCGGCAGCCCTCCGCAGAGGCTTCCCGATGACCACCAAGCACGCGCCCGTTCTCATTATCGGTTCCGGCCCCGCCGGCTATACGGCGGCGGTCTACGCCGCCCGCGCCATGCTGAAGCCGATGCTGGTCGCCGGCCTGCAGCAGGGCGGCCAGCTGATGATCACGACCGATGTCGAGAACTATCCCGGCTTCGCCGACCCCATCCAGGGGCCGTGGCTGATGGAGCAGATGCTGAAGCAGGCCGAACACGTCGGCACTGACATCATCAACGACATCATCACCGAGGTCGACCTCAATGTGCGGCCGTTCCGCGCCAAGGGCGATTCCGGCACCACCTACACCGCCGACGCGCTGATCATCGCCACCGGCGCGCAGGCCAAATGGCTCGGCATTCCGACCGAACAGACCTTCATGGGCTTTGGCGTCTCGGCCTGCGCCACCTGCGACGGCTTCTTCTACCGCGGCAAGGATGTCGCGGTGGTCGGCGGTGGCAATTCGGCGGTGGAAGAGGCACTCTACCTGTCGAACCTCGCCAAGAGCGTGACGGTCATCCACAGGCGCAGCGATTTCCGCGCCGAGCGCATCCTGCGCGAGCGGCTCCTGAAGAAGGACAATGTCCGCGTCATCTGGGACACGATCGTCGACGAGATCACCGGCCGTCCCGGCAAGGCGCCCTTGCCGCCTTCGGTCGAAGGGCTGAAGCTCAAGCATGCGGTGACCGGCCAGGAAACGCATCTCAAGGTAGACGGCGTGTTCGTGGCTATCGGCCACGCGCCGGCGGTCGAACTGTTTGCCGGCAAGCTCAAGCAGAAGCCGAACGGCTATCTGTGGACGGCGCCGGATTCGACCCGCACCGACGTTCCCGGCGTGTTCGCGGCTGGCGACGTGACCGACGACATTTACCGCCAGGCGGTGACCGCGGCGGGGCTCGGCTGCATGGCGGCACTCGAGGCGGAGAAGTATCTGGCCGGCATCGAAGTGCACCGCGAAGCGGCGGAATAAAGAGTTCAGAAGGCGACTTAGAAACGCCGTGTAAAAGCCTGATTTTTCATTCAGACGCCAAAACAGAACGAGGGGTAGCATGGCGTTGGACTGGGACAAGCTACGCGTGTTTCACGCTGCGGCGGAGGCAGGGTCGTTTACCCATGCGGCCGAGACATTGCATCTGTCGCAATCGGCGATCTCGCGGCAGGTCAGCGCGCTCGAACATGATGTCGGCGTGCCGCTGTTCAACCGCCACGCCCGCGGGCTGGTGCTGACTGAGCAGGGCGAAATGCTGTTTCGCACGGCGCACGACGTGCTGATGAAGCTAGAAACCATCAAGTCGCGGCTGACCGAGACCAAGGATCGCCCGTCCGGCGTGCTCAGGGTGACGACCACCGTCGGGCTGGGCGCCGGCTGGCTGACCGAGCGGGTGCAGGAGTTCATAGAGCTCTATCCCGAAATCAGTCTGCAGCTGATCCTCGCCAACGAGGAACTCGATCTCACCATGCGCCAGGCAGATTGCGCCATCCGGCTGCGCCAGCCGCAGCAGCCGGACCTGATCCAGCGCCGCCTCTTCACCGTGCATTTCCACCTGTATGCCTCGCCCACCTATGTCGCCAAGCACGGCAAGCCGGCTTCGGTGGCCGAACTGAAGAGCCATCGCATCGTCACCTTCGGCGTGCCGGTGCCATCGCATTTGTCGGAGCTGAACTGGCTGGAAACGATTGGCGATTTCGAAGGCGGACAAAGGGTGCCGACGTTGCAGATCAACGACATATTGTCGATCAAGCGCGCGGTGCAGGGCGGCGCCGGCATCGCCATGCTGCCCGACTATGTGATCAACAAGGACTCCGACTTGGTGCAACTGCTGCCGGAGACCGAGGTGCCGTCTTTCGACACCTATTTCGCTTATCCGGACGCGATGAAGAACCAGGCCAAGCTGCACGTCTTTCGCGATTTCATCATCGCCAAGGCCCGTAGCTGGTCTTTCTGATCCACCCCTGGCGTCCGACTTTCTGGTCTTCATCCAGTTCTAGAATCACCCCCGCCAGGGCGTCAGGCGCGGCAGCCAGCCGGGCACGGCGCGGCGATAGGCCTCGTATTGCGCACCGTAGCGGCGGGCCAATGTCGGTTCCTCGTAGAGCCGGACGAACGACACCATGGCGATCGCGCCGATGATCGCGTAGGCGGCAAGCGTCCAGCTCGAGAACAGCAGCGCCTGGCCGAGGATGATCGACAGCACCGCGACATACATCGGGTTGCGGACATGGCGATAGATGCCGCCGACCACCAGTCTCTCGGTCGGTGCAACCGGAGCGGGCGTGCCCAGCCCCTCGAGCGCAAAGCGGCCGAAGGCATGCAGCAGTGCAGCGATCGCGATGACGATCAGGAGCCCGCCAACAGGCACAAAGCCCGGCAGGCTCGACCATGGCAAGCCCCAATGATCGGTCAACAGCCAGGGCACCAGCCCGGCAACCACGCCGGGTGCGGCGATGAAGAACGCCGCGCTGCCGGCGATCGCAGAAAACGTCCGCATTGGTGTTTCCTCCCTGACTGCCTGATAAATGAACGGCTGCTGCCTGCTTCCACATCATTGCGCGGTTTTGGCATTTGGGCACAGAAATCGATCGCGATTGGCGATTCTGTAGTGAGAATCGCGCCTCCGTGCGCTCCGTTTTGCTGATTCTGCTGGTCCTATTGGTCTCGGATATGGGTTAGACCACAGCCTGCGTCTTTTTGCATGCGTGTGTTGCAAAATAGATGCTTGTTTCTTGGGCATGATGAGCACATATGTAGATCATCTCCTGGGCGCGTTCTCCTCCCATTAGCGCCCTAGAGTGTTCCCCTCTGGAGGTTAGCCTTAACAGGCACTTCCAATCAAACTCAGCCGGATCTTCGTTGATCCGGCTTTTTTGTTGCCTGAGCCCTGCCGGAGCAACTCGAAAATTCATCAGAATTGCCACGTAACAGTGACATGTAACCTCAGGTAACATGACATGGACGCCCGACACGTGCTATCCAGACCATAGGACGCGGTGTGGTCGTGCGGGAGATGGGGGCATCACTCGAACGGCCCGGGCTCAGGCGGCTACCGCGTCCGAACCATTTCCGCCGCCGAAGCTAGGCGGCGCCAGATGCGGCGGACCTCCGTTTTACCTACCGGGCAACGGTTCGCGAACAAGACGACGTCCGGTCCCCGCCGGGCGTCGTTTTCATTTGGCCCCCTCGAACCGGGGTTCGAGGGGAAGACCGAATCAGGCAGCCTTGCCGTTGGCATTCATCGCTTCGTCGGCGAGACGCCCGGTGAGTTCGGCCATGTGGTCGAAGACGGCGCGGTAGCTGGCGACGCCAGCGGTCGCCGAGCGCAACTCGATGATCAGGTCGCCGATCTCGGCCTGCGGCATGGTCGCCTCGACAACATCCCATCCCGGCCAGTCAGGCCGCGCATCATAGCCGAGGATCTGGCCGCGCCGCTGCGGGATGAGCGCGATGATCTTCGAGGTCGCGTCGGAGGGCGTGACGATCTCGACCTTCATCACCGGTTCCAGAAGCACCGGCGAGCAGGCGGCCATGCCTTCCTTCATCGCCAGTCTGGCCGCCATCTGGAAGGCCATGTCGGAGGAATCAACCGCGTGGTAGGAGCCGTCCGAGAGGTTGACTGCGACATCGACGACGGGAAAGCCGAGCGGACCCGATTTCAGATAGTCGCGCACGCCAGTCTCGACCGACTGGATATAGGTCTTCGGCACGACGCCGCCGGTGATGGTGTCGGTGAACTGGAAGCCGGAGCCGCGCGGCAGCGGCTTGATCTCGATCACCACGTCGCCGAACTGGCCATGGCCACCCGACTGTTTCTTGTGACGGCCGCGCTGCTGCGCCGATTTGCGGATCGTCTCGCGATAGGGCACCGCCGGCGCATGACCTTCGACCGGGATCTGGTTCTTGCCTTCCAGCCGCTCGCGCACGACACGCAGATGCATCTCGCCATGGCCCGACAACACGGTCTCGGCCGAGTCCTGGTTGTGGCGCAGGCTGAGCGAGGGGTCTTCCTCCGCCAGGCGCTGGATGGCGGCCGACATCTTCACTTCGTCCTTGCGCTCCTTGGGGCGCAGCGCGAAAGCGAAGACCGGCTGCGGCGGCTCGAACTCAAGCAGCGGCTTGATGCCGCCCTTGGCCGAACTCAGCGTCTGGCCGGTCTTGACCTCATCCAGCTTGCCCAGCGCCACAGTGTCGCCGGCCTTGGCGATGGTGAGCTTGAACTGATCCTTGCCGAGCATTCGGTAGATGCCGGAAACCTTCGCCGTGTTGCCGCCGGGCAGCCAGAGTTCGGAGCCGTCGACGACCTGGCCGGACAGGATGCGCGACACCGACAGCTTGCCGCCATGCGGCGTGTGGATGGTCTTCATCACCTGAGCCACGGTGGCCGCGCCGTCGGGCGCGCCCAGCCGCCTGCGGGTCGCCTCGATGTCGGGCGCGTCGTGGCGGATCGCCTTCAAGAGGCGCAGCACGCCATTGCCTTTCTCGGCGGTACCGATCAGCACCGGCGTCACCGCGCCATCGCGCAGATCGGCGGCGAGGTCGTCGAAGATGGCGTCCTTGGGCGGCTCGATCTCCTCGAGCAGTTGTTCCATCAGTTGGTCGTCATGATCGGCCAGCGTCTCCAGCATGGAGAAGCGCGCCTCCAGTTCGCGCGCCTTGTCATCGCCAGGTATTTCGGCCACTTCGCTTTCGGCATATTCGCGATAGATGTAGGCGCGCTCCAGCGCCAGATCGATCGAGCCGATGACGACGCCATCCTTGCGCAGCGGAATCTGGCGCAGCAGCAGCGGCACGGCGCTGGCCGGCTGCAGCATCTTCAGCGTGTCGCGCACGCCGGCGATTGCCTTGTCGACCTTGTTGAGGAACAGGATGCGCGGCACGCCGAGATCGTCGAGCCTGCGCATGATCAGCTGCAGGGCAGGGATCTTCTTTTCGTCGGCCTCGGCAACGACCACCGCGAGGTCGCAGGCGGCCAGCACCGGCTCGGCCTCGAAGGAGAATTCGATGGAGCCGGGACAATCGACGAAAGTAAGCTGCTCGCCCATGAATTCGGTGGTGGCGAAGGTCGCCTCGACGCTCATCGCGTGGGCCCGCGCCTCTGGCGAATGATCTGAAACGGTGTTGCCCGATGAGACGGGGTTTTGTCGGGGAATTGAGCCCGTGCGGGCCAATATGGCTTCGAGAAGTGTCGTCTTACCGCTGGCGAAGGGACCGATTATGGCAATGCATTTCGGTCCCGTGCGTCGTCCTCCGGCGCGAGTACCCATGACTGACCTCCACTCAGGCGTTTCCCGTAGGACCGACTGGCATGCATGGTTCAGGCTTGGTCAATCGGTCCTGAGCGGCGGCCGGCCTGTTCGACCGTCGCGGGCGGGGTTCTTTTGGTTTGGCCACCTGCCCGAAACCATCGTCCCACTTGTTTGCCGGCAGGGCAAGAAAAATAGAAACTCTTCGGTGTGGCCTCAGGCGCTCAGCGCCAGCGGCTCGGCACGGACGGCGCTCAACGGACCAAGCTTGTCGCGCGGCGCCGGCCGGCCGAAGAAATAGCCCTGGAAACGATTGCAGCCGGCAGTCTTGGCCAGGGCGAATTCCTCCTGCGTCTCGACGCCCTCGGCGACGATGGTGACGTCCTGGATGCGTGCGATCTGGGCGAGCGCCGAAACGAAAATCTGCGCCACCTGGTCATGGGCGAGGCTGCGGATGTAGGAGCGATCGATCTTGATGCTGTCGACGGGCAAGGTCTTCAGATAGTTGAAGCCGCAATGGCCGGTGCCGAAGTCGTCGAGCGCGATGTGGAAGCCGAGGCCGCGCAACGCTTCGAGGCGTCGCAGGATTTCGGGCGTGGCGGCGGTCGCCACCGTTTCGGTGATCTCGATGACGAATTGCGCGGCGGAGCGGCCGGTTTCCTTCAGCACGCGATCGCACATGGTGACGATCTCGTCGCGCTTCAGCTGTTCGCCGGAGACGTTGATCGAGATGCGGCGTCCCGGGAAATGATTGACATCGGCGCAGGCCCGCTTGAACACCCACTCGCCGAGCATGTCGATCAGGGTCGAGCGTTCGGCGATCGGAATGAACTCGGCCGGCGAGATCAGACCACGAACCGGGTGGCGCCAGCGGATCAGCCCTTCGAAGCCACAGGTGGAACTGTCCGGATTGACGATCGGCTGGTAGTGCAGCTCGAGTTCGCCGAGATAGACCGCCGCGCGCAACTCCCGCTCGACCAGGCGACGATAGCGCTTGTCGGACAGCATCTCCTCGTCGAACACGGTGACGCGGCCACGGCCCGCCGCCTTGCTTTCATAGAGCGCCAGGTCGGCGACCAGCATCAGTTCCGTGGTGTTCGAGGCATGTGCCGGTGCCAGCGCCACGCCGACGGAAATGGAGAGCGGGATGGTCTTGCCCTCATGCGATTTCCCGGCTCGCATGGCATCCAGCAAGCGCCTGACTTTCTTGTTGATGATGGCGAGGTCGTTGTGCGGGACGATGACGCCGAATTCGTCGCCGCCGAGCCGTCCGACCATGCCTCCGGCAAAGATGCGCTCGGCCGTCTTGACCAGATGCGCCAGAGCGAGGTAGCCGAACTGATGTCCGAACGTGTCGTTGAGCTGCTTGAAGTGATCGACGTCGATCAACAGCAAGGTCGCATCGCGCCGGTCGCGCATGCTGCCGAGACTGTCGTGCAGCGCTTCGAGGAAATAGCGGCGGGTCATCGCCCCGGTCAGCGCGTCCCTGGTCAGGAATGATGCTTTTCCGCCTCTGCGGCGGCGGCCGACCGCAAGCGATGGACGACGCTGCTGCGCATATACATCAGGGCCATCAGGGCCAGGCTGGTGGCGAGGATCGAGACAGCGAAGGCGTCGCTGGAGGGCTGGTCTTGCGACAGGTCGACCGCGCCAAGCATCGCGGCGCCGATGCTGATCAGAAGCAGCAACTGGATGCCGCGGTAGATCCGCCGCTGTGATCCTTGATCGTCGCCAATATGCTCATCTCATCGCCCCTTGAAATGCAGGCTCAGGGCTAGAGCGCAGCTGTTAAGAAGACATTAATTCGCCATCTTTCCGTGCCGCGACACGGTGCGGGGAGCGTTCATGGTTAAGGAGAAAAATCGGTCTTGCGGCGGTGCGCGAAACGGCCGGTTGCGCCTGGGATGATAACGGCCGAGAATGCATTTTTCGTCACATGTCGGGCGGCGTCTGTCGCCGATCGCTTCACCAGACCAGGATTACCCCGATGAAGATCATTGCCTGCGGCAGCGTGCCGACCATCATAGCGCCGGAGAAGTATTTCACCGGCCGCGTGTTGCAGACGCCGATCATCGAGAAGGAGGCGCCGGCGCGGCTGCGGGCCACGCTGGTCAGCTTCGAGCCGGGCGCTCGCACCCACTGGCACACGCACCCGCTCGGCCAGACACTCTATGTCACGTCAGGCGCCGGCCTTGCCCAGACATGGGGCGAACCAGTCCAGGAGATCAGGGCCGGCGACGTCATCTCGTTCGCGCCTGGCGAAAAGCACTGGCACGGTGCGGCGCCGAAGTCGGCGATGACGCATATTGCCATGCAGGAGGCGCTGGACGGTGTCCACGCCGACTGGCTGGAAGAGGTGACGTCAGTCCAATATGGCGGCTGAGTGCCGAGCCCCGTGAGGCGGCGTCGTTGCCAACAAAAAACCCGGCGGTGAAGCCGGGTTTTAATTCCAAGACTGGCCTTATCAGGTCAGCGATGCCGTGAAGCGCTGGATGCGTGTGCAGGCTTCCTCAAGCAGCGTCTCCGAAGTGGCGTAGGAGATGCGGAAGTTGGGGCCGAGGCCGAAGGCCGAGCCGAACACCACCGCGACCCCCTCGGCCTCGAGCAGTTCCGAGCAGAAGGTTTCGTCGGTGTCGATCACCTTGCCGGCTTTGGTCTTCTTGCCGATCAGCTGGGCGCAGGACGGATAGACGTAGAAGGCGCCTTCAGGCGACGGGCAGCTTATACCGCGCGCCTGGTTGAGCATCGACACGACGAGATCGCGCCGGCCCTGGAAGATCGCCTTGTTCCGGGCGATGAAGTCCTGCGGGCCGTTGAGCGCCTCGACCGATGCCCATTGCGCGATGGTGCAGGCGCCCGAGGTCTGCTGGCCCTGGATCATGTCCATCGCCTTGATCAGCGCCACAGGACCCGCGGCATAGCCGATGCGCCAGCCGGTCATGGCATAGGCTTTCGACACGCCATTCATGGTCAGCGTGCGCTCGTARAGCKTCGGYTCGACYTCGGCGATGGTCTTGAAGACGAARTCGCCTTAGGTCAGGTGCTCGTACATGTCGTCGGTCAGCGTCCAGACATGCGGATGCTTCAACAGCACGTCGGCCAGCGCGCGCAATTCAGCCTCGGTATAGGCGGCACCCGACGGGTTCGACGGCGAGTTCATCAGCAGCCATTTGGTGCGTGGCGTGATCGCCTTTTCCAGCACAGCTGCGGTCAGCTTGAAGCCGTTGTCGATCGAGGTGTCGGCAAACACGGAGGTGCCGCCGCAGATCGCCACCATCTCGGGATAACTGACCCAGTAGGGGCGCGGTATGATGACCTCGTCACCGGGGTTCAGTGTCGCCATGAAGGCGTTGAACAGGATCTGCTTGCCGCCGGTGCCGACAATGGTCTGCTCGGGCTTGTAGTCGAGATTGTTTTCGCGCTTGAACTTCTTCGCGATCGCCTCGCGCAGCGGCACGATGCCCGACACCGGCGGATATTTGGTTTCGCCACGGCGGATCGCCTCGATCGCCGCATTCTTGATGTTGTCGGGCGTATCGAAATCCGGTTCGCCGGCGCCGAGGCCGATAATGTCACGGCCGGCATTTTTCAGCTCGCGCGCTTTCTGCGTCACCGCAATGGTCGCGGAAGGCTTAACGCGGGAAAGGGCGTCGGCAAGAAAGGCCATGACCGGATATCTCCAAACAAGGTCGGCGCGGGCCAGGAGCGGCCGCGGCGCTTCTCATGTCGCATGATTTCGCGCAGTGCAAGCATTGTCGGCTGATCCAGGCCTCAAGGACCCGTGATCGGCAACGATAAATTCATTAACGGGCGGTAGAGGCTTGCGTGACAGGATCACAGTTTGACCGCCAGTTTGCGGAGCGAGGAACCGTGTCGCGCAGCATCGGGCTTGCCCACATCATCCGCCAGGACGACGGCACCTCCACCGGTGTCTGGGGCATCTACACGCTGCAAAGCGCCTTCCAGCCGATCTTCGCCTTCAACGAAGGCAAGCTGTCGGTGGCCGCGTTCGAAGGGCTGATCCGGCCGTTCCGCGACGGCGAGCCGCAATCGCCGATGAGCTTTTTCAGCACCTGCCCGGCCGCCGACCGCCTCCATGTCGAGGCGTTGACCAGGACGCTGCATCTTCTGAACGCCGGCGCCTGCCTGCCTGAAGAAGCATCGATCTTCGTCAATTTCGACCCGTCGGTGTTCACTGAGCGCACCGTTGCCGACAATGCCTTGCGCGAAATGCGGCTGGTGTTGCACGAGGCTGGCATCGATCCGCGCCGTGTGGTCTGCGAAGTGACCGAGCAGCGCTCGGCGTCGCAGGAGACCCTGCACAGTTTCGTCACCGCGCTGCGGGCCAACGGCTTTCGCATCGCCGTCGACGACTATGGCGCCGATGATTCCGACATCAACCGCATCAAGGAACTGAAGCCCGACATCGTCAAATTCGACGCCTTCTGGATCACGCAGCTGATGGAGTCCGGGGCCGGCTTCGCGTTGCTGACCACCATGGTGAAAAGTTTCGAGCAGCAAGGCATCCGAACGGTGTTCGAGGGCATCGAGGAGGGGTGGCAACTGGAACTCGCCGAGAAATCGGGAGCATCGATGGTGCAGGGTTTCGTGCTGGCGCGGCCCGAGCTTGCGCCGACAAGCTTTCGCGTCTTCGGCAAAACCTCGCAGCAAACCGCCCCCGCGGCCGTTGAAGCCGCGCCTGTCCAACCGACCTCACCGCACACGACACGGCCAGCAAAAGCCTTCGGGCGCAAGGTGGCGCCATGAAGCGCGAGCGGCGGCGCGATGTCGGCAACGCGATCCAGGTCGACGAAGTCGGTATCGAATACGGCATCCATGGCGAGTTCCGGCTGCGCAGCGCCTATCAGCCGATTTTCGCTCCGCGCGGCCGCTTCCTTCACGCCGTCGCGGTCGAAGCCCTGATCGAGCCGCACCGTGCCGGCCGCCCCGGTGCGCCGAAGGTGTTTTTCGAAAGCATCGCCGCCTCCGACCGATTGTTTGTCGAGACCATGTGCCGGGTGCTTCACCTCAGGAATTTTCACAACATCGGCGTCGACGGGCTCGATCTGTTTTTCAACTACAATCCGCTGATCAACGACCATCCCGGGCGGGCGTTGGCCGAGATCCGGCTGATGACCAGGTATCTCGGCGATTTCGGCCTCGCGCCGGCCATGCTGGTCTGCGAAATCACAGAACAGGCGGCCGACGACGCGCTTCTCATCCGACTGGTGCGCGAAATGCGGCGCGATGGCATCCGCATCGCCATCGACGATTTCGGCACCGGCCACTCGACGGAGGAGCGGGTCAGCCTGCTCCATCCCGACATCGTCAAGATCGACGGTACCTGGTTCGCCGAGTTCTGCCGCCATGCCGCCGCCGAACGGTTCTTCCGCCCGCTGGTTTCGACCTTGCACGACCGTGGCGCCAAGGTGCTGGTCGAAGGCATCGAGCAGCCCACACACCTGCGCGTCGCGCTCGAAGGCGGTGTCGACCTGCTGCAGGGGTTTCTTCTCGCCCGCCCGGCGCTGGCCGGCACGATCTTCAACGAAGAGCCGCTCTCCATCGACACGCTGCTTGGCAGGGATAGCAAGGTTGTGCCGCTGTTCGGCTAGGGCGCGTCGATATTCAGGTGAGGCCGGCCTGCAAACGGCAGCTTCCTGCGCTTCCGGTACTCACGTACCCAAATGTACGCTCCGTTCCGGTTCTCGGAATCCACCGTTTTCGACTCGGCCTGACCTGAATCTCGTCACGCCCTTGAACGCCCTCATGCGTTCACACATCAGCGGCGCTGATGGTCGTGCCAAAACAAATCATTGGTTGCGGCGGGAGCCGCTGCGATAATCCGCCGGCAGAGGCAGCGCACGGGGGCACGGCAATGATACTCTACAGCATGATCGACAGCGGCAATTGCTACAAGCCGCGGCTGCTGATGGCCAAGCTTGGCCTCGCCTTCACCAATGTCGAGGTGAGTTCGCATACGGGTGAGACGCGAAAAGCGGACTATGTCGCCAAGAACCCGAACGCCATGGTGCCGCTGCTCGAGCTCGATGACGGCCGGCGGCTCGCCGAATCCAACGCCATCCTGCTCTATCTCGCCGAAGGCACGCGCTTCCTGCCGACGGACAGGTACGAACGGGGACTGACCTATCAATGGCTGTTCTTCGAGCAATACAGCCACGAGCCCTATATTGCCGTGCGCAAGGCGCTGCTGACCTTTCCTGAACGCGCCCGGGATGCGACGCCGGAGCGGCTGGCGGTGACGCTGGAGCGCGGCAACAAGGCGCTCGGCGTGATGAACAAATTTCTGGAAACCAATGCGTTCTTCGCTGGCGGTGCCTACAGCGTCGCCGACATCGCGCTCTATGCCTATACGCATACGGCAGAGCAGGGCGGCTTCCAGCTTGGTGCCTATCCAGCGGTGACAGACTGGCTTGGCCGGGTGGAAGCGGATCCAGGGCACGCGCCGATGGACTGGGTGGGGTGAGCAACTTTGGAGATTGGCGAAAGCTTCGGCCGGAGCGTCCTTCTCCCCGTCTCTATACGGGGAGAAGATGGCGGCAGCCAGATGAGGGGCGGCGCCAGCCTTTGTCGTAGTTGGGCTTGGTTTGGCGATAGGCAATCTTGAGGCGTCGCGCTGCCCCTCATCGCCCTGCGGGGCACTTCTCCCCGTATAGGGACGGGGAGAAGGACGCTGTATCGCCGGTTTAGCCAATTGTCGGTGTCTGAACCCCAGACAAACAAAAAGGCGGGATAAATCCCGCCTTCCCATTTTCGGTAGCCTGATCGGGAGCGTCCGGTCCRGGCTGGCAGCTATCTGCTGATCCAGTCTGTCGGGTCTTTCCGCTCCGGCGCGCTTCTCGCGCGACTGTCAGTACATCCGTGACTTGCCGCGCGCCCCGAGCTCTCGCCCGGCGCGCGCCATTCGCAAAATCAGGCTGCCTTGCTCAGAGATCCAGCGGACGACTTGCCAGTGCGGCGGTCCTGYTCGATCTCRWAGTTGATCTTCTGRCCTTCGACCAGCGTCGACAGTCCAGCACGCTCGACAGCGGAGATGTGGACGAATACGTCCGCGCCGCCCGCGTCAGGCTGGATGAAGCCGAAGCCCTTGGTGGCGTTGAACCACTTGACCGTTCCAGTTGCCATTTAGATAGTCCTTCACATTTGCTTTAGATTGACCGGACCGAAGTCCAGCCGGTGTGCATCGAGATTTTGGAGATAGACGTCAGCAAACGCGATTATCGCGAGGCCCGGATCGATCGGCCGAAATATCAATGGAACGCATATAGGCTGCTTTCGCACGAAAAACAAGACTGCGTGAGAAGGCCGTGATCAGGATGCCGCCCAATGGCCGCCCCAATCGCGTGAGAGCGTCGCAACAGGATCGGGCCCCGGCGGTGTTCAATCCGGGAGGAGCTTGGGGGAGAGGACCATGAAAACCATTCTGCTTGCCGCCTGCCTGACGCTGGTGGCCGCCGAGGCGCAGGCGATCTCGCGCTATGATCCGACGCGTATGAGCTGCGGGCGTGTCCAGTCGACGATCGCGCGGCACGGCGCCGTCATCCTGCGTTACCAGTCGACGCGGGTGCCGGGCCTGCCGCTCTATGACCGCTATGTCCAGAGCGAGCAGTTCTGCACCATGGGCGAGGTGAGGGCACGCGCCTACGTGCCGAGCGCCGACACCAGGTCCTGTCCGGTCTATACCTGCAAGCGGCCGGACTATGATCGGCATTTCCGCCGGCGCTTCTTCCACAACGACTAGGGCAATTCCGGGAAAGGGCGTAGCGCTTTGCCTAGGGAAATTGCGTCAAGACAGAGAGATGGTTCAGAACCCGAAGGAAACCTGCGCTGGTGGCGGCGGGCCGACGCGCACGCCTTCCATGGCCAGCATCTTCTCCTTGGTGTTCGAGCCACCGGGTGCCGAGAAGCCGCCGATCTTGCCGCCGGCGGCAAGGATGCGATGGCAGGGAATGACCAGCGGCACCGGATTGGCGCCAAGGGCAGCACCGGTTTCGCGCGGCAGACCGCCATGGCCGGCGCGTTTGGCCAGTTCGCCATAGGTGGTGGTTTCGCCATAGCCGAGCTTTCGCGCCGCGTCGTAGATGGCAAGGCGGAAGTCGTCGATGCCGTCGAGATCGACCGGCACGCCGGTGAAGTCGACATCCTCGCCGGCTGCATAGGCCTTGATCGAGGCGATCAGGTCGACGACCCATGGCGGCTGGGTTGTGGAGGCGGAAACGCCGGCATGGCGCATCAGCCGCCGTTCCACCGCCTCGCGGCTGCGTTCAGGCAGGCAGAGCCGGATCAGGCCCTTTTCGCTCCAGGCGATGCCCATGAAGCCGATCACTGTTTCTAACACTGCGTGGCCGGCTGTGATCGAAGATGTCGTTTCCATGATGCGTTCCTTTCCGCAAAGTGGCGAAATCCGGCATTCGTCCCGGTACATATCCAGAACAATATGGCATCAGGCCTCAAGTCTCGCCACCCGAAAACCACCTGAGGGCCCCGATTGCCGGTCGTGAATCGCTGGTGTAAGGAATTTCTTAATAACCCGACAAATCGGACCCGAGCGCGGCTTGCCAGCAAAACACACTCTTATCGCGATCGGCATGATCCTGGCTGCCGCCGGCATCAGCGGTTGCACGTCGACCTCGCAGATGAAACCCGCGCCTGCCCTGACCGAAACCGCGACTGCCGCCGGTGCTGACGCCGGCTTCACGATACCGCTGCCGGAGACGGTTTCGGTGCTGCCGGAATCATCGGGAATCGCGCCCGTTCAGACGGCTGAATTGACGCCCGCCCCGGCCACGCCGGCACCCGATGCCGCCGTCCAGCCGGCTGCCGCGACCGCCGCCTTCGCCGGATCGACCCCGGCAGCGCCGGCGGTACCCGCCATCATGACCGCCAATGCCTGGCAAGCGCCGCCGCCGGCGACCGCAGGCGAGACCGTCAAGACGGCCGAGACCTATTCGACCGCCGGGCTCGTCATGCCCGCGACCGCCAAGGGCGACCGGAAGGTCGTGCCAGGCGTCCAGCAGGTCGCCTATATGGTGCCGCAGAACCCGGCTGCGCTCGTCCAGTTCCCGATGGCACCTGCCGAAGAAGAGCACGCGCCGGGCGTGCGTGGTGACGTCGAGCGTCTGATCGAGAAATACGCCGCCCTCTACCAGGTGCCGGTCGATCTGGTGCGCCATGTCGTCAACCGCGAGAGCACGTTCAACCCGAAAGCCTACAACAATGGCCATTGGGGGCTGATGCAGATCAAGCACGCGACGGCGCGCGGCATGGGCTATGACGGACCGGCCAAGGGCCTGTTCGACGCCGAGACCAATTTGAAATACGCGGTCAAATATCTGCGTGGCGCCTGGCTGGTGTCCGGCGGCAACGCCAAGCGGGCCGACTGGCTCTACCAGACCGGCTATTATTTCGACGCCAAGCGCAAGGGCCTGCTCGAGGCGACCGGGCTCGGCCGCGACCGCCAGCGCAGCCGTCTGCAGCCCGACGCCTGAGCGCGATGCCGGAACCGCGGCCGCCGGCCCTGAACGATATCCGGCTGCGCAAGATCCTCGACGAGACGCTGGTTCCCGCGCACTGGCCGGAAGGCTTTGTGATGCGCTGCTTCGAGCCCGGTGATGCGCCGGCCCTGCATGCGCTCCTGACCGACGTGTTCGACGACGGTGCCGACGGCCCGTTCGACGAATGGTGGCCGCGCATATCAGGCGATCCCGAATTCGACCCGGCGCTGTGTTTCCTGGTCATCGACGCCAAGGGGCGGCTCGCGGCAGCGGCGCTGTGTTGGACGCGCGCCTTCGTCAAGGACCTCGCCGTCCATCCCGAGGCGCGCGGCAAGGGCATTGCCGAAGCGCTGATGTGGCACGCCTTCGCCACCTTTCGCGCACGCGGTGCGGACTATGTCGACCTAAAGACCAACACCGAAGAGAACGCCGCGGCAGTGCGGCTCTACGATCGGCTCGGCATGTTCGAGGTCGATTGGTACAGCTGAGCGGGGCGCTCAGATGTCCGGCGCGTTGCCGATCTTCCGCTTGAGGTCCAGTGCCCAGGCGCGGCCCTCGTCGCCGCCCCACAGCAGCCAGGCGATGTAGCCGGCCGACGGGTTTTGCTCGTTGCCGTAGTTCCTGCCGCGCTTGTCGACCTCGTGGCGGGCAAAATAGCTGACCATGCGGCGGATGGTGGAGGGCGCGAGCTTTTCCCGGTTCTTCAGTTCGGTGGCGCGGGCCACGCCGATCTCGGTGCCGCCACGGCCGAATTCGCCGCGCAGGCGCAGGCCCTTGGCGGCATTGTCGGCCACCACTTGCGGGCAGCGCAGGTCGATCTCGTCGTCATCGTCGTCGTGCATTTTGTCCCCCGGACTGCTGGCTTATCCTGTGGGGAGAATGCTGGGAAGAGAGCGAGGTTCCGCTGCGAGAAAGTCGTTTCGGCCATTTGCAAAAATGTCGGAGCCGATCGCCGCCAAACGTCCTTGGGTCGCAGAGCAACCGCGCCGGGACGCCGGCGCCGCGACCGAAGGAGCCGATCATGATCACCTTTCCCAACGAATCCGCCAAATACCGCACCGCCCGCGAAAAACTGCTGCAGAAGGAAATCGGGCTGCGCCGCGCCATGGAAGAGGTTGCGGTTGCACGGCGCGCGCTGCCGCCCGGTGGGCTGGTGCCGCAGGATTATGTGTTCGACGCACTGGGACCGGACGGCAAGCCCGGGAAGGTAAAACTGTCGGAGCTGTTTGTGCCCGGCAAGGATTCGCTCATCCTCTACAACATGATGTTTCCCCGTCACCCGCGCGAGGCGCGCGACGTGGCGACCAGCGGCGGCACGGCGAAGCTCGCGCGGCCGGACCAGCCATGCCCGTCCTGCACGGCGCTGCTTGACCAGTTCGACGGCGCGGTCGGTCATCTCGAGGCCGCGGGTTTCACTTTCGCCGTGGTGGCGAAAACCGCGCTCGAAAACCTGCTCACGCTCGGTCGCGACCGAGGCTGGCGCAACATGCGGCTGGTGTCTTCGGCCAACAACGGCTTCAAGCGCGACTACAATGCGGAGGCAGCCGACGGCGCACAGTCGCCGCTGCTGTCGGTGTTCCATCGCGACGCCGACGGCATCCGCCATTTCTGGAGTTCCGAACTGGATTTCGCGCCAACGGACCCAGGCCAGGATCCGCGTGGCGTCGGCACCTGCGAGCCGCTGTGGAACCTGATGGATTTCACACCCGAGGGCCGGCCGAACTGGAACGAGCAGCTGCAGTATAGCGAGGCTTGTTGTCACTAAGGGGGCAGGGGCTCGTTCTGTACGGTGGGCAATCGCTTCAGGTTGGTTCGCACCTTCCGGACGCTGGCGCCGCCCCTCACCTGCCTGCCGGCATCCTCTCCCCGTAGAACGGGGAGAGGGGAGCTGTAATCGACGCTTTCGCCAATCGCAAGCGCTGCAGGAAGAGAGCCGACGTCGCGGCGGGCCTCTTTCTCCCCGTTCCACGGGGAGAAATGCCCGGCAGGGCAATGAGGGGCAGCGCCGACGTCGGCAAGGTTGTCTGTGCCAAGCGGTTCTTGTCTACAATGTCGGCACAAACCGGGAGAGCATTCCATGCCCAAGATCAACCTGTCAGCCGTGCCCATCCGCAAGGGCTCCGGCTACCCCGCGCCTTTCGATCAACCCTGTGCCGACCGCACGCGGCGGCGGCTGGGCGATGCGGGCGGGCTCACCGATTTCGGCGTCAATCTGATGACCTTGCCGCCCGGAGGCTGGTCCAGCCAGCGCCACTGGCACAGCCATGAAGACGAGTTCGTCACCGTGCTGGAGGGCGAACTGACGCTGGTCGAGGACGGCGGCGAAACGCTGCTCGAGGCAGGCGACTGCGCGACCTTCGCCAAGAACAGCGGCAACGGTCATCACCTGATCAACCGGTCGTCCACGACGGCGCTTTATCTGGAGGTCGGCTCGCGCAACCCGGACGATGTCATCACATGCTCCGACATCGACATGATGAGCCCGAGCTCCGACGGCCGCTTCCTGCACAAGGACGGCACGCGCTATCCGGGGCAGGGGTAGCTCTGGCCCATGCATCCGCGCTGGCGTTCACCGGGCGGCGCGATAAGCTCCCGTCAAACCCAGGGAGGATTGCCGTGAAGAAAGAAATCATCGAAGTGCCGGTGCTGTCGGCAGCCGTGCGTGCTCTGGGCGTGCCACTGTCGCTGGTGACCAAAGCCGGCGGACTGGTCTTCGTGTCCGGCACGCCGCCGCTCGATATCTCGACCGGCAAACTGGTCAAGGGCGACATCGAAACGCAGACCGAAGCGTCGCTGAAGGCGCTGAAGCATTGCCTGGAAGCGGCCGGCACCTCGCTGGACAATGTGGTGATGGTGCGCATCTACGCCGTCAATTCCGGCTTCTACAACGCCATCAACCGCGTCTATGCCAGGCATTTTCCCGAGAACCCGCCGTCGCGGACCTTCGTGCCGGTGGCGTCATGGCCGATGGAGTTCGATATCGAGATCGAATGTGTGGCGGTGGTTTGAGCTGAGCGGCTCTGGACCATGTGTCCGCACTGGCGTTCGGGCGGTGGCGCGATAAGCTTCCGGCAAACCCAGGGAGGATTGCCGTGAAGAAGGAAGTCATCGAAGTGCCTGTCATGTCGGCCAAGGTGCGGGCGCTCGGCCTGCCCTGTTCGACAGCTGTGAAGGCCAACGGCTTCGTGTTCATCTCGGCGACGCCGCCGGTGGACATGGTGACCGGCGAGATGGTGCGCGGAGACATCGAAACGCAGACCGAGGCGTCGCTGAAGGCGCTGAAACACTGCCTGGAAGCGGCCGGCACTTCGCTGGAAAACGTGGTGATGGTGCGCATCTACGCCGTCAATTCCGGCTTCTACAACGCCATCAACCGGGTTTATGCCAAGTATTTTTCGACCAACCCACCGGCGCGCAGCTTCGTGCCGGTGGCGTCATGGCCGATGGAGTTCGATATCGAGATCGAGTGTGTGGCGGTGGCTTGAGCGGCGCAGCGATTTGGAGTCCGACACCGCCTTCTGTCCGCCCATGGTGTTGAAGACGATCAGCACCTGACGGTTGCGGATGGCGTCTTCGATGTTGGGGCGGCTTTCCAGCACCTTGTTCTCGGCGACGACGCACCCCTTACAACATGATCGCCGTTTGCCTGCGCTGTGCGCCGGCGCTAGGCTGCCAATATTCACGGGCGGCCGCGGGTGGCGGCACGCGCCAAGGGCTGACAATGCTTGACGAGCCGGAGCAATGAGCACGAGCCCGCTACGTGTGGCGGTCATTGGCGGCGGCATCGGCGGCGCCGCCGCTGCTGCCGCCCTGCTTCAACGTGGCATGGACGTCCGTCTCTACGAGCAGGCTACGGCCCTGGCCGAGGTCGGCGTCGGCGTCGTGATCCAACCGAACGGTGTCCGGATGCTTCGGCGGCTCGGCCTCGGTGACGAGCTGATCCGCTCGGGGGCCAGATGGATCGACCCACAGTTTCGTCGCGCCGATGGATCCTATGCGGCGGCGATGTGGCCCCCCGCGCTTGCCAACCAAATCGAGTTCTATGGCATGCACCGCGCCGATTTGCTGGCAATGTTCGTCGACCGGCTACCTGCCGAAATTGTGAAGGCCGGCCATCGATGTATCGGCTTCGAACAGGACGATGAGCAGGCCGTCATCACTTTCGCCAATGGTTTGCGCACCACGGCCGACGTCGTGATCGCGGCTGACGGTATCCATTCTACCCTTCAGCAGTTCGTAGTTGCCCCGTCCGCCCCTCTCTATTCGGGATCGGTCGCCTATCGAGGGGTGATCCCGGCGGCTGGTGTCTCGTGGCCGCCGGGAGCGATGCGCAACTGGCTTGGTGCAGGCAAGCATTTTCTCGTCTATCCGGTGCGCGCCGGCCTGCTCATCAACTACGTCGGCTTTGTGACGACTGACGAGCCGATGAAGGAGTCATGGTCGGCACGGGGCGATCCCTCCGCCCTTGCTCGGGAGTTCGCCGGTTGGGATCCCATGGTTGAGACGGTCATTGCCCAACTGAAAACGACGTTTCGGTGGGGCCTGTTCGATCGTGAGCCGCTCGCAACCTGGACTCGCGGACGCCTGACCCTGCTGGGCGACGCCGCCCACCCAATGCTGCCGCATTTGGGACAAGGAGCCAATCAGGCCATCGAAGACGCAGTTGCCTTGGCGACCGTGCTGAGCCACGCAGACCGCAAGTCGGCCCCACGGGCGCTGCTGATTTACGAGCAGCTGCGGCGCGAGCGGACTGCCGGCGTCCAGCGCATGGCGCGCATGAACGGTGCTCGCTATGACGCATCCAGCGGCGACTTGCATGCCCGCGACCGCAAGCTTGACGCTCAGCCGCAGGAACGCGCCTGGGTCTGGAATTACGACGCCGATGCCGAAGCCATGGCAGCCGTGGCTTCGCTCTAGAGCTTTGTTTTGACGCAATTCCCTAGGGAAAGCGCTTTGCGCTTTTCCCGGGAAAACCGTTTCACACTTTTCCTGGAATTGCTTTACGCAAAATACTCCTGCAGCGGCCGCACTTCGAGGCTCCCCGCCTTCAGCGCTGCAATCGCCTCCGCCACAGCAGCGGCGCCCGACAGCGTCGTGTAATACGGCACTTTCTGCATCAGCGTCGCGCGGCGCAGCGACTTGGAGTCCGACACCGCCTTCTGGCCATCCGTCGTGTTGAACACGATCTGCACCTGGCGGTTGCGGATGGCGTCCTCGATATGGGGGCGGCCTTCCAGCACCTTGTTGATCTTCTCGGCGACGACGCCGTTTTCGGCGAGGAAGCGGGCCGTGCCTGAGGTGGCCATCACCTTGAAGCCGAGGCCGGCGAGGCGCTTCACCGCCGGCAAGATGCCTTTCTTGTCCTCGTCGCGCACCGAGACGAACAGCGTGCCCGAGCGTGGCAGGTCGACGCCGGCGCCCAACTGGCTCTTGGCGAAGGCGAGCGCAAAATCGCGGTCGAGGCCCATGACCTCGCCGGTCGAGCGCATTTCCGGGCCGAGCAGGATGTCGACTCCGGGGAAGCGGGCGAAGGGGAACACCGCTTCCTTGACAGCGATGTGGCCGGGGTTCCTGGGGTCGGGCATGGCGCCGTAATGGGCGAAGGCGTCTTCCAGCGTCTCGCCGGCCATGATGCGGGCAGCAATTTTCGCGATGGGACGCCCGATGGTCTTGGCGACGAAGGGCACGGTGCGGGACGCGCGCGGGTTGACCTCCAGCACATAGACCGTGCCGTCCTTGATCGCATACTGCACGTTCATCAGCCCGCCGACATTGAGCGCGCGGGCGAGTGCGGCCGTCTGGCGCTCCAGCTCGTCGACCAGCTCCGAAGGCAGCGAGTGCACTGGCAGCGAGCAGGCACTGTCGCCCGAGTGGATGCCGGCTTCCTCGATGTGCTCCAATATGCCGGAGACGAAGGTCGCCTTGCCGTCGCAAAGGCAATCGACATCGACCTCGATGGCGCCACTGAGATAGGTGTCGAACAGCAGCGGGTTCTTGCCCAGCAGCGTGTTGATCTGGCCGGTCTTGTCGTTGGGGTATTTCTGCTTGATGTCCTCCGGCACCAAGCCGGGCACGGTGTCGAGCAGGTAGGATTGCAGCATGCCCTCGTCATGGATGATCTGCATGGCGCGACCGCCCAGCACATAGGAGGGGCGCACCACCAGCGGGAAGCCGAGCTCGCCGGCGACGAGGCGCGCCTGCTCGACCGAATAGGCGATGCCGTTCTTCGGTTGGCTGAGGCCGAGCTTGTGCAGCAGCTTCTGGAAGCGGTCGCGGTCTTCGGCGAGATCGATCATGTCGGGCGAGGTGCCGAGGATCGGGATGCCGGCCTTTTCCAGTGCATCCGCCAGCTTCAGCGGCGTCTGGCCACCGAACTGGACGATGACGCCGACCAGTTCGCCCGAGGCCTGCTCGGCGCGCAGGATCTCCAGCACGTCTTCCGCCGTCAGCGGCTCGAAATAGAGCCGGTCCGAGGTGTCGTAGTCGGTCGACACGGTCTCGGGGTTGCAGTTGATCATAATCGCCTCATAGCCGGCGTCGCGCAGCGCAAAGGCCGCGTGGCAGCAGCAATAGTCGAACTCGATGCCCTGGCCGATGCGGTTCGGCCCGCCGCCGAGGATGACGACCTTCTTGCGCGCCGACACCTGCGCCTCGTTGGCCAGCGCGCCGGCGAACGGCACTTCATAGGTCGAATACATGTAGGCGGTGGGCGAGGCGAACTCGGCCGCGCAGGTGTCGATGCGCTTGTAGACCGGATGAACGTCGAGCTTTTCGCGGACCTTCGCGATCACTTCGATGTCGGTCCTGGTCAGCGACGCCAGGCGTGCGTCGGAAAAGCCCATCGCCTTCAGCATGCGCAGATTGACGGCGTCCCCGGGGATGCCGTGCTCGCGGATGCGGGCTTCCATGGCGACGATGCCGGCGATCTGCTCGAGGAACCACGGGTCGATCTTGCACATGGCGTGCACGTCTTCCAGCGAGGTGCCCATGCGGATCGCCTGCGCAACCATGCGCAGCCGGTCGGGCGTCGGCGTGCCCAGTGCTGCGCGAATGGCGTTGCGATCGTCGGCATGGTTGGCGATCGCGGTCCCGTGGCCGAGGCCGGGGATCTCGATCTCGTCGAGGCCGGTGAGGCCAGTTTCGAGACCACGCAGCGCCTTCTGCAGCGATTCCTGGAAGGTGCGGCCGATGGCCATGACTTCGCCGACCGACTTCATGGCGGTGGTCAGCACCGGTTCGGCGCCGGGGAATTTCTCGAAGGCGAAACGCGGGATCTTGGTGACGACGTAATCGATCGACGGCTCGAACGAGGCCGGCGTGGCGCCGCCGGTGATGTCGTTCTCCAGCTCGTCCAGCGTGTAGCCAACGGCGAGCTTGGCCGCGATCTTGGCGATCGGGAAACCGGTCGCCTTGGAAGCCAAGGCGGACGAGCGCGAGACGCGCGGGTTCATCTCGATCACGACCAGACGGCCATCGGCCGGGTTGACGGCGAACTGCACGTTGGAGCCGCCGGTCTCGACGCCGATCTCGCGCAGCACCGCGATCGAGGCGTTGCGCATCATCTGGTATTCTTTGTCAGTGAGGGTGAGGGCAGGGGCGACGGTGATCGAATCGCCGGTGTGCACGCCCATCGGGTCGATGTTTTCGATCGAGCAGACGATGATGCAATTGTCCGCCTTGTCGCGGACGACCTCCATCTCATACTCCTTCCAGCCGAGCACGCTTTCCTCGATCAGCACTTCGGTGGTCGGCGAGGCGTCGAGGCCGGACTGGACGATGTCGTAGAATTCGGCGCGGTTGTAGGCGATGCCGCCGCCGGTGCCGCCCATTGTGAAGGACGGGCGGATGATGGCCGGAAGGCCGACATGGTCGAGCGCCTGGGCTGCGATCGCCATGCCATGGCTGATGTAGCGCTGCTTACGGTCGCCTTCGCCGAGGTTCCAGCGGGTTTCCAGCGCGTCGAGCGCGGCGTCGAGATCGGCCGGGGCCTCAGCCTTGACGGCGGCGCGCTCGGCCTCATGCGTCTTGCGGTCGGTGTTCTTGACGTCGGTGGCGTTGGCCAGCATCGACTTCGGCGTTTCCAGGCCGATCTTCTTCATCGCCTCGCGAAACAGCGCGCGGTCCTCAGCCTTGTCGATCGCCGTGGCGTCGGCGCCGATCATCTCGACATTGTAGCGCTCGAGCACGCCCATGCGGCGCAGCGACAGAGCGGTGTTGAGCGCGGTCTGGCCGCCCATGGTCGGCAGCAGCGCATCGGGCCGCTCCTTGGCGATGATCTTGGCCACGACTTCCGGGGTGATCGGCTCGATATAGGTGGCGTCGGCCAGTTCCGGGTCGGTCATGATGGTGGCCGGGTTGGAATTGACCAGGATGACGCGAAAACCCTCTTCCTTCAGCGCCTTGCAGGCCTGGGTGCCGGAATAGTCGAACTCGCAGGCCTGGCCGATGACGATGGGGCCGGCCCCGATGATCAGGATCGACTTGATGTCAGTGCGTCTTGGCATGGGCGATAAGTTCCATTCGGCGGGCGGCTTGCACAAAAAACCGGGACGGGAAGACCCGGCCGGTTGTGCTCGCGATTCTGGTATCAGGCTAGGAGGGCCTTATAGGGAAGAGTTTTGCCCGATGTAACCCCGAAAATGAGGGGCCTCACAACCGAGCAGACAAGCGTCTCGTTCCGTCGCGCCCCCCTCTGCCCTGCCGGGCATCTCCCCCTCCAGGGGGGAGATTGGCAGCTTCGATTTCACTGCCTCTTCTTTGAACGTTGAAAATTGGCGAAAGCGGCTATGCGATCCAATCTCCCCCCTGGAGGGGGAGATGTCCGGTAGGACAGAGGGGGGCGCTGTCCCGCCGGCGTGCGTGGCTAATCCCCCAGCGCAAGCTGGTCCGTGATCTCGAAGCGCTCCGACACCCCGATGCGGATCATGTTCAGGCTGCCCTCGCGGGTGAAGCGGAAGTCGCTCTGCCCGTCGGAGCCGGCCGGCTTGCCGGCGACGAAGGAGATGACGCGGGTGCCGCCGTCGGGCCAGGTGACGGTGACGTCGGCCTTGTCCGTGCCGGCGTGCACGACGCTGACCGCGCAGCGCGTCATCGGCTCGCCGACATAGCGGGCGCAGGGAATTTCATTGGTGGCGTGGTCAGATGGGGTGGCATGGCCAGATGGCGGTTCCAGCCGCGCCACGGCTTGCGAGTCAGGCGGCGGGGCAATGGATGCCGCGGCCGGCGGCTTTTCGATCTCGCCGGTCGTCGGGTTTTCCTGCACCGCGAAGGCCAGGCCGTAGGCATCCCGCATGGCCGTTTGGCCGATTTCGACGGCTGATTTCTGCGTGCTTTCGGCGCCAGCCTCCGGACCCGCGCCACCCAGACGCGCCGCCAGGTCGGGCGGCGGTGCGATCGGCGGCTGGGGCTTGGCGGGGTCGCCGGTTTGTGGTTTGTCCAGCGCCGATGCCTGATCGGCCTCATTGCCAGTGGAGGCGACCATCGGTGCGTCGGCCGGTCTTGCCTGGCCTTCGACATAGGGAGCCGGATTGAGGGGGATGAGGTAGCGCGCCGGCGCCCATCCGCTCAGCTTGTCCTTGCCCATGCTCTCGACCTTGCACCATTTGTTGCCGTTGACGTCGTTGCAGCCGAGATTGGTGACGCTTGCGCCTCCAGCCAGACGCGCTTCGACCGTGGCGACCGGCGATGCTGCTGTGCGGATATTGAGAAGGTCATCCGGCGCCAGGCCGGTGACGATGGAGATGACGAGATCCGGCGATTCTTCGGCCATGGCGGGGCCAACAGCCGGCCAGGCCGCCATCAGAAGCGGAGCCGCAATCAGCGCATGCAGGGTTGTTCGGAGCGTAACTGTGCGCCTCATCATTCGGCCGTGCGCTGATACTCAAAGACACCGTGCACGTTACGGATCGAGCCCGTCGCATGCCCGGCCGGTTTTATAAGCGACGGCGCGCCGCCATGTAAGCCCGAAAATTCGAACGAACCATGGTGCTGGGCGGACGGGAGAAACCCTGCTGCTCCTTGCGAAGCCCCAGCTGATCCCCTCGCCAGGTCAATCCTCCCGGCCTGGCTGAGGGCATTTCGTGTCTAGCGGCGGCGGCTTGGCGTTGCAAGTTTACGGGTCAGGGAGGCTGGCGGCATCAACGAGTTCAGCCCGGCATGAGCTACGCTCAGCCCGGCATGAACCCCGTCCTGAGCGCGTGGGCCCATTCCGGGCGTCCCGCCTGTTCGGCCTGTCTGGCCGCCGCCTCGTGGTCGTAGTCGACGGCGATGGCCTCGAAGCGGTCGGGCTGGCCGGCGCTGCCCAAGGTGACAATGCCGTAGCGCGCATGCGGCGAGCCCTGCTCCGAGACATGCGCCGGTGGCGTCGCATCGTCATAGGCGGGGCAGCCGATGCTGCCGGGATTGAAGACGACCGGACCACCGGGAATGCGGATCAGCTCAGGCCGGTGGCTGTGGCCGCACAGAGCGATGCGGCAGACGGGGTCGAGCGCCTTCAGCCGGCGTCGGATCGCCGCCAATGGCGCGCGCACCAGCTGGCCATCGGTGATCGCATCGAGCAGGTATTTCTCGTCATGGTCGGGGCGGGCGTGGAAGGCGATGATGCCGGGCGCGATCTCCAGCGTCAGCGGCTGCGCGAACAGCGCCTCGCGCTGCGCCCGCGTCAGCCGCTCCTGCGCATAGGCGTCGGAAGGCCACATCTCGTCACTGGCCGGATCGGCGGCGACGCGACGGTCGTGGTTGCCGCGCACCGTCGGCAGGTTGAGCGCTTCCAGCCGCGCAAACGTCTGGCGCGGCCACAGCGGGCCGGAAACGCTGTCGCCGAGATTGACGGTCAGGTCGGCACCGCCGCGCTGCTTCAGATCGTCAAGCACGGCGTCCAGCGCCAGCACATTGCCATGGATATCTGCGAGGACGGCGATGCGCATCTTGGGTGGCTCCGAACGTGGGGCAGCGTTTTCTCTTTCCCCCGCTATGCGGGGCGAGGAACCCAATTCCTGCAAGGGTCAGGCGGAAACTTCAAGATCGTGGCCACCGACCGCGGGCAGCGCGGGATCGTCTCCGGCGGCGGCGATGACGCTGTCGAGCAGGCCGGGGAAGCGGGCGTCGAGGTCGGCGCGACGCAGCGTGATCATGCGGTTGGTGCCAACGACTTCGGCGCGGGTGACCCCGGCCTCGCGCAGTTTGGCCAGATGATAGCTCAGATTGGTCTTTGAGCCGAGGTCGAGGAACTGGCTGCAGTTCAGCGCCACGCCTTCCTTGCTGGCGAGATAGCGCACGATGGCGAGCCGCGTCGGGTCACCGAGCACGCCGAGCACGATCGGCAGGCTGATCTGGTCGGTATTGGGGTGTGGCAAGGTCATGGCTGGAAACTAAGCACAGTTCGGGCCGATTTCAACGCATCCATCCTGCTCTGCGCATACGCGCCGTTCTTCCGTTGCGATCCGTGCTGACCGACTGTGCTGACACAGGGCTGTCAGGAGGGTGCTGCTATTTTTCCCTGGCTTCATTGACATCATGCCCTGTCATGTCCAATTGTTCAATAACTTTTGAACTAAGGACACGCCCCATGGACAAGCGCCTCTTTTGGCTTGCGCTCGGATCGTTCACGATCTCGACCGAAGGCTTCGTCATCTCCAGCCTTTTGCCGGACATCGCGGCGGACGCCGGCATCTCCATTCCGCTGGCCGGCACGCTGATCACCGCCTTCGCGGTCGCCTATGCGGTGGGCACGCCGATCCTGGCGACGCTGACCGGTGAATGGGACCGGCGCCGCGTCATCCTGTGGACGCTGGTGTTCTTCGTCATCGGTAACATTGCCGCCGCGCTGAGCTCCTCCTTCGAACTGCTGCTGATCGCACGCATCGTGATGGCGCTGTCGTCGGGCCTGTTCGCTGCGACCGCGCAAGGCACGGCGGTGGCGCTGGTTGATGACCATCACCGGGCCCGCGCCATTGCCGTCGTCGTCGGTGGCACTACGGTGGCTGTCGCGGTCGGCGCGCCGCTTGGCGCTCTGGTCGCTGCATTCGCCGGCTGGCGCGGCACGTTCTACGCCATTGCCGGCCTTGGCGCGCTTGCCGGCGCGATCCTTTGGTACCGGCTGCCACGCGGCATCGTCGGCACCAGGCTGCCCCTGAAGCGCAGGCTGGCAGCGGCGCTGCGGCCCGGCGTGATGCCGATCCTCCTGACGACGCTTCTGGCGCTGACCGGCGCCTTCACCGTCTTTGCCTATGTCGCGCCGCTCGCCATCGAGGGCGGCGGGCTCAGCCAGATCGCGCTGCCCGGCATGCTGCTCGCCTTCGGCGTCGGCGCCGTCATCGGCAACATCGCCGGCGGCCAGGCAGCCGACCGGTTCGGCGCCACGCGCACCGTCGGCTGGTCGCTGACGCTGAGTGCGGCCATGCTGGTCATGCTGTCGGTCATCCCGACCTTCCTGCCGTCCCATATTGCCGGACCGGCGCTGATGGCGATGATGGTGCCGTGGGGCATCGTCGGCTGGGCGTTCCCGCCGGCGCAGGCCAGCCGCATCATCAAGCTGGCGCCCGACGCCGCGCCGATCGTACTGTCGCTCAACGGCTCGGCGCTCTATCTCGGTGTGGCGCTGGGCGCCGTGGTCGGGGGCGCCGTGCTGCGCTATGGCGCGCCGGCCGATCTCGGGCTGGTCGCCGCGGCCTTCCCGATCATCGGGCTCGGCATCGTGCTGGCCGGTCGCTGGGCGGCGCGGCCGGTTGCCATGCCGGCTGAGTAGTCTTCTCGGAAGCCCGTCGGCTGCCTTAGCTGGCCGGCGGCAGCTCGAAATCCAGCGCGGCGATGTCATCCAGCGCAGCGCGCAGTTTTGCCGCCTGATCCTTGCCGACCACGTCCTCGAAACGCTGCTGGGCGACGTGCCACAGCTTCATCGCCTCATCGAGTTTGACCAGACCCTGCGGCGTCAGCCGCACGCGCTTGATGCGGCGGTCGTCCGGATCGGCGAAAGTCTCGACATAGCCGTCGCGGATCAGTGGCTTCAGCGTGTGGCCAAGCGCCGACAGGTCCATGATCAGGGACGCGGCAATGGCACCCATCGCCGGCTCGTTGCCGATATGGATCTGGTAAAGCAGGCCCTGCTGCGTGGCCTTGAGGCCCGAAGGCGCAAGCACATCATCATAATACTGGCCGAGCTTGCGTGCCGCGCGACGCAGCATGGCGTTGTTGCACAGCGTCAGGCCGGGTAGGGCATCTTTTGACATGTTTTTCCCTCGGCTCTTTCTCTCGGCGACGGCTGCATCACGCCCGACCGCTTACCCCTAAATAATCTCAGTCCCGATCATTGACAAGATAGTGGCATATGCCTATTTCAAGGGTAGTGGTATATGCCACTAAATGAAATCAGATGGCTTTGGCGGCAAGGCAAGGGCAGTTGCCCACGGTGCCGGCGGCAAAAGTCGAAGCGAAGCAATCAGTCGAAGAAGGAACAGGACAATGAGTGGACAGAGCAACAAGGGCACGGCGGTGGTCACCGGAGCTTCCGCAGGCATCGGTGCGGTCTATGCGGACAGGCTGGCAGGGCAGGGCTATGACCTGCTGCTGGTGGCGCGGCGCGCCGACCGGCTCGAGGAACTGGCGGAGAAGCTGCGCTACGCCTACGGCCGCAAGGTCAGCGTGATCAACGCCGATCTCGCCGACGACAATGACGTCCGCCGGGTCGAGCAGGCGATCGCCGCCGACGACAGCGTGACGGTGCTGGTCAACAATGCCGGCATTGGCGGCCAGCAGGTGGTGGCGACAGCCGATGCCGAAGCCGTCGAGCGCATGATCAAGGTCAATGTCATCGCCTTGACGCGGCTGACCCGCGCGGTGCTGCCAGGTCTGGTGGCGCGCAACCGTGGCGCCATCGTCAACATCGCCTCGGTGCTTGCCTTCGACACCTCGTTCGGCGGCATCTACAGCGGCACCAAGGCCTATGTCGTCAACTTCACCGAAGCCCTGCAGCGCGAAGTTGCGGGTACGCAGGTGAAAGCGCAGGTCGTGCTGCCAGGCGCGACCCGGACCGATTTCTGGGAAATTGCCGGCAGCGATATCGATAGCCTTCCGAAGGAGATCATCATGACGGCGGACGATCTGGTCGATGCCGCACTTGTCGGCCTGGCCAAGGGCGAAACGGTCACCGTGCCGGGGCTTGCCGACGCCAGCAAGCTGGACACTTTCCTCGGCGCGCGCCAAGCCTTCTACGGCAGCCTGCATGCCAACAAGCCGGCGGCGCGCTACGCGGCTTGATCCCTGCGTGGCGGTTGGCGTTCAGGCCGACCGCCACATCGGAATGATCGAGGCGGCAAGCACCAGCGCCAGCACGATGTTGAGACCGCGCCATTGCCACTCGGTCTTGAGCAGCCGGGCAAGCAGCATGCCGGCCATGCACCACAGCGACAGCGAGGCCGCTGCCGCCAGGCCGAAGGTGGCGCCGAGCAGCAGCGCAAGCTGCAGCGGGCCGCTGGCCAAAGCCGCGAACGAGGCTGCCGCGCCGAGCCCCATCGCCCAGCCCTTGGGGTTCATCCATTGAATACCGGCACCGCCCAGAAAGCTGTTCGGACTGGCCATGGTGACGTCCAGGTTGGGCGGTCCGCTGCGGCCGATCTTGATCGCCAGCCAGACGAGATAGAGCGAGCCGACGACCTTCATCGCCAGTTGCAATGAGGGCACCGCAAGCAGCAGGCCGGCGAGCCCGGCAGCGGCCGCTCCCGTCACTGTGGCGAGGCCGGCGGCGCTGCCGAACAGCAAGGGAACGGAACGGCGAAAGCCGAACTGCGCGCCAGAGGCCGTCGACAAGGTCGTGGCGATGCCGGGCGTGGTGGTGGCGACGATCGCAAACAGGACGAGGGGGATGATCGGCTCGAGCATGCGGCTTCCCTTAAGCGCGTCGACACGGTTCAAGTTTTTGTTTCTGCATGTCGTTCTCCCAAAACCGCTGCGCACTTTTCGGCGACATGCATTGTCGGACACCGCCATCCTAGCCGCGCGAGAACTTCAGTAAATGCAATGTTTGCTATGCTTGGCATTAGAAGACATAATGCAGCTATGATCCGAAATCTCGACATGGCGCTGATCCGCACCTTCGTCACCGTCGCCGACAAGGCCAGCATGACGGCGGCTGCCAATGCGCTGCACCTGACGCAAGGCGCGGTCAGCCAGCAGGTCAAGCGGCTGGAGGAGGCGCTCGGCGCCAGCCTGTTCGAGCGCGACCGGCGCGGCCTCAGACTGACGCGCGCCGGTGAGCGGCTGTTCGGCAAGGGTAAGCGCCTGCTGGCCTTGAATGACGAGATCTGGACCGACATGGCGGGCACCCCGGTGGCCGGCCAGGTGCGGCTCGGCGTGCCCTACGATCTCGTCGGCACCTTGCTGGCGCCGGTTCTGAAGCGCTATGCCGAGACCTATCCGCAGGTCGAGATATCGCTGGTCTGCGCCTCGTCACCGGAACTGACTGCTGCCCTTGCGGCCGGCACCATCGACCTTGCGGTGATCGAGGAACGGGTCGGCCCCTCGGCCGGCGAGTGCCTGGCCATAGACCGGCTGGTCTGGGTCGGCGCCAAGGGCGGCGTTGCCCGCGCCAAGCGGCCGCTGCCGGTTTCGATCGTTGCCGACACCTGCGCCTTCCGGCCGGCGGTGCTGTCGGCGCTTGGTGAGCACGGGCTGGAATGGCGCACCGTGTTCGAGAACGGCAACATCGACGCGACGACGGCGACAGTGCGTTCCGATCTCGCCGTCACCACATGGCTGGCCTCCACCGTTCCGGCCGATCTCGACATATTGCCGTTCGATTCAGGCCTGCCGCCGCTGCCGAATTTTGCCATCAACCTGCATCTGCCGAGGCACGGTGTCGGGCCGGCAGCGCAGGAATTCGCGCGGCATATCCGCGAAGGGCTGGCGCGGCGGCTGATGGCGGCTTGAAACCAGATCTAGCTACTTCCAGTTCTTGCGCCGCTCGATCTCTACCTCGGATGGCTTTTCCGACGCGAACGATCCGGTCTTGATCTCGCCGCCACGCTCATACGTCGCCATGATGACGCCGGTGCTGGAGGCCTGCGAGCGGGTCAGCTTCAAGGCGGAAGGCATTGTGCCGTTGCCGAACAGCCGCTTGCCCTTGCCCAGCACCAGCGGGAAGATCAGCAGGCTGATCTCGTCGATCAGGTCATTGGCGAGCAAGGTCTGGATCAGGTCGCTCGAACCCTGGATGAGCAGGTCCGAGCCGTCTTGCTGCTTCAGCTTGCGCAGCGTTGCCACGACGTCGTCGCCCAGCGACTGGCTGTTGTTCCAGGTCAGCGTGTCGTGCCGGTGCGTCGCCACATATTTGGTGACGGCGTTGAAGCTTTCGGCGATCGGATCGTTGTCCTGGTACGGCCAGTGCGCGGCGAAGATGTCGTAGGTCTTGCGGCCGAGCAGCAGGTCGAAGGGCTTGGTGAAGGTCTCGCCCATGAACGCGCCCATGGCGTCGTCCCAGTAGTGGAACGTCCAGCCGCCGAACTTGAAGCCGCCGGCCGGATCCTCTTCCGGACCGCCTGGGGCTTGCATGACGCCATCGAGGCTGACGAATGTCGCGGCGATGATCTTTCTCATTCCAATGCTCCGGTTTCTTCAATCCACGCCGTCGCGGCTGGACTTCAGCCCAAGGACGCGCGGATCGCCGCCCGTCCGACACCGCTGGCAAGATTTTGGCAGCCCCGCCGTCGATGCGTCACCTGCGAGGCCTGGCATCCAGGACGCGCGAGGAGAACCAGACCTCACCGAAGATCGCCGTGGCGGTGCGGTCCGGCAGCTTGTCCGACGTCAGCCAGATCGAGCGGCTGCGCGCGGCCTGGTCGCGCGTCGGGATCTTCGCCGCGGGGTCTGCAACCGAGGCGCCGACACATGGAATGAACCATGAGCGCATGAAGGGGTCGCAGGCGAAGCCCTTTTCGGTGCGGGTCACCATCACTGCCAGCGGGACGCGCTCGGCCGGGCGCCAGGGAAAGATCATGCGACCGCCCGGCCGCAGCGCCTTCAGCCATCCCACCGGTGGCGCGGCGACGCCGGCATTGACGTAGATGATGTCGGATGGCGGCAAGGGCGACGTCACGGCATCGCCATGGACGACGGTCACATTGCCATAGGTTTCGAGATTTTGTCGTGCGAGTTCGGCCAGGTTTTTGTCGAGTTCGAAAGCGGTGACGGTGCCGCCGGGCGAAACCAGTTTGGCCAGTGCYGCGGTATAGTAGCCGGTGCCGGCGCCGATATGGCAAACGGCTTCGCCGGGTTTCGGCGCAAGCTTGCCGATCCACATGGCGTGCAGGAACGGCTCGCCGTTGTTGATGCCCTTGTCGTTGTCGAGCGCCACCAGCACGTTCTGGTAGATGTGAGCCGGATCCGCGCTCGGCGTCGTGATCTTGCCGTTGCCGGCGATGATCGTCCACGGCCCAGGACCGAGGAAGGCTTCGCGCGGCACCTCGGCGAAGATCGCCTCCAGGCGCGGATCGGGCGAGCCGGCATTGGCGGCCATCAGCCTCGCGTAGAACTTCCTGACGTCTTCTATCCCGGTCATGACGCGGGAGAAGATAGCGCGGATTGCCGATTTGTCGCCGGACTATCTCTCAGCAGAGCAGTCGATTTTGCGTCTCAGCCGACCCCGAACATGGTGTCGTAGAGCAGCTTGAAGTTGAGCACCAGGATGATCGCGGCGACCACCCAGGCCAGTGCGGCGACGCCGCGCGGAATGGCGAGGTTGCCCATCTTCTTCCTGTCGGAGACGAACTGCACCAGCGGGACAACCGCGAAGGGCAGCTGCATCGACAGGATCACCTGGCTGAACACCAGCAACTGGCCGGTGCCTTTTTCGCCATAGAGCGCGGTGACGATCACCACCGGGATGATGGCGAGCCCGCGCGTCAGCAGGCGGCGTGCCCAGTTGGGGATGCGCAGGCGCAGGAAACCTTCCATGACGATCTGGCCGGCCAGCGTCGCCGTCACCGTCGAGTTCAGGCCGGAAGCCAGCAGCGCGACGGCGAACAGGATCGAGGCGATACCGAGGCCCAGCAGCGGCGACAGCAGCTCGAAGGCCTGGCCGATCTCGGCGACATCCTGGTGGCCGGTGTCGTGGAAGGCGACCGCCGACACGATCAGGATGGAGGCATTGACGAACAAGGCGAGCATCAGGGCGATGGTCGAGTCCGTCGTTGCCCATTTGATGGCGTCGCGCTTGCCCTTGTCGGTGCGCTCATAGGCGCGGGTCTGCACGATTGAGGAGTGCAGATAGAGATTGTGCGGCATGACGGTGGCGCCGATGATGCCGATGGCGATGTAGAGCATTGCCGGATTGGTGACGATCTCGGACGACGGAATGAACATTGCATGCAGGATCGAGCCGGCCGGCGGGGCGGCGACAAAGATCTGGATGGCAAAGCAGCTGAAGATGATGATCAGGAGCGCGATGACGAAGGCTTCGAGATAGCGAAACCCCTTGTTCATCAACAGAAGCACGAGAAAGGCATCGAGCGCCGTGAGCATGGCGCCGCCGATCAGCGGAATGCCGAACAGAAGCTGCAGCGCGATCGCGGTGCCGATGACTTCGGCTAGGTCGCAAGCAATGATGGCCAATTCGCAGGCGATCCACAGCATGAAATTGACGGGGCGCGGATAGTAGGCGCGGCAGGCCTGGGCGAGGTCGCGGCCGGTGGCGATGCCGAGGCGGGCAGCCAGCGCCTGCAGCAGGATCGCCATCAGGTTGGAGAGCATGATGATGAAGAGCAGCGTGTAGCCGAACTGCGCGCCACCGGCGAGGTCGGTCGCCCAGTTGCCCGGATCCATATAGCCGACCGAGACCATGTAGCCGGGGCCCATGAAGGCGAACAGCCGGCGGAACCAGACGCCCGAATTCGGAACCGCGATGGAAGAATTGACCTCGCGCAGGCTCGGCTGGTCGTCCTCCTCGGGCCTGGCGAACCGCCAAGTGGATCGGGAGGCTGTGGCTTCGACTTCAGACATGAGGGGCTTTCCGCGCGACGTATCGATATTCCCTTAAGCTATGCCATGGCTCAACATTATGCAATATGCTATATTTCATTGTCGGTGCTTTTTGTTCGAGCCGTGACCTGGCGCGGGAACGGTCGCCGACAACGCCGGTTGCGCCTGTGGCGGAATGCAAATAAACGGCCTGAAGAATCAGAGCCCGTGCTATGAATGCATGGACGGCTAAACTCCCAGGAGGGGCGCGCATTGGCGCTGAAGAACAGACCGGTCCCGCGCGAAAAGCCGCTGCCTGACGCCGATGTCCATTCGGAGGGGTTCAGGCACACGCGCGAAGCGCGCCGCAGCGCTTTGGTCGAGGATTATGTCGAGCTGATCGCCGACCTGATCGAAGACGGCAACGAGGCGCGTCAGGTCGATATCGCCGCACGGCTCGGCGTCGCCCAGCCGACGGTGGCCAAGATGCTGACCAGGCTGTGCGCCGACGGCCTGGTGTCCAGAAAACCCTATCGCGGCGTGTTCCTGACCGATGCCGGCCGCAAGGTCGCGGTGGAGAGCCGCATCCGCCACCAGACGGTGGAAGCCTTCCTGCGCTCGCTCGGCGTCAGCGCCGAGACTGCGCGCATCGATGCCGAGGGCATCGAGCACCATGTCAGCGCCGAGACGCTCGAAGCGTTTCGCAAGGCGATGACGGCGGCGCGCTGAGCTGCGTCAGCGCCGCGTTTCCCGAACGACGAAGCCGCGCGGGAACCGCCTGATGTTACGCACGTTGCTCCTGACACCGCGCGATTGGCGCGCGCCAAGGGAGGAAGCGATGGGCGTTGAACAGGCACCGACCGCAAAGGGCAAGCAGGYGGCCAAGGGACTGAAACAGGCAGCGGCCAAGGACGAGCGCAAGACCGAGGCGGAGACCGGTCATCCCCTGAAGAAGGGCGCCGCGCGTTTCGAGGAGCGCTCGAAGAGCTCCGATGGTAAGAGCGCCGGCGCCAAGCAGAGGGATTAGGCGCCTGTCGGGCAGACATCGGCAATTGTCGGCGAAAGCCGTTTGCTGAGATGTAGCAACCGCACCTTCGTTGTGGCAGGACCGCTTGTCCCTAGGCTATGGCCCCGGCGTTCGAGCCCTTTGAACGGACCACTGGGCCTATCAATTTCCCTACGGCAAAACCGGGCTCTCACTCCCTGACATCTTGCACCCAGCTTTTGGGGTGGCCGTCGACGCGGAACTGGAAGATGAAATAGGGCGGGATGCAGGTGCCTTCACCAGGCTTGGCCTGGGGCAGGTCGTCATAGCCGGCGGTGCAGATATAATCCTCGCGGCAGGGATGCGCCTTGTCGCAGGCACGTAGGCCGGCGGTCTTGGTGAATTCCTTGGTGCAGAATTTGTGATCCTTGCCCGACGCGATACAGTCGTTGAAACCGGTTTTGGCCAACCGTCCGCACGTCGCCTCGTCGGGAAGCTTGTCACAGCTTGCCTTGCGCAGCATGCCGCCGGGAAAGCCGCCGGTCTTCTGCTGCGGATTGTCGTAGCGCTGGCGTGCGGCGCCATAGCCGGCGTGCTTGACCAGCGGCTTCTTGTCCCGCGCCGGATCGATGGCGCATGCCTTGGCGGTGGCCGGTGAAAGCCGGCAATACTGGTCGTTGCCCCATGTCGACATTTTTATCTCGCCGAACTCGACGGGGTCGCCGACCGCCGTCCCGGCCTCGCTGACGCAGGTGCCGAACCCCGGATGGATGGCGCTTTCATGGACGCCGGCGCAGCGTAGGCCTTCGCCGCAGCTCCAGTCCTTGAAGCTCAAATCCTCGCCGCGATAGCAGATCGAGCCCCAGCCATTGTAGAGGTCGGTGCCCTTCAGCGCCTCGGCGTATTTCTGGTCCGGACGGGCGGCAAAGCCACGCGTGAAATCCGGATGGCCGCCGGCGGCGAACTGCTCGACGATGGCGCGTCGACGCGGCAGGTCGGCAAAGAACACGGCGGAGCCCGGCACGAAGACAGCGTTGCGGCGTGGCTCGCTGGCCGGGTCGGCGCCGGTATAGTGGAAGCCGGCAATGCCATGCGTCTGGTGGCAGCCGGTGCAGGTTATCTCATTGAGCCGCAGGTCGAAGCCAGCCACCGACTTGACGGAGGAGAGCGTGTTGCCCCTGGCAACGTAGTCCTTCAGCGCCTTGTCGATATCGGCGTCGTCGACCAGCCCATAGGCGATGTTGTTCTGCGACCGGCTCAGGCCGCCGGGTGCTACGGAGACGGCGCTCTTGGCCAGGAACTTTTCGTCGATGACCAGCCGCCCATGATCGAGGTCGTAGATGTTGCGGTGGGTGAGCAGCCACTTGGCGAAGGACGGCTTGTCGGCCAGCACGATCGCCCGGTCGATCTGGTTCTCCATTTTCGATTCGTAGAAGCTCGAGGTGGCCGGATTCCATTTGAAGATCTTCAACAGATATTCGGCGTGGCCGCCGAAATCGCGACGCGTCGAGGCCGATAGCCTGAGCACCTGCATGTTGAGTTCAAGCCGCATGATCTGCGACGAATTCAGCATGGAGCCGGAGAGCGGCCCTTCGTCGGAGCGCAGCCAGGCCGCGAGCTGGTCGGGCGGCAGATCCTTCTGCCCGGCGGCAAGCCAGCGCTTGGCGATTTCGGCGCAGGATACGTCCGTTACGCTCGGCAAATCCCTTGAAGCGCGGGCCTGGGCCCGCGTGGGCTTGGCGTTGAACACCAGGCTCATGGTCAGCGGCAGGCGCGAAGAAATGCGCTGGCCCGCCTTTCCCTTCACTAGCTTTTCCGCGACCGAATAGTGGAAGCGGTAGATCAGCCGGATCTCGCCTCATTCGGTGTGGCCGAGATAGCCCCGGTCCATGCGGTTGACGACGCCGGTCAGGTCGAGCGTCGAGCCGTCGTCGTCGATGTATTTCGGATTGAATTTCTGGCTGGTGTCGGTCGACCTTGCCATGGCCGCGACATAGGGGTCGGGGCTGGTCTTCGGTTCGTCGGCGATCTCAAGCTTGACGGTGTCGCGGACGGTGGCCAGCGCCGGCACCGAAAACAGGCCGCGATTGTCGACCTCGCGGGTGAGGCCGAGTGCCGGACCGAGCAGGCGGCTGATCGACAGGCCGCCACGCTCCAGTGCCTGCAAAGTGGCGGGATCGGTGACGGCGACACTGGAATCAAGCGTCACCGCGCCGGCACTTGCGAGACCAAGGCAGAGCAGAGCCGCGAGCAGCGACACGAATTCACCGAACGTCTTCAAGCCTCGCGTACCCCTCCGTTTGCGGCGATGCTACAGGCCTTCCGTGGTCTCTGCCAGAGTGGCGAGGCAGCCATTCGGCAGGGGCGCAGTCTCGAAAAATGCTGTGACTTGGTGCAACCATTGGGATAATTGTTTGTTGGGTTGAGCCGGCCTTGCCGGAACAACGGGGAAGTTCGCAGCGCGAGGAGTTGCCATGCTCTGGAGAGGCCGTCGTCAGAGTGACAATATCGAGGACGACCGCAGCGACAGCGGCGGCGGGCTCGGCGGCGGCAGCCCCGGTCAGTTCCGCATCCCCATCGGTGGTCGCGCCGGGGGCGGCGGCAGCATCTTCCTCGTCATCCTGGTGGTGCTGGCCGGATGGTATTTCGGCTTTGATCCGTCGACGATCCTGGGTGGCGGCGACGGCGGCCTGCTGCCGGGCGGCGGCGGGCAGATCACCGACGACAGCGGCGGCCAGGACAGCGGCGCGGGTGCGCCCGCCAACGACGAGATGAAGCAGTTCGTCGCCACCGTGCTGGCCGAGACCGAAGACACCTGGACCGGCATCTTCAAATCGCAGGGCCTGACCTACGAAGACCCGAAGCTGGTGCTGTTCAGCGGCCAGGTCCGCTCGGCCTGCGGCTTTGCCTCCGCGGCGGCCGGACCGTTCTATTGCCCCGGCGACCACAAGGTCTATCTCGACATGACCTTCTTCCAGCAGCTCGACCAGCAATTCGGCGCCTCGGGCGAGTTCGCCCGGGCTTATGTGGTCGCGCATGAGGTCGGCCATCATGTGCAGAACCTGACCGGCATCATGTCTAAGTTCAACCAGATGCGGCAAGGCATGAGCGAAGCCGATGCTAACCAACTGTCGGTGCGCATCGAGCTTCAGGCCGATTGCTTCGCCGGTGTGTGGGCACATTACACCGCGCAGAAAGGCATATTGGAGCAGGGCGACATAGAGAGCGCGCTGAACGCCGCCAAGCAGATCGGCGACGACACGCTGCAGAAGAAGACGCAAGGCTATGTCGTGCCGGAAAGCTTCAACCACGGCACCTCGCAGCAGCGGCAGACCTGGCTGGCGCGCGGCTACAAGAGCGGCAAGCTGTCGGATTGCAACACGCTGAGCGGCCCGATCTGAGAGACCGTTTTCCGAGATCGACCTGAGGGCGAACCGCCGTCAGGGGATGTCAGGATGAAAATGTCAAGCCTGTTCCCTTATTGTTCCGGGCGACAAGCTCGCCTATAAGGTGCGTCCGCCTGCGCCCCAGGGCGAGCAGAGGAGCTTGACCCTTTATGATCGACCCCAAAACCGCCAGACGGGGCCTTGCGCTCGTCTTCACGACGTTGCTGCTCGATATCATCGGCTTCGGCATGATCATGCCGGTGTTGCCGGCCTATCTCAGGGAGTTGACTGGCGTCAGCATCAGCGGAGCGGCGATCGAGGGCGGTTGGCTGTTCTTCGTCTATGCGGCGATGCAGTTCTTCTTTGGGCCCATCATGGGTGGCTTGAGCGACCGTTTCGGACGGCGGCCGATCCTGCTCGCCTCGGTGCTGACCTTTTCCATAGACAACCTGATCTGCGCCGTCGCCTGGTCCTTCCCCATGCTGTTCATCGGGCGCGTGCTGGCCGGCATTTCCGGCGCCAGCTATTCGACCACATCCGCCTTCATCGCCGACATCTCCAATGATGAGAACCGGGCGAAGAATTTCGGCCTGCTCGGCATCGCTTTTGGCGTCGGCTTCGTCATCGGGCCGGTTCTGGGCGGCCTGCTCGGTACGTTCGGGCCGCGCGTACCGTTCTATTTCGCCGCCGGGCTGGCTTTCGTGAACTTCCTGATTGCGCTGTTCCTGTTGCCGGAAACGCTCGACGACAAGCATCGCCGCCGTTTCGAGTGGAAACGCGCGAACCCGGTTGGGACGCTCCTGCAGATGCGCCAATACAAAGGCATCGGCTGGATCGGGCTTGTCTTCTTCCTGATGACGCTCGGGCACATGATGTACCCGGCGGTGTGGTCGTTCGTCTCCAACTACCGCTATGGCTGGAGCGAGCAGCAGATCGGCTTTTCGCTCGGCGCCTTCGGCCTGTGCGGGGCGATCGTCATGGCGACGGTGCTGCCGCGCGTGATCCTCAGGCTTGGCGAGTGGAAGACGGCAGCCATCGGCCTTGCCTTCACGGCGCTCAGCGCCTTCGGATACGCCTTCGCGTCGCAAGGCTGGATGATCTATGCGGTGATCGTCGTCGGCTGCCTGGAAGCGCTTGCCGACCCGCCGCTGAGGAGCCTCGCCGCCGCCAAGGTGCCGCCTTCGGCGCAAGGCGAACTGCAAGGCGCGATGACCTCGATCTTTTCGATCACCTCGATCATCACACCGCTGCTCTATACGGCGATCTTCTCCTGGTTCACCGGGCCGAGCGCGCCCGTGACCTTCGGCGGCGCGCCCTATCTGGTTGGCGCGTTTTTCCTGACGCTGGCGCTCATCGTCTTCGTCACCAAGGTGGCAAAGCCGGTGGCGGTCAGAAACGTCACCACCAGCGTGGCGGAAGATGGAGCGCAGATATGAGCGATGACGGACGCGTGAGGCGCGCGCCGCTTCCGGTTAAGCCCGCTCCGCCAGCAATTCTTCGCCGCGCTTTTCGCGGATCAGGTTGACGAAGCGGCGGAACAGATAGTGCGAATCCTGCGGGCCGGGCGAGGCCTCGGGATGATGCTGGACCGAGAACACAGGACGGCCGGTCAGCGTGATGCCGCAATTCGAGCCGTCGAACAGCGAGACATGGGTTTCCTCGACGCCTGATGGCAGCGAGTCCGCATCGACGGCAAAGCCGTGGTTCATGGAGACGATCTCGACCTTGCCGGTGGTGTGGTCCTTGACCGGATGGTTGGCCCCGTGATGGCCCTGATGCATCTTGGCCGTCTTGCCGCCCAGCGCCAGCGCCAGCATCTGGTGGCCAAGGCAGATGCCGAACACCGGGATGTCGGTCTTCAGCAGGTCCCGGATGACTGGTACGGCATAGTCGCCGGTGGCTTCGGGATCGCCGGGGCCGTTGGAGAGGAAGATGCCGTCGGGCTGCATGGCAAGGATTTCTTCAGCGCCGGTCTTGGCCGGCACCACGGTGACCTTGGCGCCGAGGCCGGCGAGCAGGCGCAAGATGTTGCGCTTGACGCCGTAGTCGATGGCAACGACATGCATCGAAGGCTCGGCCTGTTCGCCAAAGCCTTCGTTCCAGACCCATGGCGTCTCGCGCCAGACCGAGGACTGACCTGAAGTGACTTCCTTGGCGAGATCGAGCCCGATCAGGCCAGACCACGCGGCGGCGCGCTGCTTCAGGTCGTCGAGGTCGAAGACGCCGTCGGGCGCATGCGCAACGACTGCGTTGGGCATCCCCTTTTCACGGATCAGCGCGGTGAGCGCGCGGGTGTCGATGCCCGACAGAGCGACGATGCCGCGCTTCTTCAGCCATTGGTCGAGACCGGTGCCGGCGCGGTAGTTGGACGGGTTGGTGACATCGGCCTTGAACACGGCACCGACAGCGCCGGCGCGTGCAACCGGATTGAGATCCTCGATGTCCTCTTCATTGGTGCCGATGTTGCCGATATGCGGAAAGGTGAAAGTGACGATCTGGCCGGCATAGGACGGGTCGGTGAGGATTTCCTGGTAGCCGGTGAGCGCCGTGTTGAAGCAGACTTCGGCGACGGCGGAGCCGGTGGCGCCCAGGCCGCGACCCTCGATGACGGTGCCGTCGGCCAGCACCAGAAGGGCGGTCGGCCTTTCGGTTGCCCAAGCGGGTGTCATCTCAGCCATGGCGGCGCTCCTATCAGTCTGCGCGCTGCAATCGGCCCGGCGGGTCATGTGCGCGGCAAATAGCGCGAAGCGGCGATTTCGCGGCTTCCACGCAGTCAAGCTTCAGTTCATGCAAGGCCCAGTACATAGGGGAAGGGCGCAAAGCGGTCAATGACCATGCGCAATCCGGCTCCGATTTATTTCATCTAGCAATATCAGTGGCTTGCCTGGCAATATCAGAGTTTGCGTTGGCCTGTCCCCGGCGCTATTGTCCGCGCCGATCGAAGGAGAAAGCACCATGCGTGGCAAAATCGCCGAATCCCTGAAGAGCGCGATGAAGGCGCAGGACAAGCACCGGCTGCCGACATTGCGGCTGATCCAGGCGGCCATCCACGACCGCGACATCGCCAATCGTGGTTCGGCCAAGGATCCTGCCAGCGATGAGGAAATCCTGCAGATCCTGGCCAAGATGGTGAAGCAGCGCGAGGAGTCGGCCAAGGCCTTCGACGATGGCAAGCGGCCGGAACTGGCCGCGCAGGAGCGCGGCGAGATGGAGATCATCCGCGCCTTCCTGCCGACGCAGCTGGACGAGGCCGCGGTGGCCGTGGCCGCGCGCGAGGCGATCGCGGCGACGGGCGCGACCAGCCAGAAGGACATGGGCAAAGTGATCGCCGCGCTGAAGCAGAAATATGCCGGCCAGATGGACTTCGGCAAGGCGAGCGGCATCGTTAAGGGCCTGCTGCAGTAGGCTTGCCACCCATCGCTGACCGGGGCTTGCGACCGTCAGCGGTTGCCAATTCGGCCTGACCGTTCACCAATGCCTTCGACAACGATGCGGATCAGGTGCCTGATCTCGTCTTGCCTGAAAGGCTCTCCCGAGAGCGCCGAAAGCATCGCCTGGCTGGGCGGCAGCCTATCCGGGTGCGGACTTCAAGACCCCTTGCAGATCGGCAGTGGCTGGGGCGGTGGTGCCGGATGATCCGTCTTGTATTGGGCGATGATCGGCTCGAGGGTTTTTCTCGGCCAGAATTTCGGCGCGCCGATTTCCTTCAGGCAGGATGCGTTCCAGTAGGGCACACCGCCCGACTGCGAACGGTGTGCCACTACCGCGGCAATGTCGCGTGATTCCGGATAGATGTAGAGCGTCGTCGGGTTGTCCTTCACCATCGAGATGATCTGCCGTGCATCCGCCGGCGACCAGCTAGTGCAGCCATTGCTGCGGCCGCCAGGATAGTCCACCAGCTTGCCGAACGGCACCAAACCGTCATGGTCGGCATATGAGCTGTTCGGATTTTTGCGCATGCACTGGGCGCGCAGCACCTGCGCCGCATGGCCGCCGATCACCCGCTGCCTGGCATTGGCGGCTTCGCCTTCGCCGTCGAACTGTATGAAGGTGCGCAGGAAGGCCGCGTCCTGCTTCGCACCGGTGCGATAAAAGCCTTTGAACGAAGTTTTCGCCTCGCGGGTCATATAGGCGCCGCCTGCGGTCAGTTCCGAATCCATGGCATTGCCGAAGTTCTTCGAGCATCGCCTGCCATTTGAAAAATCGATAGTGCCTTTGAGGTTGCGGCCGCCGCCGTGACCCGACGGAATTGCACGAAACGACTGGCTGCCTTCGCAGATGACATAATACCGGCGCCCGAGCACGCCATTGCCGAGATCGCCGGGTCGTGTGGCGTCCATGGCGAAATAGCAGGGGTTTCTGACCGCACCTTGCGCCACCTTTTTCAGGTAAAGCGCGCGGGCCCGCTCCAGGACCACTTGCGAGATCTGACCATCGCTGTCGCCGACATGGGCCTGCAACCAGGCGGGAACATCGGGAAGCGCGGCAAACGACCGCGCCGACACCGTCAAAGCGATGACAGCGAGGAGGAGGCTGGCGACGATACCCAGAGGGACAGATCTCAACCGCACCGGATCACTTCTCCCGCCGTTCGCAATTCCCCGCGGTGTTGCCGCCGCGAATCGATTATAAATCGCCTCGCGCCAATCGGCGAAACACAACTTGTTTAGCAGGCCGCCCAAGCGGTGTTTTGAAAATGGTCAGGCAATCCGCAAGCTAACCACGCGAAGCCGGAAACCAAGGCGTGTTTGTCAGGCGGTTGCCGTCAGGTTCAGCAGGTGCGCAATCGGTGTCGGATTGTGCTGTGCGCGCAGTGCGTCGGCCGACTGCCGAACGACTTCCGAAATCCGCAGCAGCTGTTTGGCGATCGGGCTGGTCTTGCGCCAGACCATGCCGATCGTCCGTGACGGCTGAGGGCTCCTGAAGCGGGCGATGGAGACCGACGCCGAGCGCGTCTCCACCGGCACGGCCATTTCCGGGATCAAGGTGACGCCGATGCCGGCGCTGACCATCTGGACCAGGGTCGACAGCGAGCTGCCGTCCAGCAACTCGCGTGGCCGTGCCGAATGCATGTTGCAGAAGGAGAGCGCCTGGTCGCGGAAGCAATGGCCTTCTTCCAGCAGAAGCAGCCGCATTTCACGCAGCATTTCGCGATTGGGCACCGGCTTTCCCTCGTCTTCGCCGGGCCGGACCAGGACGAAGGCCTCGGCAAACAGCACGATTTCCGTCAGCGACGGTTCGGACACCGGCAAGGCAACGATGGCCGCATCGAGCCGACCGTCCGCCAGTTCCTGGATCAGCTTCTGCGTCTGCGTCTCGCGCACATGGATATCGAGGCCATCATGCATGCTCGAGAGGTTGCCAATGATCGTCGGCAGGAGGTAGGGCGCGATCGTCGGGATGACGCCGATGCGCAGCCGGCCGACCAGCCTGTCGCGCGAGGAACGCGCGAGATCGGCGAGCTCGTCCACCGAACGCAGGATGTCGCGGACGCGCAAGGCGAACTCTTCGCCGAAATTGGTCAGCCGGACCTGTCTGGCGCCTCTTTCGAAAAGCTCCGTGCCCAGCGTTTCCTCCAGTTCCCTGATCTGCACCGAAATGGCAGGCTGGGAGATCGCGCAGGCGTCGGCCGCGCGCCCGAAGTGGTTGTGCCGCGCCAACGCCTCGAAATAGCGCAGCTGCTTCAGCGTCAGGTTTGTCATAATGTCACCTTATCGCTGTAATCAGGAAATCCAACTTAAATTAATCGCGCAGCTTTGCTATAGGAGCTGCAAGGGAGATGAGGAGCAGCCGGGACGGCTTCGTCCGGGGCGTGCCCGCAGCGACAGGAACATCCAAGATATTCGGTCGCGTATCTGGCATACGGTCATGCGCCAGCCATGAAACGGACCGCTTCCAGGGACATCCTTTGTCCTTGTTCACGCAGCAGTTGAAACAGCTCAACACAGCCACGATCGGAGAAAAACATGGACGCACAAACTGACGACCCCAGCACGGGCAAATGCCCGGTCGTGCACACAGCCGTCGGCAGGGTCAACCGCGACTGGTGGCCGAATCAGCTCAATGTCCAGATTCTCCACCAGCAGTCGCCGCTGTCCGATCCGATGGGTGAGGCGTTCGACTATGCCGAGGAATTCAAGAGCCTCGACCTCGACGCCGTGATCAAGGACCTGCATGCGCTGATGACGGACTCGCAGGAGTGGTGGCCGGCCGATTTCGGCCATTACGGGCCGCTGTTCATCCGCATGGCGTGGCACAGCGCCGGCACCTACCGCATCGCCGACGGTCGCGGCGGCGCCGGAGCCGGCCAGCAGCGTTTCGCGCCGCTGAACAGCTGGCCGGACAACGTCAACCTCGACAAGGCCCGCCGGCTGTTGTGGCCGATCAAGCAGAAGTACGGCCGCAAGATCTCCTGGGCCGACCTGCTGATCCTGACCGGCAACGTCGCGCTGGAATCGATGGGCTTCAAGACCTTCGGCTTCGCCGGCGGCCGCGCCGACGTGTGGGAGCCCGAGGAGGACATCTATTGGGGTCCGGAAGGCAAGTGGCTGGCCGACGAGCGCTACAGCGGCGACCGCGATCTCCAGGATCCGCTCGGTGCCGTGCAGATGGGCCTGATCTACGTCAACCCGGAAGGACCGAACGGCAAGCCTGATCCGCTGGCCTCGGCGCGCGATATCAGAGACACCTTCGCGCGCATGGCCATGAACGATGAGGAAACCGTCGCGCTGATCGCCGGCGGCCACACCTTCGGCAAGACCCATGGTGCCGGCGATGCGACGCTGGTCGGCGTGGAGCCGGAAGGCGCCGACATCGAGCAGCAGGGCCTTGGCTGGGCGAGCACGTTCGGCACCGGCAAGGGCGGCGACGCCATCGGCAGCGGCCTGGAAGTCACCTGGACGACGACGCCGACGAAGTGGAGCAACAACTTCTTCGACAACCTGTTCGGCTTCGAATGGGAGTTGACCAAGAGCCCCGCCGGGGCGCACCAGTGGACGCCGAAGGGCGGCGCGGGTGCTGGCAGCGTGCCGGATGCGCACAATTCGGCCAAGCGCCACGCCCCCTCGATGCTGACCACCGACCTCGCTTTGCGGTTCGATCCTTCCTACGAGACGATCTCGCGGCGCTTCCATGAAAACCCGGCTCAGTTCGCCGACGCGTTCGCGCGCGCCTGGTACAAGCTGACCCACCGCGACATGGGCCCGCTGGTTCGCTATCTCGGCCCGTTGGTTCCAAAAGAGGAACTGCCCTGGCAGGACGTCATTCCGGCGGTCGATCATGTGCTGATCGACGAAGAGGACGCTGCGGCGCTGAAGGCCGAGATCCTGGCCTCAGGCCTGTCGGTATCGCAGCTGGTGTCGGCGGCGTGGGCGTCGGCCTCGACCTTCCGTGGCTCCGACAAGCGCGGCGGCGCCAATGGCGCGCGCATCCGCCTTGCGCCGCAGAAGGACTGGGCCGTCAACCAGCCGGCGGAACTCGCCAAGGTGCTCGACAAGCTCGAAGCGATCCGCAAGGCGTTCAACGCTTCGCAGACCGGCAGCAAGAAGGTCTCGCTTGCCGACCTGATCGTTCTCGGCGGCGGCGCCGCCGTCGAGAGGGCCGCGAAGGACGGTGGCCACAGCGTCGACGTTCCCTTCTGGCCGGGCCGCATGGATGCCTCGCAGGAGCAGACGGACATCCACTCCTTCGCACCGCTGGAACCGACCGTTGACGGTTTCCGCAACTATGTCAGCGGCAAGCAGCGGCTGACCGTCGAGGAGGCGCTGGTCGACCGCGCGCAACTGCTGACGCTGACGGCGCCGGAGATGACGGTTCTCGTCGGTGGCCTGCGCGTTCTCGGCGCCAATGCCGGGCAGTCGAAGCACGGTGTCTTCACCAAGCTGCCGGAAACGCTGAGCAACGACTTCTTCGTCAACCTGCTCGACATGGGCACGGAGTGGAAGGCGACCTCGGACGCCAAGGACGTGTTCGAAGGCCGCGACCGCAAGACCGGCGAAGTCAAGTGGACCGGCACCCGTGCCGACCTCATCTTCGGCTCGCATTCGCAGCTGCGCGCGCTGGCCGAAGTTTATGCGACCGCAGACGCCAAGGCGAAATTCGCCAGGGATTTCGTGGTGGCATGGACCAAGGTGATGAACGCCGACCGTTTTGATATCGCCTGAGCTCGGCAAAAGGCACTGGCGCGGCCTGGAATGGTTGCGCCAGAGCGTCGTTTCCTCCCAAGGGATAAGACCAGGGCCGCGTTTCCAGCGATGGGAATGCGGCCTTGTCGCAAGAGGCCGCACCCGGTGGACCGTGCCTTCGCGGATAATGCTGCTACTTTGTCGGCGCAGCTACTCCGCCGGTGCAAAATGGTCGAACTCGTCAAACCCGCGCTTGAACATTTGCCGTCCTACAAGGCGGCGCTCGAGCGCGGCTGGTCGCCGGACAATGTGCGGCTCGAGCAAGCGACGCGCGAGCAGCTTGCGGCCATCGAAAAGGATCCGGTGGCCTTTCTCGCCGACCTCGATGATCCCTTGGCCAAGGGCGGCCCTATAACCTTGCCCGACGGCAGAAAGGTGCCGCGCCTGCCGGGCTTTCGGCGCTGGATCTGGGACGGCGAAGCTTCAGGTTCGATCGGCTTTCGCTGGCAGCCAGGTACGGCTGCGCTGCCGCCGCATGTGCTCGGCCATATCGGCTATGCGGTGGTGCCGTGGAAGCGACGGCGTGGCTACGCCACCGAGGCGCTGCGGCTGATGCTGGACGAGGCGAGGGCGGTCGCCTTGCCTTATGTCGAGATCACCGCCAAGCCGGGCAATCCGGCGTCGCACAAGGTGATCCTGACCAATGGCGGCAAGCTGGTCGAGCGTTTCTTCGAGGATGCCGCCTATGGCGGAGCGGAAAGCCTGCGGTTCCGGATCGAGCTGTAGCGGGCGCGCGAGCCCTCCTCACCCGTGCTCGTCGGCGCACAGCGCGTGGTCGGACAAGGCGCGGATGACGTAGCAGTCGCCGACCGTATTGCCGTGGCAGCAAGATGCGATGCGTTCGAGTTCGGCCTCCAGCCGCTGCAGCTGGGCAATCTTTTCCCGCACCGAGATCAGTTGCTCCCCGGCGATCCGGTCGGCATGGCCGCAGGGCTGCTCGGGGTGGCCGCTCAATTCGATGAGCGAGCGGATATCCTCGACGGCGAAGCCGAGGTCGCGGGCGTGACGGATGAAGGCCAGCCGCTCGAGCTCCTGCCGGCCATAGCGGCGCTGGTTGCCTTCCGAACGCTCGGGTGCGGCAACCAGGCCCATCTGCTCGTAGTAGCGGATCGTCGGCACCTTGACCCCGGTGCGGCGGGAGAGATCGCCGATCGAAAACATGATTTTGCCTCTTGAAGCTCTAGTGACTAGAGCAATTACAGTGTCCGACATCAGGGTTCAAGACTCACGCGGCGGCAGGCCGCGCGGGCAAGCCAGACAGGTGATGCGATGACGGCTCCCCTCAGGCAGCCAAGTATCAGGCAGACACGGTTCAAGATCGACGGCATGGACTGCGCCTCCTGCGCGGCCAAGATCGAGACGGCGGTGCGCCGTCTCGATGGCGTCGCCGACGTCTCGGTTTCGGTGACCGGCGCCAGCATGACGGTCAGCCACGGCGGTGTACTGCCCGAAGACAAAGTGCTGCAGCAGGTGACGCGGCTTGGCTATGCCATCGCCAGGGCGGAAGCCAAGATCGACGGGCGTGCTTTAGTGGCCAAGGCAGATGATCATGCTGATCACGATCATGAAGGCCACGACCATGGCGGCGAGCCGGTCGGCGAGCGGACCGTCGGTTCCGCCCATCTCCACGGCGATGCCGAGTCGAGGCAGGCGTGGTGGCGCAGCCGCCGCGCGGCGCTGACGCTGGCCTGTGTTGCAGCGCTTCTTGCCGCCTACGGCATCGGCCATCTGTTTCCGGCGGCCGAGCGCTGGGTCTTCTTGGCCGCACTGCTGGTTGGCCTGGTGCCGATCGCCCGGCGCGCGCTGATGGCGGCACTGGCCGGCACGCCGTTCTCGATCGAGATGCTGATGACCATCGCCGCCGGCGGTGCGGTGATGATCGGCGCCACCGAGGAAGCCGCCGCAGTGGTTGTGCTGTTCCTGATCGGCGAAATGCTGGAAGGCGTCGCTGCCGGTCGGGCACGGGCCAGCATCCAACGCCTTGCCGACCTGGTGCCGAAGACGGCAATCGTCGAGCGGGCAGGCGGCACGGTCGAAGTCCCAGCCAAAGACCTTGCCGTCGGCGATGTGATCGTGGTGCGGCCAGGTGATCGTATCCCGGCCGATGGCGAGATCGTCGAGGGAGCGAGCGCTATCGACGAAGCACCTGTGACCGGCGAGAGCACGCCGAAGCGCAAGGGTGTCTCGGACGGTGTCTTCGCCGGCACGATCAGCACCGACGGTGTGCTCAAGGTTCGGGTGACGGCAGCAGCGTCGGACAACACCATCGCTCGGGTGGTGCGGCTGGTGGAGGAAGCGCAGGAAGCCAAGGCGCCGACCGAGCGCTTCATCGATCGCTTCTCACGGTACTATACGCCTGCTGTGCTGGTGGTTGGGGCGCTGGTGGCGCTGCTGCCGCCGCTGGTTGCCGGCGGCGACTGGAACGAATGGATCTACAAAGGCCTGGCGATCCTGTTGATCGGCTGCCCCTGCGCACTGGTCATCTCGACGCCGGCGGCGATCGCCGCGGGCCTGGCCACCGGCGCGCGGCATGGCCTGTTGATGAAGGGCGGTGCCGTGCTGGAAGGCTTTCGCCGGATCACAGCCGTCGCCTTCGACAAGACCGGTACGCTTACCGCGGGCAAACCGGTGGTTACCGACATCGTGGCCTATGGGCGCGACGAACGCACCGTGCTGGCGCTGGCGGCAGCACTTGAGCAGGGCTCCAGCCATCCCCTGGCGGTGGCCATACTGGACAAGGCCAAGGCCGCCAAGGCGCCGGTGCCGCCGGCCCTGGCCGCCAAGGCGATTTCAGGCAAGGGCGTCGAGGGTAGCGTCGGCGGCGTCGCGGCCTTCCTCGGATCCGGCCAGGCGGCGGGCGAACGCGCTACGATGACCGAGGCGCAGCGTCTTGCCATCGACAGCCTCAACGGCCAGGACAAGACCGTCTCGGTGCTGGTGGCCGATGGCGTGGTGGCCGGGCTGATCGCCATGCGCGACGAGCCGCGGCCGGATGCGGCGGCCGGCATTGCGGCGCTGAAGGCCGAAGGCATCCGCGCTGTGATGCTGACCGGCGACAACCGACGCACGGCCGAAGCCATCGCCGCTTCGCTCGGCATCGAGGCGCGGGCTGAGCTCTTGCCTCAGGACAAGCTGCGCATCGTCGGCGAATTGCAGCGCGGGGGGCTGAGGGTGGCCAAGGTTGGCGACGGCATCAACGACGCACCGGCGCTCGCCGCCGCCGACATCGGCATTGCCATGGGCGGCGGCACCGATGTGGCGTTGGAAACGGCCGATGCGGCGATCCTGCATGGCCGGGTCATGGATGTCGTGCGCATGGTGCGGCTGTCGCGGGCGGTGATGGCCAACATCGGCCAGAACATCACCGTGGCGCTCGGGCTGAAGGCGGTGTTCCTGGTCACCACCATTGCCGGCATCACCGGCCTGTGGCCGGCGATCCTGGCCGACACCGGCGCCACCGTGCTGGTCACCGCCAACGCCATGCGCCTGCTACGTTGGCGCGGGTGACGCGCTTTTGTCTTGTGCTCTACTCGGCTGGGGCCGTGAGCGGCGGCGTGGCGTTGCTGCGTCCTTCCCAGACATAAGACGCGAGCGCCACCGCGATGGCGACCAGCATGGCGATGGCGCCAAGCAGCGGCAGGCTGCGGTAGCCGTAGCCGGCATTCAGCATTGCCGAGCCCAGCGATGCGGCAAGCGCGATGCCGACATTGAAGCCGGATGGAATGAGCGACGAAGCGAGATTGGACGCATCGGCGGTCCAGGCCAGGATACGGGTCTGGATCGGCGTGCCGATGGCGAAGTTGAGACCGCCCCAGACGACGATCGCCACAACCATCGGCAAGGGGTAGGGGCTGACGGCATAGATCACCGCCAGCGTCACCGCCTGCAGGGCTAGCATGGTGATCAGCGACGGCATCAGCTTCCAGTCGGAGAGCTTGCCGCCGAGGAAGACGCCGAGCGTGGCGCCGACGCCGTTGAGCAGCAGCACCCACGGCACCAGGCTTTCATCAAGGCCCGTGATTTCGAGCAATGTCGGCGTGATGTAGGTGAACAGGCCGAACTGGCCGATCATCAGCATCAGCATCAGGATCAGCGAAGTCCAGACCTGCTGGCGCGCCAACACGCGAACCTCGCGCGCAAGGCCGGCGGGCTTGGCCTGATATCCAGCGGTTCGCGGCAAAAGCGCTGCCATGGCAAGCGTTGCCGCGACACCCAGCGCACCCATCACCCAGAAGGTCGCGCGCCAGCCGAAGACGTTGCCGATCGCGGTGCCGGCCGGCACGCCGATGACATTGGAGACGGTGAGCCCGGACAGGATGACGGCGACCGCCATGCCGCGCTGGTCCTCGCGCACGAGACCGACCGCCACGACCATGGCGACGCCGAAATACGCGCCATGCGCTATCGCCACGGCAATGCGCAGCAACAGCATCGAGGTGAAATCGGGTGCCAGCGCGCAGGCCGCCTGGCCGATGGTGAAGGCGACGGCAAGGCCGAGCAGCAAGGTCTTGCGCGGCAGCGACTTGGTGGCGAGCGCCAGCAGCGGACCGCCGATGGCGATGCCGCAGGCATAGCCCGAGACGAGATAACCGGCCGATGGAACCGAGACGCCAAGCCCCTCCGCCACCTGCGGCAGCACGCCGGCGATGACGAATTCGGTGGTGCCGAAAGCGAAGGCAGCAATGAACAGGGCGATGAGCGGAAGCGACATGGGAAGGCCCTAGCTGGAACGGCCTCAAACCACGGATGGGCGTTGCGGGCAATCCAGAAATTTTTGTCGCGACTTTAGGTTTTCTTGAGTGGGCGTGCGGGCGTGGAACGCCGATCTCCCTCGCGGGGAGACCGGCAGGGTCAACCTCCGCTCGCCTTCAGCCGCGATCCAGTGAGCAGGCCGCGCTCTTCCAGCACCGGATAGGCCATCGACGCCAACAGCGAATTGATCTGCTTCAGGTCGCGGATGGTGTCGAGGTGGATCGAGCTGGTTTCGACGCTCTTGGCGGTTCCGTCGCGCAGCCGCACGAAATGGCTGGCGCTGGTTTCCTTCTCGCGGTCGCGCAGCTGGTCCTTTTCCAGCACCAGCTGGCGGGCGGTCTCGGGATCGCGTGATACCAGCACGTTGAAGGCGAGCCGAGCATTGGCCAGCACCGAAGCGTGAAAAGCGCAGAGTTCGCGCCAGCCCTCGGGCGTGAACTCAAGCCCGCGCTCGAGCTTCTTCTTCACATGCACCAGCATGTTGCGCACGATGATGTCGCCGACCTGCTCCAGCTTGACGCAGGCGCCGATCAACTCCTGGCAACGCAGCGCCTCGTCCTCGGTCAGCGGATTCCTGGTAAGCTTGGCCAGATAGAGCTTGATCGCCGCGTGCTTGCGGTCGACGCGGTCGTCGAGTGCTGCCAGCGCCTTGATCTTGTCGGCGTCGGCGCTCTCGTACAGCTCGATGATGCGCTTGAGCATGATCTCGACGGTCTCGCAGACCCGCACCACCTCGCGCGTGGCATTGGCCAATGCCTGGCTTGGAACGTCCAGCGCGCTCTCGTTGAGCGCGGAAAGCTCGACGACATCGAGTGTGGCGGCCGGCGCCGGCTTGGTGCCAAGTGCCACGATCTTCTCCGAGGCGCGGTAGACGAACCCGGCCAGCGGCAAGCCGGCGAGCAGGATCAGCACATTGAACAGGATGTGAGCGTTGACAATCTGGTCCGCCGCCGTCGTGCCGAGGAAGGCGACATGCGGCCTGAAGGTCATGAACAGGATCAGCACGACCAGCGAGCCAAGCCCGCGCATTAGGAGATTGCCGATCGGCACGACGCGCACGGCAGGCCCCGCCGAGCGCGTCAGCATCGGCGCGATGATCGAGGAACCGAGATTGACGCCGAGGATGAGGACGACGCCGAGTTCCGGCGTGATTAGCCCACGGCCGGCCAGCGTCGCCATCAACAGAACCGCCGCGATGCTCGACTGGAACAGCCAGGTGATCAGCGCCGCCAACAGATAGGCGGTGATGGAATCGCTGGAGAAGTAGTTGATGATGACCGGCATGAGCTGGCTGTTGCGCAGCGGCTCCGATGCCTGGCCGATCATTTCCAGCGACAGGATCAAAAGGCCGATACCGACCAGGATGCGGCCGGATTGGCGCCAGTCGCGCCGCTCGGTGGCCATGAACATCACCGTGCCGGTGATCAGGCAGAGCGGCACCAGCAGGGTGAGATCGAAGGTCAGCAGCTTGACCACCAGCGCCGAGCCGATTTCGGCACCGCGCACGGCAAGCTGCCCGGCAGCGCCCGAGACGATGCCGGAGCCGGCGAAGGAGCCGACCAGTAGTGTGACGGCGGTGGAGCTTTGCAAGGCGATGGCGAGGCCGGTGCCGGCTAGCACCGCCATGATCGGATTGCGCATGGTGGCGCGCAGACGATGGCGCAGCACGTCGCCATAGGCGCGCTCTACGCCGGTTTTCACCATGCGGGTGGCAAACAGCATCAGCGCCACGGCGCCGGCCAGATGCAGAAGGACGACGGAACCGCTCATGTCGCTTTCCGCATGCGGACAACGGGGTGCGCGATGCGACAAGCGCGGCGATCAGTGGGGGAAACGAGGGTGCGAATCATGTTCATGGCAGTGACCAGGATGACGACATTACATTAGCCGGGTAATAAAATCTTGTCGATTTCAAGGGCCGTTGCGCCGCGACAGGCGGTGTCGGAAAATGGACGGACGCGCAAATGGTTGCATTGCCAGGCTGCTGTGGCGCGGCGGATCGCGCGTGTTTGGCCGCGATCTTTGCGAGGATGTTCAACTCTCCTAAATAAGCAAAGGAATTCATTACACAATTGTAATGCAGGTGTTCAGTTTCGGTTCATCGGTGGGTCACTATCCCTTGGGCATCGACAACCAAGGAGACTTCCAATGAAACGCATTGTCCTTTCCGCTCTCGCTTTCTCGATGCTGGCCGCCACGTCGCTCGCCGGCCAGGCCGCGCCTATGAATGCGCCGAACGCCCCGCAGTCGACCTACAGCCAGGTCGACTGGCAAAAGCCCGGCAAGCACGTCGACGTCAGGAAGCGTGTCGTGAAGAAGAAGATCGTTGTGAAGCGCAGCCATTGGCGCAATGGCCAGACGTATTCCGGTTGGAGGCAGCACCGGCCGATCCGCGACTATGGCCGCTATGGCCTGCATCGTCCCGGCCGCGGCCAGGAATGGATTCGCGTCGGCAACGACTATGTGCTTGTCGGCGTCCTCTCCGGCGTCATTTTCGGCGCGCTTGCCGGGCAGTAGATCCCGTCTGGGCCAGCAAATCTGCTGGGGGCGAAGGGAAGGCGGCCCGCAACGGCCGCCTTTTTTACCCTGTGGAAACCGGGCATCGTCCGCATTAGGGGTCGTCGGATTCCGCGGGCATGATTATATGGTGGGGAAACGAGTTTCCCGATGCGCTTTCCGCCCGCCTTCCTCGACGAGATCCGCGACCGCGTGCCGATTTCATCGGTGATCGGCCAGCGCGTGGCGTGGGACAGGAAGAAGACCAACGCGCCGCGCGGCGATTATTGGGCCTGCTGCCCGTTCCATGGCGAGAAGAGCCCATCCTTCCACTGCGAGGACAAGAAGGGCCGCTACCATTGTTTCGGCTGCTCGGTGTCGGGCGATCATTTCAAGTTCCTCACCGAACTCGACGGCATGAGCTTTCCCGAAGCGGTCGAGAAGGTCGCCGACATGGCCGGCGTGCCGATGCCTGTCCGCGATGCGCAGGAGGAGCGGCGCGAAAAGGAGCGCGCCAGCCTGACGGACGTCATGGAGATGGCGACCACCTTCTTCCAGGAGCGCCTGCAGGGGCCGGAGGGTGCGAAAGCCCGCGCTTATCTGCGCGATCGTGGGCTGACACCGGCCACGCAGCAATCGTTCCGGCTCGGCTTCGCGCCCGACAGCCGCAATGCCCTGAAGGAGCATCTCGCTGCCAGGGGTGTTCCCAAAGCCGATATCGAGGCCTGCGGGCTGGTGCGGCATGGCGACGACATTCCGGTCTCCTATGACTGGTTCCGCGACCGCATCATGTTCCCGATCCCGGATTCGCGTGGCAAGATCATTGCTTTCGGGGGCCGCGCGCTGGCGCCGGATGCGTTGGCCAAATACATGAACTCGCCCGACACCGAGCTCTTCCACAAGGGCAACGTGCTCTACAATTTCGCCCGCGCCCGCAAGGCGCTTGCCAAGGGCGGCACGGTCATTGCCGTCGAAGGCTATATGGACGTGATCGCGCTGGCGCAGGCCGGCTTCGAGAATGTCGTGGCGCCGCTCGGCACGGCGCTCACCGAAAACCAGCTCGAGTTGTTGTGGCGCATGGCCGGCGAGCCGGTGTTGTGCTTCGACGGTGACAAGGCCGGCCTAAAGGCTGCCTGGCGGGCCGCCGACATGGCCCTGCCGGCGGTGCAGGCGGGGCGCTCTGCGCGCTTCGCGTTGCTGCCGGAAGGCAAGGATCCCGACGACCTGGTCAAGGCCGAAGGGCCGGACGCTTTCCGTTCCGTGCTGGCGGATGCGCGGCCGCTGGCCGACCTTCTGTGGATGCGCGAAACGGCCGGCGGCGTCTTCGACACGCCGGAGCGGCGGGCCGAGCTCGAAAAGACGTTGCGCGAACTGACCAGTCGCATCCGCGACGAAAGCCTTCGCTATCACTATCAACAGGAGATGCGCGAGCGGGTGCTGAGCTTCTTCGGCGCGCAGCGCGGTACCAAGCAAGGCCGCCAGGACGGGCGCCCGGGCCAGGGCAAGGCGCCGCCGCCGGGCGGACAATTCGCCAAGGCCGGCGGCGGACGCACGCCGATCACCGAGAGCCTTGGCCGCTCGGCGCTCGTCAAGCGCGGCAGCGAGGGGATGTCGATGCGCGAGGCGACGATCATCGTCGCGCTGGTCAACCATCCGGTGCTGATCGACGAGAATTTCGCACATATCGAGTTTCTCGATCTCGCCAACTCCGATCTGAGGCGGCTGCACGCCGCCATCCTCGACGCGATGGCGCATGACATGGCCAATGACCGTCAGGCCGTGGTGGCAATGATCGAGCGCGCCGGCTGCGCCGAGATCTGGGAGCGGGCGGTCGGGCTGATCCGGCGAATGCGGCACTGGCCGGCGCTGGAGACTGCAGCCCTCGAGGATGCCCGCGACGCTTTCAGCCAGGCCCTGCACTTGCAGCGCAGCGCGCGCACCTTACATAAGGAGCTGAAACAGGCGGAAGCGGCGCTCGCCACCGATCCCACAGACGAAAACTACCGGCACCTGATCGAAATTCAGGCGCAATTTCAGGATGTACAGGCGACGGAAGCGCTGATCGAAGGATTCGGCGTATCCTCGGGCAGGGCCGGGCGGGCTTAAAGCATGATCCCGAAAAGTGGGAACGGTTTTTCGTGCTTCCACCAAAAGAAAGACAGAGCCTTTGCCGGCCGATAGGGCAGGGACGGGCTCGGCAAGAGAGTGAAATGTGAAAGCGCTGTTGCGCGTCCAAATGGCGCGCGGCGGGGCTAAGTCGGGTAATTGATTCGCTTTTTTCATGCGAATCATGCGAGAGGCGCTTGACCTTCCGGCAGAATGGCGGAATCAGGACGATTCGAAACGTTAACCCGCACCCGCGTCGACGGGAAATAAACGATGTGAGGTACTGGTCACTGGACAGGCAAGCTGCCTGCCACAGATATCAGGGTTAATCTGGACTTAACGAGAGATGCAGTTACTGGCCCGGTGAAGCGCGACTCATAAGCGAGTGCATCCGATTTGACTGGTCCGACAGCTTACGCGGCTTTGATGTTCGGCCGCTAGGAGAAGATAAAGACTATGGCGACAAAGGAAAAGGAAGAGGTCGAAACCGAACGCGAAGGCGCCACCGATGGCCCTCTGCTCGACCTTTCCGATGATGCTGTCAAGAAGATGATCAAGGCCGCCAAGAAGCGCGGCTATGTCACCATGGACGAGCTGAATTCGGTGCTGCCCTCCGAGGAAGTGACCTCGGAGCAGATCGAGGACACCATGGCGATGCTGTCCGACATGGGCATCAACGTGGTCGAGGACGACGAGCAGGGCGAAGAGCCCGAGGCCGCAGACACTGCGGCTGATGCCGAGGAAGACGCGAACGAGCTGGCCGAGCAGACCGGCACCGCCGTTGCTGCCACCACCACCAAGAAAGAGCCGACCGACCGCACCGACGATCCGGTGCGCATGTATCTGCGCGAGATGGGCTCGGTCGAGCTTCTGTCGCGCGAGGGCGAAATCGCCATCGCCAAGCGCATCGAGGCCGGCCGCGAGACGATGATCGCGGGCCTGTGCGAAAGCCCGTTGACCTTCCAGGCCATCATCATCTGGCGCGATGAGCTCAACGAATCCAAGATTCTGCTGCGCGAGATCATCGATCTCGAAGCCACCTATGCCGGCCCCGAGGCCAAGCAGGCGCCGGTGGTGGAGCGCATCGAGGAAGCCAAAGTCGAGGACAAGCCGCGCCGTTCGCGCGACGAGGAAGACGACGTCACCAATGTCGGCGCCGACACGCGCGGACTGGTCGATGACGACGAGGAAGACGAGGACGAGGCCAGCCTGTCGCTGGCGGCGATGGAAGCGGAACTCCGCCCCCAGGTGATGGAGACGCTCGACGTCATCGCCGACACCTACAAGAAGCTGCGCAAGCTGCAGGACCAGCAGGTCGAGAACCGGCTGGCCGCGGCCGGCACGCTGTCGCCCAGCCAGGACCGCCGGCTGAAGGAGCTGAAGGACCAGCTGATCAAGGCGGTGAAGTCGCTGTCGCTCAACACGGCGCGCATCGAGGCGCTGGTCGAACAGCTCTACGACATCAACAAGCGCCTGGTGCAGAACGAGGGTAAGCTCCTGCGGCTCGCCGAAAGCTACGGCGTGCGCCGCGAGGAATTCCTGAAGGAATATCAGGGCTCGGAGCTCGACCCGAACTGGACGCGCGCGATCGGCAACCTGACCTCGCGCGGCTGGAAGGAATTCACCAAGAACGAGAAGGACGCCATCCGCGACCTGCGCGCCGAAATCCAGCATCTGGCCACCGAAACGGCGATCTCGATCCTGGAATTCCGCAAGATCGTCAACCAGGTGCAGAAGGGCGAGCGCGAAGCCGCGATCGCCAAGAAGGAAATGGTCGAGGCCAATCTACGTCTCGTCATCTCCATCGCCAAGAAATACACCAATCGCGGCCTGCAGTTCCTCGACCTGATCCAGGAAGGCAATATCGGCCTGATGAAGGCGGTCGACAAATTCGAATACCGCCGCGGCTACAAGTTCTCGACCTACGCGACATGGTGGATCCGGCAGGCGATCACGCGTTCGATCGCCGACCAGGCGCGCACCATCCGTATTCCGGTGCACATGATCGAGACGATCAACAAGATCGTGCGCACCTCGCGCCAGATGCTGCACGAGATCGGCCGTGAGCCGACGCCGGAAGAGCTGGCCGAAAAACTCGCCATGCCGCTCGAAAAAGTGCGCAAGGTGCTGAAGATCGCCAAGGAGCCGATCTCGCTCGAAACGCCGGTCGGCGACGAGGAGGATTCGCATCTGGGCGATTTCATCGAGGACAAGATGGCGATCCTGCCGATCGATGCGGCGATCCAGGCCAATCTGCGCGAGACCACCACGCGCGTGCTGGCCTCGCTGACGCCGCGCGAGGAGCGCGTTTTGCGCATGCGTTTCGGCATCGGCATGAACACCGACCATACGCTGGAAGAAGTCGGCCAGCAGTTCTCGGTCACCCGCGAGCGTATCCGCCAGATCGAGGCCAAGGCGCTCAGGAAACTGAAGCATCCAAGCCGTAGCCGGAAGCTCAGGAGCTTCTTGGACAGCTGAGCTCGGACGGCGTCGTCGCCGACCAGCTCAATTGACGCCGACACCGATGCCTGCTGCGGCGTGCCCATCGAAGGACGTCAGGCGGACCTCAGTCAACGTGGCGGGGTGCCCGCCGTTCCGGAACTACCACAACGGCACGTTCAGCCGCGTCCCTTTGACGATGATGCCGCCCCGGTTGCCGATCTCTATTGAGCCATAACGCTGCCTGAAGCACTCGGGCAGCGGTCGGTCGCCCGGCACTGACAACCACAAACGCAGCATATGGCGCCGCTTGTCCGGGTCCGGCCAATCCCGAAAGCCGATGCGGTCGTGAAGCAGCGAATGATTGTAGACGAACTGCATGTCGCCGGGCCGCAGCCGCATCGACAGGTTTAGTCTGGGATCATTGGCAAGGCTGTCGAAGAGATCCAGCGCTTCGACATGCGCGGCGCTGAGCCGCATGGCATCCGGAAAGCGTTGCGCGCTGTCGATGTACTGGCGCTGATAGATGCCGGTCAGCAATCCCGCATGCCAGTTGAGGACCGGGATTTCGAAGTAGAGTTTTTCCCCTTCCGGTATCTCGCCGCGCCGGTCGGTGGCGATCGGATCAAACAGCAGGCGGGTGAGGTCGAGCCGTTTCTTGCGCATCTCGTTGTAGATCGTCACTGTGCTCACCAGCAGGGACTCGCCGCCTTGCATGGCATCACGTAGGCAGAGCAGACCGACAACATCGGCGGAGTCGGTGTGAAACGTCTGGCGCTCAGAGGTCTGGTAGATGCGCGTCGTGGCGTCCCTGGCGTCGGCGCCTGTGTCGCGGACGTGGCCGAGGATGTGGCCCTGGGCATTCTGGGATCGTGCGCTTCCCAGATGCGCGCCAATCCCGCAGAAAATCGTTGCCGCCATTTCCGCCGAATATCTCTCGACCGGGAGACCGCGAAGCACCTCGAAGCCAATGCCGGCGATCAGTTTTTCGCGAAGGGCGGCAAGATGGCCGACAAGCCGGGGCAAGGGGAAGTCAGCCTTGGTCAGGTTGCCGATGTCCTGCGAGCGGGCGAGAAAGCCGGTTGCCGCCAACTCCAGTTCCGCGACGTCGCGCGCGTCCAGTTCGACCAGCCAACGCTCAGGATGTTTCGCCATGTCCTCGCCGGTCCATGCGGCAGGACTCTCGATCGATTCCGGCGGCAGGTCGATCGTTTCGCGCATGAAGCTCTCCGGCGGCCGGGGATTTCCGCCAGATCGACGGCACGACCGAGATTGCCGCAATTAGGCGGGTTTTAAAACCGGCTTTCTCTGGTCGGCGCCGACCGTCTTACGGCCGTCGCTTTGCCGCCGCCTCGCGAGGCTCGCCTTTACCCAGCGACGGGCGTCGGCTCGGTAGTCCTTGCAGGATGTTCGCTGCGGGAGGATAATTTCGACGTCGGATGCATTTTCTGGGCGACAAACCCGGATGCCCGCCCCGGCGAAGCCGCCGTGCTCCGTGGCCCGGAGGGAGGTGTGCATGACAAGCTATATCGTGCTGATGAACTGGACGGAACAGGGCGCCAGAAATGTGCGCGATTCACCGAAGCGACTCGACGCCGCCAGGAAGCAGCTGGGAGACATGGGCGGATCGTTCAAGGCGTTCTACCTGACCATGGGTGAATACGACATGGTGGCCGTGGTTGAAGCGCCCGACGACGCGGTCCTGGCTCGCTTCTCGCTGATGCTGGCGGCGGCCGGCAACATCAGGACGCGGACGCTGAAAGCCTTCCCCGAATTTGCCTACCGCGAGATCATCACCTCGCTCGGGTAGTGCTCTCAGAACAGCGCGGAGGCTGAAGCGCTTTCAGGTCCTTGTCCAATGCATGTCGCCCAAATCCGCTGCGCAGTTTGGGCGACATGCACTAGGATGCGGCCATGTCCGAACCGAATTCACATGCGCATCTGTGGCCCGGCGTGCCGCTTGCTCTTGGCTCCGCCATCCTGTTCGGCGCGGCGCCGCCGCTGTGCAAGCTGCTGCTCGACAGCGTCAATCCCTTCATGCTGGCCGGTCTGCTCTATCTTGGCGCCGGCGCCGGGCTGGCCTTCTATCGTCTGTTGCGCGGCACCGGCGCTGGCGAGGCGCAACTGACCGCCAGGGATATGCCATGGCTGGTGCTGGCGATTGGCGCCGGCGGGATTATCGCACCGGTGCTGCTGATGTTCGGCCTCGGCCTCAACACCGCATCCAGTTCCGCGCTGCTGCTTAATCTCGAAGGGTTGGCGACGATGGCGATCGCCTGGCTCGTCTACCGCGAGAATGTCGACCGCCGCCTGCTCCTGGGCGCCTTCGCCATCCTGGCCGGCGCCGTTCTGCTGTCGTGGCAGGGTGAGGGCGTTGCCTTCAACCTTGGTGCCGTGCTCGTCGCCGCGGCGTGCCTGGCGTGGGGGCTGGACAACAATTTCACACGCAAAATCTCGGCCACCGACCCGGTGGTGATCGCCATGCTCAAAGGGCTGGTGGCTGGTGTCGTCAATGTCGGGTTGGCGCTCGCCGGCGGGGCTTCGTTTCCGCCAGCGTCGATCGTCGCAGTCACCGCGGCCGTCGGCTTCTTTGTCATCGGGGTCAGCTTGGTGATGTTCATCGTGGCGCTGCGTCATCTCGGCACGGCACGGACAGGGGCGTATTACTCGCTCGCCCCCTTTATCGGCGCGCTGCTGGCAATCGTCATCCTGGGTGACGCCGTCACGCTCAAGCTGGCGGTCGCCGGGCTTCTGATGGCCTTCGGCCTCTGGCTGCATCTGTCGGAACGCCATGAGCACGAGCACGACCACGAGGAACTGGAACACGAGCACAGCCATGCGCATGACGAGCACCACCAGCACCATCATGACGGACCGGTGAGCGAGCCACATTCGCACTGGCACCGGCATGCGCCCATGCGCCACCGGCATCCGCATTATCCCGACCTGCACCACAGGCATGGCCACGGCTGAGCATGATCCCGGAAAGCAGGTGTCGGTTTTTGGAAGGATCATGCCCGATCAACGGACCAAGCCTTTGCTGACCGTCTGGTACAACACACGCTGCCCGGTTTGCGATGCCGGCATCAGCCGGCAAAAGCGGCGGCTGATCGAAGCGGTCAAGGCCGGACGGATCGTGTTTCGCGACATCAATCTTGAACCGGCAGCACTTGCTCGATTTGGTGCGTCGCTTGAGGATGTCCGCCGCCGGCTGCACGCCACCGACGCCGACGGCCGACTGCTGGTCGGCGCCGACGTCGCGGTTGCCGTGTGGCAGGCAACGCCGGGCGAGGGCTGGCTGGCGACGGTGTTCGGCAATCCGGTTGCCTTGCCGCTGACGCGTTTTGCCTATGATCGGTTCGCCGACCTGCTCTACGCCTGGAACCGGCGCAGCGGCCGCTGGTAGCGGTTCTTCGTGGGTGACCGGGGCGAAGGGAGGTCCGGAGCCTCCCTCTGCCGGGCCCTATCGGCCGGCCGGTTCGCAGAGCGCGCCGACGATGCGGCGCACCACCGGCAGCACCAGCAGCAGCGTTGGAAACGCCACCAGCCAGGACAGACCCCAGGCGGTCATCCAGATGGACGGCAGGCTGGGGTGGAAACCAAGGCTTTTCAGTGTCGAGATGAATGAGACAATGAAGGTCATCAACAGTGACAGCACCAGCGGGCTGACGATGGCAGCATAGCGCGCGGGCAGCTTCCGGCGCCGATTTCTTGCAGTCATTTTGGGAGGTTCCCTGAAGTGTCCGGTCCGTCGCATTTGGCATCCATTCGCCGGTTTTCGGCGCAATTGCCCGGAAAGACCGGGGTTGGATGCGTTGCTTGACGTCAGACGCTTACGGAGCAGCCGTGGCGCTCGCGGGCCTTCTAGCGGCGCGTTCCGGCAAAAGCAAGCCTCTGGAGTCGTATTCAGATACATCGTAAGATATATCTTGACTCCAGCGATTGGTGTGCCTAATTAAGATATATCGTAAGATAGAACTCAAATATATCGTAAGATAGAACTCAAGGAGCAATCAATGCACAAGCAATTCGGGCACAATCATTTCGGCGAGCGCATGTTCATGCACATGGCCGGCAAGTTCGGCGGCCGTGGCGGCGGCTTTGGCCCGTTCGGCCATGGCGGTCGTGGCGGCGGACGCGGCGGCCCGGGCGACATGTTCCGCGCCGGCCGCATGCTGGCCGACGGTGATCTCAAGTTGATCACACTGTCGCTGCTGGCCGAGGCACCGCGCCACGGCTACGACATCATCAAGGCGCTGGAAGAGCGCACCAGCGGCATCTACAGCCCGAGCCCGGGCGTGGTCTACCCGACGCTGACCTTCCTGGAAGAGGCCGGCTATGCCGCTTCCGCGGCCGACGGCAACAAGAAGGTGTTTTCGATCACCGAAGCCGGGCAGGCGCATCTGAACGACAACCGCGAGATGATCGACGGCGTGCTCGACCACCTCGAGCGCTTCGGCCGCAAGATGGCCAAGGCGCGCGACTGGTTCGGTTGGAACGACGAGAGCGAAGAGGGCGGTCGTCGTGGCGGTCGTGGTGGCCGCTCGGAGGCGCGTGACGAATTCCGCACTGTCCGTCACCGACTGCGTGCGGCACTCGGTGACTTCGTCGATGCCCCGGCGGACAAGCAGGCTGAGGCGATCGCCATTCTCGAAGGCGCCGCCGAGGCGCTGGAAGCGCTGTCGCGCGGCTGAAGCCGCCCGTCCAGTACAGCCAAAAGCCAGAACAGACAAAAGCTCGGGAACCCCCGGGCTTTTTGTCATTTCGATTGACGGGCCGCGGCAGGCTGACGAGATCGATCTGCCAGCCGACGCCTTCATCAGGGGGCTGGAATGCGGCGGCACATTCGCGCATGCTGGAACAACAGCCGTCGTGAATCGCGAACAGGGCAGGCCGCGATTGCAAGGCGAACAGGGAGATTTGAGCGATGTCTTTTCTAAAGCGTCTTTTCGGCGGTGGTGGCGGAGCCGAGGCAGGTGAGCCGAAGACCGCAGCGCCAGCCAAACAGGTCGAGCACAAGGGGTTCCTGATCAGCGCCACGCCCTACAAGGCCGAGGGCCAGTACCAGACCTGCGGCGTCGTCTCCAAGGAGGTCGATGGCGTCATCAAGGAGCACAAATTCATCCGCGCCGACCGCTTCGCCGGGCTCGACGACGCCGTCGACATCTCGATCAAGAAGGGCATCCAGCTGGTCGACGAGCAGGGCGAGCGGATCTTCGGGTAGGGCTGGACCGGTCGAGGCGACGGCCGTCTGCTTTGCGCCACCTGTTTGACCTTTGCTCCCTTACGCGGGGCTGCCTTTGACCGCTTTATTCAGTTCTTGTTCCAGATCGACCAGTTCCTTGCCGCCCGCCATCAGATTGAGCAACTGGTCGCGATCGATTTCGCTTTTCGCGTAGGTGCCGGTGCATCTGCCGCGCTTCAACAAGGTAAAGCGGTCGCCGACCACATAGGCGTGATGAACGTTGTGGGAAATGAAGATGACGCCGATGCCGCGCGCCTTGGATTGGACGATGAGCTTCAGGACCACGGATGCCTGATGGACCCCCAGCGCCGATGTCGGCTCATCCAGGATCAGCACCTTGGCGCCGAAATAAACGGCGCGGGCGATAGCCAGACACTGCCGTTCCCCGCCCGAAAGCGTGCCGACAGGCTGTTCCGGATCACGCAGCTGGATGCCCATCGCCGACAATTCGTCATACGCGGTGCGGTTGGCGAACTCGGCGTCAAACTGGCTGATCGGGCCGAACTTGCGCATTGGCTCGCGCCCGAGAAAAAAGTTTCGCGCCACGCTCATGAGCGGCACCAAAGCCAGGTCCTGATAGACCGTTGCGATGCCGCTGTTGCGCGTATCGGCCGGTGACGCAAACCTCGTCGGCTTGCCCTGGACGCGGATTTCACCCTCGTCTGGCGCGTAGACGCCGGACAGCGTCTTGATCAGCGTCGACTTGCCCGCGCCGTTGTCGCCAAGCAGGCAATGGACTTCGCCCGGACATACGTCGAACGACACATCCTTCAGCGCAACGACCGACCCGAAATACTTGCTGACCGACTTCAGTTCGACATAGGGCTCGGCCATCACCGGCTCCTCATGGCGCGGTTGCGCACATAGCTGTTGAACAGCACCGCGATGACCATCATGGCGCCCATGAACAGCTTGAACCAGTCCGTGTCGATGCCGGTGTAGAAGATGCCCATCTGCACCACGCCGAAGATCAATGCGCCGAACATGGCGCCGACGGCCGACCCGTAGCCGCCGGTAAGCAACGTGCCGCCGATGACGACGGCAATGATGGCCTCGAATTCCTTTTGGGTGCCGCGCAGCGTGTCGGCCGAGCCGGTGACCAGGACCTGGATCGCCGCAAAGAGCGCGGCCGCCATGGCCGTCATGACGAACAGCGTGATCTTGGTGCGGGCCACCGGTACACCGAGATTGCGCGCTGCGTTGGCTTCACCGCCGGCGGCGAAGATCCAGTTGCCGAAGCGGCTGCGCGTCAGCAACCAGGTGCAGATCAAGGTCAATGCGATCCACCAGACGATCGACACCGGAATGCCGGAAATTGACGGCAGTCCGTCCGCCCGCTTGCCGACCAGGCCCATGTCCGAAAGCCAGGCGATCAGGCCGGAAAACACCTGCCCCGAAAACAGGCTGTTGAGAGGATCGTTCAACGCCAGTTCATGCACGCCCGAAACCTGGGTCCGCCCGGATATGCCGCGCGTGAGACCGAGTGTCAGGCCGCGCAGCATGAACAGGCTTCCGAGCGTCACGATGAAGGAGGGCAGCCCGGTCTTGACGACGGCGAGCCCGTTGAGCGCACCGATACCGCCGCAAACAGCGAAGGAAAACAGCAGCGAAAGCCAGATGGGCCAGCCCCAGAATACGGAAGGGATCGCGATCAGGATCCCGGCAAAGCCAATCATCGAGCCTACCGACAGGTCGAACTCGCCCGCGATCATCAACAGGGCCACGGGTGCGGCGAGAATGCCAAGCTGGGCCGAGACCTCGAGGAAATTGATGATCCCTTTGGCACTGAAAAGTCCCGTATTTCCCGCCGTGATGGCGAAGAACACAAAGACCAGAACGGTTCCGGCCGCCGCGCCAAGTTCCGGCCTGCTCAACAGGCGGCTCAGGCGGGAGACGGACCGGATCCGCTCGTCGCGAACCTCTGCAGCCATGGATGCGTTACCTTCATCAGTGAAAGCGGCCGGGCCGGGGCCCGGCCGCCAGCGGTTAACGCTTGCCCTGTTTTGCCAGATCGATGACAGAGGCGGCAGTATCCTTGGTGACAAAACCGGGGCCTGTCGGATAGTCGGCGATCGGCATGATCTTGTACTTCTTCCAAAGGTCGAACATCGCGACCGGGATATAGCCCATGGCATATTGCTGGGCGTCAATGCCCCACTCCATCTTGCCGGCAACAACGGCCTGCAGGATGGTTGGAGACAGATCGAACGTGCCGGTTTTCACCTTGCCCGCAAGGCCCATTTCATCGAGCGCGGCCAGCGTTGGTTCGGCACCGCTGGCGCCGACAGCGAGAATGAATTGCGTATCGGCATGGGCGGTCATATAGGCGATCATGCGGTTCTTCATTTCGGTCGGGTCGATGACGCCGTTCATCACCGGAACATCGACGCCCAGCCCCTTGGCAAAGCCCGCGCAGCGATCGTCAAGGCTGGAATTGCCCACCTCGTGATTGGCGCAGACCGCCTTGGTGAGGCCGAGTGCCTTGATGCGCTCGCCGGCCATGACGCCCGCCTGAAATTCGTCCTGTCCCATGAACAGCAGGCCGCCAAGATCATGGGTCAGCTTCGAACCGCCAGAATCGATGACGATGACCGGGATGCCGGCGGCAACGGCATTCTTGACCGGACCTGAAAGGGCCGCGGCGTCGGGGATCGAAACAACCATCCCATCGGGCTTCGAGGCTGTAATGGCGTCGATCATTTGCGCCATCTTGGCCATGTCGAATGTTTCGGGCGCCAGATATTCGGCCTTGACGCCCAGGGTCTTGGCCGCATCGTCCATGCCGTTCTTCACGACCGACCAGTAGGGGTCGCCGCTCTGGCCATGGGTTACAAACACCACGTGCGTATCATCGGCGGCCGCAAGATTGGTGGCCGCCGCCATCATCGTAGCGCCGGCCAGCAGGCCGAGCGCAGGCTTTATTAATTTCGCAAGCGAAAACATAACAACCTCCTGTTTGTTTTCCRCCGCCGCAGTTACGGTCGGCAGTCCAGTTGCCCCTTCAAGGTGTGTTGTTATTCCATGACCTGAATCTTCGCACACCCCTGTCCAGTTTCATTCATCAGCACTGGTTCCCTGGAGACCGAATAGTGGCCTCGATCATTCCCTGACAGTAAATCCGGCTTCCCCAGCCATGCGCGACAAATTCCGGAATCCCATTGTCGCGTAGGTCAGCGGGTTGGCCTTGCTGGGATCCTGCTCGGCCTCGACGACCAGCCAGCCGCTGTAGCCGTTGTCGGCAAGCACGCGCAAAATGGCCGGGTAATCGATGAACCCGTCGCCGGGAACGGTGAATATCCCGTCCATGACCGCTCCCATGAAACTCATGTCTTGCGCACGGGCCCGATCAAGCACGGCCTTGCGCGCGTCCTTGCAATGCACGTGCACGACGCGCTTGACGTGCGCCCTGATCAAAGCCAGCGGGTCGCCGCCCGAAAATGTCGAATGGCCGGTGTCGTAGAGCAGGCCAACGGCCTCGCCGGTGTGGCGCATCAGCAGGGCGACCTCGGCATCGGTCTCGACGATGGTCCCCATATGATGGTGAAAGGCCATGCGCACGCCGAAATCCGCCATCCGCTCGGCCAGCGCGGTCAGTTTGCGGCCGTAGGCCGGCCATTCCTGCGGGTTCAGTGCCGGGCGTTGCGAGATCGGTCCCCAGATGGCGTCATGGCGTCCGCGCGAGGTGTCGGCATAAACGACGTGCGCCGCGCCCATATCCTTCAACAGCTGGAGATGCGGCATGATCGCATCCATTTCCGCGCTGACTTCCTTCTCGTCGCAGCGGCCATCATACCAGCCCGAAATCACGGCAAGGCCATAGCGCTCCATGATCGGCTTCAGCTCGGCCGACCGGCGCGGGAACTTGCCGCCAAGTTCAGTGCCGGAATAGCCGGCCCGTTTGGTCTCGCCGAGACAGACCTCAAGTGGCGTATCGCCGCCGAGTTCCGGCACGTCATCATTGCTCCAGGTGATCGGGTTTATGCCGATGCGAACCGTCACGGGCGAGCTCCTGATTGCTTGAGCTGGGCAAGGTGGCGCCGGGTGAGCCCGGCCAGCAGCTTCATGTCGCGACGCGCCTGCTCGGCGGTGTTACGCACCGGCGTGCCTTCGACGATCGCCGACCAGAAACCCTTCAACTCCTCGACAAACGCCTCTTCGTATCCGCTGCGGATGTCGCGGCTGGAAAGCGTGTGGCCGTCGCTGGTGCGCAGGGTCAGCCGTGTCGGTTGGTGGTTGAGATAGGGCGAGGGGAATTCCAGTTCGAGCGAGGCTTGGTCGAAGTAGAGCGTTATGCGCTCTCGGTAGTCGGCGAGCCCAGGTACGGCCAGATGCACCATGTTCCACAGCGCCTGGCCACCGAGCAGCCGCACGGCACCCTGGCCGCCTTCACCCCTGGCAAAAAGCGAGGCGCCGACAATGTCGCCATCTGTGACGCCGAGCGCATCGAGCAGCCCGTGGACGGCGTTCACGTCGTGCACGATCGCTGAACAATAGGCGCCGACAAAACCACGAAAGGCGTCGGGGTCATCCAGTCCAGGCACCGCTCGATCCACCTGCTCGCGCTGCCTGGCTTCGGTCGCGGCAACCAGATCCACCGCGACGTCGTCACCCCGGCATGTGGACTGGTGCCGCACGAACGGCCACGCGTCGGGATCGTTGACCTCGACCGAAATGTAGCGAAGCGTCCGCGCCGTGCCCGGCAGCATCTTCAGCGCCGCCTCGTAGCTCGGATCGAAACGCTTCATGTAGCCAACCTGAAGCACCTTGCCGGCGCGATCCCTGGCGGCGATCAGGTCGTCGATGTCCCCGGCGCTGTAGCAAAGCGGCTTTTCGCAGAAGACGTGCAGCCCCCGGGCGAAGGCGGCGAGAGCCTGTTCCCAGTGCAAGGCATCGGGGGAGGCTATGACCACGGCGTCAAGCGGCATCGCTAGAAGTCCGTCGAGATCGGCGAATGTAGCGAGGCCGAATTCCTCGCCGACAAAGGCGCGGGTTTTGCGCGAAGGATCATAGACGCCGAGGATCTTGAACTGCCGGTGCAATTTGAGCAGATTCGGGATGTGCTCGACCTGGGCGACGCCTCCCACACCGATCACTCCCACCCTTATGCACTGCATCGGTCAGCCCCACCTGAACCCTGAACGCATTTTTCTTGAGCCTAGGACTGCTTTGGTTCCATTGTTAGAGCCAGTTTGCATTGATTTTTCGGAACCACGATGAAGACGAGTTTTCCAATCGACGGTGTTGCGCTGGATCGCGGCAGTTCCGCCAACCTGCACAGGCAGCTCTACGTCCAGTTGCGCGGTCTGATCGAACGGCGCGTGCTGCCGAGCGGCCATGCGCTGCCCTCGACACGGGTCATGGCGCGGGATCTGCAGGTGGGCCGCAACACGGTGATTGCCGCTTGCGACCAGCTGGCGCTCGAGGGTTATCTGGCGATAAGGCCACGCCGGCCCTCGGTGGTCATGGATCTGCCGACCCGTTCGACCGCCGCGGAGCATGTATCGGTCGAGGGTGAGAATCCGATATCATTGCGCGGGCAGGCCATGCTCGCTCAACCCTATCATCACGGCCGACCCGGCATGCTCGCATTTCATCCCGGCATGCCGGACCCGGACAATTTTCCGTTCAACACCTGGTCGAAACTGCTCAGCCGCCGCGCAAAATTTGCGCATATCGACCTTTTCGGGACCTATCACGTCAAAGGCTATCCACCTCTTTGCGAAGCTATCGCTCGCTATCTCACCGCGTCGCGGGGCGTTCAGTGCTCCGCCGAGCAGATCGTCGTGACCAATGGCGCGCAGTCGGCGTTCGATCTTCTGGCCCGGCTGCTGATCGATGAAGGCGACACGGTGTGGATGGAGGAGCCGGGATACTACGGGGCGGGTTCGGCTTTCGTCTCGGCTGGGGCGAAACTGGCGCCGCTGCGCGTGGGCAATGCAGGCTGGAACCTCGATCCACCGCCTGTCATTCCGCGCATGATTTTCGTGACGCCCTCCTGCCATCATCCGCTCGGCATAACCATGCCGATGGAACAGCGGCTCAATCTCCTGCACATGGCCGAGACCTGGCGGTCATGGATCATCGAGGACGACTACGACGGCGAATACCGTTTTCAGGGGCAGCCTATACCGGCGCTGCAGGGCATCGGCGCGTCGAACCGCGTGGTCTATGTCGGTACCTTCGCGAAAATCCTGTTTCCGGCCATGCGCCTCGGCTTTCTGGTGGCGCCCAAGGCGATAGACCACACAATCGTCTCGGCGCTGAGCGTGACCGGCCAGTTCGCCCCATTGCTTGCCCAGGCAGCACTGGCGGACTTCATGAACGAGGGGCACTTCACCCGCCATCTCAGGCGCATGCGACGCCTCTATGCGGACAGGCGGCAGTTCTTCCTGGAGAGCGCTCAAAGGCATCTCGGAGAATGGCTGGTTTTCCATTCAACCGAATCCGGCATCCAGGTTGTCGGCATTTTCCGCGATACATGTAACGACGCGGCGATTGCCGAGGCGTTGCTCCAACAGGGGATCAACGTCTCGGCTCTATCGATCCAGTACCGTCACGGCTCGGAACAAAACGGGCTTGTCATGGGCTTTGCGGCTGCCGATGCGCAGACAACCGAAAAGACGATGCAAAAATTTCGAGCCGTGCTGCAAGCCCATTTCGACTAGATTCCCGAGATCACGCGGTCTGTAACTGCCGGCGCGGCAGCGGCGGGAAGGCGATCGCGATGCCGACCGCGCCAAGGCCGATGATGGCCGAGCCGATGAACAGCCAGGAATAGTTGGCGTAGGCATCGAACACCATACCGCCTGCCAGCGGACCGAGCGCCATGCCGAGGCTGGACAGCATGGTCGCGGCGCCGAACACGGTGCCCAGGATGCGCTGGCCGAAATACTCGCGCGCCAGCACCGCATAGAGCGGCATCACGCCGCCATAGGTGGCGCCGAAGATGACGGCCAGCATGTAGAACTGCTCGAGCTGGCTGATGCTGAGATAGGCGGCAATGACGATCGCCTGGATCGCCAGGCCCGCGATCAGCACCGGCTTGACGCCGAGCCGATCGGCAAGCACGCCGTAGAGAAGCCGCCCGCCAAGCCCAGCTAGGCCCTCGACGCTGTAGATCGACACCGCCGCCATGGGCGCCACGCCGCACAGCATGGCATAGCTGACCATATGGAAGATCGGCCCGGAATGGGCAGCACAGCAGGCAAAGAAGGTCAGCCCGAGCACGATGAATTGCGGTGAGCCCAGCGCCTGGCCGGCCGTCAGGCCGGCGCCTTCGGCAACGGGAGCGGAACCGATATCGGCCACGGCTGGCTTCGGCGGCTGGCGGACCAGCAGCACGGCCGGCAACAGCAGCACCCATGCCGTGATGCCGATGTCGAACATGGCGGTGCGCCATTCATAGGCCGAGATCAGCCAGCGAGCGAAGGGCGAGATCGTCATGGGTGCTACGCCCATCCCGGCCGAGACCAGCGAGACGGCAAGGCTGCGGTTGGTGTCGAACCAGCCTGATGTCAGCGCGATCATCGGCGCGAAGAAGGCACTGGCCGCGAGGCCGACCAGCACGCCGTAGGTGATCTGGAAGCTCAGCAGCGAGCCGGCGCGGCTGGCCAGCACCAGTGCCAGCCCGAGCAGCACCGCGCCGATCGTCACGACGATGCGGGCGCCAAAGCGGTCGGACAGGGCGCCCCAGGCGAAGCCGCCAAGGCCCATCACCAGGAAGTTGAGGGTCATGGCGCTCGAAATGCCGGCGCGCGACCAGCCGGTGTCGATCGCCATCGGTTCGAGGAAGATCGCCAGCGAAAACATCGTGCCGATGGCGACACAGGACATCAGCGCGCCAGCCGCGACGATGACCCAACGATAGGAAAGGCTCATATTTTTTCTCCCATGCCAGAGGGCAGCGCAGCGCGCTGCTTGCGTCCGAAGGACGCCGGCACTGAGACCGATCCTACAATCCGGTTGCATTTTTTATCCAGTCTAACTGGCGCCTTTTCCGGTCGCCCCGGCCGCCTTCTACAGGCGGCGTGTCACGCTCCCAGAACCGCTTCGCACTTTTGGGCGACATTTGGACGCATGTCGTGGTCCCAAAACCGCTTCACACTCTTGGGCGACATGCGTCATAGCGGCAGTTCGGATGTGTATTTGATCGTCTGGCTGGGGACGTCGGTCTTGACGTTCTGCACACCCTTGATGCGGCTCAGATGCTCCGACTGGAAGCGGCGGTAGTCGTCGATGCCGGCCGCCACCACGCGCACCAGGGCATCGCAATCGCCGAGCATCAGATAGCATTCCATCACCTGCGGCAGCTTGGCCACTTCGGTGGCGAAATGCTCGATCGTGTCCTCGTCCTGCTGCTTCAGCCAGATGCGGGTGAAGAAGGTCAGGCCCTTGCCGATGCTGGCCGGGTTGAGCACGGCGACATAGCGGTCGATGACGCCGGCCTCCTCCAGCAGCTTCACGCGCCGCAGGCAAGGTGATGGCGACAGCCCGACCTCGTTGGCCAGATCATTGTTGGCCATGCGGCCGTCGCGCTGCAGTGCCCGCAGGATGCGCTTGTCGATCTCATCCAGCTTCATGGCTACAGATTCCATTTTCTTGGAAGTTTGCGACACTCAATGCCAAAATTAGATGAAATACAACAATCTTCGCAACCAAATTGCTGGACGGTGTTGGTATGTTTGCCGCCGACATCACTGATTTCAAACGCAATTGGAAGCGGCGGCCGCGAGGCCGACCGATGGCAAAGCATGAGCATTTCACAGGCAGTCGAGGCGGCAGGCGATGGTTCGACGTCCGAGTTCCGCCGTGGCGTGGCGTCATGCGCGCCGGTGCTGTTCGGCACCATCCCCTATGCGCTGGTGCTCGGCGCCCAGGCCACCCAGAAAGGCTTGAGCGTCGTCGAACTCTCGGCAATGACGGGGCTGAATTTTGCCGGCGGCTCGGAATTCGCGGCGATCCAGCTGTGGACGTCGCCGCCACACATCCTGCTCATCGTCGCCATCACCTTCCTGGTCAACAGCCGGCACCTGCTGATGGGGGCTGCATTGGCGCCGTTCCTGCGTCACCTGCCGCGGCGCAAGATGTTTCCGGCGCTGTTCTTCCTATGCGACGAGAGCTGGGCGCTCGGGCTTGCCGACGCCAGGCAGCGCGCCGCGGCTGGTATTACGCCAGCCTTCAGCCCGCGCTACTATATGGGTGCGGCGCTGGCGATGTATCTCACCTGGGTGGCGTTCACCACGCTGGGTGCCTTGCTCGGCCCGATGCTGGGCCATGTCGAGACCTATGGTTTCGACATGGCGTTTCCGGCCGTCTTCCTGGTGTTGATGCGTGGCATGTGGAAGGGCGTGGCCGCCGCGCGGCCCTGGCTGGTCAGCCTGGTCGTCGCGGCGCTGACCTATCTCATGGTTCCCGGCGCCTGGTATGTCGCGGCGGGCGCCGTGTCGGGGCTGGTCTCGGCCTGGTTCTTCTGGAGAGAAACATGATCGACGCGACGACCCTTTTCACCATCGTGCTGATGGCCGGCGTCACCTATCTGACCCGGATCGGCGGCTATCTCGTGCTGCGCAACCGCACGCTCAGCGTCCGTGCCACGGCGGTGATGGAGGCTGCACCCGGCTGCGTGCTGATCTCGGTGATCGCACCGGCCTTCGTGTCGAGGAACCCGGCTGACCTTCTGGCGCTGACCATCACTTTTGTCGCCGCAACACGGTTCTCCATGCTGCCGACCGTGCTGATCGGGGTCGCCTCGGCGGGCATTCTGAGGCATCTTATCGGATAGGACAAAAAGAGCCGGCGCCGGCGCCTGCCTTTCCTCATCGGTGTCGTAGCCGCCGCGATCTATTGGATCGTGGACGTGATGCGCCGACCCTCGGTGTTGAACAGATGGAGCTGTGTCAGGTCCGGGGCCAGGAAAACCTGCTGACCCGGCATCACGCGGATCCGCTCGCGCAGCAGCGCGCTCAGCGTGTTGTTGCCGGCTTTGGCAATGACAAGGGTTTCCGAACCGGTCGGCTCGACCACTTCGACCACTGCCGGCACGCCGCTGTCGGAAAGCCTGAGATGTTCGGGCCGGATGCCCCAGGCGACGGCGCTTTCGGTCTGTTCCGGCACAGGCAGCGGAAAGATCATACCGTCGCCGGTGGTGAAGCCGTCGGCGGTGCTGCGTCCTTGCAGGATGTTCATCGCCGGCGAGCCGATGAACTGGGCTACGAACAGGTTGGCCGGCCGGTCGTAGAGATCGAGCGGGGCGCCGACCTGTTCGACGATGCCGCCATTCATGACGACGATCTTGTCGGCCATGGTCATGGCTTCGACCTGGTCGTGAGTGACATAGACGATGGTGGTTCCCAGGCGCTGGTGCAGCGCCTTGATTTCGGTGCGCATCTGCACGCGCAGCTTGGCATCGAGGTTGGAGAGCGGCTCGTCGAACAGGAAGACCTTCGGCTCGCGCACGATGGCGCGGCCCATGGCGACACGCTGGCGCTGGCCACCGGAAAGCTGGCGCGGATAACGCTCAAGCAGATCCTGCAGTCCCAGGATTGTCGCGGCGCGCGCAATCTTGTCGTCGATTTCGCGCTTGTTTTCCTTCTTCAGCGTCAACGCGAAAGCCATGTTCTCGCGCACGGTCATATGCGGGTAGAGCGCATAGTTCTGGAACACCATGGCGATGTCGCGCGATTTCGGCGCGATGTCGTTGATGACCTTGCCTTCGAGCGCGATCTCGCCGGTGCTGATGTCTTCCAGCCCGGCGATCATCCTCAGCAAGGTCGACTTGCCGCAACCGGATGGGCCGACGAGGGTGACGAATTCGCCCGAAGCAATGTCCACCGACACGCCGTGGATAACCTTCGCCTTGCCATAGGCCTTCTCGACATCGGTGATGGAAAGCGCGCTCATCGTGTCATCCTTGGGAAAGATCTGGCCTCGGGAAAAGAAAATCGTCTCAGAAAGAGACCTTGTCGCCGCCCTTGAGTTGCAGGATCTGCCGCGCCTCGTCGGGGGTGGCCACAGAGGCGCCGAGCCCCTCGATGATCTGGCGCACCTTGCGCACCTGTTCGGCGCTGGATTTCGCCAGCTGGCCCTTGCCGATCCACAGGGAATCCTCCAGCCCGACCCGCACATTGCCGCCCAGCGCAATCGCCTGGGTGGCGATGGGCAACTGACTGCGCCCGGCGCCCAGCACCGACCAGTGGTAGTCATTGCCGAACAGGCGATCGGCGGTGCGTTTCATATGTGCGACATCCTCCGGATGAATGCCGATGCCGCCGAGGATGCCGAACACGCTCTGGACGAAGAACGGCGCCTTGACCAGGCCGCGCTCGACGAAATGGGCGAGCGTGTAGAGATGGCCGATGTCGTAGCACTCGATTTCAAAACGCGTGCCGTTTTCCGCGCAGGTGCGCAGGATGTATTCGATGTCGCCAAAGGTGTTGCGGAAGATGCGATCGCGCGACCCTTCGAGATATGGCCGCTCCCATTCGTGCTCGAAGGTCTTGAAACGCTCCAGCATGGGATAGAGGCCGAAATTCATCGAGCCCATGTTGAGCGAGGCGACTTCCGGCGCAAAGGTCGCCGCCGGCTTGACCCGTTCCTCGACGCTCATCGTCGCGGCACCGCCGGTGGTGATGTTGATCACGCAGTCCGAGCGCTGCTTGATCACCTGCAAGAAGGGTGCAAAGGCCTCAGTCGACTGGTCGGGACGGCCATCGGCGGGATTGCGCGCATGCAGATGGACGATGGCGGCACCTGCCTCGGCGGCTTCGATCGCGGCCTGTGCGATCTGCTCGGCGCTCACCGGCAGGTGCGGCGACATCGACGGCGTATGGATCGAGCCGGTAACTGCGCAGGTGATGATGATCTTGTTCTGGTTGGCCACTTGAAAGGATCCTCGTCTATTTGACCGCGCCCTATTTGACCGCGCCTTGGGTCATGCCCGAGATGAACTGCTTCGAGAGCACGATGTAGAGCAAGGTGATGGGCAGTGCCGCCAGCGTCAGTCCGGTGAACAGCACGCCCCAGTCGGTGGTGAACTCGCCGACGAAGACGGTGAGGCCCTGCGGCAGGGTCTTGAGATCGTCCGACGTGATCAGCACCAGCGGGAAGAAGAAATCGTTCCAGATCGGAACCGCGTTCTGGATCGCGACGATGACCAGAGCTGGGCGCGCCAGCGGCAGCATGATCGAGCGCATGATGCGAAATTCGCTGGCGCCGTCCATGCGCGCCGATTCCTCCAGCTCGCGCGGCAAGGTTCTGAGGAAGCCGGTCATGATGAACACCGCAGAAGGAATGCCCATGGCGACATAGACCAGCACCAGGCCGGCATAGCTGTCGACCAGTCCCAGCGTATCCAGCTGGATGAACAGGGGGATGATCGCCAGTTTCAACGGCACGGTCATGCCGCTCAGGAAAAACATCAGCACCAGCGCGCTCAGCCTGAACTGGTAGCGGGCGATCGCATAGGCGGCCATGGTGCTGAACAAGAGGATCAGAGCCACCGCTGCCGTGGTGATGCCGACCGAATTGGCGAGGTAGCGGACGAAGTTGGTCTCGGTCCACACACGTTCGGCATTGGTCAGCGAAAAGCTCGACGGCATGGCGAAGGGCGAACTGAATATCTCCGCATTGGTCTTGAAGGACGAGATCACCATGACGAACAGCGGATAGATCATGATGACGGCATTGAGCGCCAGCATCAGCTGGATGGCGCCGTTCTTCAACAATTCGCCGCGGTCCCGGCTGCCGGCTGCTGCGCTCACAGTTCGATCTCGCGACGGCGCAGGTAGCGAAGCGCGATTGCGGTGACGCCGGCAACGATGATGAACATTATCACGGCCAGTGCGCTGCCCTGGCCGAAATCCTGGATGCCCGTCGTCGTACTGCCAAAGGCGGTGCGGTAGAAATAGAGGCCGAGCACATCGGTGGCGCCGCCGGGTGAGCCGGTAAGGCCAGCCATGACATAGGGGATTTCGAACCAGTTGAAGCTGCCGATGAAGGTCAGGATGGTGACGATGGTGACGCTCGGCGCAATCAACGGCCAAATGATCCGGGTCATCAGCACATAGTCGCCGGCGCCGTCGAGACGGGCGGCCTCGATCACTTCCTTGCCGACGCGCTGCATGCCGGCCAGCAACACCAAAGTCGGGAAACCGAGCCAGTGCCAGATGTTGGTGAACAGGATGCTGCCCAACGCGGTCGATTCATTGCCAAGCCACGGGATGGCGCCGATGCCGACAAGCGCCAGCGTCTGGTTCACCAGCCCGAACAGCGGATGCAGGAACAGTTTCCACAGGAAGCCGACGATGACCGCCGACAGCACGACAGGAAGAAAGACGATAACCTGATGGATGCGATGGCCGGGCAACGCCTTCAACAATGCGTAGGCGAGCAGGAACGCAGTGCCATTCTCGAACACCATCAGTGCCACGAAGGCGATGATGTTGTGCTTCAGCGCATTGTAGGTCCAGTCGCTATACGGCGTCTCGAACAACACCTTGCGGAAGTTCTCGAAGCCGACGAAGCCGGTGGGCTGCAAGCCGTTGAACTCATAGAAGGCAAGGCGGAAGGCCGACAGCAGGGGCCAGAGTACGAACAGCACCATGACCACCAGGGCCGGCGTCAGCAGTGATGCGATCCAGAGTGACCGGCGCCACGGGAAGGCTTTTGCAGTGTGGCGCCGGCCGTTGTTCATTTCACTTGCCCTGGAAAGGCTTGTACCACTTGGCGAGCCCGTTGGTCAGGTCGGCGGCCAACTGGTCCGGGGTGATCGAACCCGACATCATCTTGGTGATGTCGCCCTGCAGCAGCTCCGATCCCGTCGGCTTCTCGAAACGGAAGTAGACGACATTGATATGCGGCATGGCCGTTTCGTTCAACTTGGCGACGTGGGCGAGCAGTTCGTCCTTGATGACGACGCCTTTGATGGGCGAGATGTTGCCGAGCAAGGCCGAGAACTTGTCGCCGAACTCCTTGGTGCCCATCCAGTTGACCAGCTTGAGCGCGGCCTCCTTGTTGGCCGACTTGGCGTTGACGGCATAACCGCCGTCGAAGAATTTCGTCACTTGTGGCGTGTCGCCGGCCTTGGCCATTGGCGGCGCAACGAAGTCCATGTTGATCGCCGGGTTCTGGGTCCTGTAGGTGGCGATATCAAAGCTGCCGCCGGCCAGCATCGCCGCCTTGCCGCTGATGAACAGCTGGCCCGCGGTTTCATAGTCTATGCCTTCAAAGCCGGGAGGCATGTAGTCGCGCAGCTCGAGCAGCTTGCCGAGTGCAGCGACATAGCGCGGGTCCTTGAAGGTAGTCTTGCCCGAAGTCAGGTCGGTGACAAAGTCCTGGCCGAGGAAGGGGTTGGTGAAGATGGCCACGAACATCTCGTTGAACCAGCTTGTGCCCATGCCGTTGGCCAGGGGATAGATGCCCTTTTCCTTGAGCGCCTTGCTGACGGTGATGAACTCATCCCATGTAGTCGGAGGGGTCAGCCCGGCCTTGGCGAAGACATCCTTGTTGATGAACAGACCGAGCGTCTGCGAGGCGAAGGGCAGGGAATAGACCTTCTTGTCGGCGCGGTAGGTGCCGGCCACCAGTGCGTCGGCGGGCTGGTTGGCGAGCGAGGGCACGGTGGTCATGTCCTGCGGCTCGAAATAGCCGGCCTTCACGAACTGCTCCAGCCAGCCATAAGCGTGGGTGTGGATGACGTCACCGCCCTTGCCGGCCGCCAGCGCCGTCGAGACGATCGTCGGATAGTTCTCGTCCGGGAAGGACTCGAACTTCACATGGATGTCCGGGTTGGCCTTGGTGAAATCGGCGAAAAGTTCGTTGTAGGCGGCCTTGTCTTCCTGGCGCCACGTCCAGAACGAGATGTCGGTAGCATGCGCCACGCTTGCTGCGAGTCCCCATGCGAAAGACGCGGCCGCGAGGGCCAGGCCAATCCTTCTCCTGCTCATGTTGCAATCTCCCAATGCGCTTGATGCGCTTTTTACGACGATTATCAAATCATAGTTCTTGCCGTCTGGAAAGATAGTTTGTAAAGTTTCCTAACTAATATGGAATGGACGCGGCAACCCGCTTCGTCCGGCTTGTGCGGTGGATGTCGTTGACCCAGAAAATAATTGCAGGCGTGGATATCGGCGGCACCAAGACGCGCATCATGGTGTGCCTGGGCGAACGTACGATCGCCGACGAGGTGCTGGTGACCGAGACCTGGCGCATCCGTGAGATGGAGGCCGATGCCACGAAGCTGGCCGGCATCGTCGTCAATCTGTGTGGCGGCATGGCGCCCGCTGCCCTGGCGGTCGGCGCACATGGCTGCGACACGGGTGAACAGTGCCTTCGCTTCCAGGCGTTGCTGGCGGCCAGGACCGGCGGCGCGGTGCAGGTCGTCAACGATGCCGAACTGATGGTGCCCGCCGCTGGCCATGTCGACGGCATCGGCGTCGTCTCGGGCACCGGCTCGATTGCGGTCGCACGCACGGCTGAAGGCAAGATGCTGGCTGCCGGCGGCTGGGGCTGGATCCTTGGTGACGAAGGCAGCGCGCCTGCCCTTGTGCGTGAGGCGGCCAAGGCAATCCGCCGCGCGCTCGACCGTGGCGAGGATGGCAGCGACCCGCTGATTGGAGCGCTGATGCGCGAACTTGGCACTGACGACCAGACCAAGCTTGGCATCCTGCTCAACGAAACGCGCGGCGCGGCGGTCTGGGGTCGCCATGCCAATGCCGTTTTCGACGCGGCGATCGCCGGCTCGGCGCTGGCTGTCCGTGTGATCAGGGAAGGCGGGGCAGGGCTTGCCGCATTGGTCGAACTGCTGATCGAGCGCGGCGCCAATCCGGCCCTTGTGGTGGCCGGCGGTGGCGTCATAGCAGAGCAGCCGATGTTGATGACGGCATTTGTCGACGCGATGGCAAAAGTCTCGCCACGGAGCAAGGTGCTGCTACTACGCGAACCGCCGGTGCTCGGCGGGGTCGCGCTGGCCAGGCGGCTGCTTGCCGGCCAAGGTGTGTCTTCACAGATCGGAGCCGTTTGAATGATGAAGCGTATCGGCTACCGCCAGGCAGTGGCGCGCCAGACGGAAAGTCTTGAGATCGGCAGGCGTTCGGTGGCCAGGTCGCTCGATGGTCTCGATCTCGACGTCCTTGCCGGCAAGGCGATCGGGCTTGCCGGCATTGGCGCCAGCTATCAGGCCGCCCTTGCCGGGGCGCTTTATCTGCGCGCGTGCGGCATGCGGGCCTTCGCTTACACGCCGACCGATCTCTATGGCCACACGGATGCCGCAGCGGATGCCTTCATCGCGCTTTCGGCCTCGGGGCAGAGCCGCGAAATTTCCGATGTCATGCAAGAGGCGTCGGAGGCACCGCGGCTGGCTGTATGCCGTGGCAGCGACAATCCGCTGGCTGATCTGACCGGCGCCGTGCTTGCCACGGATTCGGGCGCCGACAATGGTGCGAGTTCGACTGGCTATACCGGCACCTTGCTGGCGCTTGGCATGCTGATCGACAGGCTCGCCGGCAACAGCTTCGACTGGGCGCGTTTGCCAATCGCGGTCGCCACTGTTCTTTCCGGTGCCGAGCAGGCGGCCGGCCAGGCGGCACGGCTGCTGCAGGGCAGGACATCCATCGATATCGTCGGCGCAGGTGTCAGCTTCGCCAATGCCGGCGAGGCGGCGATGCTGATCCGTGAGGCGGTTCGGGTACCGGCATCGGGATGGGACACGCTGAACTACCTGCATGGGCCGATGGAATCGCAGGATGCGGCGACCGGACTGATCGCCATCGGCGACGGCCGCGAGGTCAAGATCGCCACCGATGTCGCCGGGTTCGGCTGCCCCTCGGTGCTGGTGACGCGGCGGACGGATGTCGCTTCTGCAGACAGGCTGGTGGTGATCTCCATTCCCGCCCTTGGCAACGCCATCGCCGACGCCATCCTGGAGATCATCGCCATCCAGCTTATCGTCGGCGACATGCAGGATGCCGCTGGCCTCACGGATATCGTTTTCCGTTACCGCCAGACCGATATCAAGCTGAAGCCTTGGTCGCCGACCGAAGTCTGAAGTAACCGCCAGATATCGAGAAAATTGCCAAACCGCCCGGCAATGAGGCATTGAAGAGGTGTGAGTCGCGGCGGTGTTCGCTCTCGCGGACGGCAACAGGATTTGCAGGGCAAAGCTCGAAAGGCAGAGATGGCGGCTGCGGAAATCCCCAATCTGACCGACAGTGCCCGCGCCGTGCTGCGTGTGCTCGCCGCGCATGGGCCTGTGACGCGGCCGAAGCTCGGAGCGATGCTCGACCTGTCGAAGCCGACCATGTCGGCCGCGGTTTCGGAATTGAGCGAACTGGGGCTTGTCGCCTCGCGCGGGCTGGAGCGCGGCGCCATTGGCCGCACGGCAACCATCTATGGCATCGGTCCGGGCGCGGGCTATGCGATCGGCGTCGATGTCGGCGCAGCCCAGGTGCGCGCTGTCGCTTATTCGATGGACGGGCAGCCGTTGTCGGCGGCGGAGGAGCCGATACCGGAGGCCAAATCCAGCCACCCCGACGACGTCGGCGCGATCGTGCTGTCGGTTACTCATGCCACCATGGGCAAGGTGGGTAAGAGTTTTCGTGCGCTGCGCGCCGTTGCCGTGGCGGTGCCGCGTATTGTTTCCAACGACCGCTTCGACCGGCCGGGCGGACCGTCGGCCGTGCTTGGCCTGCTGCGGCGCGATGTCGAAGTGCCGATCATCCTGGAAAACAACGTCAACTGCGCCGCCATTGGCGAAATGCATTACGGCGCCGCGGAGGGCCACCAGACCTTCGCCTTCCTGCAAGTTGGCGTGCGGGTTGGCCTTGGCTTCATCACCGAGGGACGGTTGTTTCGCGGCGCCGGCGGCGCCGCCGGCGAAATCGGCCGCATGCCGTTTCCGTGGTCCGTCAGCGAGACGCCCTATCGTGAAGGGCTCGAACATTATCTCGGCTCGCGGGCGCTGATCGAGCGATGCCGTGTCGGCTGGCCCTTGCAGGAAGGCGCGCCGCCCGACTCGGCCAAGGATCTGTTCGCGCGCGCCCGAGAGGGTTCGGCGTCTGCGCTGGCGGCTGTCGAGCGTCATGCCGCCGATATCGGCAGACTGGCGGCCGGCTGCATCGGTATGCTCGACCCCGGCCTGATCGTGCTTGGCGGCGGCGTTGGCAGAAACCCGCTGATGACGGAAAATGTCGAGCGCGTCGCGGCAGAACTTGCGTGGCCGACACGCATCGCCGTCAGTTCGCTGGGAGACGGCGGCACCGCGCTTGGTGCGATGAAGCTGGCCGTGGACTACAGTCTCGGGCTCATGCTGCGCGAAGGCCGGCATCCGGCTGTGGTGTTGCCGCCTTTGCCCGAGATCGCGCAAGACACGACGGATATTGTCGCTGAGGCAAAGGACGCTTGACCACAAAAAAGGCAGGCGCCAGGCGCCTGCCTTTCAATTTCGACGATTGATGGCTTATGCGGCCGCAGAGACCTGCTGGCTGGCCGCCACCACGGCATCGACCTTGGCAGTCGCCTTGGCGAGCGCGGCGGTGACCGCGTCAGGGCCCATGCCGACGCCTTCGATGCGGATGACGTCGACATCGGTCATGCCGAGGAAGCCGAGCACGCCGCGCAGATAGGGAATGGCGTGATCGAACTGGACGGCCGCGCCTTCGGAATAAATGCCGCCCGAAGCCAGCACGATATAGACCTTCTTGCCGGTGACGAGGCCCTTGGGGCCGTTCTCGCCATAGGCAAAGCTCTTGCCGGAGCGGGCGATGTGATCCACCCAGGACTTCAGCGTCGAGGAGATGTTGAAGTTGATGAAGCCGGTGGCGAGGATCACCGTGTCGGCGGCGAACAGTTCGTCGAGCACAACGTCGGAGACGCCGACGACTTCAGCCTGGCGCGGGGTGCGGGCTTCAGCCGGGGTGTAGATGCCGGTCGAATAGTCGGCGTCGATATGCGGCAACGGGTTGGCGACGAGGTCGCGCACGACAAGCGTGTTCGACGGATCGGCAGCGAGGAGCTTTTCAGCGAATTCAGTAGCAATGCGGGTCGAGTGCGAGGCAGTGCCGCGGGGGCTCGATGTAACGAGAAGGATAGACATTTTGGGCTCTCCAGGGGGTTGTATTAATTTGTCCCGCTGGATATGGGGCCATCGACCCATTCGAAAAACTGGCATATTTTCTATACTATCCATCTATGAAGTGGATATGGTCATGCAGCCCAACCCGACGCTCGATCAACTTCAGGTCTTTTTGACTGTCGCCGAGGCCGGCAGTTTCTCGGCCGCCGGCCGCAAGCTCAACCGCGCGCAATCCGTCATCAGCTATGGCATCGCCAATCTCGAGGCGCAGCTCGGACTGAAGCTGTTCGAGCGCGAGGGCACGCGCGAGCCGCAACTGACCGAGATCGGCCGGGCGATGCTGGAGGATGCGCGACGCATGGTCGGCGTGCTGCAGCGGATCCGCACGCGAGCCGACGGCTACCATCAGGGGCTGGAGGCGGAAGTCGCGCTGTCGGTCGATGCGGCACTGCCCTCGCCAGTATTGGTTCGGGTGCTGAAGGCATTCGAGGCCCAGTTCCCGACCGTGACGCTGCGCCTGCACATAGGCTCGCTGGGGTTGATCCCGGATCACGTCGTCAGCGGGCAGGCCGATCTCGGCATTGGCGGCCTGCTGGGCGAAGTCGACGATGTGCATCTTGTGCGCATCGGCTTCATGTCGATCGTGCTGGCTGCCGCGCCAAGCCACCCGCTGGCGTTGCTGCCGAAGCCGGTGGCGATCGAGGATGCGCGCGAACACATCCAGCTTGTCGTCACCGACCAGTCCGAACGCACCAAGGGGCGCGACTTCGGTGTTTTCGCCTATCGCACCTGGCGGCTGACGGATATGCGCACCAAGCATATGCTGATGTGCGAGGGGCTGGGCTGGGGCGGGCTGCCGCGCTGGCTGATCGCCGACGACCTGGCCAGCGGCCGGCTGGTGGAACTCGATCTCGAGGCTTTCAGGGAGGCGAACTCGCCACTTTTTGCCATGCATCGCAACGACAGCAGCCCGAAGCCGGCGGCGGCCTGGCTGATCGAGCAGTTCAAACGCCAGCTCGGCTGCTTCAATGAGTTCGAGCCGGGCCAGATACCTGACGACGAGGACCTGGAGAGAGCCCATCAATCAGCGCCATGAGCACGGTGCGGTAGTCTTCGGCCGACTCACCGGCCTCGATGGCCAGGGCCGCACGGTCGAAGGCGGAAGCCAGCAGCGCGGTCAGCGCCTCGACCGGCAATCTCGTCATCGTCTGCGCCCGCATCGCCGCGACAAGCCCCTCGCGCAGCGAGCGGTTGCCATGCCGGTTGTCGATCGCGTCCATGGCGGCGCGGCCAAGCACGGCCGGCCCGTCAAGCAGCAACAGCCGCGTGCGGCCGGGCGCGCGCATGGCGACAAGATAGGCGTCCGAACCGGCGATCAGGGCGTCGCGGGCAAACAACGACGGCGGCGAGGCGCGCTCGATTTCGTCAGCCACAACTGCCGCTTCCTGCTCAACCACGGCGGCGAACAGCGCCTGCTTGTCGGCAAAATGGTGATAGAGCGCGCCGCGCGTGACGCCCGCGGCGGCGACGATCTCGGGCGTGCCGGTCTCGGCATAGGATTTTTCCGTGAACAATTTGCGCGCCGCGGCGATCAAGTCGGCGCGCGTCGCCTCGGTACGGTCACGGTTGGAACGGCGCGCGGATTCCTGTTGCATACATGCAGCCTGTATGTTAATTCAATCTACATGCAGACTGTATGTTGTTTGACAGGAGAAGGAAAGATGAAGACCACGAGCTATTATCCGGTGCTGATGACAGGCGATGTTGCCGCCACAAAGGCCTTCTATATCAAGCATTTCGGCTTCAAGCCGCTGTTCGAGAGCGACTGGTACGTGCACTTGCAGTCTGCCGAGGATCGCCGCGTCAATCTTGGCATCGTCCATGGCGATCATGAAACGATCCCGGAAGAAGGGCGGGGCCGCACATCTGGTCTGCTGATCAATTTCGAGGTCAGGAACCCAGATGCCGTCTACGAACGCATCACCGCCGCCGGCCTGCCAATCTTGTGCAGCCTGCGCGACGAGCCCTTTGGCCAGCGCCATTTCATCACCAAGGACCCCAATGGCGTGTTGATCGACGTGATCAAGCCGATCCCGCCGAGCCCGGAGTTTCAGGCGCAGTTTACCGAGGGTGCCTGAATGGGGTCGCTGGCAGGAACTGTCTGCAGAGATGGGCGGCGGCTCCGGCGGCGTGACCTGGCGGGCATTCGCGGCCTATGGTGGGCTTGGCAAACCTAGGCTCTTCCATGCGTGAAATCTGCCTTATCCGCGCCCCGTCCAACCTTGGTCTTCGCCCGCTGCGGCCCGGCCATGTGCCGGGGACATGGCGGGCGCCGCAGGCGCTGAGCGAGGCCGGCCTGGTCGAGGTGGTTGCGCCCGCCAAGGTGGTCGATCTCCAACGGCCCGCCTACGGCACCGAACCGCAGCCGGGCACCCGACTGCGCAATGGCCCTGCGATCCGCCGGCTTAATCAGGAGCTTGCCGAGTTTGTCGCCGGCGCGATCGGGCAGGGCGAATTTCCACTGATCGTCGGCGGCGATTGTTCGATCCTGCTTGGCGCGCTGGCGGCCGCACGGCGGTCCGGTCCACTGGCCCTGGTGCATGTCGACGGTCACAGCGATTTCCGTCATCCCGGCAACTACGATGCCGATGCCGCGCTCGGCTCGGCCGCCGGCATGGATCTCGCGCTCGCCACCGGGCGCGGCGAACCGCTGCTGACCGAGTGGCCAGGCATTGTCAGGCCGTTGGTGGCCGACGAACGGGTGATCCAGATCGGCGAACGGGAGAGCCGTGATGCCGACTTCGCCTGGCCGGACATCAACTCCACCGCCATGACGCTGATCGACGTCTTTGCCGCGCGCGAGCTTGGCGTGGCGAGGGTGCTGAAAAGGACCCGGGCAACACTGGCGCGGTCTCCCTACTGGCTGCATCTCGACATTGACGTGCTCGATCAGACGGTGATGCCGGCGGTGGATTCGCCCGGCAGTCCCGGCATCGATCCCGACGATCTTGTCGCTATCCTGTCCGCATTGGTTGCCGGTCCTGCCTGCATCGGCATGGACATGACGATCTTCGATCCCGACCTCGACCCGACCGGCGAACTGGCGGCGTTACTGGTGTCGCTGCTCGGGCGGGTGCTCGAGCAGCGAGACCTTAGCCGCGCGCCACCGGTGTCACCGTCACCTGGCTGACGCCGGTACGGCGCACGACGGTGCACAGCGTCTCGCGGCCGATGCGCTCGGCGTCGAGCAGGCGCACCAGATCGTCGACACCGGTGACCGGGCGACCGTCGATGGCGGCGATGATGTCGCCTTCCTTCAGGCCCGCCTTCGCCGCCGGGCCATTCTTCTCGACACTGCGCAGCCGCACCGCCGTGCTGGTCGAGACTTGCGACAAGAGGGCTGCGCGGCGCGGCAGGTTCGTCGTATCGGCGGAGACGCCGATGAAGGCTCGGCGCACACGGCCGAAACGGATGATCTCCGAGATGACGAAATTGGCGGTGTTGGAGGCGACGGCGAAAGCAATGCCTTGCGCGCCATGGATCATGGCGGTGTTGACGCCGATAACCTCGCCAGCCGAAGACACCAGCGGGCCGCCGGAATTGCCGGGGTTGAGTGCCGCGTCGGTCTGGATGACATCGTCGATCAGCCGGCAGGTGGAGGCGCGCATCGAGCGGCCGAGCGCCGAGACGACGCCTGAGGTGACGGTCCATTCGAAGCCGAGCGGATTGCCGATGGCAATGGCGATCTGGCCGCGCCGCAGCCGCTTGGAATCGCCAAGCGGAGCGACATCGGCAAAGCTGCCGTCGGCGCGAACCAGCGCGATGTCGGTGTCGGGATCGCGGCCAAGCACGCGACCCTCGCTGGAGGCGCCGTCCGGCATCGAGACACGCACTGTCTTGGCGTCGCCGACGACGTGGAAATTGGTGACGACCAGTCCGTCCGGCGCGATGACGAAGCCGGAACCATGGCCGCCCTGACCGCCAATGCGCTCGATGCGGCAGACGGCGGGGCCGATGCGGTCGACGGCGTCGGCAACCGTCATCGAATAAGCGTCGAGCAGCGTGTCGTCGGTTTGGAGTTTGGCGGCGGCGAGGGCCATTGGCGGGCTCCGTGTTTTCAGGCTTTTTCCTGTGCGTGTCGTTATCCCAAAACCGCTGAGCACTTTTGCGCGACACGCACTATATGTGCGAAGCGGCTGGAACCGTCGCGACCTGACCAGATGGCCAGTCAAACCGCCAACTAGCCGTCAGGCGAGTACCTCCAAGCGCGCTGCCGAGCGATATCTGGGGCATGAAGAAACCCAGGAGACCAATATGAGCGATTTCAATCTGAGCGCGTTTTCCCAGGCCATCGCCGATCTCGCCGCCAAGGCGGCGCCGGCAATTGCAAGTTTCGCCACGCATCATCATCGCACGGCAAGCGCCTTCCATTGGAGCGACGGCTATTTCGTCACCGCCGAGGAAGCCGTCGAGGCTGGCGAGGAGATCGAGCTGACGCTGGCCTCTGGCAAGACGGTGAAGGCCGAACTCATCGGCCGCGATCCATCGACCGGCGTCGCCCTGCTGAAGCCGGCTGATGGGGCCACGGTGCCTTCACTTGTCAAGGCCGATGCGGTACGGCCCGGCAACATCGCCATCGCCATCGGCAACAGCCAGGGTTCGGCACTGGCCGTGTCGGGCTCTGTCGGCGAGGTCGGCCCGGCCTGGCGCTCGATGCGCGGCGGCACCATCGACCGGCGCATCAATCTTGCCATCGGCGCCGGCGGCCGTTTCGAGGGCGGTCCTGTGCTCGACGCCAAGGGCGCGCTGATCGGCATGCTGCTGTTCGGGCCGCGCCACCGGGCACTGGTGATGCCTTACGAGACGATCGAGCGGGCGGTTGCGACCTTGCGCGAAAAGGGTCACGTCGCGCGCGGCTATCTCGGCGCCGGGCTGCACCCGGTGCGCGACCGCGACGCGCATGGCGCGATGGTGATGAGCCTCGACGACGAGGGCCCGGCCAAGGCCGCCGGTCTTTCGCTCGGCGACATCATCGTGGCATGGAATGGCGAGGCCGTGCATGGCCCGCGCGACCTGATCCGCAGGCTCGGGCCTGACAGCGCCGGCGTTGCCGTGACACTCGGTGTCGTGCGCGGCGGCGAACAGCGCGATGTCGCGCTGACGATCGGCGAAAAGCCGCTTTCCTGAGAGGAGTGATGGACACGCTCACCAGCGACCGGATCATGCATGACGGTGCCGCCTCACGGCGGCTGGTGGTGCTGATTGCGCTTGGCGACGCGGCTCGCGCCGAGCGCCTGGCTGCGTCGTTTGCCGCGAGCGAAGACCTGCTGCCGGTCGAGGCCGGCGGCGGTACCGCCGATGTCGCCATCGTTGACGACAGCAGCGGTGATGCCGTGCCGGCCTCCACGCCACGGGTGCTGCTGTCGGGCAGCGCCGAGCGGCCTGCTGGCGAGGTGTTGGCCGTGATGCCTGCGGGCACGGACGATTTGTTGATTGCAGCGGCAGCGCGGCTGGCGGCGGCCGGCTATCGCGTAACGAGCGATGGCGGACGCGGGCGCCATGAGGATTTCCATGCCAGCGACCGCGAGGCCGGCGATGGCGAGCCGTTTGACGACGAAGCCTCCGACGAGCACGCCGCCCGGCCTTCGCTGTCGCCGCGCGAGGCGGAAGTGCTGGCGCTGCTGGCCGAGGGCGCACCCAACAAGGTGATCGCGCGGCGGCTGAACATTTCCGTGCACACGGCGAAGTTCCATGTTGCCGCGATCCTGATCAAGCTGGGTGCCGCCAACCGCACAGACGCGATCGCCATCGCGATGCGCCAGGGGCTGGTGCTGGTTTAGTCACAAACCCTACGCAGCGTAACTCGGCGTCCAGCGCGTCGGACCTTGCGCTGTGGTCGCCTGCCGCGCAAAGGTTCGCGCCTGCTGTGTTGCAAGGGAGGCGCAAGGAAATGTCGCTCAAGGGAAAGACGCTGTTCATCTCCGGCGGGTCGCGCGGCATCGGGCTGGCGATCGCGCTGCGCGCCGCGCGTGACGGCGCCAATGTGACGATCGCCGCCAAGACCGCCGAGCCGCATCCGAAGCTTCCGGGCACGATCTACACCGCGGCTGAAGAGATCGAGCAGGCCGGCGGCAAGGCGCTGCCTGTGCTGTGCGACATCCGCGAGGAAGCACAGGTTGCCGAGGCGGTTTCAAGGACCGTCGAAAAGTTCGGCGGCATCGACATCTGCGTCAACAATGCCAGCGCCATCCAACTCACCGGCACGCTGGAAACCGACATGAAGCGCTACGATCTGATGCACCAGATCAACACGCGCGGCACCTTCCTCGTCTCCAAAATGTGCATTCCGCACCTGAAGTTGGCTAATAATCCTCACATTTTGAATCTGGCGCCGCCGCTCGACATGAAGGCCAAATGGTTCAAGAACCACGTCGCCTACACGATGGCAAAGTTCGGCATGTCGATGTGCACGTTGGGTATGAGCGCCGAGTTCGCCAGGGACGGCATCGCGGTCAATTCGCTGTGGCCGCTCTCGACCATCGACACGGCGGCGGTGCGCAATCTGCTCGGCGGCGCAACTGTGGCGGCGATGAGCCGTTCGCCGGACATCATGGCCGATGCCGCGCATGCGATCTTCATGCGGCCATCGCGCGAGGCGACCGGCAATTTCTATATCGACGAGGAGGTGCTGCGCGCCGAGGGCGTCAGCGATTTGTCCATCTATGCGCCGGGCGCGACCGGGCCGCTGGCTGGCGACTTCTTCGTGCCGGACGAGGTGTTTGCGAATTCTGATACTAAGATCAGGAATACGTTTTAAAGATGCCTAGGGTAGTCCATTCGCTGATGCAAGACGCGTACAACATCGATGGATCGATTGGCCATTCGCAGAAATAGCACGTGAGAGCCTACGGCATATTTCAGCAAGCCGGGGCGAATATTCTCCGCATTTTTAGCCATCGCTGGAAATTGGTCTATCAAATTTATGATTGAGCGAATGGCGTGGATATAGGCCTCCGCTCGCTCGGGACCCCATTCCTTCAGGGAATGGTCCCAAATCTGGTCAAGATCTGCTTTCGCTTTTGATGAGAACCTGACGGTTCGCTTCATCCGCGCTTCTTTGACTCCAGAAAGGCATCGAAGTCGAATGGCTCTGGATCGCCTGACATATCTCCCTCATCGATGGCAGACCGGAGTTGCTCAAGCTTGAGTTCCTGTTCTTCCAAAAGACGAAGGCCGGCCCGAACGGCTTCGCTTGCCGACCCAAAACGGCCGTTCGCTATCTGCCGCTGGATAAAGGCATCGTACTGATCACCTAGGGTGACGGAGGTGTTCTTGGGCATGATGAATCTCCAATACCAATAGATGGTATCAATTTTCCCCAACGCCAACAAGCACAGGGGCGTGGCCGTCACGCCTCGTCCTTCTTGCCTTTGCTCAGGCCCATCAGCCGGTCGATATAGGCGAGCATGAAGGCCGAGACGACGAAGGCGAGGTGGATGATGGTCAGCCACATCAACTGGTCGGTCGAATAGGAAGACGAGTTGAGGAACACCTGCAAGAGGTGGATGGAAGAGATGGCAACGATGGTCGAGGCAACCTTGACCTTCAGCGAACCGACATCGATCGTGCCCAGCCAATGCACGCCACCGTCTTCATCGTCGAAGCGGCTGACGAAGTTCTCGTAGCCCGAGATGATGACCATCACGACCAGCGAGGCGACCAGTGCGGCATCGATCAGCCCCAGCATCTTCAGGATCGTGTCGGTGTCGCCAAGCGTGAAAGTCATGGCGACGAACTCGTAGAGCTTCTTGCCGAAAGACAGCGCATAGATTGCCAGCGCCACGCCCAGGCCGAGATAGAAAACGACCAGCAGCCAGCGCGAGGCAAGGATGATCGATTCGATGGCCAGTTCGAGACGCTTCATAGAGTGGTTCCGGTTGGTTCTCTTGGGATAGTGGGCCGCGAGGTGGTGGCTCGTATTTCGGTCAGGTCGTCCCTGTTTGCAAGACAAAAAACCCCGCCGGCGAGGGACCGGCGGGGCTCAATGCGTCCCGCTGGAGTCGGGACGGGGCAGGGAACGCCCTGCCAAGAATCTGGGGTGGGTGAACCCACGATTCAATGAGCCGGCGCTAATGCCGGTACAATTCTTGTTGAACCTGATATGTCGAACCATCCCCGGCAGGACCGGGGATGGCTGCTTCTCGTGCAGAGTCCGCAAACCAGGTCATGGTTTTGAAATCATGTCCTAATTGTTGCTTGCGACGGGCGCCACCAGCGAGGTGATGCGGCGAATGGCGACGCGTCGGTTCTCGCGGTTGGGCGCGGCCGTGTTGACCTTCAGATACTCCTCGCCATAGCCCTGCGTCGTCAGGTTCTCCGGCGGAATGCCGAAGGCATTGGTGAGGGCCTCCGCCACCGCTTCGGCGCGACGATCGGACAAAGCGAGGTTGGCCTCTGGCGTGCCGACGGCATCTGTGTGGCCTTCGATCAGGAAGGTTTCGGCCGGGTTCTTCTTCAGCAGCTTGTCCATCGCGCTGGCGACACCCTCGAGCTTCTGCACCTCGGTGTCGGAGATCGAGGCCGAACCGAATTCGAAGTTCAGCGTGTCGAGGTCGACACGGCGTGCAATGTCGCGCACGCGGGCCGAACGCTTGACCTCGTCGATCGAATAGAGGCGCTGGACCTTCTCCACCGGCGGCTGTTCGAGGAAGGTGTAGTAGTCGTCCGGGCTCTCGACGTCCTCGGAATCGAGGATGTACTGCCGGCGCGGGATGGTCAGTCGCATCGGCGGCAGGTCGTCGCCGGGATCGCGCCAGTCGCCCTCATCCTGATAGTCCTGCTCGTCGACATAGCTCAGCACGTATTCGCGCCCGTCGGGGGTGATGCGCGAACGCTGGATGACATCGCCGTAGCGGTTGCGGATGGTGACGATCTGGACGCCATTGCCGCGCTCGACCGTCTCGCGTGTGCGGCCTTGCGGCAGATCCTCGTAGTAGACGTCCTTGGCGCCACGGTTCATGCGCGGACCGTCATTGCTCTGGACGATCGTCTGGTTGTTGAGCTGGATGATGACGCGGTCGCCGATTTCCTTGAGCACGTCGACGCCCTTGGGACGGCGGCGGTCGCGGATATTCTCGTCGGGTGCACGATCGACACGCTTGCCTTTTTCCTCCGTCACCGGGACCAATTTTTCGGGCTTGATCTCCTGCTGGGCGGCCTTGTCGTCGGTGGGCGGCGGACCCTGATCGACAGGCGCGACCACGGGCTTGCGGCCCTGGTCGCCACCTTGCTGGGCGTTCTGCCCACCATTCTGCTGCCCACCATTCTGCTGGCCGTTCTGGTTGGCGGGCTTCCTGCGGCCCTGATCCTTGCCGCCCTTGCGCTCGGCATCCTTCTGGCTGTCCAGGATGGGAGCGGCGTTCGGATCGGCGGGCGCTTCGCCCTGGACAGGCGCCGCCTTGCCGCCATTGGCCGGTTGCTCGGCTATGGCAGGCTTTTCGCCATTGGCCGGTTGTTCGCCCGTGGCAGGCTGCTCGCCGGTGACAGGCTGCTCGCCGACCGGTTTCTTGCCATGCTTCTTGGTCTTGTCCTGCGGCTGCTCGCCCTGGGCCGCTGGCTGTTCGCCGGCGGGAGCCGGTTCGACCTTGGGCTTCGCCACTTCGGCCGGAGCTTGCTTCTCGGTCGGTGCCGGGGCGGCTTCCGGCACGACGGCCGGTTTGGCCGTTTCGACAGGCTTCTTCTGCTTCTCAGGCTTCTGCGCGGGCTCGACGGCCGGCGCTATCGTGGTCGGCTCGGCCTGCTGATCCTGCTTGTGCTTCTTGCGCGGCTTGGCTTGCTCGCCCTGCTGGTTGTCGTTGGCCGGTTCGGCCTGGCCGGCAGGAGCCGCTTCGGCTGGCGCCTGCTCAGTCTGCTGCTGCTCGCGCTTTTTCTTGCGCGGCTGCTGCGCTTCGGCGGCTGGAGCGGCCTGCTCTGCGGGTGCCGCTTCGGCCGGCGCCTGCTCGGTCTGCTGCTGTTCGCGCTTCTTCTTGCGCGGCTGCTGCGCTTCGGCGGCTGGAGCGGCTTGCTCGGCCGGCGCCTGCTCAGTCTGCTGTTGCTGCTGCTGCTGCTGATCGCGCTTCTTCCTCCGAGGTTGCTGCTCTTCGACAGCCGGAGCGGCCTGCTCGGCAGGGGCGGACTCCGTCTGCTGTTGCTTCTCACGCTTCTTGCGCGGCTGCTCCTGCTCGGCGGGCTGCTCGCCCTGGGCGGCGGGCGCCGCCTGCTGCTCTGGCTCGGCCTTCTTCCGCTCCCTTTGTTTCGGCTGCTTCTGTGCACAGGCTTCGGCCGATTCGCCCTCGGCGCACGCTGCCTGCGCTAAAATGAACGCGGCTGACGTGTGCTGGGCGGGGCCGAAGGCGGCACTTCCCTGAAGCGGGAACGCGCCCAACGGCGCGGATGCCATCAGCAGGCCAAGTGCGGTGCCTGCCAGAATCCGTGGTTGGCGTTTCATCGAAAACTCTCCTTATGGGGTCCCATCCTTGCCGAAACCGATCTTGCGCCGATTGGTTCCAGTTTGGTTGCGATAGACGCCGTACGGGGCGATTGGCCGGCCTTTTGAAGGCAACTTCGTGTCATTCACCTGGCGACCGCCGCATTCCGGCCGTTGCCGCGCTTGACCTTGCCGGCGGCTGGGGCCACATGCCGGGAATGGAAACGCCATTCTGGAAAACCAAGGCGCTGGAGGCGATGAGCCCGGCTGAGTGGGAGTCGCTGTGCGACGGTTGCGGCAAATGCTGCCTGTCAAAGCTCGAGGACGAGGACACCGGCGAGATCTACTGGACCAGTGTCGGGTGCCGGCTGTTCGACGCGCAGAGCTGCCGCTGTTCGGACTACGCCAACCGGCTGGCGCGCGTTCCCGACTGCGTGGGGCTGACGCCGCAGAACGTTCGCACCATCAGCTGGCTGCCCAGCACCTGCGCCTACAGGCTGGTGGCCGAGGGCCATGACCTCTACTGGTGGCACCGGCTGGTGTCGGGCAGCGCCGAGACCGTGCATGAGGCCGGCATGTCGATGCGCGGGCGGGTCAAGGCAAGCGAGACCGATCTCGCCGAGCCGGAAGACTATTTTGATTACCTGCTGGACGACGAGCCGTAGGGCTCGCGCCGTGACGATGAGCCGTAGGGCTCGCGCCGGGACGACGAGCCGTAAGCCTCGCTTGCATTGGAGACGACGAGCCGTAGGGCTCCGCGTTGGAACGAACAAGCTGGTCTTCAGCCAATCAGCTGGATTGGGACCCGGGCACTGAGTGAGGCGTTTTGGAGCATTCACCCCTGCCGTGGACGATGGTAGATGGCCGGCGAAATTCTTTTCCGCCACATGAACCGGAGATGAACGGCCGGTTCGCAATGAGTTCAGACAGCCAAGTGCATTCTCCCCCCATCGGTTCACGAGGACGGGCGAAAGCCCGCAACAAGGAGAGAAGACAATGTTCAACACGATCAAGACGGCAGCCCTTTCGGCTCTGGTCGGTCTCGGCACGCTGGCCGCCATCCCGGCCCATGCCGACAGCCTCTATCTTGGCTTCGGCAACAACAACGACACGCGCTTCGGCGTCTATGCCGGCGACGACGGCTATCGCCACCGCCGTGATGAACGTCGCGGCTGGGGTGATGAACGCCGCGGCGAATGGCGCCGTGGCTGTTCGCCGGACCGCGCGCTCGACAAGGCCGAACGCATGGGTCTCCACCGCGTCCGCATCCTCGATGTCAACCGTCGTACTGTGAAGGTGATGGGCCGACAGTACGGCGACCGCGTCGTCGTCGTGTTCGCCAACGACCGCGGCTGCCCGGTTATCTATCGCTGAAGCCGGGTCCGGCTTGAATACAAGGGCATGATCTCGTTCAAAGATCAGACTGGCGGCATGACCCTCTTCGAGGGTTAGCCGGGCAGCATGATCTTCAGGGAAGATCAGCTGGGAGTAGCCGAGCCCCTTTCCTGCTGGAAGGGCGTGGCTCGAAAAAACCCCGCGGGAGCAATCCCGCGGGGTTTTCATATAGGGCGTTGGCTGAAGGCTCGATCCATGGCCGAGCAAGCCCCACCATGGATCGTCAGGCGCTTACTTCAGTTCGAAGGTGACGGTGACCTGGACGTTGTAGGAATTCTCGCCGGCCTGTACCGGAGCCGCAGCGCCCGCCGCGGCATCGAAGGCCTTGGCGTTGATCGGCATTGGCGTCGGCGCGATGTTCTGGTCGGTGATCTCGAGCACCCGTCCGAGGCTGACGCCGGCGGCCTCGGCAAGCGTCTTGGCCTTGGCCACGGCGTTGGCCACCGCCTTCTTGCGGGCCTCGGTGACGGTCGCTGCCGGGTTGTCGTTGGTGAAGGTTATGCCGCCACCCTGGTTGACGCCGAGCGATACCGCCTTGTCCAGAATCTCGCCCGTCTTGTCGACATCGCGCACCCGCACCGACAGCGTGTTGGTCACCTGATAGGCGACGAGTTCGGCTTCCTGGCTGCCATCGGGCTTGTTGGTGTAGTTGTAGCGCGGGTTGATCTGGATGCCGGCGGTCTGCAGATCGCGGTCCTTGATGCCGGCCGACTTCATGGCGGCGATCACGGCGGCCATGGCGTCGTTGTTGGCGTCGAGTGCCGCGCGCGCGGTCTTGGCTTCGCGCATGACGCTGAGCGTCAGGATCGCCAGATCGGGGGCTACGGTCGCTTCGCCTTCGCCTGACACAATGATGCGGGGCGGCGTCGGCAAATCGGTGGCTCCAGCCATCGCCGGAAAAGCGATTGCAGCGGCGAGCGCGAGAGGCAAAAGGCGTCTGGTCATGAAAATCTCCTTGGTCCGCGATCAAAGTCGCAGAGCTCGCGTAGAGCGCGATTATGGGTTGATTTGGGCGATCCGTGGACGCCCGACGGGAAAGCCTTGTGCCGCGATGCGAAAAACACTAATCCAGCCGCGTGGGGCCTGTAGCTCAATGGTTAGAGCCGGCGGCTCATAACCGCTTGGTTGGGGGTTCGAGTCCCTCCGGGCCCACCATTGTCGTTATTTATCAATGACTTATAGGGTGGTTCGCCACGAGGTTCGCCAATAGGTTCGCCAACCATCGGCTTGCGCGTCACCAGACGCACGACTCGATCCATCCCCTGGACCGCCAGCCGTACCTGCGATGCCTCGCGCGAATAGAGCTCCGCATGATCGATATCGTCGTGCCCTAGTACGTCCATGAGCTGTCTGGTTGAGGCCTCTGCCTCCGCCAGATAAACACCGAGCGACTTCCTCAGGCCATGTAAGGTCAGACCCTTCGGAAGACCGGCGAGCTTGCACCAATGCGCCATCATCCCAGTCAGGGACTTGGCGGAGAAGGGCTCACCATAGCCGTTGACCAGAACGGTCTCGCCGCGCCTGTCGGCAGCATCCAGAATCTCAGACAGCATCGGTGTGATCGGCACGAAAAGCCGTTTGCCACCTGTTCGTCCCTTGTTCTTGGCCTGAACGATATCAAACCCGTCGAAGTGACGCTCGACACCGTCGATGAAAACTCGGCGGGTGACCCTCTGATCCCAGCGCAGGCCCGCGACGTCACCGCGGCGGTTGCCGAGCCACAGCGCCAAGCCGTAACAGGTGCGTGCCGCCGTGCCGAGCTGCCAACGGTTTTCGAATTGCGCCATCGCTTCGCGCGACCAGGCTTTCCAACCGGCATAGGCGGGCCGCCATTCGACCGCCGCTGTCGGGTCAATCTCGATCCAGTCTTGCCGCAGTGCGACATAGACCAGCTTGCGTATGCCCACCAGCAGATGCTTGGCCTTATGGGGCGTGGCGATGAAGCGGCCAAGAAGCTCTTCGATATGGACACGTCTAAGGTTCTTAACCGCTACATCCCGCCAGATGAGCGGGTGATCAGGGACTACTCGCAGTTCTAGAAATTCCTCGATCAGCCGCGTGTTCTTGCGCTTACTGGCCTCGTCAAGCGCTAGCCACTTGACCGAGATCTTCAAGCGTTGAAAGGCCGCTCCAAACGTGCCGGGCAGGGCTGCTCCAGGCATACGCACGACGGGAGCCTTGGGGACTTTCCGGCCCTCGACGGCTGCTTGGTAGGCCTCTTTGAAACCCGCCTGATTGGGGGCCGGCAGGCTAACCACACGCTCCTGCGTCCGATAGCGCCAGCGAACTTTGCCATGGCGGTCGGTGTAGGAGGAGAGGCCGGGATATTTGTCGGTCATGACAGAATGAATCTATTCCCTGCGATGATTCCCTTGCAACAGGAAGTCGACGATATTTTCTTCATCGTCTCCAGGTAGTTCGCCAAATGCCGCTTCGAGTTTGAGCCGATCCCAAATCACGCGGCCGTCAACTTTCTTCGGTTTCGGCATGCGGCGATCAGCAACCATCTGGTCGAATTTAGTGATGCCTACGCCGACGTAGCGGGCGGCGTCTTCTCGGGAGAGACCGCGAGGGGGATAGGAGAAAGTGTCGCTTTTCATGATCTCGCCGCCGGCATGTGGCCGCCCTTGTGCGCGGACTTCCGTTCAGAGATCAGGTCTAGATTGTATCAGCCGCCGCCGGAAGGGCGCCGATCAAGCCCTGCGGTAAATTGCGGTCAGAGCGTATAAATAGGATGGTTGTGTGAGGTCATCCTAGCGCCCTGCTGCGATCGTCGTCGAGATAAGAATGGACCGGGCTCGCAAGAAAAGAAACTTCGGCCATTCCGTGACGAACTAGCGCGAACTCGAACGGCACTCCTCGCCGGGGGTCGTCGGTCCCGCGTCCCGCCTCTGGCGGCGCTATGCTGACGCTCCTTCGGCTACCCTCTTAACCGGTCTCGTCGTTGCAGTCGGTCCCGCGTCGCGCCTGCGGCGCCGCAATGGCTGACGCTCCTACGGCTGCCTTTTTAGAGGGAAGCCGGGGCACTGCCCTACATCGCGAGAGCGAGTCCCACACGGCCGAGGTCTCTCCGACAAAGGGAATAGTCGCAAAAAGGGAAGAGATGGTCTTGGCCATCTCTCCCCCCGCGATTGCCGCCTGCGCAGGGCGGGGCCGCCCGCTCGCAAGGCGGTGCTAAACATCACAATCCGACCTGATCCGACACGCCCCGCTCGGCGCGCAGCCCAGCTCCGCTCGCCGGCATTCGCCCCCCTCTCTGCCGCGCGCTCACGCGCCCCCGGAAGGCATGCCGAGGGGCATGCCTTCGGCATGTAGCGAGAAAGGAACAGAACCATGACGACCAATGAAACGAACGCGAAGATTGTAACTATCAGCGAGAGCGGCACGGAGGTTTTCATTCCCCTCAACAAGTTGAAGAAGTCGCCCCGCAACGCGCGAAAAACCCCACACAGCGAGGCAATCATCGAAGCTTACGCGGCCAGCATCGCAGCCAAGGGTATTCTGCAAAATCTTGTCGTGGAGCCGGAGTTGGACGGGGAGGGTGCGCAAACCGGGTTCTACTTCGTCAGCATCGGCGAGGGCCGCAGGCAGGCGCAGCTGCTGCGCGTGAAGCGCAAGCAGATCAAGAAGTCCGAACCGATGCGCTGCGTCATCGACACGGTGAACGATGCGCATGAGATCAGTCTCGACGAGAACATTACCCGCGAAGCGATGTACTCGCCCAACAGACCCAAACAGATCGAGTTCGTGACCCAAAACCTCAAGCAGGGGGGCATTTTCGTCTTCGTCGAAAAATTTCGCGCGGTCGACGAAGACGACTACCAGCGTCGCGAGGAGCAGAAGGACCACGGTTTCAAGGCGCGGTATTTCCCGCACGCCGAAATCGAAAGAAAGAAGACCGCGGTCCTCGGGACCATGTTCAACAATGAGGTTACGCTGGAAGAGATGGCCCGCGCCGTGAGTGCGCATTTCAACCACTGCATCATGACGTGGAACAGCGGCAACTTCTGCAGTCTTGCGGCGAGCAACAGCAAGGAAAATCTCGATCTGTATGTGGCCCAGATGCCGGCTGCGGCCATTCCTTACGAGTATGTCTACGAGTCCATATGTACCCAACCTCACCCATCGCGCTGACGGAAGGCATGGGCGCTTTCGCCCGCCCGAGCGCGCCGTCTTGCGATGAGGATCCCATCGCTTTGGTGAAGGACGGGTCATCTGCAACGATCCTCACAAAGCTCAAGTGATATGACGCGCAATGGCAACGCACTCCACCTGTTGAGTTATGCCTTTGCGGCCATCRACCACGGCAGCCTGCGCCAGGCGGCGAGAGCCCTGAGGGTCCAGGAATCCTCGGTCAGTCGCAACGTGGTCAAGCTCGAACAGCTTTTGGAGATGCAACTGTTCGAGCGAAACGTGCGCGGCGTTCGCCTGACCGAAACAGCCCAAGCCTGGATCGAAATTGTACGGGCTCACTACGAAGGGCTTCTGAAGGCGTTCGATGAACGCGCCTGCGGCAACAACGATGCGAACACGCTGCGCGTTGGATTGTGCGTTGTGACCGGGCGGGACATCCTGCTGCGGCTCATCCTGCGTTTCGGTAGAGTGTATCCCGAAGTCAGCCTGTCCATCGAGGATGTTGCGCAAGGACTGGGTCAGGCGGCAATTCGCAAGCGCAGACTCGATATCGTCTTCACCAATGAGACAGGAGTTGCCACCCGGTGCCGGAGCGAGGTGTTCTGGCGTGAGCGCTTCTTCGTTCTCCTGCCCGCCGACCATGGCCTTGCTGCCAAGTTGGCTGTCACGTGGGCAGACCTGGCAAGCGTGCGCCTTTTGGTCCCGGCCGGACCCGAGACAACGCCCCTGGTCTCGCAGCGGCCAGAGCACATTTCCGAACATATCGGCCCGGCAATCCAGATTTGCAGCACCGGCCAGGCAACAGCCACTCTGAAGGTGCAACTCGGTCAAGAGGTAATGCTTGCGGGCGAAAGCTTCGCCAAGGCAGCCGCCTTCGGTTCTGCCATATGGAAGCCGCTTGAAGGTAAGGGCTCTTTCAGTTCGATCAGAGTCGTGTGGCTGGAATCGAATCCGAAGCGCGCAGTCCTGCGGCTTGTCGCGCTCGCTACCAAAATGGCGAATGGAAATCCGGAACAAGCGAAGCGCGCAAGCTGACGCCCTCCTTAGGCAGAGGGCGAATAGCTGCCGCAACTGACGTAGACGTTCCCCCTAGCGAAGCCATAGGCGGGGGCGTTCGGCGGGCGGTTCAGCGCCCGCCTCGCAAGGTGTCAGCAGGTAGAGCCAGGCCAACATCTCATGGGCCTCGCCGCAGCATGGGCCGGCTATGCCCGCAGAAAGGATGCTAAGTGCTTCCCCTCGCGTCAGTGTGGTGGACGCAACCGGCGCATCAGCCTTCACATGCATGATCGACCTCCAATGTTGACGGCGGCAGCAGGTGCCGACTGCTCGCCGGTTGTTCCGCAAGCATGGCCGCCGCCAAGAGCTGCCTCTCGTCCGGAACGGCTGCTGATTTTTTGCTGAATTCTGCCTGCCTACCGGCGACGCTCGCAGCGCCTTTGCCATCTGGTTCCGCCTCACCTCATCGACATCAGGTCCGTCATGAGGCCGACCCCGACCCTGACGAAGAACGTAGATCTGCGGACCTCCTGACAGCCGATGTCCTTCAACTGATCGGACGTCAGGTCTGCTAACGCCCTGCGCCCTGCAACGGTCCGCCGCCAGGCTGTGAAGGCTGCGACTGCTGCTGCCATGCTGTTCGACGCTTTCTCAAGCAGCCGGTGTTTCGATGTGCAGGTCTCTGCGTGAGCTTCGGTGCGAGCCATTTTGCTCTCCTGTTCCAGATTACGGGCGCAGCTTGTCACGGGGGCGATTTGCGGTTGTTCAGCCGGGCGTGAACAATCGCGGGAAGTCCGATGGACCGCCGTTAAATCTGCGTTAAATCGACCGGCGAAGATGCTATTCTGCTGGCGCGTTCGAAATCTGGAGAGCGGTCGTGCGTATCCGGTTGCTTGGCGGTCTCGAAGTGATGTCCGGAGAGGGCCAGCCCGTCCGCTTCGCAACGCGCAAGTCGGCGCTGCTTTTTGCCGCCCTGGTCCTGGCGGGTCGCCGCGGCGCCACTCGCGAACGGCTTTGCGAAGGGTTTTGGCCGGGACGAGGCGATGCGCAGTCGCGCAACAGCCTGCGCCAGGCGCTGGCCGACATCCGTCGGTGGTTTCCCGCCGCCGGCAATGCAGCCATTTCCATCGAGGGGGATCAGGAAACGGTTGCGCTGACGGCCGGCTCGGACGAAGCCGACATCTGGCTCTTCGAGCGGAAGCTCGCCGAGAGCGGGACGACGGACCTCGCCTTTGCCGCCGACCTCTATCGCGGTGATGTGCTCGCGGGGGAGGCCATTCCGGACGGACTGGATGAATGGTTCAGCCCATACCAGGTCAGATACCGGCAGAAGGCGCAGCAGCTGGTGGAGCGCCTGAGCCTGGAGAAGCCCGAAGCCGGATCCGCGGACGAAGCGGCTTGCGAACGGCTTGCCGAAAGGCTGCTTGCCTCGGATCCGGCCGCCGAGCCGGCGCATCGCGCCTTGATGCGCATCCACGCTGCGAGGGGCCACGAAAATGCGGCCCTGCGTCAGTTCGAGACCTGCCGCGCGCTGCTGAAGAAGCATCTGGGCGTGGAACCCGAGGCACAGACGCTGTCACTGGTGGCGTCGCTGCAGACGCGGGGCGGAAATCGCCAGACCGCGTCGGCGCACGACACCGCCCAGCCGCCTCAGCCTATCGCCACGCCGGCGAGACCGCATGACCAGCCGTCGGTGGCAGTGATGCCTTTCGACAACCTCGGCGGGGCGGAGGACGAGTATTTTGCCGACGGCGTTGTCGAGGAGATCACCGCCGCGCTTTCCCGCATCCGGGACTTCTTCGTCATCGCCCGCCAGTCCGCATTCACCTACAAGGGCCGCTTCGCCGACGTGCGCGAGGTCGGCCGGGAACTCAGCGTCGCCTACGTGGTCGAAGGCACCGTTCGGCGGGGCGGCAATCGGCTGCGCATTTCCGTGCAACTGGTCGATGCCGAGACGCGGACACAATTATGGTCCGAGCGCTACGAGGGTGCGACCGAGGACGTTTTCGAGTTCCAGGACAGGATCGCGGCGCAGGTGGCGGGCGCCATCCATCCGGCCATCCGCGGCGCCGAGATCGAGCTGGCCAGGCGCAAGCCGCCGACCAGCCTCAGGGCCTATGATCTCGTCATGCGCGCCTATCCAAACATTTGGGGCCGCCGCAAGGACACCAACGACCTGGCAATAGAGCTGCTCAAGAAAGCGATCGCGGTCGATCCGGCCTATGGCCGCGCGCATGCGCTTCTGGCCTGGTGCCACGCTTCGAACGCCGTGTTTCTATGGGCCGAGCAGCCGGAAAGCGAGCTGGAAAAGGCGGTCGCGGCGGTCGAGGCAGCCGGCTCGATCGGCGACGATCCAACCGCGTTGACCGCCGCCGGCGCGGCATTGAGCATGGGCGGTGACCAGGAGCGCGCCGCCACCTTCATCGAAAAGGCGCTCATGCTCGATCCGAACAATGCTTGGGCATGGGCACGCCATGGCTGGATCGCAATCTACAGAGGCGAAGTCGCCCTGGCCCCGGACCGGTTCCAGCGAGCGATGGCGCTGAGCCCAATGGATCCGTTCGCGTTCGCCGTGAGGCTGGGAATGGGCTACGCCTTGGCTAAGACGGGCTCCCTTTCCCAGGCCGTCGCGATCGCCCGTGACGTCATCGCCGCCCACCCCGACATCATCACGTCCTATCGCTATCTCGCCGCCTGGTCGGCGATGGGCGGCGACCTGGTGACCGCCCGCTGGGCCGCGCAAAAGCTCCTGGCCGCCCAGCCGAGTTTCACGATCGAGCGATTCCGGTCGCTGCCTATCTTCCGGAACACGCCGGAATGGGCAGACCAAGTGGTCGAAGGCTTGAAGCTGGCGGGATTGCCCGAGCGCTGACTATCTTCGGCCCATCCTTGGTTTCAACTTGGATGACATGATCGCCCCCTGCGCCCCTGGCTAGGATAGCGATCCTACCGGCTCACGACCATTGCACGTCGTTTAATTAGCCACAACATCAGCACGGCGCGGAAGCTTCCATGCCGAAGTCTGCTCACCAAATTGCGCCGCGAGAGCCGGTAGAACCGCGCCGACAGCCACCGCGAAACGCCCGGAGATATAGCTCACAAGAAGATGCACGTCGAAATTGCAAAGCCTGCTTCCCCAACTATGCCTTACGAGCATGACGAGCACTGATACTGCGGAAAATGATAGCCCCAAGCCCGACAGGTGGAGCAGATACGTCCGAACCTTGAAGTTCCATGAACTCGACCGCCATCGCACAGTTGGAACAGCCCCTCATAAGACCACGGTCCAGTTCGGCAGTCTATGATTGGCGAGTGCCTGAAACGGTTCGGAGAAGGTCTTGCGGGGCGATCAACTTTTAACTAACCACACCATCAGCAAATGCTGCCCACCAGATCATGCTGCTTCCCACACCCTCAGAATCCTCGCCGCCAGAGCCGCTTTGTCCTGGGCAGGAAGCGACCATAGTGTTTGACCATCATTTCGTCGGGCTGGCGCCCCAGAGCGGGTGCTCATGGCGCCCACCCTTCGGCTTTGGCGGGACTGGAGCTCAGGATTCACGGCGACGGCGGCGATCGTCCACGACCCGCGCGAGCACTTCGGTGGGGTCGCGGTCGACTGGCAATACCAGCATATTTTCGATGTCAAAGGCGGTAACGCCGATATCGCGACGCTCGCATTCGCTCATGGCGGCAAAGGCGGCGAGGTCCCTGCGAGCCCTCCAGAAGCGCGGCAGCCACAGCAGCGCCGACGTCACGGCGGCCAGCATCCGGAAAGGCCGCGAGGGAGAAGCATGCGACCGGCAATCGGCTGCGAGACCGATGAAAGGAACCAGCGTGGTCATGGTGTTGTCTCCATCCTCGAACTGTCCTTGAGCGACAGCAAGGATGAGATTAGTCGGCACCCGGCCGGAGATCGTGAGGCCCAGGTGAAACTCGAGGGAAATTGTGACGAAATCGGCAGGCGGGCACCGGCCCCCGGTCGTCGACACGATATCAGTCCGGCAGGCCGGCCTCGCGCAGGCTGGCGGCAACGCGCTCCCGCGTGCCCGCTTCGAAAGGCAGCTGGTCCCAGATCGTGGCGACCGTCAGCCCCGGATGGCTTTCCAGCAGCCTGCCGCACACGCGCCGGGCTTCATCCTTGCGGCCGGCATGGACCAGCGTCATCACCAACCAGCGTAGCGCCCAGGTGGCGCCAGGGTGCCGGCTGACCCCGCGCCGCGTCATGACCAATGCTTCTTCGTAGCGCCCGGTAATGAAATGGGCGGCGCCGATGCCGAGTTCGGCCATGTAGCCCATCGGGTCGCGCGGGCTCAGCCGTTCGAAATGCTCGAACTTCTCGATCGCCGCCTCGGGCCGCTCGCGATAGACGTCAAGCCAGCCGCTGCGCAGCCAGGCCCAGGCGGAATTCGGATCGAGCGTGCGCGCCCGTGTCAGATGCATGTCGGCGACATCAAAGTCGCGGGCGAAGGAATGCGCGGCGCCGAGCACCGCAAGCACCATCGGGTCGTCGCCGGACAGCGCCGCCCCCTTCTGCGCCAGGCGCAGGCCCTCTTCCCGGGACGCGGCCGGCGTTTCGGTCCAGTGGTAGGTGACACGCTGCAGATGGCACCAGGCCAGCAGCGAAAGCGCCAGCGCATAATCAGGCTCGATCGCGATCGCCCGTTCAAGCAGTGTCCCGGCCTCCTCGTTCTGCGCCCGCTCGAGCGACCAGGCGAGCGGAAAGGCGCGCAGCACGTAGTCGTAGGCGGCGAGGCTTTCCGGCCGCTTGCGCCGCGACCGCTCGATCTCGGCCGACAGGATGGAGGGCTGGATGGCGCCGACGACACTCTCGGCGAACCGGTCTTGGAGGTCGAACACGTCGGCCATGGTTCCGTCGTAGCGGTCGGCCCAGATCGTCTTGCCGGACGACTGATCGATGAGTTGTCCCGTAAGGCGGATGTGGTCGCCGGCCTTGCGAACGCTGCCGGTCAGCACGTAGCGCACGCCGAGTTCGGCTCCGGCGCGTTTCACGCCGTCGGCCTGCCCCTTGTAGGCGAAGCTCGAATTGCGGGCGATGACGAACAGCCAGCGCATGCGCGATAGCGCTGTGATGATCTCGTCGACCATGCCGTCGGCGAAATAGTCCTGCGCCGGGTCGCCGCTGAGATTCTCGAAGGGCAGCACCGCGATCGAAGGCTTGTCGTCGGCGGACCCTTCGCCGGCCCCGGCCGCGGGGTGATCATCGAGGCGGCGCACGCGCTCCTCGTCGATCACATAGCCCCGCCGCAGCACGGTGCGGATCAGGCCATCGGCCTCGGCGCCGAGCGCCTTGCGGATGTCCTTCATGCATTGGGTAAGCGAATCGTCGGAAACGGCGATGTTCGGCCAGACCGCATTGACCAACTCGTCCTTGCCGATGACGCGGCCGGCATTTTCCAGGAGGTAGGTAAGCAGCGAAAGCGACTTGGCGCGCAGGTCGACGTCGTGCCCGCCCCTCTGCAGTCTGCCCCTGTGCAGATCGAGCCTGTGGCCGGAGAATTCGAACGTCGTCATGTCGCCCCTCGAGGAGACGTCAACCAATTCGATCCGCGCGACGGCTAGGAGACTGTCACGGCCATCGCATGCTCGAAGACATCACGCCCGCCCCAAGACATCAAGGCTTTCGCCCGCTGAAGATGGCGTGGCCGGCGAACAGCCAGGCGCAGTCGACTTCAGTGAAGCCCGCTTGCGCAAGCCAGGTGAGTTGCTCGGCCAGCGAGGACGGCTTGTCGATCGGTTCGCCGTCGGGGTTGCGGAAATAGTTCCAGCCGAGGCGGTTGAACTCGGCGAAGGCGGCCAGGTCGCCGTCGATCGCGAGCGCCCGCGAACGCACCGCCTCGTCCCACTGCCGCGCCGCGATGGCGAGAGCGGCCGCCCCCGGCGGGCGCACGATGTCGGCCACCACGAGGACGCCGCCGGGGCTGAGCGCCGTCCCAAGGTCGGCAAAAAGCATCCGCTTCTGCCGCCCGTCGAGGTGGTGGATGGCGAGCGACGAGACAATCGCATGCGGCGGCTCGGGAAAGCTCCGCCAGTCACGATGTTCCAGCTCGAACGCGGCAGTGGCCAGGCGGTCAGCGTGGTCGCGACAGGTCTCGCGCGTCTGCTCGAGCATCCGCGCCGAGCCGTCGAGCGCCAATACCCTGCAGTCCGGAAATCGCTGCAGCAAGGCGCGGCTGAGCAGGCCCTCGCCTGAACAGAGCTCGACCAGCAGGCCGCCCTGCACGGGAGGAATTAGATCGGCGATGATGCCGATCTGGCGTTCCCGTTCGGGGACGAAATAGCGCCCGTAATCGAGAAAGCTTCGGGAATTGTTCTCATCCCAATGCCTTGCGCCTCCCATGTCGGTCATGATCAATCCTTTCATCCTTTTGGTTACATTGCCGGAGGCCAGGTTGGCCGTCGTGACAACCGGATGAAATTCGGCTGAAATCTGCCTGAGCGGCGAAGTTGCCCGGCCCCGTCGAGCGGGACGGCACCATCCACGCTATGCTTTCGCGGGCCTTCCGGCCTCTACCCTGGTCAGGCCCGGAGTCGCTGTCATCGCGCGCCTAGGCCGCGATGGCCTGAGCCGCATTGTGAGCCGCCACGACTTCGAAGCCAGCTTGTTCCAAGGCCGACTCGACGTCGAGCAGGATGAGCTGCTCATCCTCCACGACCAGAACCGCGCCATTACTCATCTGGACGCTCCCCTCGGAATTGCCACGCCACGGTCTAGGCAAGCTCATACTACGGTTTCGACCCCGTTTTAGTTCCATCTCATAAATTCAACTGGATGTGAGGCCCGACCTAAGTCTTGAAACAATGAGTCAGACGATCCGCGCCTAGAGCTTCGGACGCGTTTCAATCGGCGACAGCATCCGGCGGATCTGTTCGACAATAGTGCCGTCATTATAGGGCTTGGGAAAAAAGTGACTTCCTTCAGGTAGGCGGCTCTGTTCGACGATCGACCTGCCGGAAGCGACGATCAATTTGACCGGCGGCCATCGGTTTCGGATGTGGTGAGCCAATTTGATACCATCCATGGTGCCGGGCATGCCGACGTCGGTGAACACCAGAACGATGTCGGTTCGCGCCTCCAGGAGCCGAATTGCGTCGTCGGCATTAGTGGCTTCCAGCGCCTCGTAACCGGCATGAACGACGAGGTCGATCGCGCCCATTCTGATGACGGCGTTGTCTTCGACAATCAGAATGACGGCCTTGCGGTTTGTGTTGATTTCTGCGGCCTGCGCGGGACCGACGTTCGCCTTGGGCAACGGTTGCCCTCGGTCAGCAGCTTTTGGACTGGTCATCCGGCTATGCTGCCGCCGGCACGTCGTCGCTGACAGCAGCAATGTGAGCGACCGATACAATGGTTCCGGGCTTTCCGTCGGCTACGCTGATGTCACTTTGCAGGTTCCTGGCAAGCGCCTCTATGATACCAGTGCCAAGCCCGGCCTTTGCGGCGTCGTCGCCGGTTGGAATGCCAATTCCGTCATCCCGAACCGAAAGGGTCCAGTCCTGTCCGTCCGAACGGAAGTCGACCGAAATCCTGCCGGACCGCTCCTCCGGAAATGCGTGCTTCAGAGCGTTGATCACCAGTTCGGTCACGATAAGGCCCAAACTTATCGAAATGTCCGATTTCACAACACTATCGTCGACAGTGACAACGATAGAGAGCCGCTCCCTGTCGGAGATCATTGAGGCGCCAAGGCTTTGACAAAGCTGGGTGAAGTACGTCCGTAGCGAAACACCTGCAGCGCCGGACTGGGCGAGGTGCCGCTGCACGGCTGCGATCGACATCACCCTGTTGTGGGCGTCGGTCAGATGGCCGCGTGCCTCATCTGACTGGACCCTGCGGGTGCTCTGCATCAGCACACTGGCGATGATCTGCAGGCTATTTGCCACCCGATGCTGCACCTCCTGCATCAGGATTGCCTTGTCCCGAATAAGATCGTCTTTTTGCCGGGCATCGGCGCGAGCGTCGGTGACGTCGGTGACAGCCACAAGGAGCCGGATCCGAGAATGGTCGCCGTCTTCAAGCACGCGGGCATTCACCACCAACTGCCGGATTTTCTGGCCCGGCCGCTTGAGGTCGATCTCGTAGGCCTCGATGTTAGCGCTGCCCGAGGCGGTCGCCTTGAGCAATGAATTCAGCTTCGGCATATCCCATTCGCCCGCGCCGAGTTCCGACAGCAATTTGCCGGCAACTGCTGCGGGATCGATCTGAAAGGTCCGGCAAAACGACGCGCTGACAACAATAACCCGGAGATCATCAGTCAGGAACAAGAGCGGCTCGTTCGATGAAACGACCACTGCAAGAGTGCTCGCCGCTTCCAGGTGGACTGTTGAAACGGATGCCATGACATTGGCCCTCAAGGGCCGAAAGCTCGCGAAGCGAGCCATCACTCGGCAGGAACGTCGACCGAATTCATACTCGGCCGAAAAACATGACCCACCCTATCACATTGTGGGTCGTTAGCTATGGAATTCGGTCGTGCCTCACCCCGCGGGCCTTGGTCGCGATATGACGGCAAGACGCTCGTTCAGTTATCCTCAGGACGCTCGGCCCTTGGATCGGCATTAAGTTGCATGACCTAGTTGCCATCGTCTTCGGAAATCAGAAGCTGCATTCAGCTTTTGACTCGGGCTGCCAGGCCGCAATGCGCCTACATTCGGTCACGCGTGCCAAAGTTTCTTGCTGCTAAAAGCCGCCATTTGGTCATCTGGCCGGCGACGGCTGCACCGTCGCCTCCTGCGATACGGACAGCCCCGCGAGAAGTGGAGCGTACGCGGCGAGCCTGCGGGATACGAACTCGGTAAAGAGCCGCACGCGCTTCGTCTTGCGTGTCTCCCCCTGCGTGAGAAGCCAGAGCGTTCCGTACATGTGCAGGTCGGTACCCGGCACCCTCACCAGTAGGGGGTCGGCATCGCCAACGAAGCACGGCAGTGTCGTCATCCCGAGCCCTTGCCGTGCAGCAACGATCTGCGCCTCGGCGTCCGTGGTCCTGAATGGAACCCCCGTGGTGCGAACCTCACCCTCKCTGGCCCAATCCGGAATTCCATGAATGCTTATGACGATCCAGCGRATGGGATCAGGCGCGCCCGCACGCCACGCGGCTAGTCGATCGCGAGACATAWAGACGCCGCCGAACAGCTCCGGTCCCTTCAGGCCGTGAAGATTGAGCGGCAGGGTTTTGCGGTCGTAGACGACGCGGATCGCGACGTCGGCCTCTCRGTTGGTCAGATTTGCCAGCTCGCCGGACGACAAGATTTCCATCTCGATGTCCGGATGCAGACGCGCGAAATCGGCGAAGTCCGGCATGAGCAGGTGTGTCGCGAGGGGCGGTGCCAGCGTSACCCGCAGAAGCCCGCGCACGCTCTGGTCGCGCCCGAAGACGCGCGTCTCCAGCAGGTGCGACGACGCTTCCATCTGGTCCGCRAACTCGAGGACCTCCTCGCCCGCAGCCGTCAGGCGGTAGCCCGACGGCARCTTTTCGAACATGTGCACYCCGAGGCGTTCCTCGAGCTGGGCGATGCGTCGCAGCACGGTCGAGTGGTTCACACCGAGGCGCTCGGCGGCAGCCCGCACCGAGCCTCCACGCGCGACGGCAAGAAAGTAGCGAACGTCATCCCAGTCGATCATGGTGCAATCTCGCACCGCACGGTGCGCCTTCCAAAGCCCACATCTACCACATCGAACAGCATCTCGTTTGCGGGTAGCACGGCGATGATCATAACCCCTGCCGACAAGCGCGGCCCAATCCTGAATGGCGCACACCGGTCGTCGCGGCTGGCGTCCGTCGTCCAGCCGGATCGATTTTGCACCACCGATGTGCGCGTTTCCGCACTCAAAGCCTGACCCCGGCAGACTTATTTGGAGGCTCTCGGGGTTCTTCCCGAACGACCAAAGGCAGAGCCTGAAAGGAAAAATCGTGGGAAAGCTGGACGGTAAGGTTGCGGTCATCACGGGCGGATCGAGCGGCATGGCGCTGGCGAGCGCCAAGCGGTTCGTTGAAGAAGGCGCCTATGTTTTCATCACGGGCCGAGGGCAGGAGGCGCTCGACGAGGCGGTCAAGCTGATTGGCCGTAACGTGACCGGCGTGCGTGGCGACGCGGCCAATCTCGACGACCTCGACCGCCTGTTCGACATGGTCAAGCGGGAAAAGGGCAGGATCGACGTCCTGTACGCGAGCGCCGGCATGGGCGAAGCCGTCCCACTGGGCGAGATTACCGAGCAGCATTTCGATGCGGCCTTCGGCCTGAATACGCGCGGCACGCTGTTTACCGTTCAGAAGGCGTTGCCGCTGTTCAACGATGGCGGATCGATCTTCATGACCGGGTCAGTTGCTTCGGTGAAAGGCTTTCCTGGTTACGGCGTGTATGCGGCGAGCAAGGCGGCGTTGCGCTCATTCGCACGCACTTGGCTCAACGAACTGAAGGGCAGGAATATCCGGGTGAACGTGCTGAGCCCGGGGCCGATCGCCACACCGATGCAGGACCATGTTCTCACGGAGGAGGCGAAGCGGTTGTTCGAATCTCTGATCCCGCGGGGAAAGATGGGGCGTCCTGAGGAAATTGCGGCGGTCGCGCTGTTTCTTGCTTCAGACGATTCAAGCTTCGTGAATGGGGTGGAGCTGTCTGTCGACGGCGGCTTCTCGGCCATCTGAAATCGCGCCCGATCGCCGGAAATGGTTGACCGTCCAGGCGCGCCGAAGTCGTCACGGCAGGACGACTACGCGTCAATTCAGGAATTCGAACCGATGTCACGCATCGCTTGCGGTGGCGGTCCGAAGATCTCGCGAAGGTCGCCATGCGGCGAAACGGATAACCCAGCGCTGTCGAAGGCCGGCTAATCAGTATCAACACCGATAGGAGAAGTATTATGAGCTATGCGATTGTAGGATTCGGTAAGATAGGCCAGGCCCTCGCCCACGCCTTCGCCCGTAAGAACATCGACGTGACCGTCGCGAGCCGCCGGCCGCCCGAGGCGTTGGCGCCGCAGGCTGGGGCGATTGGACCCACGGTCGTCGCCAAGTCGCTGCGGGATGCACTCGAGGCCGACACAATCATCTTGGCGGTCCCGTTCGGGGAACATCGCGAGGTTGCGAAGGGCCTGCCGAGCTGGAAAGGCAAGACGGTCATCGACGCGATGAACGCGTTGGTTCCCCTTGAGGAACTGGACGGCCTCCCGTCCTCCGCCTTCGTTGCGAAGTCGTTCACCGGCGCTAAGTTCGTGAAAGGTTTCAATCACCTCGTTGCGGCCACCCTGGCCGCCGATCCGATCGTCGAGGGCGGCCACCGGGTGGTCTTCCTGTCGAGCGACGACGAGGACGCGATCGCTCCCGTGGCGGATTTGGCCAAACAACTCGGGTTCGCACCCGTCAAGCTGGGAAAGCTCAACGAGGGTGGCGCGCTGGTGCACGCACGCGGCCGCATTTGGGGCCGGCTGATCTTCCAGGACCTGTTCAAGAAGGATCAGTAACGGATTTACTGTCCACTGTCGAAACGCCAGCCGCTCAGTTCACCCGGCTGATGCAGAAATCGATGACGTCGATCAGCGCCGATTTCTGCGGCGTCGCTTCCAGCGGCGCCAGCGCGTCGCGGGCGATCTCGCCGAAATGGCGGGCACGCCCGATCGTGTCGGCGATCGCGCCGTGGCGGGTCATCAAGCCGATCGCCTTTTCCAGGCCGGCGTCATCGACGACATTGTCCTCGATGGCGCGCTTCCAGAAGGTGCGCTCGGCCTTGGTGCCGCGCCGGTAGGCGAGGATGACCGGCAAGGTCACCTTGCCCTCGCGGAAGTCGTCGCCGACATTCTTGCCCAGATCCTTGCTGGTGCCGCCATAGTCCAGCGCATCGTCGATCAGCTGAAAGGCAAGGCCGAGGTTCATGCCGTAGGAGCGCAGTGCGGCACGGTCGTTGCGTGTCGCCTGGGCAATGACCGGGCCGACCTCGGCAGCGGCCGAAAACAGCGCCGCGGTCTTGGCCTTGATGACGGCGAAATGCTCGTCCTCGGTGGTATCGAGGTTCTTGGCGGCGGCGAGCTGCATGACCTCGCCCTCGGCGATGATCGAGGCCGCACTCGACAGGATGTCGAGTGCTTCGAGCGAGCCGACATCGACCATCATGCGGAAGGCCTGGCCGAGCAGGAAGTCACCCACCAGGACGCTCGCCTGGTTGCCCCAGATCATGCGCGCGGTCTTCTTGCCGCGCCGCATGCCGCTTTCGTCGACGACATCGTCGTGGAGAAGCGTTGCCGTGTGCATGAATTCGACCGCCGTTGCGAGCTTGACGTGGCCCTCGCCGGCATAGCCGAACATCTGCGCGGCGGCGAGCGTCAGCATCGGCCGCAGCCGCTTGCCGCCGGACGAGATCAGATGGTTGGCAACCTCCGGAATCATCTCGACGTCGGAGCCGGCCTTGGACAGGATCAATTCGTTGACGCGTCCCATGTCGGCCGCCGTCAGATCAATCAAATCCTTGATGGAGGCGGGTTCCCGCTTCCCGTTTTCGATGTTGAGAACGACACCCACGACAATCACTCCCGTCTTGGTATAACGCGTGCGACGGCACCCTTGGTCCCTGCAGGGACTCTAGGGCGGCAGACACGGCCACGGCAAGTGGCGAATTGGCGCGGCGGCGATGACAGCCTGTCAACCCTACCGAAAGAGCAGGTCTGCTTGGTGACGGAAATCCGCCTGCCCGTTTACATATGCGCCGCAAACTGAGAGTTTCGCCCGATGATAGAGCTCATTCGCACCAACGACGCCGTCATCATCTCCTTTGTCGAATCGCTGATGCGCGATGCCGGCATCGGCTGCTTCGTCGCCGACCAGAACATGAGCGTGCTCGACGGCTCGCTCGGTATCCTGCCGCGACGTGTCATGGTCGATGCCGACCAGGCCGACGCGGCACGGCGCATCCTGACGGATGCCGGCATCGCCAACGAGATCCGCGGGAAATAATGTCCGCCGCGCCGGCCACCCTTGCCCCGGACACGCCGGCCCATACGGTCGATGCCTTCCATCGCGGCCGGTTCTGGCTCGTGCAGCCCAAGCAAGGCGGCCATCGCGCCGGCATGGATGCCATGATGCTGGCGGCGTCCGTACCATCCTCCTTTGGCGGACGTCTGGCCGATTTCGGTGCTGGCGCCGGGGCCGCCGGCCTTGCGGTGCTGTCGCGCTGCCCAACGGCCGCTGCCGTGCTCGTCGAACGGGCGCCGGAAATGGCTGCCTTCGCCGCGGCAACGCTTGCCCATCCCGGCAATGCCCATCTCAGTGACCGTGCCTCGGTGCTCATAGCCGATGTCACCGTATCGGGACGGGCGCGGGCGGCGGCGGGCCTCGCCGACAACGACTTCGACTTCGTCATCATGAACCCGCCTTTCAACGCCGTACGGGATCGTGCCACGCCCGATCGCCTGAGAAAGGAAGCCCACGTCACGGAGGACGGACTGTTCGAGAGCTGGATCAGAAGTGCTGCCGCCGTGGTCAGGCCGCGCGGTGGGCTTGCCGTGATCGCCCGACCCGAGCAGCTCGGCGCCATTCTCGACGCGATCTCCGGCCGCTTCGGCGATGCCGAGATCCTCGCTGTCCATCCCCGCCCCGACGCGGCGGCGATCCGCATCGTCGTCAGGGCTGCGCTCGGGGCGCGGGGTAAGCTCGCCATTCGCCCTCCGCTGATGCTTCATGCGCAATCGGGCGACGGCCCTGATGAGCGCAGCGAAATGATCGCCAACGGCCTCGCCTCGCTGTTCGGAGATTGAGCTATTCTTACCGGCCGCATTGCCATTGGCCGGGGAATTCCTACATGCCTGCAACCTATCGACCGGAGACCGCGCCCTCGTGAAACGACTTATCAACCGCCTGCTGCCGAAGTCCTGGCGCTCGACCGTCGTCACCATTCCGGTCATCCGGCTGCACGGCACCATCATGCCCGGGGGTGGCCAGTTCCGGCCGACCCTGTCGCTGGCCTCGACCGCCGGCCTCATCGAGAAGGCGTTTTCCTACGACGCACCGGCGGTCGCCATCTCGATCAATTCGCCGGGCGGCTCGCCGGTGCAATCGCGGCTGATCTTCAAGCGTATTCGTGACCTGGCAACTGAAAAGAACAAGAAAGTGCTGGTCTTCGTCGAAGACGTCGCGGCATCGGGCGGCTACATGATCGCGGTCGCCGGCGACGAGATCTTCGCCGATCCGTCCTCCATCGTCGGTTCGATCGGCGTGGTCTCGGCCTCGTTCGGCTTCCCGGAGCTGATGAAGAAGATCGGCGTCGAGCGCCGTGTCCACACCGCTGGCCAGAACAAGGCTGTGCTCGATCCGTTCAAGCCGGAGAAGAAGGAAGACGTCGAGCGCCTGAAAGCGCTGCAACTCGAGGTGCACGGCACGTTCATCGACCTCGTCAAGGAAAGGCGCGGCACGAAGCTGAAGGACGATCCGGACCTGTTCACCGGTCTGTTCTGGACCGGCATGAAGGGTCTCGAACTCGGCCTGGTCGATGCACTCGGTGACATGCGCACGGTGCTCAAGACCCGTTTCGGAGCGAAGACCCAGCTCAGGCTGGTCACAGCGCCGCGCGGTTTCCTCAGCCGGTTCGGCCTGTTCGGGTCGAGCAAGGGCTTTTCAGCGCCCGATATCGCCGCGGCAGCCGCCAGCGGCGTGATCGATGCGGCGGAAGAGCGCGCGTTGTGGTCTCGCTTCGGGCTTTGAAAACCGGGCAAAACCGTCTAGCATGAGAGCTTGAAGTCTTATGCATGTCGTTTTCCCAAACCGGATCCACTTTTGGGCGACATGCATGAACCGACCCGACCGGCCGCCGCCCAGCGTGGGAGGAGTTTTGACATGCCGCAGATCATTTTCTTCACCGTCGTTGGCGTCGCCGCCTATTTCGGCTACCGCACCTTCATCCGGGAAGCCGAGCGCGTGACCGCCAAGGTGCGGCGCACGGAAAAGCAGGCGGCCAACGGCGCGATGGGTACGCTGGTCAAGGATCCGAAGACCGGCGAATACCGGCTGGCCAAGGACTGAGCATCATCCCGCATACGACTGACGCCGTGGACACCGAGATCGGGTCGCGCACCTGGCATGCGCACGCCAAGATCAATCTGGCGCTGCATGTCACCGGCAGGCGCCCTGACGGCTATCACCTGATCGAAAGCCTGGCGGTGTTCACGCGCTTTGGCGACCGGGTTGAAATCGCGCTCGCCGACAGCGATGATTTTACCGTGTCTGGCCGCTACGCGCAGGCCGTTCCGCTTGACGCCAGTAATCTCGTGCTCAAGGCCCGCGATGCGCTGCGAAGAGAGGCTGGGCCCAAGAGAACCCCGACGGTCTCCATCCGGCTCGAAAAGAACCTGCCGGTTGCCTCCGGCGTCGGCGGCGGCTCGAGCGATGCGGCAGCCGTGCTGCGCGGGCTGGCAGAGACATGGGCCCTGGACATGGACAGCACTGAGCTGGCGCGGATCGGCCTTTCGCTTGGCGCCGATGTGCCGATGTGCTTGGCGGCCAAGCCGCTGATCGCGCGCGGCATCGGGGACGAGCTGTCGATGGTGCCGGATTTTTCGGCGCTGGGGCTGGTGCTGGTCAATCCCGGAACGGCCGTCTCGACCGCCGAGGTGTTTGCAGCCCTGTCCCGTCGCGACAATGAGCCACTGCCGCCTTTGCCGCGCAGCATCGATTTCCATAGCCTGCGCAACTGGCTGGAGATCACCCGCAATGATCTTGAGCCCGCGGCGCTGGCGATGCAGCCCGCCATCGGCAGAGCGCTTTCCTGGCTTAACAAGGCTGGATCGGGATTCTCCCGGATGTCCGGATCCGGCGCGACATGCTTCGGCCTGTTCGAGACCGGCAATGTCGCCAAGCGCGCTGCCGCCGACATCCGCAGCCGCCAGCCCGACTGGTTCGTCGCCGCGACGCGCAGCATGGCATCGGAGGCTGACTGAGATGGCCAGGATTGACGAGAGCCGGCCTTTCATCCCGATCCGCATCGCGGTGCTGACCGTCTCGGATACGCGCAGCCTCGCCGACGACAAATCCGGCCAGACACTGGCCGACCGCATCACTGAAGCCGGCCACGTCCTCGCCGCCCGCGATATCGTCACCGATGACCGCGAAAAAATCCGCGACAAGGTGCTTGGTTGGTCCAAGGATGCGGCGATCGACGTCGTCATCACCACTGGCGGTACTGGCTTCACCGGCCGCGACGTGACGCCGGAAGCGCTCGAGCCGATCTTCGAAAAGCGCATGGACGGCTTTTCGGAAGTCTTCCACCGCATCTCCTACGACAAGATCGGCACCTCGACGATCCAGAGCCGGGCGACCGGCGGGGTTGTCAACGCCACCTTCGTCTTCGTGCTGCCGGGCTCGCCGGGCGCCTGCAGGGACGCTTGGGATGGCATCCTGAAGGCGCAGTTCGACTACCGGCACATGCCCTGCAACTTCGTCGAGATCATGCCGCGCCTGGACGAGCATCTGCGGCGCGGTTGAGGCCAAACGGCAAGCAATTCAAGCGCCCGACCTCGGTTTCGCCAGCAGAACACTGCTTGCGCCTTCGAAGTGTCATTCCCAACCGGATGCCGCATGAATAGTCTCGGCCACGATTTTGACGGCGGGACCGGCTGGGATGGTTCCCTTTCAGCGGATGACCGGCTCGCCATGAAAGCGCCGGCGTGAGGGCGGCGACACGCCGAAGCCGACCTCCATCATCAATCTCGGCGTGCGCGCCGGCACCGTGCCCATGTGGAAGCCAAACGGATCCTCGACGAAGCCGAGACCGGCTTCACCGGTTAGCGTCACCGGGCTGTGCTCGCCGTAGACATCCAGAACCTCTTGTGCGGGATGGCCGACCAGCAAGGTGAGCTGATGCTTGAGGCTGCGGCGCTTGTGACTGCCCCGGACATAGACATGCGGGCCGGTGTCGGCGTCGACCGGCTTGAGATAGAAGAAGAATTTCAGCATGCGCCAGTCGTCGAGGTCGAAATGATACTTGCCGAGCGAGGCAAGGTTCTTGTCGGCGTCCGTAGCCTCACCCGTCGGAAAACTCCACCAGACGCGCGTGGTGATCAGTTTTGCCTGGCCGCCGAGATAGTGCGCCGCAATATCCAGAAGCAGCGGATCGCGCTGGATGGCGAGTGCCGCCCGGCAGTCGAGGATGCGCTCGAAAAAATGTCCGCTGAGCAGTGAGCGGCCGAAGCGCTTCTCGGCCTCGGCATGTTCACCCGGCATGAATTCGAGACGGCGATCGAAATTGCCAAAGCAAGGCGTGCGCTGGGCGAAACTGGCGATCTCTTCATGGGCCGCCAGTGGCAGCATCAGGCCCGAAAACAGCCCGTCGGAGCGCAGCGCTTCAACCACGGCTTCGCGGTCGACGCCGGCAAACATCGTATCTCCAGAATCATAGGCCGGACGAGCGCGTTTTGCACCCAGCCAATGCATCCGGCGTCCTGGCATTGTGCGTGCCAGCACGAACATCGGCAGCCAGGCAGGGTTTTCGCGCAGGTCCGTCAGATAGGTCGGAATGCGCACGGCGATGCGGCGCAGCAGGCTGCCGTTGCGCGCAACGGCTTCAAGACTGGCAGCGCCGGATTTGTCGGGGGTTGAAAGCTTCATCGGGTCCTCGGCTATGAGCGTGGCGCCGATGCCGCATCGGTGCTCATCACTCGGCATGACCCAAACCCAATCCACCCGTCTGACCGGGAAACTAACCTCGCGTCAGATTTTGTGCAATGCACAATGAAGAGAGCAGCTGCAAAAGATCACTCCGGGGAGAGCTGCTTCGGAGGTGCCACCCAGATTTCGGCGTCGAGCCGCTTTGTCGCGAGGCCGCGTGCGATGGCCTCGGCGCTGCCGGCACTCTTCGACGCTGCCGCGGCCTGAAGCTTGCTGATCAGCAATCCGTCGGCCAAGGCGCGGCTTCCCGAAAACACCCGGGCCAGGAACGGTGTGCGGCTGCCCCGCGCCCGCGAGAAGCGTGCCGCCATGGTCTGCCTGGCCGTGTGGGCAACGACCGCATCGATCCAGCCATCCATCAGCCGCGAGCCCGGCTCCAGGAGCAGCAGCCAGTCACCCTTGGCCTGGCGGATGCCCGCAGCGATACCGCCAGTTACGCACTGACAGCCGGCATGCTCGGCAACACGATGCGTCTGGTCGGTGGAACCCGTGTCACAGACGAGGACGTCACGCACCACGCCCTCGACCGCGCCGCCAATCAGCGAGGCGAGCGTGCGGGCGAGGCCCTCCTCGTCATTGCGGGTTTCGATCAGGACACTGAGCATCATTAGCCGAATAGCGGAAAGCCGAACGCAGCGCCAGTTTTTGCAGCGCACCATAAAAAGTTCTTGCTTTGTTCTCATCGGCGAAATAGGAATAATTTCATGAACAGAGCGATTCGACACAACATGGACAGTCCCTGGGAGCGGGCGAAGATGGAACAGATCGTGCGCGCCGACATTGCAGCTTTCGGAGCTGGAAGAGCCGAGATGGCCAATGCGATGATCGAGCAGAGTGGCGTGCGTGTCCGTCCGGACCGCAATCGCGGCAGGTCGGCGGGCATCAATCCATCCGGCCGGTTCGAGCCGGTCAGCCGGCATGTCTTCGATGATGGCTGGAATTCGCTGGAGGAACTGCCGCCCTTCAAGACCGAGGTGCAGGTCGAGAAGCCACGCACCATCATCACTCGCAACGAATCGCCAGACATCTCCTTCGACCGGTCGATCAATCCCTATCGCGGCTGCGAACATGGCTGCGTCTATTGCTTTGCCCGGCCGACGCACAGTTTCATGGGCCTTTCGCCGGGCCTCGATTTCGAATCGAAGCTGTTCGCCAAGCCGGATGCGGCGCGACTGCTCGACAAGGAACTGTCGAAGGACAGCTACCAGCCGCGCACCATCGCGATCGGCACCAACACCGATCCGTACCAGCCGATCGAGAAGCAATACCGGATCATGCGCGAGATCCTCGAAGTGCTGGAAGCGCGCGGCCATCCGGTCGGCATCGTCACCAAGTCCGCTTTGGTGACGCGCGACATCGATATCCTGTCGCGCATGGCCGAGCGCGGGCTGGCCAAGGTGGCGCTGTCGGTGACGACGCTCGACCGTATGCTGGCGAGGACGATGGAGCCCCGCGCCTCGACGCCGACCAAGCGGCTGGAGGCGATCCGACGGCTTTCGGATGCCGGCATTCCGGCCTCGGTCATGGTGGCGCCGATCATCCCCGGCCTGACCGACCAGGAGATGGAACGCATCCTCGATTCGGCACGCGCCGCCGGTGCGCGCGAAGCGGGTTATGTCGTGCTGCGCCTGCCGCTGGAGGTCAGTCCGATCTTCAAGGACTGGCTGCTGCGCCACTATCCCGACCGTTACCGCCACGTGATGTCGCTGATCCGCTCGATGCGCGACGGCAAGGACTACGATTCGGAATGGGGCAAGCGCATGAAGGGTGCTGGTCCCTACGCCTGGCAGATCGGCCGGCGCTTTGAGATCACGGCCAAGCGGCTCGGCCTCAACGTCGAACGGCGCACGCTTCGGACCGATCAGTTCGTGGCCGGCGGCAAGGACCAGGTGCAGCTGACCCTGCTTTGAAAACAATTCACCGCGGCGGTTTGACCTGTCGCGGCACAAGAATCCCGTCCGGCCTGCCCCGGCCTGCAGACGGTGCCCTCCCGGTCCGGCGCCCCACCCGACCCGGAGGGACTTGCGGAGAATCGGAGCCGATGCGAACCTCGCCGCAACATGGCTCGCGCGCGTTCCGATTCTCCGCTTCTCTTTGAGATCATCGAGAAACCCGATTTCTCCTTCGAGACGAAGGCGATGGCCGATGGCCTGTGGCCGGTGGCGGGCATGGACGAGGCCGGCCGCGGTCCGCTGGCTGGGCCGGTGGTAGCGGCGGCGGTGGTGCTCGACCCCGCCAACATTCCGGACGGGCTCGACGATTCCAAACGTCTCAGCCATCTGCAGCGCGAAGCGCTGTTCGTGCGAATTCTTGGCTCCGCGCTGGGCGTTTCGATGGCGTCCATCAGCGCCGAGGGGATCGACGGCAGCAATATCCTCAAGGCCAGCCTGGAAGCGATGCGCCGCGCCCTGGTCGGGCTATCGATCCAACCGAAGCTCGCGCTCGTAGACGGACGCGACGTGCCGCCAGGGCTGCCCTGCGCCGGACGCGCGCTGATCAAGGGCGACCAGCGCTCGCAATCGATCGCCGCCGCCTCGATCGTCGCCAAGGTGATGCGCGACCGCATGATGTGCGGCTGCGGCAACCATCACGATCGCTACGGGTTCGAGGTCCACATGGGCTACGCCACGGCCCGCCATCGCACGGCGATCGAAGCGCATGGGCCGGTGGCGCGGCTGCACCGCGTTTCCTTCGCGCCGTTCAGGCTTGGCGGGACGGAGGTTGCGGAAGACGAGAGCCTCGCCGGCCTGGATTGAGCGGATAGTTTTCCACAACAAAAAGCCGCCGGGTTTCCCGGACGGCTTTTTTCTTTACTCGATAGTTACAGGCTCAGTTGAGCTTGGATTTCACATCCGCCAGCGATGCCTTGAAGAGGTCGGCGCCGGCCTTGGCGTCCATCTTGCCGGCGAGCAGCGCACGCGCAGCCTCGACGGCGATGTCGACGGCGCTGGCACGGACTTCGCTGATGGCGTCGCGCTCGGCCTGACCGATCTTCTGTTCGGCAAGTGCTGTGCGCCTGGCGACATAGTCCTCGGTCTTCTTGTGCGCTTCCGCAGCAAGCATGTCGGCTTCGCGCTTGGCGGCCGCAACGATGTCGGCGGCCTCCTGTTCGGCTTCCTTGCGCTTGCGCTGGTACTGGCCGAGCAACTGCTGGGCCTCCTCGCGCAGCCGGCGCGCTTCATCCAGCTCGTTGCTGATCCTGGCGGCGCGGGCGTCCAGCGCCTTGGCGATCATGCCAGGCACCTTGATGTAGACGGCAACGCCGAGGAAGATGATGAGGGCTATCGTTGCCCAGAGCGTCGCGAGAGATGTGTAATCCATGATGCGCTCCTCACCGGGCCACGGATTTGACCGCGGCCGCGATCTCGGCCTTGCTAGCCTTGCCGCCGACCAATGCCTCGACGATCGCCGAAGCGGTGTCCTCGGCAATGCTGCCGACTTCCTTCATGGCCTTGGCCTTGATGGAAGAAATGCGGGCTTCGGCCTCGCCAAGCTTCTCGTCGAGGGCCGCCTCGACCTTCTTGCGTGCGGTCTCGGCTTCGGCCTTGGCCGCATCGCCGGCCTGCTGGCCGATCGCGTTGGCCTTGGTCTTGGCTTCCGCCAGTTCCTGCTCGTAGGCAGCAACGGCAGCGTCGGCCTCGCCCTTCAACTTGCTCGCCTGGTCGAGGTCCTGCGTGATGCGGTCGTTGCGGACCTCGATGATTCCCGCGACGCGCGGCATCGCGACCCGCTTCAGGAAGAGGTAGAACAGCCCGAAAGTGATCGCCAGCCACAGAAGCTGCGACGGGAACGTCGCAGGATCGAATGGCGGAAAGGTGCCGTGCGCTTCGGCAGGCACGCTGGTGCCGGAATGCGTGTCGCCTTCCGTCGCAGCGTGGCTGGTGTCGGCGGCAGGTGCGGACTCTTGCGCGAAGGCAGATGTCACGAACATGGACTATCCCCGAAATTCAGGCCTGCCGCTCGCGCGGCCGGCCTGTCCAATCTTCCCAGTGCTCAGCCGAACAGGGCCAGAAGCGCGATGAGAAGCGAGAAAATGCCCAGAGCTTCGGTCACGGCGAAGCCGAAGATCAGACGGCCGAACTGGCCATCAGCAGCCGACGGGTTGCGCAGAGCGCCCGCCAGGTAGCTGCCGAAGATGTTGCCGAGGCCAATGCCCGCGCCACCCATGCCCAGGCAAGCGATGCCGGCGCCGATGTACTTTGCTGCTTCTGCGTCCATTTGTTCAACTCCTTTGGATCTAAAATTCAGTTGCGATTCAATCCGGCGCCAATGTTGGAAACTCTTGGGCCGGAAACTCTTGCTCAGTGCCCGGGGTGCAGGGCGTCGTTCAGGTACATGCAGGTCAACACCGCAAAGACGTAGGCCTGCAGGAAAGCGACCAGCAGTTCCAGTGCCGTCAGCGCCACCGCCATTGCCAGGGGCAGCACCGAGCCCGCCACGCCGACTGCGCCCAGCGCGCTCAGGCTGACGACAAATCCAGAAAACACCTTCAGGGTGATGTGGCCGGCGAGCATGTTGGCGAACAGACGAACCGAGAGGCTGACCGGGCGCGACACGAAGGAGATCACCTCGATCAGCACCACCAGCGGCAGCAGGAACACCGGCACGCCATGCGGCACGAACAGCTTCAGGAAGCCCAGACCGTGCTTCATGAAACCGTAGACGACTACGGTTCCGATCACCAGGGCGGCGAGGCCGAAGGTGACGATGATATGGCTGGTGACGGTGAAGAAATACGGGAACAGGCCAAGCAGATTGGCCACCAGCACGAACATGAACAGCGAGAACACGAACGGGAAGAACTTCATGCCCTGCGTGCCGGCGGCATCGCGCAACATGTTGCCGACGAACTCATAGGCCATCTCGGAGACCGACTGAAGCCGGCCGGGAACCAGGCTGCGGCTCGAGGTCGTGAGAAACAGAAATGCCGCCGCAACGACCACGGTTGCGACCATGAACAGTGCGGAATTGGTGAAAGACAGGTCGTAGCCGCCGATCTCGATCGGTATCAGCTTGTTGATATGGAACTGGTGGATCGGATCGACCTTGTCAGCTGCCACGTTCAAACCCCGTCAATGCCGCGTACGGCTTCGTTACCATTACCACACATGAAGCGCGGTCATTTCCTGTCGTCCTGGTCACGGCGCGATTTATCGCCCTGTCCGAATTCTGCCACAACGCCCGCGGAACGCATCACATTGAGCACGCCGGCGCCAAAACCCAGCAGCAGAAACACGATCAGACCCCATGGCGATGTCCCCGCCAGACGGTCGATGATCCAGCCGATGCCGGCACCCACCACCACTCCGGCGATGAACTCGCTGGAGAGTTTGAGCGCCTGGCCATAACCGGCCACACTGCCCGCTTTCGCGTCGTCTTTCCCCTCGAGCCGGTCCGGCCGCCTTGTCGCAAGCGATGCTTCAAGTTCACGCCGGCGGCGCTCAAGATCGTCGTCGCGGATTTCGGCTTCATGCTGCTTGCCGCGGCCGGTTTCTCCGGTTCCGTCTGGCCTGTTTTTATCGGCCATCGCAACCCCCCTGCCCGGTCAGACCGTCACCGTCCGTCCGCTTCTAAAGTCGCCGGCAACATAGTTAGAGGGTTTGCGCCAGTCAAGCCACGGGCGGAAGTTCATTGTCATGTATTTTAGGCAACAAAATCAATTGGTTATAAAGGTGCGACATCGTGCCCGCCACGGCGACGGGGATGCGCTGCACGAATCCCCCCGGCATTGGCTCTTCGATCGGCTGCACGCAGCGCGAAAAGATCGGTGACTGTGCGGTGCTCAGCTCCAGCCGCCGCCATAGGTGCGGTAGAAGATATGCAGGCCGATCTTGGTCATCTTCTGCATCGTGCGCGCCCAGCCGGGATGCACATATTGGGCGTAGTAATGGGTCGACGATCCGACCTCGGGGATGAATATCTTGCCGGCGGTGACGGCCATGGCGATATCCTGCGCGGTCTTGTAAGCGACGGGACTGTCGATGCGCTTCCTCCTGCCGTCGCAAGCGAAGGAGAACTGGCAGCGGTTGAACCAGCTGTCGTTCTGGTAGACGACGCCGCAGATCGAATTGGGATAGGCCGGGTTGCGGACGCGATTGAGGATGACCTGGGCGACGGCGGCCTGACCGCGCACGGATTCGCTTCTCGCCTCGAAATAGATGCCGTTGGCAAGGCATGCCTGCTCCTTCTTGGAGAAGACACTCGCCGGCAGCGGGTTCTGGATCCACGAGTGGTCGCCCTTGGCCATCGGCGGGATGAAGCGGCCGTCATTGGGCTGCTCGTCCTGAAGCAGGGCTTCGAAGGGCGACGCCTTGGCATAGTCGGGCTCGGCCTGCGCATAGGCGGTCGCCAGCACATCGGGATGGTCGTTGTTGACCAGCGCGGCAAGCATGGCCGGCACGCCGGGATCCGGCTTCGTGTCCTCACGCGCATGGAATGCCGCGGCGATCTGGATTTCCTTGCCTTTGATCTGCGGTTTGGCGAAAGCCATCTTCAAGCCGCTGTCCATGCTGGGCCGCAGCAAGGAGGAGGTGCGCTCGAAGATCGAGCCGGCATTGAAATTCTTCGGCGGCGCGACGGGAGAAACCTGGACGATGCGGCCCTTCTTGTCGGCCCGCACGATGCGATCCTCGTCGGGCGTGCCGCTGACCTTGCCGCCCTTGCCACGAAACGACACGTTGCCGACGCCGGCCAGATGGACGCCCGATCCGGAGATGGAACCGGTGACGTCGGAATCGACAAAGGGCATCTCGGCCGCATGGGTCGAGCCGGCGACAGATTTCTCGACATAGGAATTCCAGCGGGTGTTCGACGCTTCGAGGCCGGAGACAAAACTGGTCATGTCCTGGTAGGCGGCGACGGTCGGAAAGCCGATCCAGATGCCGAGACCGATGACGAACGGGGTCAGAAAGCCACGTTTTTTCTCACCGGCGGCGGCCGCAAGCCGCTTCAACACACGTCGATGCACGGAACTCTCCCCAGGAACGCGACTGACCCCACTGGAGAGCAAAATGATGCATTAACCTTGATGGGACGTTAACAGGTTCGATCGGGTTTTCTCAGTCGGCTCAAGGTCGTGGTTCCGAAGTCGGGCGATTTTGCGGTCAGCATGCGAAGTCAGGCCGGCCGCAGGAAGATCGGCCGGGCGATCAGCGCGCAGATGGCGGCCGACAGCCAGACGCCCGCCCATGATCCGACGACCAGAAGCCCGGGGATGGCGATCGGCACCAGGAAGAAGGCGACGAAGACAAAGCTGTTGGCCAGACCGAGCGCCGTCCCGGCATTGCTGGCGCCGGCAAGCGTGGCAATCTCGGTATAGGCAACGCCGTGCCACGCTGAAACACAGATGCCGGCAAGGATCAGGACGGCAACGATCGTTGTCGCGAGCATAGGCTGCCAGCCGGGAATGGTGGCCGCGACAAACACAAGCAGCGTGAGGGTGGCAAAGGCGGCTGCGCTCAGCATGCTGAAAAAGCGCAGGAACGAGCGGCGGTTGCCGTGACGGTCGGTGAAACGGCCGCTCCAGACGCGCATGACCATGGCGCCGACCTGCACGGCTGCCAGGCTGGCGCTGATCACTGCCGTTCCCATGCCGCCGAAATCATGCAGGAAGACGGAGGCGAAGGTGAGCACCGCCACTTGCGGGACGCAGAGCAGGCCGATGGCCATTGCGATGCGCCAGACGTCCGGATTGCGCAGCGGTGTCGGGCCGGCCGACACCATGGCGTCGCTGGCGGACGTCGCGTCTTCGCCGATTGGTGGCTGGTGCAACCAGCGCCACGCGAAAAGCGCCGTGACGGCGGAGAATGCGGCCAGCAAGCCGTAGACCGCTGCAAAGCCATGCATCGAGGCAAGCGACGGCAGGACAAAGGCGCCGAGCCCGCCGCCGAGCGGCACCGCAGTCTGCCTGATGCTCATGGCGAAGCCGCGCTCGCCTTCACGGAACCAAGCCATGATGGCGCGGCCGCTTGAGCCGTTGACACTGCCGCCAAGCAGGCCAGTGACAAGCAACACGGCGGCCAAAAGCACAACCCCGGGAAGGTGTGCCGGCGACGGCACGACCAGCAATGCCATGAGAAGCAGCCATGCCGCGGTGGCGCCGAGGCCGGTGAGCAGCACGCGGCGATCGCCCCAGCGATCGGTGAGCAATCCCCATGGCAGTTCGCTCAGCGCCACACCCAGGCCAAGCAGACCGAGAACCAGTCCGAGCTGGCCATTGCCGAGCTGGTAGCCGGAGCGCAAGAAGACCGCCGTCGCCGGGATGCCGGAGAAGGTCGCGGAAAAACTGGCATTGGCGGCAACGCCAATGCCCAGCACCTTCCAGCGATGATTGGAGCGGACTGTCGCGGCACCAGCGGCGGCTGCGCCAGCCTGTTGCCGAGGCCTGCCCTGGCTGCATTTCAAATCCGTAGCGACGAGCGACATGGCTGAGTTTCCCTTGATGGTCCGACTGCATCCGAACCTTGACGCCTCGTCTTTACCGCCATAGATTCATGCTGAATATCGGGAAGTTTTTGACTAATTGTCCCGAAAATCAGGACTATTTCCATGCGACGCGTGACATTCGACCTCGACGTTCTTCGCAGTTTCGTCACCGGCATGGAGCTGGGCAGCTTCGCCAAGGCTGCCGACCGGCTCGGCCGATCGACGTCGGCGGTCAGCGCGCAGTTGAAGAAACTGGAGGAGCAGGCGGCGACGCCGATCTTCCGCAAATCGGGACGTGGCCTCGCCTTGACCGAGGCCGGCGAAACCATGCTCGGCTATGCGCGCCGGCTGATCGAGCTCAATGACGAGGCGGCATCCGCTATCCATGACGTCGAGCTGGAAGGCTGGGTGCGGCTTGGGCTGCAGGAGGATTTCGGCGAGGCGGTGCTGCCTGACGTGCTCGGGCGCTTCGCCCGCGCCCACCCCAAGGTCAAGATCGAAGCCAGGATCGCGCGCAGCTACGACCTTGCCGAGCGCGTCACTTCAGGCAATCTCGACATCGCGCTCGCCTGGCACAGCGGCGAGACCCTGCCCTACAGCGAGCACGTCGCCGACGTGCAGATGCGCTGGATCGGCCCGGCAAAGCGCATCGCGACCAGCCTGCGCAACGGCGAGCCGCTGCCGCTTGTGGCGCTTGAAGCACCCTGCCTTTTGCGCACGGTAGCGACCGAAACGCTCGACCGTGCCGGCCTATCGTGGCGGATGGCCTTTTCCAGCCCAAGCCTTGGCGGCATCTGGGCAGCCGTCGCGGCGGGACTGGGGCTGACGATCCGCACCGACATCGGGCTGCCGGCCAGCGTCAGCGCGATGACACCGGAGATCGCCGGCCTGCCGGCACTGCCCAAAATGGCGTTGTTCCTGCATCGCAAGGACGCCGACCCCGAGCCGGTGGTCGCGCGCCTCGCCGAGATATTGCTGCAGGCGGCACGGCAGGCGCTGTCCGAAAATACGCAGACCAACGAAAACGGTTTGCGCGAGGTGGCGTGATCGGCGCCAGACAGGCGCAGATGCTCAGCTGCGTTTCTTGGCCCTGCCGGCGAACGGGTTGTCCGAGGTGCGCAGCGCAATGCGGATCGGCACGCCAGGCATGTCGAAGGCTTCACGCAGGCTGTTGGAGAGATAGCGGACATAGGATTGCGGCATCGCCTCCGGCCGGGAGCACTGGACGACGAAACCCGGCGGCCGCGTCTTGGCCTGGGTGACGTATTTGACCTTCATCCGGCGGCCGGCGACGGCCGGCGGCGGGTGATGCGCCAGGATGCTTTCCAGCCAGCGGTTGAGCTTGCCTGTCGAGACGCGGCTGTTCCACACCTTGTGGGTCTTCAGCACCGCATCCATAAGCTTGTCGAGGCCGCGCCCGGTTTCGGCCGAGACGGGCACCGCCTGGATGCCGCGCACCTGCGGCAACAGCCGCTCGGTCTTCTCGCGCAACTCCGCCAGAAGCTCCTGGGGATGGTCGATCAGGTCCCATTTGTTGAAGGCGATCACCGGCGCCCGCCCCTCGCGGATGATCAGGTCGGCGATCTGCAGATCCTGCTTCTCGAAAGGAATGGTGGCGTCGAGCACGATGATGACGATCTCGGCAAAGCGGATGGCGCGCAAGCCATCCTGCACCGACATCACTTCCAGCTTTTCGTGGATCCTCGCCTTGCGGCGCATGCCGGCCGTGTCGAACAATTTCAGGCGGCGGCCATGCCAGTCCCAGTCGACGGAGATGGAATCACGGGTGATGCCGGCTTCCGGCCCGGTCAACAACCGCTCCTCGCCGATCAGAGCGTTGATCAGTGTCGATTTGCCGGCATTCGGGCGGCCGACCACGGCGATGCGCATCGGCTTGGTGTCGTCGTATGAAGGCACATCCTCCGCATCCGGGTCGACAATATCCTCGCCGATCAGCACCTCACCGGCGACGACCTCTTCGCCTTCGCCGTCTTCTTCTTCACCAAAGGCGCGCGCCTCGCCAAGAGCTCCAATCACCGCGTCGCGCAGGTCGGGCATGCCCTGGCCGTGTTCGGCCGACACCGGGATCGGCTCACCGAGGCCGAGCTCCCAGGCCTCCAACATGCCGCCCTGGGCGCCCTTCGCCTCGGCCTTGTTGGCGACCAGCACGACCGGCTTGCCGGACTTGCGCACGATCTCGGCGAAAGTCTTGTCATCGGGCATCAGGCCGGACTTGGCATCGACCGTGAAGAAGATCAGGTCGGCCTCGCGGATGGCAATCTCGGTCTGCGCCCGCATGCGGCCGGGCAAGGTCGAGGCGGCGGCATCCTCGAAGCCGGCGGTGTCGATGACGTCGAAATGCAGGTCGTAAAGCTTGGCGGCATGCACGCGGCGATCACGGGTGACGCCCGGCGTGTCGTCGACAAGCGCCAGCTTCCTTCCCACCAGCCGATTGAAAAGAGTCGATTTGCCGACGTTAGGTCTGCCGATGATGGCGACTTTGAAGGTCACGACGCACTGCCCGACCCGCGGATCAGCTCGGACATCAAGGTAGCCCGCTCACGGGTGTTGCGCGGGGCGCCGTCGTCGGCGGCAATCTGGTCGAACAGCTTCAGCGCATCCTGGGTCTTGCCTTCCTTCCAGGCGGAAAGACCGAGCGCCTCACGCGCCGTGTGGCGCAGCGTGTTGGTGTCCGACGTAAGCGCCTCGACCCGGCTGGAGACATCGGCGAAGGAGCCATGGTCGACAAGCAGGAGCGCTGCCCTGAGGCGGGCCATGTCGCGAATGCCCGAGGGAATGGCCGTATCGGCGGAGACATCGTCGAAATCCTTGACGGCCGCGTCGACGTCGCCCTTGCTGGCCTTGACGGTCGCGGCGCGCATGCGGGCGAGCAGCGGATAAGCGCCGTAGCCATCCTTCTCCAACTGGTCGAGAGCGGTCAGCGCTTCGTCGTTCTTGCCGTCATTGGCAAGCTTCAGCGCCTGCGAGAACGCATCGCCGGAGCGGTTGGCGCGCGTCTCGTCCCAATAGCGATAGCCGACGAAGGCGGCTGTGCCGAGCACCACGAGGATCGCGAGGACAAGCAAGGCGGGACCGAAACGGTCCCATAGCTTCTGCGCCTGTTCGCGACGCATCTCGTCGTTGACTTCACGGATAAAACTGTCGTCGGACATCAATCAAACCATTCCTGCCCTCTCGGGCCGTTGTCAGCCCGCGTTTTAGCGAAATTTTGTCGGCATGGAAGGGGTTCGACGGGAAAATCGCCTATTCCCACGGCGGGCCGCCCAAAAGGCCAATCGCACCCGCGCCACATTTGCGCGATAGCCGGCTTCCAGACATCCTCCGAGGTCAAGATCAGATTGCCGATGTATCGTCCGTTCCGCGCTGTTGCGTTTTCCCTCGCTTCGCTCGCCACCGCCGGTGTTGCTTTGGCCGATCCGCCGGCGCCACCGACGCCGGCAAAGCCCAGGCAGGTCGTCATCATCTCGTTCGACAGCGCCCGCGACATTTCGCAGTGGAAGCGCAGTCGCGCGCTGGCGCAGCGCACCGGGGCGCATTTCACTTACTTTCTATCCTGCGTGTTCCTGCTGTCGCCGGAAACGCGCAAGGAATACACGACGCCCGGCAAGACATCAGGCAAATCCAACATCGGCTTTGCCGCCTCCAAGCAGGAAGTGGGCGAACGGCTCGAGCAGGTCGGACTTGCTGCGCGTGAGGGCCACGATATCGCCAGCCATGGCTGCGGCCATTTCGACGGCAAGGACTGGAGCAAGGCCGACTGGCTGAAGGAGTTCGGCTCGTTCGAGCACATTCTCGAGAACGCCTACGCGATCAACGGCATCGCGCCCGAACCCAACGGCTGGCGCGATTTCGCAAGGCATGCGGTGGTCGGTTTCCGCGCGCCGTATTTGTCGACAGGCAAGGCGCTCTACGAGGCGCTGCCGGCGGCCGGTTATCAATTCGACGCCAGCGGCGTCTCGCAGGGCCCTGCCCGGCCGACGGCCAGCCACGGCATCATGCACTTTTCACTGCCGCAGATTCCGGAAGGACCGAAATCGAGGCCAGTGATCGCCATGGATTACAATCTCTATGTCAGACATTCCGGCGGCTTCGAGCGGCCGAGCAAGGCGGACGAGTTCGCCAACCGAACCTACGATGCCTTTCGCGCCGCCTTCGATGCGCAATATCAGGGCAAGCGCATTCCGCTGGAACTCGGCTTCCACTTCGCCCTGATGAATGACGGCGCCTACTGGAACGCGCTGGAGCGCTTCGCCGGCGAGGTCTGCGTCAAGGCCGATGTCGAATGCATCAGTTTTCGCGACTATGTTTCGCGGCAGAAAGCCGGCGAGACACAGGCATCGGTTGGCGGCTGAGCCGCCAACCCGGTTCCAAACCTCAGCTCTTTAAGCCGGGTCCTCGGCGCCTTGGCGTTCCAGATAGCGCTGATCGATCGGCGGCAGCGGCTCGCCTTGCAGCGTCGCTTCAAAGGCGCGCAGGCGTTTGTGGACCGATTGCAGCTCGACGATGGTCGACCAGGAGGTGAGCAGAAACTGCAGCGAACTCGTCACTTTGCCGAATGCGTTCGAGATCTGGTTCAGTGCGCCGAAGGTTATCTTGTGCGCCACCAGTGACGGCCCAAGGATCAGCAGCGAGAAGATGTTGTCGGCCTGCAGATACGTATACCGGACCACGTTGAAATATATGTAGTGGAAATAGAGCCTGAAATAGTTGTGACGAACGTTCGCGAACAGCTCGGCGGTGGTAGCTGGCTGGGCCCTCTCCGCATGATCCTCGCCATAGACAAGTTCCTTGCGATAGGCGGCCTCAACACGCTGGTTGCGAAACTGCAGTCCCGGAAGTTTCAGCCCGGCAATCATCACCGAGATCGTCCCGAACAGACACCAGGCCAGGGCTGCGACAACCAATGGCTGCGGGATCGCGCCGACAATCGGCAACTCGCTGATGTGAGCCTGCAACTGGATCATGACCGGCAGGAATGCGATCAATGTCATGATCGACTGGACGAAGCTCGAGCCGAGATCCTCCATGATCTGCGAGAACCGCATCGTGTCTTCCTGGATACGCTGCGAGGCGCCCTCGATATGGCGTAGCCTGCCCCAGTTCTCGACGAAATAATTGTTCATCGCGGTGCGCCAGCGGAAGATCCAGTGGCTGACGATAAAGGCGTTGACCACCTGCACATTCATGCCGACGAGCGCTAGCCACGAAAAATCGGCCAGCCCGATGTAAAACTCACCGTTGGTCGACTTTCCAGTCCCCGACATCAGCCCCTGCACATAGTCGAAGAAGGGACCGTACCAGGCGTTGACCGCGACGCTGACCTGCACATTGAAATAGATGAAGAACAGGATGACCGCCGTCATCAGGATCGACCAGCGCTGCCAAGGATGCGGCGAATACCAGTTCCAGAACGCGTAGAAGACGAGCACGCAAAACGCGAAGTAGAGATAAAACCAGAGAAACGGCGGCGACAAAAGGATGGCGATGCCGATGATGGGGGGCGCGCCAGCCGCAGCCGGCGGCAATCCGAAAACGGCGCCCAACTGCTCGCCGCCGAAAAACCAGAACAGGATCGCCGCAAGGCTCCAGATGGCTGCCGAAGAGAAAAAAAGCTTCGGCTGCGGGAAGAAGGATACGAACACTGTGGGGGATTCCTCGGTCGATGCGCAAATCAGCGGGGTTTAGCGGGCATAAAGTCACATATTAGGTGGAAAGCAAATGCCTACCCGATGCCCGGCATCGAGCAACCCTATAATCATGGCGATTTTGGCGCGGCCGACCATGTGATGGCGCCGGAGACGACCAGCATCACTGCGGCGGCGATCGAGGCGAGGAAGAAATCGCCTGACATCTGCGCCAGCAACCCGGCGGCGATCGGGCCGATGATCTGGCCAAGGCCGAAGGACGCCGTCATCAAGGCAAAGATACGCCGCGGCGCTTTTGGCGCCTGGTGCCGCGCGGCCTGCAGGCCAAGTGCCGTGATGGCAATGAGGTGCCGCCGAGCAGCAGGCCGCCAAGCAGTGGCCCTGTGCGTCCGCCGATAGCCACGCTGGCGGTGACGCCCGCAACTTCGATGAAGCATGCCAGAGCATAGGCTGCGTAAAGCCCGATCCGGGCGGCGATCTTCTGCCAGAGCCATGTGGAGGGAAAACCGGCAAGGCCGGCGACCATCCACACCATCGCCTCGAAGACGCGGCTGCCGCCGCCTTGCCGGACGATGGCGACCAGGAACGTCGCCGTCACCACATAGCCAAAACCGAACAGGCCGTAGGCGACGATGATCTTCATCAGCGACCAGTCCTTCGGCAGCGCCGGCTCGCGCGTGGCGTCGCCATTGGCTAGTGGGCCTTCGTTCGCCAACAGCGCCACGACGACGAAACCGCAAGCCGAAATTGCCGCCGACCAGAGCCAGCCAGCCGCCCAGCCGGCATGTTCGGTGACCAGCGCCGCCATCATCGCCGCGGACACCGCGATGCCGAGACCAACGCCGCCAAAATGCCACGCCTGCAGGTCGCCGCGGCCGGCAGCGTTAATATGGCTGAAAACGATGCTGGCCATGAACACCATGACGAAGGCGCTGGTCAGGCCGGCCAGAAAGCGGATGACGAGAAAGGCGACCATGGTGTCGGACAGTCCCATCAACGCAGCAAGGGCCGTGCTGGCGCCGAGACCCGCCAGCATCAGCATGCGTTCACGTCCCTGCGCCCAACCGCCCGCAGCCGCCAGCGCGCCGACGAGGTAGCCAAGATAGTTGGCGGAAGCGATCCACCCGGCATCGGCCGGCGACAGATGGAGCTCCTCCATCATGCCAGGCAGGATCGGCGTGTAGACAAAGCGCCCGATGCCCATGGCAACAGCCATGGCGATCATACCCGCGATGGCGAAACGCAGTGCTGTCGAGGTGGGTGTCATTGCAGTGCACAATAAGTGCGCGAGCCGGTGAAACAATCCACCTTTGGTTGGGCCAGCGCGGTCGCAATGCGCGGCGCTCGCCTCGACTTTTGCTTAAGCCGGAAAGCGAGGCGTCCGTTTAGCAGCGTCCACCGAAACCCGCATGCAATGAAGCAGTCTCGTGCACCGTGCGGAGCGCCGTCAGCCTGAACGGCACATCACCCAATTCGCGCTCCGACATGGTGTTGAGCACAGGATGCGAAAGCGGATCAGTCAGCCATCTCTGCGTCACACTCTCCCGGCTTGGCTCCTGCGGAGCATGGGTCGAGAAAAAGATCTTCAGCGATGACAACATGCTCAACATTTTCGGCTCCACGGGTCTGGCTCCCTCCGTAAGTGTGCCGTTCCGATGTGTCTTTCAATTGAGATTTCAGCCGGATCGGTTTAGAAAAACTCAAATGGCCATGCTCAATCGCGTCCATCTCAACGGCCTTCGCGCCGTCGAAACCGTCGCCCGTCTCGGCTCGCTCGCGGCGGCCGCCGGGGAACTCAACGTTTCCGTCAGCGCCGTCAGCCAGCAGATCAGCCGCACCGAGAAGCAGCTCGGCCAGGCGCTGTTCGAGCGAACGGCGAGCGGTCTCGTGCTGAGCGAGTTCGGCGCCGTCTTCGCGGCCCGCCTCGGTGCGGGGTTTCGCGAGCTTGCCCACGCCGTGGCGATGGCCGACGAGGCGACGCAATGCACATTGGTGGTTTCGGTGGCGCCGGCCTTTGCCTCGAAGTGGCTGCTGCCGCGGCTGTCGCGTCACTTCACGCGGCATCCCAACGTGCTGTTGCGCATCGATGCTTCGGTGCGGCTGGCCGATCTCGACCACTCCGACATCGATATTGCCATCCGGCTCGGCGACGGCAAATGGCCGGGCGGGAGGGCGGAACTGCTTTTGGCCCAGGAAGTCTTCCCAGTCTGCGCCCCGGCGATCGCCGGGAAACTGAAATCGATCGAGGATCTTGCCCAGACCTGCGCCATCACCGACGAACGGGCCATGATCAATTGGGAAAGCTGGTTCGAGGCAGCCGGCGTTCCGCCCGTCACGTTCCTGAAGGGCGCGCGCTTCACCGATCCGATGCTGTGCCTGGAATCGGCGATTGCCGGCCATGGCGTGATGCTCGGCTGGCAATTGCTCACCGCCGATGCGCTGGCCGACGGCCGGCTCGTGGCGCCGTTCGGAATCCGCGCCCAGAGCGGCCTCGGCTATTGGCTGGTGACCTCCTCGGCCAAGGCCGAAAACCGCAAGGTCCGGGATTTCAAGGTCTGGATCAAGGAAGAGATCGAGGCGACGATGGCACAGTTCGGGTCGCCGAATGCGGCCACCGCACCCACCGGTGGGATCGCGGTGGAAAGCACCGTGGCACCGGTCTATGTAGAGTGAGACATCAAACTACGGCAGGCAGGATCATGACCACACATTCGCGCGGCGTTGCCGCATCGATCGACCCGGTGAAGCTCGACAGGCTGGCGGAAGTCGCCATCAAGGTCGGGCTGCAGTTGCAACCCGGACAGGACCTGGTGCTGACGTCGTCGATCGCGGCACTGCCGCTGACCAGACGGATCGTCGAGCATGCCTACAAGGCCGGCGCCGGGCTGGTGACGCCGATCTTCAACGACGACGAGATGACGCTGGCGCGCTATCGCTTCGGCGCCGATGCCAGTTTCGACCGGGCCGCCGGCTGGCTTTATGAAGGCATGGCTAAGGCCTTCGCCAACAATGCGGCGCGGCTTGCCGTACGCGGCGAGGATCCGTCGCTGTTGTCGGCGCAGGATCCGGCGAAAGTGGCGCGCGCCAACAAGGCGAATTCGATGGCCTATCAGCCGGCACTGGAGAAGATCACCGGCTTCGATATCAATTGGAACATCGTCGCCTACCCGGATCTCGCCTGGGCCAGGCAGGTCTTCCCGGATGATGCCGACGACGTTGCCGTGGCGAAGCTCGCCGACGCCATCTTTGCGGCGTCGCGCGTGGACGTCGAAGACCCGATCGGCAACTGGAAGGCGCACAATGCAGCACTTCGTGGCCGCACCGAATGGCTCAACGGCCACAATTTCCATGCGCTGCATTTCACCGGGCCGGGCACCGACCTGACCGTCGGGTTGGCGGACGGCCACGAATGGATGGGCGGCGCCTCGACCGCCAAGAACGGCATCACCTGCAACCCGAACATCCCGACCGAGGAAGTCTTCACCACGCCGCATGCCAGGCGCGTCGAGGGCCATGTCTCCTCGACCAAGCCGCTGTCCTACCAAGGCACGCTGATCGACGAGATCTCGGTGCGTTTCGAGGAGGGCCGGATCGTCGAGGCGAAGGCTTCGAAGGGCGAGGACGTGCTGAAGAAGGTGCTCGACACCGACGAGGGCGCGCGCCGTCTCGGCGAGGTGGCGCTGGTGCCGCATTCTTCGCCGATCGCGGCCAGCGGCCTGTTGTTCTTCAACACGCTGTTCGACGAGAACGCCGCCTGCCACATCGCACTCGGCCAGTGCTATTCGAAGTGTTTCGTCGACGGCGCCTCGCTCAGCCAGGACGAAATCGCCGCACGCGGCGGCAACAAGAGCTTCATCCACATCGACTGGATGATCGGCTCGGACAAGATCGACATAGATGGCGTCCACAAGGATGGCGCTCGTGTGCCGGTGATGCGCAAGGGCGAGTGGGCCTGACAGGCACTTGAGGAGCGTTGGATGGCCTTCGACCTGGCGGTCAAGCGGATCTACGAGCCGCCGGCGCCCGACGATGGGCAACGGGTTCTGGTCGACCGGATCTGGCCACGCGGCGTCAGCAAGCAAGAGGCCGTGTTGGCGCTATGGCTGAGGGAGATCGCACCGAGCGACGGCTTGCGCGGATGGTTCGGCCATGCGCCGGAGCGCTGGGCGGAGTTTCAGAAGCGATATCGGGCTGAGCTGGACGGGAATGCAGAGGTGGTCGGGCAGTTGCGTGCGCTGCTCGACACGGGAAAGGTCACGCTGCTCTATGGTGCGCATGACGAAGCGCACAACAATGCGGTGGCGCTGGCGGCGTATCTCAGAAAGTCGGATTGAAGGGCGCCTATTCCCTGCAACGGTGGCGATTGGCCGATCTCCCCACTTGCGGGGGAGATGCCCGGCAGGGCAGAGGGGGGTGCTGTCCCTCCGGTCTGTCAACTAATTGCAACTGCGGCCACGTGCTTCGACAGGCCCCTTTGGAATAAGTCGGCCGACGGTTGGCGATCCTTCCCACCCCCCTCTGGCCTGCCGGCCATCTCCCCCGCAAGGGGGGAGATCGGCAGCTTCGCCGTCCTGCTGCTCCTACTTAAAACTGCCCACCGCCATCTCATAAACATCCGGCTTGAAGCCGACCAGAATCTTCTCGCCCAGGTCCAGCACCGGCCGCTTGATCATGGTCGGCTTGGCCAGCATGAGCGCCTTGGCCTTCTTCTCGTCGAGGTTCTGCTTGTCCGTGTCGGCCAATTCGCGAAAGGTCGTGCTCGCCTTGTTGATCAGGATTTCCCAGCCAACCTTGCCGACCCAGCCATCCAGCCGCTTCGCCTCCAGCCCTTCCGCCCTGTAGTCGTGAAACCGGTAGGGCACATCATGACCCTCCAGCCAGACGCGTGCCTTCCTGATCGTGTCGCAGGTGGTGATGCCGTACATCGTGATCGTCAAGCGCACTTCCCCAAACTGACAGTCGAATCCGCTCCCAGCCTAGAACCGCCCTTCCCGCTTTGCCAGCACCCCTGGTTGGCATCCTTCGAATTTTGGCTGTTGCCAACACTAAGGATTTTTCCTAAGTATTGGTCAGCGCTGGAAAGGAATGACCATGGCCAGGATCGTTGTATCGGAATTCATCTCCATCGATGGCGTGATGGAAGCGCCGGGAGGCGAGCCGGGCTACCGGCACACCAACTGGGTCGGCAAACGGCACGAGGCCGGACAGATCGAGTACAAATTCCAAGAGGTACTGGACCACGAAGCGCTGCTGATCGGCCGGGTGACCTATGAAAGCTTCGCGGACGCCTGGCCGACCTACAAAGGCGCCTTTGCGGACCGGATGAACAGCATGCCGAAATATGTGGTGTCGGCGACGGTGAAGACCCCGGCCTGGAACAACACGACAGTCCTTCAAGGCGAGCTGATGGCCGCCATCCGCAAACTCAAGCAGGATCTGAAAGGCGATATCGTCGTTGGCGGTAGCCGCACGCTGGTCAACGCGCTCAAGCAGCACGACCTTGTCGATGAATACCGGCTGATGGTGTTCCCGGTCATGCTCGGCAGCGGCACGCAGCTTTTCGACAGGACCGAGGACGCGACGGACCTCAGGCTGGTCGACACACGCTCCTTCGCCAACGGCGCCGTGGTGCTCGCCTATCGTGTCGAGCGGTGATCGCCATGACAAGTCTGCAATCCGCGACACAAACGCCGCCACCGATCGACGGCATCTTTCGCGCCCTGTCGGACCCGACGCGGCGACGCGTGGTGGAGCGGTTGAACCGCAGCCCCGCCTCGGTCAGCGAACTTGCGAAGCCCTTCGACATGGCCCTGCCCTCGTTCATCGAGCATCTGCGGGTTTTGGAGGGCTGCGGGCTGGTGCGCTCGGAAAAGACCGGCCGGGTCAGGACCTATCAACTGGCGCCTGAGCCGCTGAAGCTTGCCGAAAACTGGCTGGCCGAACAGCGCACATTGTGGGAACGCCGCCTCGACCAGTTCGACGCCTATGTGATGACCCTGAAGGAGAAAGACGCATGAGCTATCCGTTCAAGCCGGACCCCAGACTGGACCTCGTGCTGGAGCGTGTCGTCGATGCGCCGCGCGAGTTGTTGTGGAAAGCCTGGACGACCCCTGCCCATGTCAAGCAGTGGTTCACGCCGAAGCCGTGGACCGTCACCGACTGCGAGATCGACCTCAGGCCGGGCGGGCTGTTTCGCACGCGCATGCAGTCGCCTGACGGCAAGGAGGTCAACGACCGCCATTGCTGCTATCTGGAAATCGTGCCGAACGAGAGGTTGGTGTGGACGGATGCGCTGCTGCCGGGTTATCGGCCGTCAGGGGAGCCGTTCATCACCGCAGTCATTTCCTTGCAGCCGGACGGCAAGGGTACGCGCTACACCGCCACCGCCATCCACCGCGACGAAGCGACCCGCAAGAACCATGAAGAGATGGGCTTCTTCGATGGCTGGGGCACTGTGGCGGATCAACTGGCAGAGTACGTGAAGACGATTTGAACTCTCACATGCGGCCGGGCTATCGTCCCGGCCGCCATGCTTATTTTCAAGCCTGCAGCGAAGCGAGCAGGCTCCCGGAGCCCGGTATTATTTCCGGCCTCAGTAGTAGAAGCGCTCTTCGGTGATCTTGCCGTTCTTGACCGTGTACACGCCGACTTCATCCATGGTGACACGCTCGCCCGTAGCCTTGGGCGTTATGTCAAACTTGAAGCGCACTGCGAACTGGTCGCCGTTGACATAGGGGCCTTCGACCGAGCCGCCATGGACTTCGTGGTTCTCTTGCCACCACTGGCCCTTCTGCTTGAGGGCCTCCTTGCCATGGGAGACGGCCATCGGCCCCTCCATGGCTTCGTAGCTGACGATTTCGTTGGCATTGTATTTCTCAGCGGCACCGTGGTGGTCGCCTTGCTGTAGGAGTTCGGTGAAATCCTTGGCAATTTCCGCGATGGTCATTTGTGTTCCTCCTGTTCAGACGCATTGCAATTAGGGGACAGCCTGTTGGCCTGCCATCATCGATCCGCTTGGTAGCTGACAAGCGATGTCAGGATGATGATATCGCGCGGGGTATGTGACGACGATTTGAGGGAGCGATCGGCGGATCACATCGCCCTCAGCGGCCGGCCGTTTGGGCCACCATGACGGCTTTGGAATGCCTAAGTCGAATTCGCCTTGCAGATACATACGCATACGCCCGCAGAAGTACGCTCTTGCCTTGTCGACATAGAACAAAACAGGAACCTAGCTTCGAGTCAAGCGTGGGATTTCCACGCGTACGATACCACGGGTGCCACCCATCTGCCGTCGGTAAGCAGTCCAGATGACTGCTCACCCGCGGTGCTCCGGTTCTGGAATGTCGGTGAAACTAGCTTGGCAGCATAGGGCAGTTGGCACCCCGGCGCACCCTGATATGCGCCACATCGCCGACGCTGAATTGAAAACCATCGGCCTGGCGCGGCGCGTCGATGACAACAGGTGCGCCCTGCCCGAGTTCGGCATGCAGGCGCAACGTGCGGCCGTGAAAGACGATGCTGTTGACGCGGGCCGGCGCCGTACCGGGTGCCGCCTCGGTGGCCGCGAGCAAATCCTCGGGCCGCACGCCGACGGTGCGGATCGTGCCCTCGGCCGGAGCTTCGCCGGTTTCGGAGGTCGCTTCCAGCGGCAAGGCACCGGCGGCGAACCGCAAGCGGTCGCCATCGCGCTCGATAAAACGCGACTGCAACAGGTTCATGGTGCCGATGAAACTGGCGACGAATGTGGTGGCGGGCCGATCGTAGAGCGTTGCCGGCGGCGCGATCTGCTCGATGCGGCCCTTGTTCATGACGACGATGCGATCGGAGATCGACAGCGCTTCGGTCTGGTCGTGGGTGACCATGACGAAGGTGGTGCCGAGCCGCGACTGCAGCCGCTTCAGCTCGACCTGCATCTGTTCGCGCAGATGCGCGTCGAGGGCCGACAGCGGCTCGTCGAGCAAGAGCACGCGCGGCTCGCAGACAATGGCGCGGGCGAGCGCCACGCGCTGGCGCTGGCCGCCCGACAGATCGGAGACGCGGGCGCCGAGCTTGTCGGCCAGACCAACCATATCGAGGGCTTCGCCAACGCGTTTTGCCTGCTCGGCGCCGGAAAGTTTTCGCAAGGACAGCCCGAAGCCGACATTTTCGGCAACATTCATATGCGGAAACAGCGCGTAATCCTGGAACACGGTGTTGACTGGCCGGTCGTAGGGCCTGAGTGCAGTGATATCACGGCCGTCGAGCAGCACCTTGCCGCTCGACGGGCTTTCGAAGCCAGCGATGACGCGCAGGCTGGTGGTCTTGCCGCAGCCCGACGGCCCAAGCAGGGTGAGAAACTCGCCGCGGACGATGTCGAGATCGACGGCGTCGAGGCCGACAATGCCGCCTGGAAATATCTTCGAGACCGCCTGCAGCCGGACAAGAGGATCAGGCGCCATCGCGAACCTCGGACGGCTTGGTGGTGTTGACCCAGAGTATCTGGCAGCGCTCGGCGCCCGGATTGCGGAAGGCGTGCAAAAGCGTGCTCTTGAACGCAAAACTGTCGCCGGCCTTCAGCACGTAGTTCGTCGAATCCACCACCAGTTCGACCTCACCCGAAACGACGAAGCCGAATTCATGGCCGGCGTGGGCATAGGCCTCGGCGGTGCCGCCGCCGGCTTCCACCGACACCAGCATGCCGGTCAGCGTCGCGCCCGGTGGCGACAGCAGCGCCTTGGCGATGCCTTCAGATTTGACCGGAATGGCGCGGCGGCTGTTGGCACGCACGCAATAGAGATCGCTCACGGCATCGTTGCCGTCGGCGATCAGCGCCGAAGGTTCGATATCGAGGGCGGCCGCGAGCGGCCAGATCACCTTGACGCGGAGCGAGGACATGCCGCGCTCGATCTGGCTGAGCGCGCCGATCGACACGCCGGCCCTGGCGGCCAGATCGGCCAGCGACAGGTTGCGCTCAAGCCGCAGCGCCCGCACGCGCCGGCCAACCCGCACATCGGCATCGTCCTTCGGCTTTTCAGCCGCTTCGTCCAGCATGTCCATGCATTCGTCCTCGTTGCAGTCAACTTTTGGGCGGGGCGCTTGCTGGGCTTCCCTTCTCCCCTTGTGGGAGAAGGTGTCGCCGAAGGCGACGGATGAGGGGTGTTCCAGCTTGGCAAAGACGGTGATCCGTCCAACACCCCTCATCCGTCTCTGCGCTGCGCGCCGATCCACCTTCTCCCACAAGGGGAGAAGGAAGAACCAGGCTCAGCCGCCTGCCTTGACCTTTTCAAACATCTTGGCGAGTTCGTCATTCTGTTTCATCGGTCCGGTGAAGATGGTGGTCTTCAGCATCACCTCGGGGTCGGACGGCAGCTGCAGTTTTTCCAAATCCTCCTTCGGCACGGTGGCAAAGGCAGAGCTCAGCGAACTGCCATAGCCATAGGACTCGATCAGGTATTTGCCCGAGTCGGCGTCCAGCCGGCTGTTGATGAAATCATAGGCGAGATCGACATTCTTGGCGTCCTTGAGCATGACGAAGCCGCAGGACCAGGTCAGCATGCCCTCCTTCGGTTTCATGAACTCGACCGGCACCCCTTGCTTCTTCAGCGAGGTGGCCGACGCGTTCCAGGTCATGGCGGCGACCAGTTGGCCGCTGGCCAGCGCCTGTTCGACCGAGGTCATGTCGGTGGTGTAGTTGGAGAGCAGCGGACGCTGCTCGCGCAGCTTCTCCGCCACCTTGTCCATTTGCTCCGGCGTCATGTCGAACGGATTGACGCCGGCCAGAAGTGCCGCAACGATCGGCGTGTCATGCACGGCGTCGATGGTCGCCATGCGACCGGCATACTGCTTGTCCCACAGAAGGTTCCAGCTCGCTTCCGGGTTCTTCACCAGATCGGTGCGGTAGAGGATTGAGGTGTTGCCCCAGTCCCACGGCACCATCCAGACCTTGCCGTCACCGGCCTGCAGGTCGGGCAGGTTCTTGAACACCGGGAAGATCGAATCCCAGTTCTTGATGCGCTTGGTGTCGATCGGCTGCAGCAGGCCTTCCTTGTTCCAGCGCGCCACCTTGTCGTAGCAGGGATGGGCGATGTCAGGGCGGAAGCCCGCCTTGACCTTGGTGAAGGCATCATCATCGTCACCGAAGATGGAGGCCTCGACGCCATCGGGATGCGCGGCAAGGAAGCTCTTGTTGAAGTCGGGCAGTTCATAGCCCGACCAGGTGAAATATTGCAGCTTGTCGCCGGCGAAAGCGACGGTCGACGACAGCGCCAGAGCCAGGGCGGCCAGGCCGGTCCGGGCCAACTTTCCAGATATCAGGTCGAATGCCATTGCAGTTCTCCTCTCTTGGTTTGTTTTGGTTGTGATGGATCCGCGGGTCGTGGCGCCGCTGCGGACAGGCCGCGATGGCGCAGGATTTCGGCGATTGCAGCAATGACGAAGGAGACGGCCAGGATCGACGTGCCCAGCGCCATGACGGTCGGCAGCGATTTCGGGAACCTAAGCTGGCTCCAGATATAGAGCGGCAGCGTCGGCTCTGTGCCGGCGAGGAAGAAGACGACGATGAACTCGTCGAAGGAGATCAGGAAGGCCAGCATGAAGGCCGAGACGATGGCCGGCAGGCTGAGCGGCAGCATCACCCGCCGGAAGGTCGTCCAGTCGGAAGCGCCGAGGTCGAGTGCCGCCTCGCGAATGGTTTTCGGAATGGCGGCAAAGCGGCTGCGCATGATCACCACCGTCGTTGGCAGTGCCACCAGTATGTGGCCGAGAACGATGGCAATGCGCGACGGCCCGAGACCGATGAGGTTGATGAGGATCAGCAATGATATGCCGACGATGACACCCGGGATCAGGATCGGCAGCCGCGCGACGGCGCTGATGACGGCGGCCAGCGGCGAGCGGCCATAGAGATCCATGTAGGACACGGTGATGCCGCACAGCGTTGCCCCCGTGGCGGCAATCGCAGCGATGACGAGGCTGTTGACGAGCGCGCCGGACAGCACCGAATTGCCGTAGAGCGTCGCGTACCATTGCAAGGTGAAGCCCTGCAGCGGAAATGCTGCCTGGATCGAGTTGTTGAAGGAAAACAGCGGGATCAGCAGCACCGGCAAATAGAGAAAGACCAGGTAGGCGATGACATAGACGCCAAGCCAGCGGCCGCCACCCTGCGTGTGCGCGATGTTCATGTGCGGCTGCCAAATCTGCGGTCGGTGAAGCGTGCGACCAGCACCACAGCAAGGATGACCAGCATGACGGCGACGGCGAGTGCGGCGCCAAACGGCCAGTCGTTGGCCTTGCCGAACTCGGCCTGGATCAGCGTACCGATCATGGTGCTGGCCGGGCCGCCGACGAGCGCTGGCGTGACATAGTCGCCGACCGTCGGCACGAAGACGACAAGTGCGGCCGCCAGCACGCCGGGCATCGAATTGGGCAGCACGACCCGGCGGAAAGAGGTGAAGGGTCTGGCGCCGAGATCGGAAGCGGCCTCGATCAGCGACTTCGGGATGGTGTCCAGCGCCACATAGATCGGCAGGATGGCGAACGGCGCATAGGCGTGGGCGAGCGTGACGACGACAGCGGCCGGCGTGTTGAGAAAGGCCAATGTCGGCTCGGACCAGATGCCGCTTTCGATCAGCGCCGAGTTCAAGACGCCGTTGTAGGCGAGCACGATCTTCCAGGCGAAGACTCGCAGGAGATAGCTGGTCCAGAACGGCAGCGTCACCAGGAATAGCAGCAGGCCGCGCCGCCGTCCGGCATGGAAGGCAAGGTAGTAGGCAACGGGATAGGCGGTGACGACGGTGGCCAGCGTCACCAGCGCGGCAATGACCAGCGAGCGCAGCGTCACCGTCCAGTACAGCGGATCGGACAGCACGGTGGCGAAATTCGCCAGGCTGAAACCGGTGCCGAGCAGCGAACCGTCGTTGTTTCGGAAGGCAAGGAAGAGCACCAGGCCGAGGGCAAACAGGATCAGCAGGAAGGTGACCAATGCGCCCGGCAGCAACATCGCGACCCGGAAGCCCGTTGAAGACCGGGCCTCTGGCGCTTGCGTTGCAACAATGGTCGACATCGACCTGCCCATCGAATTTTGAAATTACCTAAGAATTTTTCATATTCATGAAACTGTCAAGCGGAATCCCGCTGGCATGCTGCGTCAACGCTCCAGCGCATCGAGCAGGCGATACCAGGCGATGGTCGCGGCAACGCCGACCTGCCGGAAGGCGTGGAACGGGATCGGCCGGATCGGCGTGAGCGGAAACGGCAGTTGCCTGGCGTCGCCATTGGAAAGATAGGTTGCGATGCGCTCGCCAAGCGCGGTCATCAGGCCGACGCCACGGCCCTGGCAGCCGACCACGGCGACAAGGCCTTGCTCCGGCTCGTGGATGTGCGGCAGGTGGTCCGGCGTCATCGCCACCCGGCCGAACCAGCGCTTCTCGATGGCGACGTTGGACAGGCCGGGGTAGAGCCGCCGCAGCGCCCGCTCGAGATGTGCCCAGTCACTGGCGCTCGTCGGCAAGGCCATGCGGCCGCGCCCGCCGAGCACCAGCCGGCCATCGGCGCTCTTGCGGTAGTAGACGAGGATGCGACGCGAATCCGACACCGCCTGCCCTTCCGGCAGGATCGTGGCCGCCAGTTTGGGCGGCAACGGTGCCGTGGCGATCTGGAAGGAATGCAGCGGCACGATCGTCTCGGCGAGGCCAGGGATCAAACCATCCGTATAGGCGTTGGTCGCCAGCACGACCGCCTTCGCCTGCAATTCAGTGCCGCTTTCGGTCGAAACACGCCAAACGCCGCCGGCGTTGACGAGCTTTACGACCTTCTGGCGCTCCGCTATCCCGACACCAGCCGCCACTGCGACCCGGGCCAGTTCCGATGTGTAAGCGAGCGGATCGATGACACCGGCGCGGCGGTCGAGCCAGCCACCGAGATACCCTCGAGCGCCGGTCATCGCCGCGATCTCGGCCTCAGTCAAAAGCTCGACGTCGGCGCCCCTCGCCCGCCATTGCCGGTCACGGTTTGCCGCCGCCTTCAGCGCGGCCTCGGTGTGCGCCGCCTGGATCCAGCCATTGCGGACGAAGGGAACCGCCAGTTTTTCATCGCGGATCAGTTCGAACACGGCATCCGCAGTCGAAGCGGCGAAATCGATCAGCGCCTCGCCGCGCTCCGGGCCAAAATGCGCGAGCAACCATGCCGGATCGTATTTAAGACCGGGAATGACCTGCCCGCCATTGAGCCCCGAGGCGCCGCGGCCGATGTCGCCGGCCTCCAGCACCTGCACGGACATGCCAGAGCGGGCCGCATGCAAAGCCGTCGACAAACCCATGATGCCGCCACCGACAATGACCACATCGACACGTCCGCCGCCGGCAAACAGCGACTGAAACCTGGAGGCCGCTTGCGGCTTGCGCCAGACGGGATCGGAGAACGGTGCGGGCAAAGGGTCACCTGGATGGGCTGCGATGAATGAAAACTGTAGTCAGAATTTCACGATTTTGAAATAGCGTTCGCGGCCCTGACATTTGGACCAACGCCAACGGACCTTTCGGACCAGGTACTTGCCGATCGAACACGGCAATGCAGATTGGCAAGCAAACGGGATAGACCTTTGACCGGAATCCGGTGAAGGTGCCGCGCCGATGCGGCTAGCCCGCATTGTCGATCATTTCAGAGGACCGAACGCCATGACCAACCCCACGCACCTGCCCGCTGAAGGCCTTTTTGTCGGCCGCGCCAGGAGCAGTGATGTCCCGTACCCCATGGTGGTCACGGTGCGCGACGGCACGGTCCTCGACATCACGTCGAGCGCGGCACCGACCGTGCGTGATGTCTGCGGGATGCCTGATCCGGCCGGTCATGTGCGGTCTGCCAAGGGCAAACCGATCGGCTCGCTCGAGGCCGTCGCCGCGAACAGTTTTGCGGCCACGCGCGATGCCAAAAAGCCGTATCTGCTGTCCCCGGTCGACCTCCAGGCGGTCAAGGCCTCGGGCGTCACCTTCGTCGTCAGCCTGCTCGAACGGGTGATCGAGGAACAGGCGCGCGGTTCGGCGGAAAAAGCCGACGCCATCCGCGCCGACATTGCCGGGCTGATTGGCCACGATCTGTCGAAGCTGAAGCCCGGTTCGCCAGAAGCGATGGAGATCAAGGCCAAGCTCATCGCACGCGGCGCGTGGTCGCAATATCTGGAAGTCGGCATCGGCCCCGACGCCGAGATCTTTACGAAGTGCCAGCCGATGGCCTCGGTCGGCTTCGGCGCCGATGTCGGCCTGCACCCGGTGTCGACCTGGAACAACCCCGAGCCCGAGATCGCCATGATCGCCGCCGGCAGCGGCAGGATCGTCGGCGCCACCATCGGCAACGACGTCAATCTGCGCGACGTCGAAGGGCGTTCGGCGCTGCTGCTCGGCAAGGCCAAGGACAACAATGCCTCGGCCGCCCTCGGCCCCTTCATACGGCTGTTCGACGACACATTCTCGATCGATGACGTGAAGCGGGCCGTCGTGCGCCTGAAGGTCGAAGGCGAGGACGGGTTCTCGCTGGAGGGCGCAAGCTCGATGGCCGAGATCAGCCGCTCGCCGGAAGAGCTGGTTGCCGCCGCCATGGGTCCGCACCACCAGTATCCCGACGGGCTGGCGCTCTATCTCGGCACCATGTTCGTGCCGTCGAAGGATCGCGGCGAAAAGGGCAAGGGCTTCACCCACAAGGTCGGCGACATCGTCACGATCTCGTCGGAAAAATTCGGCGCGCTGGTCAACCGCGTGCGGCTGTCGCCCGACTGCCCGCACTGGACCTACGGCGCCAGCCATCTGATGCGCGAGTTGGCCGGGGCCAAGCTTATCTAGCCGGCCTCCGCTCGCACGCCCGTGCCGGCATTCCGACCGCCAAGGTGTGGCGGCTGATGTTGGGGGGGCGATGGCGGAGCTTGCGGGAGTGATCCTCGTCGGCTCCGGCGGCATCGTCGACGCCAATCTTTCGACCGCCGCGAAAAACCACCGCAACTGATGCAATCTGATGGGAGCGTTGATGGCGCCCCGTCAGGCGCCCACTACATCTGCAGATGGAGGCTTGCCATCCGTCGAAAAAGGGAATGCTCTGACGCATCCAACCGGCGCTGGCAAATACGCGATCCGGCGGTCGCCGGAACAAGGGACGGATAAGGAACTGACCATCTACAAACGGGAGGAAATCAAATGCTGACACGGCTAAGACTCGTTCTATATGGCCTGTTGGTGGCGCTGACGATTGTTCCGGCAGCGGCACAGGCCAAGACCTTCTACTGGATTTCGCATGGCGGCCCGGCTGACCCGGTCTGGACCTACTTCCTGGCCGGCGCGAAGCAATGGGCCAAGGACACCGGCAACACCGTCAACACCTCGTTCCACAATGGCGACGTGGCCTCGCAGCAGGAAGCGGTTCGCGCCGCCCTCTCCGCCAAGGCCGACGGCATCGTCACCACCAGTCCTGATCCGGGCAGCCTTGTCGAGATCGTCAAGGAAGCCCGCGCGGCCAACATCCCGATCATCAACTTCAACACGCCAGACCCCAAAGCCAATTTCAACGCCTATGTCGGCGGTGACAACGTCACCTTCGGCAAGCACTGGGCGCAGTATCTGGTCGACAAGGGCCTGGTGAAGAAAGGTGACTTCGTCTGGATGCCGGTCGAGGTTCCCGGCGCCACCTATGGCGTCCAGGAAGAGGAAGGCATCAAGAGCGTCTTCGGTCCGCTCGGCATCACGTATGAGATCACGGAGGCGACGCTTGACCAGGCCGAAGTGATCAACCGCATGGTCGATTACCTCACCGCCAACAAGGCCAAGGTCAAGGCGATCATCGGCCTTGGCGACCTGGTGACCGGCTCGATCAAGCGGGTCTTCGACCAGGTCGGCATCAAGCCGGGTGAAATTCCGGTCGTCGGCTGGGGCAACTCGCTCGACACCACCCAGGAAGTGCTGAACGGCTACGTCAATGCCGGCCAGTGGCAGGACCCGCAGGCGACCAGCTATGTCGCCCTCTCCCTGGCCAACATGGCCGCTGCCGGCATTCCTCCGGGCTTCAACGTGATCACCGGTGCGCTCTACGAAAAGGATACCGCCGCGGTCTACGACAAGATCCTGTCCGGCAAATAAGATTCCAAACTCAAACAGTCGCGACTGCCCCGGCGGTCGCGACTGACTTCTCCGTCCTCGCCGAGCCCTTCGCATGCGGATGTGCAAGGCTCAGCCTTTCCAATCCTATCGCGGGTTGCTCGTGGAAAATCGTTCGCTCATCCAACACCTGATCGCGCGGCCTGAATTCGGCCCCTTGGTGCTACTCGTCATCGAGATCGCCGTTTTCTGGAGCATCAACCACGACTTCCTGTCGCCGCAGAACATTTCGAACACGCTGGCCTTCACGGTCGAACTCGGCCTGATCGCTCTGGCGATGACGCTGTTGATGACGTCGGGCGAGTTCGACCTTTCGGTCGGTTCGCTGTTCGGCTTCTCGCCGGTGCTGATGTGGACGCTGTTCAACAGCGGCCTCACCTCGCTTGAGGTCGGCTTTGTCGCGGCGCTGCTGGTCGCCGCCTTCATCGGGCTGGTCAATGGCTGGTTCGTCACGCAGCTCAAGATCCCGTCCTTCCTGGTGACGCTCGGCATGCTGCTGGTGGTGCGCGGCACCGCCCTTTTCGTCACCGACGGGTTTCCGCAGCGCACCTGGAGCGCCGAAGGCAGCTGGCTGGCGGAGGCGCTGGTCGGCGACTTCTTCATCGGACCGTTCCGCATCTACATGTCGCTGTTCTGGTTCATCGCCGCGGCCATCGCGCTCGGCTATGTCCTGACGCAGAGCCGCACCGGCAACTGGATCCAGGCGGCCGGCGGCAATCCCAATGCGGCGCGCGCCCGCGGCGTCAACGTCAGCGGCGTCAAGATCGGCCTGTTCGTCCTGTCATCGCTGATGGCCTCGCTTGCCGGCGTCATCTCTTCGCTGCGCACCTCGGCCGCCAACCCCAACAGCGGCACCGGCTATGAGCTCGAAGTCATCGCCATGGTGGTGATCGGCGGCACGGCGCTGACCGGCGGGCGCGGCACGATCATCGGCACCGTGCTCGGCATCCTGATCCTGCGCGTCATGCGCAACGGCATTGTGTTGATCGGCGTGCCCGGCCTTGCCTACAACATCTTCATCGGTGCGATCATCCTTGGCATGATGGCGCTCCATTCATGGCTGGAACGCCGGCATCAGGCAGGGACTTGAACCATGGCCGAGCCACTGATCCGCATGCAGAACATCCGCAAGTCCTATGGCCGCGTGCAGGCACTCGAGGACGCCAGTTTCCATGTCAATGAACGGGAGATCGTCGGCCTACTCGGCGACAATGGCGCCGGCAAGTCGACTCTGATCAAGGTGCTCTCGGGCGCCGTTCCGCTGACCAGCGGCGACATCTTCATCCGCGGCAAGAAGGTCAGCTTGCGCAACACCAGCGACGCCATCGCCCACGGCATCGAGACGATCTACCAGGACTCGGCGCTGGTCACGCAATTGTCGATCGCCCGCAATTTGTTCCTCGGACGCGAGCCGATCAAGCCGCCGCGCTTCCTCAACCGGATGGACCAGGACGCCATGAACACGGTCGCACGCGACCTGCTCAAGCAGGTCGGCATCTCGAAGAACATCCCGCCGACGACACCGATCGGCTCGCTCTCCGGCGGCGAGCGGCAGGCAGTGGCGATCGCGCGCGCCATGCATTTCGACAGCGACCTCATCATTCTCGACGAGCCGACCAACAATCTCGGCGTCGCCGAAACACAGGGCGTGCTGAGCTTCGTGCGCAACGCCCGCGATTCCGGTCATTCCTGCATTTTCATCGCCCACAACATCCACCATGTCTTCCAGGTGGTCGACCGCATCGTCGTCATGCGCCGGGGCAAGGTGGTCGCCGACGACATCGACCCGAAGAAGACCAGCGTGGCGGAAGTCGAGCGGATCATCACCGGCATGTCGGACAAGGAAATCCGCGATGCCATCGCCGATGGCAAGCCATCGCACTGAGTCCGGGACAGCCGTCTTGTCGAGGCGGCCGAATGACTGTCCGGCTGATGGGCGGCAATCAGCCGTCACCTCAAATCGCATCGCTCGTCTGGCGCGGCATCGCATCGGGACATAGGGTTAGGGCATGAAAGCCACCGTCTCGGATATCGCACGCAATTGCGGGCTGTCGACAGCAACGGTCGACAGGGTGCTCAACAACCGGCCAGGTGCGAGTGCCGCCAACCGGCAGCGTGTCATGGAGGCCGCCAAGCAGCTCGGCTATCTGCCGGTCGCCGATCAGGTGACGCTTCCCTCGCGGCCCGCCCATCTCGAATTCCTGCTGCCGATCGGCAGCAATGCCTTCATGCGCGATCTCGCCGGACATATCGAGGACTATGCCGCGCGGCTGCCGCTTGTCGCCTCGTGCCGGATCCACAACCTCGCCGGAATCTCGCCGAACGCGCTGCAGACCGCCGTCGAAAACCTCTCGCTCAGGGCCAATGGCGTCGGTGTCATCGCCGTCGACCATCCGCGCACACGCAACATCCTGCGCGACATCGTCGACGCCGGCATGCGCCTGGTCACGCTGGTGTCAGATGTTCCGGCCGCACCGCGATCGGCCTATGTCGGCATCGACAACCGGGTGGCGGGACGAACCGCGGCGCTGTTGATGGGACGCTTCCTCGGCGGCCGCACCGGGCACCTGGCGATGGTCGTCGGCTCGCGCTCCTATCGCGGCCACGAAGAGCGCGAAATGGGTTTCCGCTCGGTGCTCAACGAAGAGTTTCCCAACCTGACCGTCAGCAGCGCGGTCGAGATCAACGACGAGCCCGACGTCAGCTATGCCGAGACCATGAAGGCGCTGCACAACGAGCCCGAACTGCTCGGCATCTATTGCGTCGGAGCCGGACATTCGGGCGTTGCAAAGGCGATCCGGGAACTAAGGCCGAACCGCAAGCCGGTGTTCATTTGTCACGACCTCACAAAGGACACCCGGGGCTATCTCGTCGACGACCTGCTCGATGTCGTCATCGACCAGAATGCCAGGCTGATCGCCGAGCAGTCGGTCATCCGCCTGCTCGGCTCGATTGCATCCTCGGCGCCCTATCTGACGCGGAAGTTCATCGAGCCGCGCCTGATCTTCAGGGAAAACGTTCCGGTGCAGTGAAGCTTGCCTGCGCTTTTCCGGTCACACTCGGCAACTTTCGCGGGTGATACAGCGAATCTCCACAGCTGCTATGCACGATCCACGATTGCCGAATCATTGGGCAGCCCCTAATTTGCAGTTGTCGGCCATCTACTCCTCCCAGATGCGATGCCGACGCTGAGTGGGGTGCACCTCCTCCCGCGCCACACTCGAAATCGAGCCCGCTGCCACCTCCTCCCGGCAGCGGGCTTTTTTCGTTCCAGTCAGCCGCGATTGCAATGGCGCTCACGCCAAAGGCGTGGCGCATCGTCCATTCTCGGTCGCGAGATCGAAAAGATTGCCGGGGAGAATTCAGCCGGCAGCAGTGCCGCGGAAGGAGACGATCAGCCCTTCCGCCATGCGCACGAACTGCGCGCTGGGGCCTTCGGTACCGACACTTTGAACGCTGACACGGGCGCCTTCAAGCAGAAGCGACAGCGTATCGGCAAGCAGCTCAGCTTGGCCGATGCCGGCATCCCTGCACAGCGTGACAAGGCGATCGCGCTGGGCTTCCTTGAGTTCCTTGATGACGCGCCGGGCCGGATGATCCGCGTCGGTCAACTCGATGGCTGCGTTGGCCATATCGCAGCCGCGGCCGTCAGCCGTCAGGCAATCGGCGGCCATGCGAACCCAGGCATGCAATTGCGCCAGCTTGTCGCCGGGATGCTGACTCTCGAATTTCTCCCAGATCGCACCAGCCTTGCAGGCGGTGGCGCGCAGGCATTGGATGATGAGATCATCCTTGGAATCGAAATGACGATAGAGCGTCATCTTGTTGGTTCCGGCGGCCTCAGTGATGGCGTCGATGCCGACGCCCTTGATGCCATGCTTGTGAAACATGTCCTGCGCCGTCTCCAGGATCCTGTCCCGGGGGCGAACGCGTTCCACAGTGCCGTCTTCCATCAAAACCTCCTTGGTTTCCCAAAAATCCCTCGGTACGCCTCTTGACTAGGGTGTTACCGGTCTGTAACGTCACGAATGTTACTTACTGGTAACACCTATGTCGCCCTCCGTCAATCACAAGACCGTGAACTGGTCCTGCCAGATCGAGAGGGACCTCAGCGAGATGGGCGAACAATTGCAGTTCATGCGGCCTCGGCCGGTGAAGAGTTGAAAACGGTTCGTGAGCATGGGCTGCGAACCGACAGACAAGGAGCCGGCCAATGCCACAGCGCCGCGATCTTACCATAGATGAAGCCGTCCGGGATCCGATGATCCGGCTGGTCATGAAAGCAGATGGCGTCGACCCGCGCGCCTTCGAAAGGATGCTGCGCTCGCTCGCCGATGCGCAGCACAGCGAGATGCCGTTGCTGCATTCGCTGGGAGAGCCCGGTGACGGGCGCGGCCAAAGGCTGTCCAGGGTTGCCAGCGCCTTCGGCAAGGCAAGAGCGGCCGGGGAGGCGTGTGTTTCGTGGTAAACTTTTTCATTCATCGTCCGATCTTCGCCTCGGCGATCGCCATCATCATGGTGCTCGCCGGGACGATTTGTTATTTCCTGCTGCCCGTCTCGCAATTTCCCGACATCACACCGCCGCAGGTCGTGGTCAGTGCTCATTATCCGGGCGCCAGCGCGCAGGTGGTGGCCGACACCGTGACGACGCCGCTGGAACAGCAGATCAACGGCGTGCAAGGCATGACCTACATGTCGTCGACGAGCTCCAATGACGGCTCCTCGACCATCACGATCACCTTCGATGTCGGCTATTCGCTCAGCACCGCCGCCGTCGACGTCCAGAACCGCGTCTCGCAAGCGGCCTCGTCGCTGCCGGCGATCGTCAATCAGGGCGGCGTTACGATCAAGAAACAGAATCCGAACTTCGTCCTTATCGTCAACCTGACCTCGCCCGACAGTTCGGTCGATCCGGTGGCGCTGAGCAACCTTGCCTATTTGCAGGTGGTCGATCCGCTGAAGCGGTTGCCCGGTGTCGGCGACGTGCAGATCTTCGGCGAGCGGCGCTATTCGATGCGCGTCTGGCTCGATCCGGACAAGCTCGCCAATCTCGGCATCACCGCCGTCGACGTCCAGAACGCTATTGCCGAGCAAAACGTCCAGGTGGCGGCCGGCAAGATCGGCCAGTCGCCGGCCCCGGCCGGCACCGCCTTCGAGATGCAGGTCAACGCCGTCGGCCGCTTGAGCGATCCCAAGGAGTTCGGCGACATCGTCGTGCGCGCCAACACCGACACCGGCTCGCTGGTGCGGCTGCGCGACGTCGCCCGCATCGAGCTCGGTGCGCTGCAATATTCATCGTCGGCCTTCTTCGGCAAGGATCCGACCGTGGTGCTCGCCGTCTACCAGATGCCCGGCTCCAACGCGCTCGATCTGCAGCAGCGCGTCAAGGACAAGATGCAGGAGCTGTCGGCCCGTTTCCCGAAGGGCGTCTCCTATGCGATGCACTACGACACGACCCGCTTCGTCTCGGCGTCGATGCATGACGTGCTGATCACGCTCGGTGAGGCGCTGGTCCTTGTCGTCGCCGTGGTGTTCATCTTCCTGCAGAGCTGGCGCACGACGATCATCCCGACCATCGCCATTCCGGTGTCGCTGGTGGCGACGCTCGTCGTCATGGAGATGCTTGGCTTCTCGCTCAACATGCTGAGCCTGCTCGGCATGGTGCTGGCGATCGGCCTGGTCGTCGACGATGCCATCGTGGTGGTCGAGAACGTCGAACGACAGCTGGAGGCCGGGCTGAAGCCACTGGCGGCGACCAAGGCCGCGATGGCCGAGGTCACCGGTCCGATCATCGCCACCACCGCCGTGCTGATGGCGGTGTTCGTGCCGGTCGCCTTCATTCCCGGCGTCTCCGGCAAGCTCTACAACCAGTTTGCGCTGACGGTGGCGATCTCGGTCGGCATCTCCGCCTTCAATTCGCTGACGCTGAGCCCCGCGCTCAGTGCCGCCTTCCTGCGGCATCGCCAGCCAACGCAGTTCGTGCTGTTCCGCTGGTTCAACACAGGCTTCGACCGGCTGTCGCATGCTTATGCGCACGGCGTGCGCATCCTCATCCGCTTGCGCTGGATCATGCTTGGCCTGTTTGCAGCCGGACTTGTCGCCACCTACTTCGTCTGGCAGCGCCTGCCCTCGACCTTCCTTCCGGTCGAGGACCAGGGCTACTTCTTCGTCGTCATCCAGCTGCCCGACGGCGCTTCACTGGAGCGCACCGACGCGGTGGCGCAAAAGGCGCGCGACATCCTGCAGGCGACACCCGGCGTCGACATCGTCGGCTCGATCAGCGGCCTGAACTTCCTGACCAGTGCGGCGCAGTCGAACTCGGCGGTCGAATTCGCCATCCTCAAGCCCTGGGAGGAACGCAGTCCCGACCAGAGCGCGTCGAAGCTCGTCGCCGATGTGCGCGGCAAGCTGCTGCAGATCCCGGAAGCCTTCGCGTTGAGCTTCGATCCGCCCTCGATCCCCGGGATCGGGACCACGGGCGGCTTCGAATTCGTCGTCGAGGATCTCACCGGCCGCGGCAGTTCAGCCCTCAACGACGCGACGCAAGCCGTGATCGCCGAGGCGCGCAAGCAGCCCGAGATCAATCCGCAGCAGCTGTTCTCGCCATTCTCGACCTCGACGCCGCAGTTCAACTACGACCTCGACCGCAGCAAGGCGAAACTGCTCGGCCTCAACCTGCCGGACGTCTTCAACACGCTGCAGATCTATCTCGGTTCGCTCTACGTCAACGACTTCAACCTGTTCGGCCGCACCTTCCGGGTGACCATCCAGGCCGACAAGGATGCACGTGCGGGCGCTGCCGACATTTCCCGGCTCTATGTGCGCAATGCCTCGGGCGGCATGGTGCCGTTGAGCACACTGGGCAAGCTCGTGCCGTTCGTCGGCCCCGAAACCGTGCCGCACTACAACAACAACGCGTCGGCCTCGATCAATGGCGGTGCCGCACCGGGCTTCTCCTCGGGCCAGGCGGTTGCTGCGATGGAACGGGCCGCCGCCACGGCACTGCCCAGGGATTTCGGTTTCGAATGGACCGGCATCACCTTCCAGGAACTCAAGGCAGGATCGATCGCGTCCGTCGTCTTCGGCCTCGCCATCGTCTTCGTCTTCCTGATCCTGGCGGCGCAGTATGAGAGCTGGGCGATGCCGTTCATGGTGCTGCTGGCAGTGCCGCTCGCCCTGTTCGGCGCGTTCGCGGTGCTGTGGGCGCGTGGCATGCAGATCGACGTCTACTCGCAGATCGGCTTCGTCATGCTGATCGGCCTGGCGGCCAAGAACGCCATCCTGATCGTCGAGTTCGCCAGGAGACGCCGCGAGGAAGGCCTCAGCATCGTCGACGCAGCGATGGAGGCGGCACGGCTGCGGCTGCGGCCGATCCTGATGACGGCTTTCGCCTTCATCCTCGGCGTGCTGCCGCTGATGTTCGCCACCGGCGCCGGTGCCGCAAGCCGTCAGTCGATCGGCACCACCGTCTTTGGCGGCATGGTGGCGGCCACCATCCTGTCGCTGGTGTTCGTACCGGTCTTCTACGCGGTCATCGAACAGCTGCGCGAACGCGGCGGCAATGACGAGCCCGCCGCTGACGAACACACTGAACCAACTGCCGAAACCGCCTTCCCTCCCCTGGCGGAAGCGGCCGAATAAGATTGGAGACTAATCATGCGTAAATGGAAAATCGCGTTGGGAACGGCTGTCGCGCTGGGTGCGATCTCGGTGGCCAGCGTCCATCTGCTCGACATGGGCAACGTCAGCCTCAATGCCGGCACCGCTGGTGCGGCGCCCGCCCCGGCGGCGTTCGTCATGCCGGTGCCGGTGGTCAGCGTCGTCAAGAAGACGATCCCGATCTACCTCGACTACGCCGCGCGGACGGAGCCGATCCGCAACATCACCTTGCAGGCCAGGATTCCGGGCTATCTGCAGGAGCAGGCCGCTGCCGACGGCGTCGACGTCCGCCAGGGCGATCTGCTCTACAAGATCTCGCCTGATGACTTCCAGGCGGCTCTCGACCAGGCGAAGGCGCAGGTGCAGCGCGACACCGCAACGCTCGACTATGCCCAGTCCAATCTCGGGCGCGGCACCGAGCTTGCGAAGAGCGGCTATCTCGCCAAGGACGGGTTCGACCAGCGCACCAGCACCTTGCGCGAAGCACAGGCGTCGCTGGCGCTCAACCAGGCGGCGGTCCGCACGGCCGAGCTCAATCTGAGCTATGCCGAAATCCGCGCGCCGTTCGCCGGACGCCTGGGTCGCAACCAGGCCTCGGTCGGGACGCTGGTCAGCGTTGCCGGCACCGTGCTCAACACGCTGGTGCAGCTCGATCCGATCTACGTCACCTTCAATCCGAGCGAGACGGACCTGGCTGAGATCGAGCAGGCTCGCGCGGCCGGTCCGATCGAGGTCGAGGTCCTGCTTCCCGGCGAGACCGAGGCCAGCCAGAAGGGCGAACTCACCTTCATCGACAATACGGTGGACCGTTCGACCGGCACCATCACGGCGCGGGCGACGATCGGCAACGGCAAGTTCACGCTGCTGCCGGGCCAATATGTACGTGTCCGGCTGCATGTGAAGCAGCAGGCCGATGCGCTGATGGTGCCGCAGACGGCGCTGGGCTCGAGCCAGCTCGGCAAATATCTCTACGTCGTCGGCAAGGGCAACACGGTCGACCAGCGGCTGGTTTCGCTTGGCCCGACCAGCGGCAACCAGGTGGCGATCCTGACCGGCGTGGCCGAAGGCGATCAGGTGATAACAGGCAATCTGCAGAAGATCGGACCCGGAATGCCGATTTCTCCGCTGCCGGAAAAGCCGGCCACCTGAACACCCCCGTCAGGTCCGGCCTCAGCGCGGCGCCCCGACCTTCCCATAGGTCGCGGGCGCCGCTTTCGTGAGCAGCTCCAGCAGGCCCGCGACATCGGCACGATCAGCCTTGGCCGGCGGCATGAACGCGCAGTAGGGATGCCCGAGGCGGACCGAGACGGGTGACAGCGCGATCAAGCGGCCTGCCTCCAGATCGGCGCGCGCCATGACCTGCTGACCAAGCGCAATGCCGAGACCCAGCCTCGCCGAGGTGATTGCCAGGCTGGACAGGCCGACGCGCCGCCCATGCGACGGGTCGGGCGAGCGACTGCCGCCTGATGCCGCGAACCAATCGGCCCAGGTCGGATGCGAGGCGTAGTTCGGTCCCCAATTAGTGTGGATGAACAGGCTTTCATGCAGGTCCGCCAGACCCGAATCGCCATTGCCGTGCCGGTGCCAGAATTCGGGCGCGCAGACCGGCAAGACATCATCATGGACAAGCCGGACGAGCTTCAATCCGGGATAGTGATAATCGCCATAGCTGATGCGCAGGTCGATGTTCTGGCGGATCAGGTCGACCGGATCGTCCTCGACCCGGACATCGATCGCCATCTGCGGAAAGGCATCGAGAAGCACGGCGAGCTTCGGGGCCAGCCACAGTTCGGCCAGCGAAAACGGCACGCTGACGACAAGGCGGGTTCGCAAGCCGCCTTCCAGCATGCGCCGGCCGATCGCCGCTATGTCGCCCAGCGCCCGCGCGGTTTGCGGATAGATGGCGTGGCCGGCGTCGGTCAGCGCGATGCGGTTGCCGCTGCGCACGAACAGTTGCTTGCCGAACCAGGTTTCGAGATTGCGTATCTGCTGGCTCACCGCCGCCGAGGACACGCCAAGCTCGGTCGCAGCCAGGGTGAAGCTGCCGGCACGCGCCGCGACCTCGAAGGCCTTGATCGCATTCAGCGGAGGCAGCCGTTCCACATCGATCCTCGAAAGTTTTTCTTGTCCAATCCTAATTATTTTGCGCGTTGAGAGAAAGATTTTTTTGCCGTCTCATAGGCTCGGAAACTCGGAGCCCACGACCATGAAAGACATCCTCGATCTCGACCGCTATCCGCTCGACCGCGAAGGCAGCGCCGAATGGCAGCGCCTCGTCGACCAATCCATCGCGGCACTGGAAGCCGACGGCATGTTCAACCTCGAGGGGTTCTTACGGCCCGGCGTCGCTGAAAAGGCGGTGGGGGAAATCCAGCCTGTCATGGCTGCGCGCTCGCATGTGCACAAGCGGATGCATAACATCTATTTCAAGCCTGACATTCCCGAGCTTGCGCCTGACCATCCGGCATTGCGCAAGGTCGAGACCATCAGCCACACCGTTTGCGCCGACCAGATCCCCGGCAGCGTCGTGCTCGCCATTTACGAATACGAACCGCTGCTGCGCTTCCTGGCGGCGGCGATGGGCAAGACCAGGCTGCATGTCATGCAGGACCCACTGGCGCGCACCAATGTCATGGCCTATCGCGCCGGCGAGGCGCTCAACTGGCATTTCGACCGTTCGGAATTCACCACAACCCTCCTGCTGCAGCAGTCGCAACGCGGCGGCGACCTCGAATACCGCACGGACCTGCGGTCGGACGACAATCCGAACTATGACGGCGTCGCCAGACTGCTCGAAGGGCGCGACCCCGAAGCCAAGATCCTGCGTATGAAGCCCGGCACGCTCAACGTCTTTCGTGGCAAGAACACCGCGCATCGCGTCACCACCGTCGAAGGCGAGCGCGAGCGCATGATCGCGGTGTTCTCCTACTACGAGAAGCCCGGCGTGATGTTCAGCGCCGAGGAACGGGTCGGCTTCTACGGCCGCGCGGCCTGAGGCCGAAGAAGCAGACATACCAGCGGTCCTCCAAGCGGTCCCCAAGAATCCGAAAATGACCTCTTGTTAGATTGTCGACAATCTGCTTGTCTTGCTCTCGGTTTCCTTGGGAGTGGCCGAATGGCGAAAGTGGATTTCAGTCCGATCGCGGATACGACGCGGCGCGCCGAGATCGTCGCGCTGCTGCGGCGCGCGATCCTGACCGGCCAGTTGGAACCGGGCCAGAAACTCAACGAGCTCCGCATTTCCGAACAGATGCGGGTCAGCCGCGCACCGCTGCGCGAGGCGATGCGCGAGCTGGTGCAGGAGGGCATCCTGACCAGTATTCCTTATGCCGGCACTTTCGTCGTCGACGTCACCGCCAAGGACATCGACGATGCCTATTCGCTCAACAAGGTGCTCGACGAATTCGCCATCGAGCGCACCTGGCCGCTGCGGGACCAGCGTTTCTTCGACGAGCTCGACCAACGCCACGAGGCGGTGAAACAGGCGACCCGCAACCGCGACACCACTCGTCAGATCGAAACGGCGCTGCAACTGCATGGCCTGATCTACGAATGGGCCGACAATTCTGTGCTGCTGGAAACCTGGCAGCGGCTGACCAGCCGGCTGCAGATGTATTTCGCCCTGCACCAACAGGCCCGCAACGAAGCGGTGCCGGCTGAAGACGTTCACGAGACCTATGTGTCGCTGCTCAAAGGAGCCGACATGCGCGCTGCCCAGCGCCATGCCCGCGAGCATATCGACCTCGATTTCGAGGAGCTTCTTTCCTACGCGCGCGATCTCGAACAGCGCCCGTCGAAAGGCGCCTGACCCGTTCCTCACCACCGCAGACAATGGACAGACACGTGCAGATCGAAACCATCAAAGCCTACCATGTCGTGCAGCCCTTCGTGGACGGGCCTTACCGCATGTCGAAAGGACGCGTTGCCGATGCCTTCGACGCGGTGATCGTGTCCATCACCGCTGATGGCGGTTTGACCGGCTGGGGCGAGATGGCGCCGCTAGGCAATTTCTACTCGCCCGCCTTCGCGGCCGGCGTGCGTGCCGGCGTGGTCGAGATCGCGCCGCATCTCATCGGCCACGATCCGCGCGGGCTGGCCGGTATCGGCCGGCTGATGGATACGGTGTTCAAGGGCCATCCCTACATCAAGTCGGCGCTCGACATGGCCTGCTGGGATCTGGCGGCGCGCGCCGCCGATGTGCCGCTGGTGACGCTGCTCGGCGGCCAGGAGAGCGAGACGGCGGAGCTGTACAAGGTCGTCACCCACGGCAGCGTCGAGGCCATGGCGGCGCTGGCCAAGCGCATCGTCAAGGACGGCTTCCACCGGCTCCAGGTCAAGGTCGGCGRCAATGTCCGTGACGACATCGAGCGTGTGACGGCGGTTGCCGCTTCGGTGCCGAAAGGCACGGTGATCTTCTGCGATGCCAACGCCGGCTGGACGCCCTACCAGGCGCGCCAGTTCGCTGACGCGACGCGGGCCATCGACTACACGTTCGAGCAGCCCTGCACGACAATCGACGAATGCATGTCGGTGCGCCGCTCGCTCGACAAGCCGATGGTGCTCGATGAATCCGTCGCCTCGCTGGACGACATGCTCGATATCCATCGCAAGGGTGCCGCCGACGGGCTGACGTTAAAGATCTCGCGGCTTGGCGGCGTGACGAAGACGCGGCAGATCCGCGATCTCGCCGTCGACCTCGGCTTCATGATCACCGTTGAGGACACCGGCGGCGCCGAGATCGACACCGCGGCGATGGCGCATCTGTCGCTGTCGACGCCGGAGGAACGCCGCCTGCACGCGATCGCCTTCCACGAATGGGTGACGGTGCGCACGGCTTCGAACAAGCCGCCGGTCACCGGCAGCCGCATGGGCATTCCGGATGGACCCGGCCTCGGCATCGACGTGGTCCCCGACCTGCTCGGGGCGCYGTTCTTCGAAATCGGCGGCTGAGATGAAAATCCGCGGCATCAAGGCCACGCCGATCAACCTGCGCCTCGAGGCGCCCTACGCCTGGGTGTTCGGCGAACTCGATGGGTTCTCGCCGACCATCGTCGAGGTCGAGACCGAGGATGGGCTGATCGGCCTCGGCGAGGCGCCGACGCCGGCGGCCGCCGCGATCATCAATGATGTCCTGGCGCCGCGCCTCGTCGCCCGCGATGCCTTCGACATCGCGGGCGCCGAGAATGCCTGCCTGCCCTACTGGACCGGCGTGCAGTCGATCAATGACCGCACCCGCATCATGGCGTTTGGCGCCATCGAGATGGCGTTCTGGGACCTGCGCGGCAAGGCGTGGAACCAGCCGCTCTACCAGTTGCTCGGCGGCGCCGTGCGCAAGGACATCCCGTTCACCGACTATTTTTCGCTGCGCGGCGACGGGCTGAAGGTCAAGGGCGAGACGACGCCGGAAGAGGTCGCCGACTATTGCGTCGAGCTGCACCAGACCCATGGGACGACCTTCTTCGAAGGCAAGTTCTCGACGCAGGATCCAAAAGTCTCGCTGAGAATGGTCGAGCTGATCCGCGAACGACTTGGCGACGATGCGATGATCCGTATCGATTCCAACCAGGCCTATTCGCTGGCGACGGCGCGTCGCCTGGCGCGGCCGCTGGAGGAGCTGGGCGTGCGCAATTGGGAGGATCCGGTGGCGACGATCGAGGAGATGCGCGAACTGCGGCGCCACTGCTCGATCCCGTTCTCGACCCACAACATCGACATTGCACGCGCGATGGACATGAAGGTGCCGGACGCTTTCGTCGGCAACCCGACGACGCACGGAGGCATCGGACGAATGCTGCGTTTCGTCGGCGCCTGCGAGCATGCCGGCATCGACTTCTGGTGCTACAGCGGCGACAGCGGCATCGGCAGCGCGGCCTATCTGCATCTGTGCGCGGCGCTGGGCTGGATCAGGGAGCCTAACCAGTCGCTGTTTCGCATGCTGCCGATGGACGTCATCGAGGAAGGGCCGTTTTCGCCGAAGAACAACGTCGTGCGCGTGCCGGAAGGGCCCGGTCTGGGCGTCACGCTGTCACGTGAAAACCTCGCTGCCTGTCACAGAGACTTTACCGAGAGGGGACCGTGCAACAAGTATCATGACCCGGCAAAGCCCGGAACCTATCGCCGTTTGCCGCTGAACTAGATGACGGCAGGTGACCAAGAAACGAGAAGCCAACCGCCGCGACTTCGGTCGGGAAGATTGGACAAAGACGGGTGAAAGCAGTGCAGCCAGGAATCCGGCGCATCCACGCCAAGGACTGGATGGACCGGAAAAGATCGCATGCTACAGTCCCGGTCACGGGCTATTCTGGCGGCCGGAAAATGGAGCTATCCGCAAAATTCGTCAGCCATAAAAACATAGGGGAAAGGGTAAAAACCCATGAGTAAGAATTATCACATTCTCGACCTGATCCGGCGCAATCGCTCGCCGCTTGAAAATCACCTGATCGATGGCCTCGTCGACGGCAGGGTCAGCCGCCGCGACTTCATCCGTCACGGCAGCCTGCTCGGCCTGTCGCTGCCGCTGCTGGGCCGCATCGGCGCGGCAGCCGGCCTCGGCGGCATGCCGTCGCTGGCGCGCGCCCAGGGCGCGCCCGGCGCCACCATCCGCGTCGCCAGCAGCGTGCCGGCGGCAACGATCGACCCTGTTACCATTGCCGACGCCGGCGGCCTCCTGGTCATGCAGCAGGTTGCCGAGTTCCTCTGCGTGGACGGCCCCGACCTCGTGCTGCAGCCGGCGCTGGCCGAAAGCTGGAAGCCGAACGACAACGGCACGGTGTGGACGTTCAAGCTGCGCAAGGGCGTGAAATTCCACAGCGGCGGCGAGATGAAGGCCGACGACGTCGTGGCCAGCATCGACCGCCTTGCCGATCCGGCAAACTCGTCCAACGCGCTGTCGGTGTTCAATGGCATCCTGCAGAAGGGCGCCAGTAAGAAAGTCGACGACTACACGGTGGAGTTCCACCTCGACGCGCCGAACGGCAATTTCCCCTACATGCTGTCGTCCGACAATTACAACGCCGTCATCATCCCGGCGAGCTACAAGGGCGAGTACGAGAAGAGCTTCGACGGCACTGGGCCGTTCAAGATCGAGAAATACACGGCAAAGGTCGGCGCCTCCTTCGTCCGCAACGAAGACTATTGGGGCACGAAGGCGTTGCCGGAGCGCACCGAGTTCACCTTCTTTACCGACACGCAGCCGCAAATCCTGGCACTGCAGGGCGGACAGGTCGACATCATCAACCAGTTGCCGGTGCTGTCCGGTGTCGCGCTGCTCAACGATCCGAATGTCGACATCATCAGCCTGAAGTCGGTCGCTCACCAGCAACTGCATATGCGCTGCGATTCCGACCCCTTCAAGGACCCGCGCGTGCGCCGCGCCATCGCACTCAGCCTCGACCGTGACAAGCTGGTTGCCGGTCTGATGAAAGGCCGGGCTTCGCCAGGCAATGACAGCCCATTCGCCCCGGCCTATCCGTCAACCGATGCGAGCGTGCCGCAGCGCAAGCAGGATATCGCGCAGGCCAAGCAGTTGATGGAAGCAGCGGGCGCCGGCAAGGGCTTCAAGGTGACGCTGACCACCGAGCGTTACCTGGAAATCCCCGAATACGCCCAGCTGATCCAGAACTGGGTCAAGGAGATCGGCATCGAGCTCGAGCTCAATATCCTCGACCAGGGCGGCTATTACGGAGACGCGGTGTTCGGCAAGTCGAACTGGCTGGATTCGGTGATGGGCATCACCGACTATGGCCACCGCGGGGTGCCGAATGTCTATCTTGCAGCACCGCTGAAGAGCGACGGCACCTGGAACGCCGCGCATTTCAAGAACAAGGACTACGACACGCTGGCGACCAGCTATATCGCCGCACTCGACCTCGAGGCGCAGAAGGCGACCGCAGGCAAGATCCAGAACCTGCTGCTCGAAGAAACGCCGGTCATCTTCGGCTATTTCTACGACTATCTGACAGCGACGGCGAAAGGCGTGGCCGGCGTGCAGCCGACCGCGATGTCGCAGCTGTTCCTCGACAAGGCATCGAGGGCCTGAACGGAGGCAGACAAGCCCAACCCGCAACTGCCAGCCCCTGCGGGGGCTGGCGCTTTCTCTGCCAGGCCGAGGCAAGGCGCTGCGCGTCGGCCTGACGTGAAACCCCGCGTTGCGGGGCGATTTATCATTGTCCCATGGAGTCCGAGACCCTGCTCACCACCATGCATTGGGGGACTTACGAAGTCCGTGCCGAGAACGGCAGGCTCGTCGGCGTCGAGCCATGGAGCGGCGACCCCGATCCATCGCCGATCGGCAAGTCCATGCTTGGTACGGTACAGGGTGACCTGCGCGTCTCCCGTCCCGCTATCAGGCGTGGCTGGCTGGAGGGGGACAGGTCCAGCGCTAAGGCCGGGCGCGGCAGCGAACCCTTTGTCGAAGTCCCATGGGAAACCGCACTGGATATCGTGGCGGCCGAACTGGACCGAATTCGCGTTGAGCATGGGAATGCCGCGATCTATGCGGGGTCCTACGGATGGGCGAGTGCGGGGCGATTCCACCATGCCCAAAGCCAGGTCCACCGTTTCCTCAACACGATCGGCGGCTACACAAGCTCGGTCCTCAGCTATTCCTATGGCGCTGCCGAGATCATCCTGCCGCACGTGCTTGGCGGGACCGATGGCCTGACGGGCAATCATTCCACCTGGGACGGGATCGAACGGAATAGCGAGTTGATCGTCGCCTTTGGCGGCCTGCCCTGGCGCAATGCGCAGATACAGGGGGGCGGCGCGGCACGTCACGAAGCGTCGGCGGCCTTGCGCAACGCCGTCGGCAACGGCGCCCATCTGATCAACGTTTCGCCCGTGCGCGACGATGCACCGCGCGGCGTCGAGACCGAATGGCTGCCGCTTCGGCCAAACAGCGACACCGCCTTGATGCTGGCCCTGTGCCATGTCCTCATCACCGAGGCCCGTCATGACGAGACATTTCTGGCGCGATACTGCATCGGCTTCGAGGTCGTGCGGGCCTATATCCTGGGAGAAAGCGACGGCCAGCCGAAGAGCCCAGCATGGGCGGCCGCCCTGAGTGGCGTGGCCGAAGACAGGATCATCGCGCTGGCCAGGGAAATGGCGGCCAAGCGCACGATGGTGATGGTGAGCTGGTCGCTGCAGCGCGCCGACCATGGCGAGCAGCCATATTGGGCGGCAATCACGCTTGCCGCTCTGCTCGGCCAAATCGGATTGCCGGGCGGCGGCCTTGGCTTCGGCTATTCGTCGACAAATGGCGCCGGAAGACCGGAGATGGGATTCCGGTGGCCGTCCGTGCCACAAGGCAGGAACCAGGTGCCGGACTTCATCCCGGTCGCGCGGATGGCCGACATGCTGCTCGATCCGCGCGGCTCGTTCGACTTCAACGGCGCCGCGCTTGTCTACCCCGACATCAGGCTCGTCTACTGGGCCGGCGGCAATCCGTTCCACCATCACCAGGACCTGAACCGGCTGGTCGAGGCTTGGCGGCGGCCTGAAACGATCATCGTCAACGAGCCCTTCTGGACGGCGACGGCGCGCCATGCCGACATCGTGCTGCCAGTCACCACACCGCTGGAGCGAAACGATCTCGCCTTTTCGAACCGGGAAAACCTCGTCGTCGCCATGAAGCAAGCGATCGACCCGGTTGGAGAAGCCCGCGACGATTATCGGATCTTTGCCGACCTGTCGGCCCGGCTCGGCACCAGCGAAGCCTTCACCGAAGGGCGCGGAGCCAGCGAATGGATCCGGGTACTTTACGAGCAAGCCAGGGACAATGCGGACGCGGCCGGGGTCGAGATGCCACCCTTCGACCGTTTCTGGCATGACGGCCACGCCGACCTTGCCCGGCAGGTTACGTCGCAGACACTGCTCGGTTCCTTCCGCGCCGATCCAGAGCGGCATCGGCTGGCGACGCCATCGGGCCGTATAGAGCTGTTCTCGCCGACAATCGATTCCTTCGGCTATGACGACTGTCCGGGTCACGCTGTCTGGCGCGAGCCGCGGGAATGGCTGGGCAGCGACCTTGCCAGCCGGTTCCCGCTGCATCTTCTGTCCCCGCAGCCGGCGGACAAGCTGCACAGCCAGTACGATCACGGCTCGGTGAGCCGGGCGGGCAAAGTGTCGGGCCGCGCGCCGCTGTGGATCAACCCTGCCGATGCCGCCGCGCGCGGCATCCTGGACGGCACGGTCGTGCGCGTCTTCAACGATCGCGGTGCGTGCCTCGCGGGCGCCGTGCTGACGGACGGCCTGATTCCGGGCGTCGTCCAGCTGCCCACCGGTGCATGGTTCGACCCCTCCTCGCCCGGACAGCCGAACAGTCTGGAAAAGCATGGCAATCCGAATGTGCTGACACCCGACCGGGGGACGTCGCGCCTTGCCCAATCGCCGACCTGCAATTCGACGCTGGTCGAGGTGTCGCGATTTGACGGAGCCGTTCCCCCGGTGACAGCATTCGATCCGCCTGTCACAGTGAGTTTACCCGACGTGTCCGGCATGCCTGGGCCGATGGATCTTACATAGGAGTCGATGCCATTCTCTCCTTCCTTGCCCGGCGTGTCTCGCTGTCGCTGGTGACGCTGTTCCTGCTCAGCATCATGGTGTTCCTGGGCGGCCAGGTGCTGCCCGGCAATGTCGGGCGCGCCATATTGGGCCCGTTCGCCGACCAGCGCGCCGTCGACGCGCTCAATCACACGCTCGGTGTCGATCGCCCGCTGCTGGCGCAGTACTGGGGCTGGATCTCGAACTTCGTCCAGGGCGACATGGGCACGTCCTACATCTTCCGCTCTCCAGTCGCGCCCTTCGTCATCGATGCGCTCGGCAATTCGATGAAGCTGGCGGCGGTCGCCTTCGTGCTGGTGGTGCCGATCGGTATCCTCGGCGGCGTCATCGCGGCGCTCAATCTCAACCGGCCGCTCGACCGCATCATCAGCCTTGGCGGCCTGTCGGTGACGGTGCTGCCCGAATTCGTCACCGGCATCATCCTGATCCTGATTTTCGGCGTCTGGCTGCGCTGGCTGCCGATATCGGCCGCCTGGCCGCGCAATGCCGGCTTCTTCACCCAGCTCTATTACCTGATCCTGCCTTCGTTGCCGCTGTTCCTGGTGCTGTTCGGCTATATCGCCCGCATGGCGCGTTCCGGCATGATCGAGGCACTCGATTCCGACTACACGCGAACAGCCGTGCTCAAGGGCCTGCCATGGCGCACGGTGATCTGGCGGCATGTGCTGCGCAACGCGCTGTTGCCGACCATCACTGTCATCGCGACGCAGACCGGCTATCTCATCGGCGGCCTCGTCGTGATCGAGACGCTGTTCCGCTACCAGGGCATCGGCTCGCTGATCTTCACCGCAGCGCGCGGCAAGGATTTCCCGATGCTGGAATCGGGAATTCTCACCATCGGCATCGTCTATGCCGTGGCGACGCTCGTCGCCGACTTCCTCTATTCCGTGCTCAATCCGCGCATCCGGCTGGGGTCAGATCAATGAGCGCTGTCCAGACCACCTCCCCCACTCCAGACGACACGCGAAAGCGCGGCCCGCTGGCGGAGGTGCTGTTTTCGCTGCTGCGCTCCGGCACCTTCCTGACCGGTTTCGCCATCGTGATGTTCTGGGTTGCCTGCGCCCTGTTCGGCGAGCATTTCGCGCCCTACGACCCGCTTGCCGACGACATCATCAACGCGCTAGCGCCGCCTTCGGCCGAACACTGGTTCGGCACCGACCAGATCGGCCGCGACGTCTTCTCGCGCGTCATCGTCGGCTCGCGCGACATCCTGACCGTCGCCCCGCTGGCAACCTTGCTGGCGACCGTGGCCGGCACGGCACTCGGCCTCATCACCGGCTATTTTCGCGGCCTCGTCGACGATGTCGTCAGCCGCATCCTCGAAGCCTTCATGGCGATCCCGGTGGTCATCGTCGCGCTGTTGGCCATCGTGGCGCTCGGCACATCCAAGACGACAGTCATCGTCGTCATCGGCCTCAGCTTCGCGCCGATCATCGCGCGCACGGTGCGCTCCGCAGTGCTTGCCGAGCGCGAGCTCGACTATGTCGCCGCCGCACAGCTCAGGCACGAAAGTGCTGCGCATACGATGTTCGTCGAGATCCTGCCCAACGTCATCCCGCCGATCCTGGTCGAGACCACCGTGCGGCTCGGCTATGCCATTTTCGCGGTCGCCACGCTCTCCTTCATGGGCTTCGGCATCCAGCCGCCCTCGCCCGACTGGGGGCTCTCGATCTCCAACAATTACGGCATGATCGGCGGCGGTTTCTGGTGGACGGTGCTGTTCGACGCGCTGGCCATCGCCTCGCTGGTGATTGGCGTCAACCTGGCGGCTGATGGCGTTCACGGAGCGCTCAATGACTAAATCCGCCAAGGCCGAAAACGCCCTCGAACTCAAAGACCTGTCGGTCGCCTATCGCGTCGCCGGCCGCAACCGCGCGGTGCTGCGCAACCTCAGCCTCAACATCGGCCAGGGCGAAGCCTACGGGCTGGTCGGCGAGTCCGGTTGCGGCAAATCCACCGTGGCGCTCACCGTCGTGCGCTATCTGCCGCGAAACGGTTCGATCACCGGCGGCGCAATCTCGCTCGACGGCCAGGACGTCATGAAGCTGGATGCCGAGGCGCTCAGGCGGGCGCGGGCCGAAAGCGTCTCCATGGTCTACCAGGATCCGGGCAAGGCGCTGAACCCGTCGATCCGCGTCGGCCGCCAGCTGACCGAGATTTTTGAACTTGGCGGCATAACAGGCAAGGCGGCCGAGGATCGTGCGGTTGCCATGCTCAACCGCGTGCGCATCTCCGATCCGACAAGCGTCATGCAGCGCTACCCCCACCAGCTTTCCGGCGGCATGCAGCAACGCGTGGCGATTGCCATGGCGCTGGCCAACGATCCGTCGATGCTGATCCTCGACGAGCCGACGACCGGCCTCGATGCGACGGTGGAAGCCGAAGTGCTCGACCTGATCGCGCAGCTCCGGCAGGAACTGTCGGCCTCGATCCTGTTCATCAGCCACAACCTCGCGGTCGTCGCCAACATGTGCGACCGGGTCGGTGTGCTCTATGCCGGCATGCTGGTGGAGGAAGGGCCGACCGAGGTCGTATTCAACGATCCGCGCCATCCCTATACAGTCGCACTGCTGCGCTGCCTGCCGCGCGGCGGTCAGCGCAAGGATCAGGGTCGGCTCGACACCATTCCAGGCTTCCTGCCCGGCATCGGTGCCGACATCAAGGGCTGTGCGTTCGCCGACCGTTGCGCGCTGGCCGACGACCGCTGCCGCAGCGAATTGCCGCCGCTCTACGATCTGGGCGGCCGGCTGTCGCGCTGCTTCTATCACGAAAAGGCGCAGGCGTTGCCGCGCGCAACCCCGAGCGATGTCGCGCCCGCCCCAAAGGCGGCAGCCGTGCCGGTGCTGCGCGTCGCCGGGCTGAACAAGACCTATTCCAGCCATGGCCACGCGCTGCGCGCCGTGAAGGACGTTTCGCTCGATTTGCGCCCGGGCGAAACGCTTGGGCTGGTCGGCGAGTCCGGCAGCGGCAAGACGACCTTCGCCAGGCTGCTGCTCGGCCTGGTGCCGCCGGATGACGGCGGCACGATCGTGCTCGAAGGCAAGGCGCTGGCGCCGCGGCTGGAAAACCGCAGCGACGACCAGATCAAGGCGATGCAGATCGTCTTCCAGAATCCGGACTCGGCACTCAACCGCTCGCACTCGATCCGGCACTTGATCGGCCGCGCACTGAAGCGGCTTGCGGGCTTGAGCGGCAAGGCGCTCGAGGCTCGGCTCAACGACCTCGTCCGTTCAGTCCGGTTGACCGACCGGCATCTTGCCGTCAAGCCACGCCAGCTCTCTGGCGGCCTGAAGCAGCGCGTCGCCATTGCGCGCGCCTTCGCCGGCGACCCGCGCATCGTCGTGTGCGACGAGCCGACCTCGGCGCTCGACGTGTCGGTGCAGGCGGCGATCCTCAACCTTCTCGCCGACCTGCAGTCGAAGGAAGACGTCAGCTACATCTTCATCTCGCATGATCTTGCCGTGGTGCGTTACCTCTCGGACAAGATCGCCGTGCTCTATCTCGGCCGGATCATGGAACTCGGACCGTCGGAAGACGTCTTTTCCGGCCCGCATCATCCCTACACCGAAGCGCTGCTGTCGGCCGTGCCCAAGCTCGATCAGACCGAGACGGCGCGCATTCGCCTCGACGGCGAAATCCCCAGCGCCACCAACCCGCCGTCGGGCTGCGTGTTCCACACGCGCTGCCCGCGCAAGATCGGTGCGATCTGCGAGCAGCAGGAACCGCCGCTCAGCGAAGCGCAACCCGGCCACTCGATCCGCTGCCATATCCCCTACGAGGAACTGGCACGGCTGCAGAAGGACGTGGTGACCGAACCGGCGTAGCGGGGATCACCATGCATACGGTCTGGCCCGTCACATCTGGCCGGTCATGCCCAGGGAACGGTCGCCTTCCGAAAACCCCTGACCTTCCGCCCAATCTCCAGCCAGCGAGCGCAGCCCGGTGAGCGCGACATCCAGGACATCCGAAGAGACCGGATTGCTGGGATAGGCAAGGTAGATCGGGCGCTGGAACACCGGCGCGTTGTCGATGCGGCGCATTTCGCCGCGCTCGATATGTGTGCTGACGGCACTGAGCGGCAGGTAGGCCGCCGCCTGCCGAGACAACACGTGCTGCAGGCCGATGAAGACCAGTCCTGCCGAGATGGCCGGCTTGACCATGCCGGCAAAGGCGCGGTCGTGCTCGATGCGGAACTCCAGCCCCCAGTCCATGAGGATGTAGTTTTCGGTCCAGGACTTCGTCTGCGCGGCATGCTGGACGAGCACGACCTGGTCGACCGCCAGCGTTTCGTAGACGATGCCGGGATGCGGGCGCGGCAGATAGAGGATGCAGATGTCGAGCAGGCCTTCCGCCAGCTGGTCGATCGCCAGATCGGGGAAACTGCCCTCCAGGCGCAGCGCGACGTTCGGCCGCCTGGCGCGCATCCACTCGACCCATGGCGAGGTGATGCGGTCCCACAGATAGGCGGGGGCGGTCAGCCGCAGCAGCGTCTCGTAGCCATCGGGAAYGGCGATGTCCTGCCGCGATTGCTCCCAGGTGCGGGTGATGGAGGAGGCATGCGGCAGGAACTGGCGGCCGGCCGGCGTCAGCGTCACGCCATCGCGGTCGCGCACGAAAAGCCGGCGCCCCAACTGCTCCTCCAGTCCCCGGATCCGCGCGCTGACGGTGGACTGGGCGAGGTTGAGCCGGCTGGCCGCGACGGTGAAGCTGCCATGGGCGGCAACTTCGAGAAAGCTGCGCAGATTTTCAGTGTCCATGCCTCACCCCTTGCATCGAAAATTTCGATGGCCCCTATCAAAAAATATCGCTTTGCGGCGGCAGTCAACAATGAACTAGATGGCAAACCCCAAGCCAAGCGAGGAATGCAGCCATGCCAAAGCATTTCAGGATGATCGACGCCGCTCGCCGGAATCTCACAGCAATCGAAAATTCCGCTGTCGATGAACTGCTCGCCGGCAGGATGGGCCGGCGCGATTTCCTGCGCCATGGCAGCGTGCTTGGCCTCTCCCTGCCATTCCTCGGCGGCCTAGTGGGCGCAGCCGGTCTCGGCACGCAACAGGCCCGCGCCGAGGGCAAGCCGGGCGGCACGGTGCGCGCCGGCGTGGCCACGCCGGGCGGCGCCATCGATCCCGTCACCTACTATGACAGCGGCAGCTACCAGCTGGTTTTCCAGACCGCCGAGTTTCTCTGCATCACCCAGGCGGACCTCACGTTGAAGCCGGTGCTGGCGGAAAGCTGGGCGCCGAACGAGGATGGCAGCGTGTGGACCTTCAAGCTGCGCAAAGGCGTGAAATTCCACAATGGCGAGGACTTCAAGGCCGACGACGTCGTCGCGACCTTCGACCGGCTGGCCGATCCGAGCGGCGCCTCGAACGCGCTGTCGGTGTTCAAGGGCCTGCTGTCGAAGGGCGGCACAAGGAAGGTCGACGACCATACCGTCGCCTTCCATCTCGACGCGCCGAACGGCAGCTTTCCCTATTCGGTGTCGATCGACAATTACAACGCCGTCATCCTGCCGGCGAGCTACAAGGGCGACTACGAAAAGACCTTCGAAGGGACCGGACCGTTCCGGCTGGAGACCTACACGCCGAAGGTCGGCGCGACCTTCGTGCGCAACCCCGACTATTGGGGCGAGAAGGCGCTGCCGGACCGTCTCGAATTCAAGTTCTACGGCGACGTGCAGCCGCGCATCCTGGCGCTGCAGGCCGGCGAGGTCGACATCCTCGACGCCGTTCCGCTCGACGTCAGCCAGGTCGTGCTGAACAGCCCCGACATTACGGTGCTGCGCGTCGCATCGACCGCGCATCGCCAGCTGCACATGCGCTGCGACACCGGCCCCTTCACCGACAAGCGCGTGCGCCAGGCGCTGGCATTGTGCATCGACCGCTCCAAGCTGGTCGATGGTCTGTGCCGCGGCATGGCGGCGACCGGCGATGACAGCCCGTTCGCGCCTGCCTTCCCCGCGACGGACAAGACGGTGCCGCAACGCGTCCAGGACATCGCCAAGGCCAAGCAGCTGCTCGAAGCGGCCGGCGTTGCCAGCGGCTTCGACATCACGCTGACGACGCTGCGCTATTCGGACATTCCCGGCTACGCGCAGCTGTTCCAGAACTTCGCCAAGGAAATCGGCGCCCGCATCGCGCTCAACATCGAGGACCAGGACAAGTATTACGGCAAGGCGGTGTTCGGCCAGTCGGACTGGCTGGACAGTCCGCTCGGCATCACCGACTACGCGCATCGCAGCGTGCCCAACGTCTTCCTCAAAAGCCCGCTGGTCAGCGACGGCCCCTGGAACGCTGCGCATTTCAAGAGCCCCGCCTATGACGGCATGGTCACCAGCTATCTGAAGGCGCTCGATATCGGCGCACAGCGCAGTGCCGCCTCCGACATCCAGAAACTGCTGCTTGACGAGACGCCGGTCATTTTCAGCTATTTCCCCGACCTGCTGGTGCCGGTGCGCAAGAATGTCAGCGGACTGCCGCCGATCGCCGCCGGGCTGCTGCTCGATCGCGTATCCATAGGCTGATCATGAACGTGATCGCCAAGACCAAGAACCGGGAGAGTACCATTCGCAAGCGTCATCTGCGCGGCCGCGGGCCGCATTTTCCGCTGCTCGACAGCATCACCCAATATGATTTCGAGCCGGGTTATGTCGCCTTCACCATGCCGACGCAGAAGCGGCTGCGGGTGCAGGTCGGGTCGATGATTGTCGCCGACACGGTCAACGCGCTGGTGCTCTACGAGTCCGACCACCTGCCGGTCTATTATTTCCCGATGAGCGACGTGCGCGAAGAGTTTCTGTTGCCGAGCACAACGACGACCGAGAGCCCGTTCAAGGGCGTGGCGACCCACTACTCACTCAACACCGGCGTGACGCTGGTCGAGGACGCGGCCTGGCGCTACGCCGATCCGGTGAAAGGCAGCCCGCCGCTCGCCGACTACATGTCGTTCTACTGGAGCAAGATGGGCCACTGGTTCGAGGAGGACGAGGAGATCTTCGTGCATGCCCGCGATCCGTTCCGCCGCGTCGACTGCCTGCCGTCGTCACGGCGCGTGCAGGTCATTCTCGACGGTGAGCAGGTCGCCGATTCACGCCGTGGCGTGTTCCTGTTCGAAACCGGACATCCGGTGCGCCACTATCTGCCGATCTCCGATACGCGGCTCGATATGTTTGCGCCCAGCCGCTACATCTCACGCTGCCCCTACAAGGGCATCTCCAACTACTATCACGTGACGACCAAGGCCAAGCGCCACGAGAACCTCGTCTGGTACTATCCAGAGCCGGTGCACGAGGCGGAGCGGATCAAGGGGCTGGTCTGCTTCCACCACGAACTGGTCGACAAGATCCTCGTCGACGGGGTCGAAATCCCGAAGGAAGCCACGGCCGCGTCGGACGGCTATTTCTGAACGATGCAGAGCGCTTGATCGGAGCACGGCTCAGCGCGTACCCTCTCCGAGGCAGGGAGGGCTATCGATGGATCTTTTCAAACTGGACGGCGATGTCGCGCTGGTCACCGGCGCCGGCAGCGGCATCGGCCAGGCAATCGCGATCGGACTGGCCGAGGCAGGCGCCGACGTCGCCTGTTTCGGCCATGCTTCGAAAGGCGGGTTGGACGAAACCGCCCACCGGATCACGGCGCTCGGCCGCAAGGCGCTGGTGCTGACCGGCACGGTGACATCGCAGAGCGATCTCGCGACGGCGATCGATCGCCTTGAGAGTGAACTCGGTGCGCTGACCGTCGCCGTCAACAATGCCGGCATCGCCGGTTCGGAACCGGCCGAGACGCTGTCGCTGGAGACATGGCAGAAGGTGCACGAGGTCAATGTCGCCGGCGTGTTCCTGTCCTGCCAGGCCGAAGCCCGCAAGATGCTGGCGCGGCGCAAGGGCTCGATCATCAACATCGCCTCGATGTCGGGTACCATCGTCAACCGGGGCCTGACGCAGGCGCACTATAACTCCTCGAAAGCAGCGGTCATCCACATGTCGAAGAGCCTCGCCATGGAGTGGGCCGACCGCGGGCTGCGGGTGAATGTCGTCAGCCCGGGCTACACGCTGACGCCGATGAATAAGCGGCCGGAGGTGGCGGAAGAGGTCAAGATCTTCAAGCGCGACACGCCGATGGGGCGCATGGCGGCGCCGGAGGAAATGGTCGGGCCGACGGTGTTCCTGGCCAGCCGTGCGTCGAGCTTCGTCACCGGCCTCGACCTGATTGTCGATGGCGGCTACGTCTGCTGGTAGGATGGAAGATCTGGCGACCGGGCTCGACTTCGCCTGTAGTCTGAAATTTTGCAACCCGCGGGCGTTAGTCGTTGCGCGACATGAACGTTGGTATATATACTTTCATCCTATGAAACGGTCCTGGCGAGATGGGGCTTGCCGGGCCGACAGCCGAGATCATGGGACCTTGATGGCTCGCACCTTGCAGGGCGCCGCAAGACTGGAAATTGATCCGCAGGTGATCGCTTCCGCAGCGATCCGTCGGCAGCCATGACGCTGACCCTCCAGTCCCATTCGACCATCAGCAGAATTGAGCACCGTCTTGCCTGCCTTGGCCAAAGTCAGGGCGACAATTTGGTGCCGACGGCCTTGCGCAACGACCAGCCTTTCCAACACAATCAAGAAAAGCCGCAAGAAGGGAACGAACGATAATTTTCACAGCTTGAAGGAGAACAAGCATGTCATTTCGCAGCCAGATCTCGAAACTGTCGATGGGCGCGGTCGCGCTCGCGTCCCTAAGCCTGCTGACACCTTCCGCCCAAGCCGCAGCACCCGAATCCAACGACCCGATCAAGATCGCGCTGTTCGACTGGACCAGCGTCAACCTGAATGCCAAGATCCTCGGCGGCATCCTGGAAAAGCTCGGCTATACCGTCGAATACCCGACCGCCGACTACCTCTCCAGCCTGACCACAGGCCTCACCAATGGCGACCTCGATGTCGGCCTGGAGTTCTGGGACACGACCGCCGGCGAAGCCATGAAAGCCTCTGACGCGACCGGCCAGACCGAACGGCTCGGCAAGCTCGGGCCCAAGGCCAAGGAAGAGTGGTGGTTTCCCGAATACATGAAGGAAAAGTGCCCGGGCCTCCCCAATTGGGAAGCGCTGAAGGACCCGAAATGCGCCGAAGCATTTTCGACGGCGGAGACCGCACCCAAGGGTCGCTATCTCGGCGGCCCGGTGACCTGGGAAGGCTTTGACGACGAGCGTGTCGAGGCGCTGAAACTGCCCTTCACCGTCATCCATGCCGGCACCGACGCGGCGATGTTCGCCGAGCTGGACTCGGCCTACCAGCGCAAGGCGCCGATCATGCTGTGGATCTATTCGCCGCATTGGGCACCGGCCAAGTACAAGGGCGAATGGGTGCAGTTCCCCGAATACACACCCGAATGCTACAATGACCCGAAATGGGGCGTGAACCCGGACGCCAAATATGATTGCGGCAAGCCGCATGGCGAGATCTGGAAGTACTCCTGGTCCGGCATGAAGGACAAGTGGCCGGTCGCCTACAAGGTAGCAAAGGCGTATACGATCGACACCGATGAGCTCAACAAGATGAGCGGCGAGATCGATCTCGGCGGCAAGACGCCGGAAGACGTCGCCGCCGCCTGGATCGCTGCCCACGAGGCAGACTGGAAAGCCTGGGCGCAGTGATTGTTCCGACTGGAGAGATGAGACCCGGCTGTTGATCGGCCGGGTCTCGATTCCTGATATTCCAGAAGGACGATTGGATGACGGATAGGACTGAACAGGCACCGACGCAGCCGGGCAAGGATGCCCGCCCGATTAAGCTTGCCTGCCGCAATGTCTGGAAATTGTTCGGATCGAACGCGGCCAATTTCATCCGCGAGCGCGATGGCAAGGCCAGCATGGCCGACGTCACTGCCGCCGGGCTGGTTGGGGCCGTGCGCGCCGTCGACCTTGAAATCCGCCAGGGCGAGATCTTCATCATCATGGGCCTGTCGGGGTCCGGCAAGTCAACGCTGGTGCGCTGCATGTCGCGGCTGGTCGAGCCGACGCACGGCAAGGTCGAATTCGAAGGCAACGACCTGCTGAAAATCTCGGATGCGGCACTTATCGAATTGCGGCGCCACCGGATGGGCATGGTGTTCCAGAATTTTGCGCTCTTGCCGCACCTCAACGTGCTGGAAAATATCGCCTTTCCGCTCAGCATCCAAGGACAGGACCGGCCGACTCGCGAAGCCCGGGCGCATGAGGTCATAGAGCTCGTCGGATTGCGTGGCCGCGAGCATTTCTACCCGCGCGAGCTTTCCGGCGGCCAGCAGCAGCGTGTCGGCATCGCCCGCAGCCTCGCGACCAAACCGGAAATCTGGTTTCTCGATGAGCCGTTCTCGGCGCTCGACCCATTGATCCGCCGCGAGATGCAAGACGAGTTGATGCGGCTGCAGACCATGCTGCACAAGACCATCGTCTTCATCACCCATGATTTCGACGAAGCGATCCGGCTGGCCGACCGCATCGCCATCATGAAGGACGGCGAGGTCATCCAGATCGGCACGCCGGAAGAGCTGGTGGTCAACCCGGCGACCGACTATGTCGCCGAATTCACCCGCGACGTCGACCGCGCCAAGGTGATCTCGGCGCGCAGCCTGATGCGCGCCTGCGACGGCGCCGAGCATGGCGGCACCGTTGCGCCGGATGCCAAGATCGCAAGCTTTTCAGCGGAGATCGTATCCGCCGGCAAGCCGTTCGCGGTGGTCAACGGCACCGGCAAGCCGATCGGCGAGGTGACGCCGCAAGCGGTGATCGATCTGCTGGCCGGCATCGATCGTTCGAGGGCCGGCGCATGACGGTGACGGCTGGCGCCAGCGAGGCAAGGGCGCGTCCGGTTCAGATCTGGCTGATCGTCTGGGCCTCGGCGCTTGCTGCCGTGCTTGTCGTGTTCCTGCTGCAGGACAGCCTGCCCTGGGCTGTCAATTATCCCGCCAGTGCAATCGTCCCGGTCGCCGACTGGGTCGGCGCCTTGATGGGCTGGATCAAGTCGAACCTGTCGTGGCTGACGCGCTCGATCACAGCGGTGCTCGGCGTGCCGCTCGACTTCGCGCTCAACCTGCTGGCCAAGAATTTCAAGATCGGTCACGGCGCCGACGCCTTTGTCTTGCCGCGCCTGTCCTGGGTCGGCGTCTGCGCCGCCGCCTTCCTTGCCGGGCATGCCGCCGGTGGCCGGAAGCTCGGCATGCTGGTCGGCGGGTGTTTCCTCTACATCGCACTGTTTGGCCAATGGACCAGCGCCATGCTGACGCTGGCGCTGATCTCCATCGCCGTGCCGTTCTGCATCGTCACCGGCCTCTTCGCCGGCATCTGGGCGTGGCGCAAACCATGGGCGGAAAGGCTCATCGTCTCCCCCGCCCTTGACCTGATGCAGACGATTCCGACCTTTGCCTATCTGATCCCGATGCTGCTTCTGTTCGGCAACAGCCCGGTTTCGGCGATGATCGCGACCGCCATCTTCGCCACGCCGCCGATGGTGCGGGCGACGATGCTTGGGCTGTCGCGGGTGCCGTCCGAGATCGACGATTTCAGCGAGATGGCCGGCTGCACGGCGCGGCAGAAACTGTGGCGGGTGCTTTTGCCGTCGGCGCGGCCGACGCTGATGGTCGGCGTCAACCAGGTGATCATGCTGGCGCTAAACATGGTGATCATCGCTTCGATGATCGGCGCCGGCGGTCTCGGCTACGACGTGCTTCTGGCGTTGCGCGCGCTGAAGGTCGGCGAGGCGATGGAAGCCGGTCTCGCCATCGTCGCACTGGCGATCGCACTCGACCGACTAAGCCAGGCGATCGCGCACAAGCAGGCAAAGGGCCATGTTCATCGGGAAATGAGCCCGAGCTTCTGGCGGCGCTACCCCAATCTGACACTGGCGATCGCCATCCTTGTCGTCACCACGCTGCTCGGCCTGTTCGTGCCGGCCTTCGCGGCGGTGCCGAAAGCGATCACCTTCACCACCGCGCCGCTTTGGAAGGCAGCGGTGAACTGGATCACCATCAACTTCTTCGACACGATCGAGGCGTTTCGCGTGGCGCTGATCCTCAACGTGCTAAACCCGCTGCGCGCCTTCTGCGAAGGCTTTCCGTGGCTGGGCGCGGTTTTCCTGCTCGGCCTTGCCGGCTATCAGCTCTCGGGCCTGCGGCTCGCGGCCCTGGTTGCCGCACTCACCGCTTTCTGCGCCATCACCGGGCTGTGGGAAAAGACCATGGCGACGGTCTATCTCTGCGGCATCTCGGCCTTCATCGCTTGCCTGATCGGCATCCCCATTGGCCTGATGGCCTCACGCAGCGACCGTTTCGAGAAGATCGTCACGCCGATCATCGACACGCTGCAGGTGCTGCCATCCTTCTGCTTCATCATCCCGGTGGTGATGCTGTTCCGGGTCGGTGACGTCACGGCGATGATCGCAACGGTCGCCTTCGCCGTGGTGCCGGCCATCCGTTACACCAATCACGGCATCCGCCAGGTGCCGCCAGCGCTGATCGAGGCGGCAAAAGTGTCGGGCTGCACGCCGCGCCAGACCTTCTTTCGCGTGCAGCTTCCGCTGGCGCTGCCCGAAATCATGCTGGGCGTGAACCAGACGATCCTGATGGCGCTGGCGATGATCATCATCTGCGCCATGGTCGGCACCCGCGATCTCGGCCAGGAAGTGTTCATCGCGCTGTCCAAGGCGGATTCCGGCCGCGGCATCGTCGCCGGCCTCGCCATCGCCTTCATCGGCATCGTCGCCGACCGGCTGTTCAACGCGTGGACGGCGAAGGCACGGGCAAGGCTGGGTTAGTCCAATTTGGTGCCGAAATGTCTGAGCCAGGCGAGCCGCCCTTTACCGTCCTCGTTTTCGACATGGCCAGAACCGGCGAGCCGGACGGCGAACATTTCGTCCCGGGATTCGGCACGCTGGAGGCGGCGACGGCCTACGCCGTCGCGCGGGTTCGCGCCTCGGTGGAGGAACTGCGCAAACCCGACATCGCGGCCGCTGAGCTGCGCCAGCTCTGGCACCTCTACGGCGAAGACTGCTCGGTGTTGGGCAATCCGGTGCGCGGCAGCGATCTTCTCGACGAGTTCATCGCAACGCCGGCGACGCCTGCCGAATGCGACTGGCAGGCGCTGGCGCCAAGGCTGCCCCGCTTCCGTGCCTCCCTGTTGATCTCCAACGACAATGACGAGTCGGTCTGGGCCGGAGGCTTTTTCCGCGAGCCGTACAGGCTGTCGGGGCAAGGCCTGCTCGACCGGTTCCGTGACGACGCCATCGCCGCCTTCAATCGCCAGGGCATCGTGCCGGCGGTGCCGACCAAAATCCTTGTCGCCAATCATTTCGAGCTTCCCGACCCGCCGCATCCGCCACTTGGCGACACACGGCCGCTGAGATCCTGGAAAGTCGAGATCGAATTCGTCTGCCACGATGTGAAATTCGGCGCCAATGCCGACGGCATCTTCGCATGGCCAGAGGAGCCGGGCGGACCAACCCTCGCCGCCATGACATTCCTGCTGATGGCGGACACGCTGGCAGTGCGCGGCGATGGCCCCGACTTTGCCAACACCAGCGACGTGCTGTCGGTCAAGGTGACGGAGACCGACGCTCCGCCCGACTATCCGCTCGATTGAAGCCGGCGCGCCTCGCTACTCCGCCGCGACGCCTTTCACCTCGAGATAGCTCTCCATCGAATCGTCCAGTGCCTGCAGCCAGGGCGTATGGTGCAGCGGCGCCATGGTGCCGGTCATCAGCGAGCGATAGGCGTGGTCTCGGAAGCTCATGATGTCTTCCCCCTTGTGGTGCTCCCACTCCATGAAGGTCTTGTTGACCGCCTCGACGTCGAAGCGGGGATAATCGGTCTGGTCCATCAATTCCTTGGTGTAGTCGCCCTGGAACCAGATCATCTGCTCGGCGTCTTCCAGCGTTTCCTCGCGCGCCCGCCATTTTGCGCCGTGCGCGGCCATCGCCTCGGCCGACGGCAACTTGATACGGCCCATAATGACGTCGCGGGCGAACCAGGCCTGCGCGTCGAACATGTTGAAGGTATAGAACTGATCCTGCATGCCGATGAAGGACAGCTTCGGGTTCTTCTCCCAGACGACGCCCTCATAGAGCCCGTCCGGCCACATGCGGTTGGCGGTCTTGAGCTTCAGATCCTCGGTGAGGAAGGGGAAGGAATGGAGATAGCCGGTGCACAGGATGATGGCATCGACATCCTTGGTGCTGCCGTCCTTGAAATGCGCGGTCTTGCCGACGACTTTCTGAAGCAGCGGCACCTCTTTCCAGTTCTCCGGCCATTTGAAACCCATCGGCTTCGAGCGGTAGCTGGAGGTGATCGATTTGGCGCCGTATTTGTAGCACTGCGAACCGATGTCCTCGGCCGAATAGGAGCGGCCGATGATCAGGATGTCCTTGCCCTTGAATTCCATGGCGTCGCGGAAATCATGGCTGTGCAGGATGCGGCCGTTGAAGGTCGAAAACCCCTCGAAATAGGGCACGTTGGGGACAGAGAAGTGCCCGGAGGCGACGACGACATTGTCGAACTCTTCCGAATAGGTGATGTCGTTGGTGCGGTCATGCGCGGTGACGGTGAATTTCTTCGTCGTCTCGGAGAAGGTCACCATGCGCACCGGGCTGTTGAAGCGCACCCATTTGCGCACGCCGGATTTCTCGACGCGGCCCTTGATGTAATCCCACAGCACGGCGCGCGGAGGATAGGAGCCGATCGGCCGGCCGAAATGCTCCTCGAACGTGTAGTCGGCGAACTCCAGGCATTCCTTCGGTCCGTTCGACCAGAGGTAGCGGTACATCGAGCCGTGCACGGGATCGCCATGCTCGTCGAGGCCGGTGCGCCAGGTGTAGTTCCACAGGCCGCCCCAGTCGGACTGCTTTTCGAAGCAGACGATCTCGGGAATGTCGGCGCCCTTGTCGGCGGCCGACTTGAAGGCCCTGAGCTGTGCCAGGCCGGACGGCCCGGCTCCGATAACGGCAACGCGACTTTTCATTGCAGGCCTCCCGATCTGATTTCGACTTTTTGTTTGACGCAATCCCGGACGGAAAACCGTCTCACACTTTTCCTGGAATTGCTCTTACGAAACAAATTTCACTCACAGGACAGTAATTGGCCCGTTCGTGCTGTCAACAGTTCCTGTGTCGAAACAGCGTTTCGTCTGGGAGGATTTCTCACAAAACCTCGTGCGACCAAACGCTGGATCGGGTGCATGCGGCTTCAGGCGACTTGCCGTCGCGGTTGCGCTCATGTATCGGCACCTGACATGTTCACCTAGAGTGAAATAAATCCGCAGAGTCCGAGGGCGACATGGCCAACAAGATTTCCGATCCCAAGCCTGGTGCCGGCCATGCCGGCGCAAAGGCCAAGCCGCTGCCCAAGGTTTCGTCGGACGGCAAGACCATCCGGGCGCCGCTGACGCAGGACCCGCACGCCATTCGCGACACCCGCGAAAAAGTGCTGGAGGTCGCGATCGGCCGCGAGGTGCGGGCGTTCCGCAAGAAGCTCGGCATCACCGTCGCCGATCTGGCGGTCGCCACTGACATTTCGCTGGGCATGCTGTCGAAGATCGAGAACGGTATCACCTCGCCGTCGCTGACCACCTTGCAGGCGCTGTCGCGGGCGCTCGGCGTTCCGGTCACCGCCTTCTTCCGCCGCTTCGAGGAGGAGCGCAGCGCTGTCTTCGTCAAGGCCGGCGAAGGGCTCGACGTCGAACGTCGCGGCACGCGCGCCGGTCACCAGTACAATCTGCTCGGCCATATCGGCTCCAACACCAGCGGCGTCGTCGTCGAACCCTATTTGATCACGCTGACCGAGGATTCGGACGTGTTCCCGACCTTCCAGCATGAGGGCATGGAGTTTCTCTATATGCTTGAAGGCGAGGTCGTCTACCGGCACGGCAGCAACCTCTATCCGATGAAGCCCGGCGACAGCCTGTTCTTCGACGCGGACGCGCCGCACGGGCCCGAACAGCTGACACAGCTACCGATGCGCTACCTCTCGATCATCTGCTATCCGCAGAACAGCGCGGGTTAGTCCGGCCCGAAGCCCGGCGATGTCGGGCTGCCGTCGTCGAGCTTCGACAGCCACTCGACCAGTGTCGGGCGATAGCGCGTCAGGCCCTTGTAGTTGGCGAGTTCATCCGGAAGGTCTCGGATGACGCGGTGCAGGCGGCGCGCCCATTTCGGCTGCGTCACCAGTTCGTCCATCTTGATCAGATAGCAGCGAATCGGAAAGACGATGCCGTTCGAGCGCGGCAGCCGCCAGAAACTCTGCAACTCGACGCGCAGGTGCACCTTGTCGCCGACATTCTCCGGCGTCACCGTGGTCCGGTCCGGACCCCATTTGTGATAGTTTTCCGGGCTGGTATCGAGGCGCGGATTGATGGTCATTGTCCAGTTCAGGCGCCGTGCCGGCTTGCCTTGCTGGATGTTGGTGAGGAATTTCAGCGCCCGGGTGAAAATCCCCTTTTCATGCGCCAGCGGCACCGGCGCGTGCCATTCGAAGAAATTCATGCCGATGTCGAAGTCGAGCGACCAGTCGGCCTGGGTGGTGACCATGCCGGCATCCATCCACAGATTGCCGTCGCGCTGGTCGAGGATGCAGAAATCGCCCTGGCTTTGCCGGGTGATGTACTCCATCGGCCCGTAGGGCAGCCTCGAGGTGTCGCCAAAGGTGAAGGTATCGTCGATGCCGAGCGGGCGGTTGATCCAGCGCCAGCGATCGCCGTCGCGGGTCAGCGTGAAATGCTCGGGATAACCCAGCGCCTGCTGCTCCATCAGGAGCTCCAGCAGGTCCCAGCCGGCCAGCGTCATGTGCGGCAGCGACTGGCAGCGCAGCGGATCCTCGGCCAGCACCAGCGCACGGTCCTGCATCTCGGCGACATAGTGCTCGTCGACGTCGATCAGGTTTTCCAGCACGCTGCCCTTGGGTCCCACGACATGCGGCTCGATGTTGACCGCATACATGTAGGCGTCTTCGTGGAACGGAAACGGGAACCGCCGGATGTGCTCCGGGCTGTTCTTGAAGGTGAAATCGTCGCGGAACGTTTCCTTGCGAAAAGTGATTCCCAAGCTCGCCTCCTATCTTTCCAACACCAGCGACCGGCCCTCGAAGCGCGACACGCACGGCATGATCTTGCAGCCCGAGCGGTGGTCCTCCTCGCTCAGCCAGTGGTCGTTGTGGATGAACTTGCCGTCATACGAGATGACATTGGTTTCGCACTGGCCGCAGACGCCGCCACGGCACAGATAGGGCGGATCGACGCCGGCCGCCTCGATCGCTTCGAGCAGGCTCTGCTGTTCATCGACCCTGATCGTCTTGCCAGTTACGGCAAGCGTCACGTCGAACGGCAGGCCGGGCTGGGGCGCCGCGAAATGCTCGAAATGCACGGTCTCCGACGGCCAGCCCAGGGTGGCGGCGCGCTCACGCACCCAGTTGATCATGCCGGCCGGACCGCAGACATAGAGATGCGTGCCGAGCGGTTGCGACGACAACAGCCGGTCGAGCTCGATGCGCTCGTCAAGGTCGTCATGATAGAGCCTGATCCGCCGGTCGTAGCGCTCGCGCAGCACATCGGCATAGGTGCCGAGCGAAGCGGTGCGGCAGGTGTAGTGCAGCTCGAAATTGCCGCCTTCCGCCGCCAGCTGCGCGGTCTGCGCCATGAACGGCGTGATGCCGATGCCGCCGGCCAGCATCAGGTGCTTCTTGGCGCGCAGGTCGAGCGAGAACAAATTGACCGGATAGCTGACCACCATTTCATGGCCAGGCCGGACATTCCTGTGCATGAACAGCGAGCCGCCGCGGCCGACATCGTCGCGGCGCACGCTGATCGTGTATTCGCGCGTGTCGAGCGGCGAGCCCATCAGCGAGTAGGGATTGAGCCGGGTGCGCTCGCCGTCGCGCATCTCGACCACGACATGGGCGCCCCCGGAAAAGGTCGGCAAGAGCTGGCCGTCGCGGCGGCGGAAATGGAAGCGGGTGACCAGCTCATTGACCGGCACCACATCGCTGACCACGACATCGAGTTTTGTCGTTCCGGTGCTCATCGAAAAATCTCCTCCATCGGAGGAATCTCGCTGCGATCCTCGGCGTTGATGCAGACGCCCTGGAACGCCGCGATGCGCCTGGAATAATGGTCGCGCACCAGGAGCAGCAGGCCGCAATGCGCGCAGGTCGCCGGCTGCGTCGTCACGTTCTCGGTGATGCCCTTGCAATGCACGCACTGCATGCGCCGTGCCAGCGAGCCGCGATGCTCGGTCTGGATCGAGGTGTGATCGATGCCAGCTTCAAGGGCGGCCTGCATCGCCTGGCCGATCAGGCCTTCGGTGCCGGAGAGATAGAGGCGCAGGCCCATATGCGCATTGGCCAGCGTCTGCCTGAGCCGCGGCAGCAGGCTGGCAAAGGACGGCGCCTCATGAAACTGCGCCGGCTTCAGCGCTTCGAGCGCGGCAACGTGTTTGCGGTCAGGGCCAGGGATGAAGACGATTTCGGCGCCGTCGAAAAACCCTGACGGGGTTCGCTCGGCCATCTCCGCTATCGCCAGCGCGCCCTCCGCATCCGCCACGAAAAGATGGTGCTTGCCGGGCTGTGGAGACAGCGTTCCGTAAACGGGCCGGCTGATGATGCTTTTGGCTGCCATTTAAGTCTTCGTGCCTCGAACCCCTCGCTGTTGATTATGCCTCAACCTTTGGCCGTGCGCTTGGTCTTCTTGGGATCGTCAAAGGGGAGCGGCTGCGCCGTCGCCTTGATCGAACCGCTTTTGTTGCGAATCTCGAGCTTGGTGTCCTTGACCGCGCAGTCGACGTCGAGTCGGGCGATGCCCATGGATTTCTTCACCAGCGGCGAATACATCGCGCAGGTCACCACGCCGACCTTCTTGCCGTCGCGATAGACCGGCGCGCCCTCGTCGGCCGGCTCCTTGCCGTCGAGCAGAACGCCATAAATCTTGAAGCGTTCCTTGCCCTTGAGGCGGTAATGCTCCTCGGCGCCGCGGAAGCCAGTCTTCCCGGGGCTGACGGTGAAGTCGAGGCCGAGCTCCCACAGCGTGTCGCCGGGACCTTCGTTGTCGAACGGGTATTTCTGCGAATTGTCGTAGGGATAGAACAAGAGGTAGCTCTCGACGCGCAGCATGTCGAGCGTGGTGAAGCGGCACGGAATGATGCCGGCGCTCTTGCCCTCATCGAGAATCCTGTCCCAGATCGTGCCGGCATCCTGGCCACGGCAGAAGATCTCGTAGCCGCGCTCGCCGGTGTAGCCGGTGCGTGAAATCATCACCGGAAAGCCGAACAGCTGCGTTTGCATGTGATGGAAATAGTTGAGATCGCGAATAGCAGGCACATGCTTGGCCAGATAGTCGACGGCGGTCGGCCCCTGTAGCGACAGGTCATGAAGATTGTCATCGAAGCGCAAGGAGACGTCGCGCCCGACGGAAGCGCGCTGCAACTCCTCATGGCCGGTTCCGGAGCCATGCACGACCATCCAGGAATTCGGTCCGGTGCGGTAGAGGATGCAGTCGTCGGTGAACTTTCCCGCCTCGTTCAGCATGCAGGCATAGGCCGACTTGCCGGGATAGATCTTCTCGACGTCACGCGTGGTGGCCAAATCGATCAGGTGCGAGGCGTGTGGCCCGGTGATGTGGACCTTCTTGAGGCCCGAAACATCCATCAGCCCGGCCTTGGTGCGGATGGCGACGTACTCTTCGTCGGCGTCCTTGTCGTAGGTCCAGGCAGTCCCCATGCCGCTCCAGTCTTCGAGCTTCGAACCAAGGGCGCGATGGCGATCCGCCAGGGTCGAAAATCTCCAGGATGCCGTCATCCGCTCGTCCTCCGTTTCGAAAAATCGTTTGCTGTTCCCTGCCCCCTGCACTTCGGCGGGGGCTTTGGCCGAATATTGACCGCAAACATTCGGGCGCCGCAATACCCATAAGCAATTAATTTCATTGTCAGGCAAAATCCGTCGCACGAAGCAAACGGTTAACCCAACGTAAAATCGGCTTGACAATTGCGGAAATCGGACGGAATTTATGAAAAAAATTTCACTCTCTTGAAAGAGGGCGACGCGCGGTGGATTCGGAACCGTGCGTCGGAAAAAGGGGAAAACCGATGTCAGACATGCAGCAGCGCATTGAAGCGCTGTACCGTTCCGACGTGCGCGGATCCATGCTCCTGATCGTCTGCCTGTGGGCGACGATCCTATTCGTCCTTCTCATGACGTGGCCATACATCCCCGATAGCGGCATCAAGGTCGTCGTCGCGATCGCGGCGGCCGCCGTGCTGATCTTCAACACGGCCGCCATCCTGGCGATGGTCAAGCACTACAAGGAAGACAAGGACTTCATCTACGGGCTCGACATCAAGAACGCCGACGCGTTCCGCAACCGCAAGTCCTGAAGGGGTAGAAGATATGTCGCGCTACAAACCGCCGGAGCAGAGCAAGGCCGGACAGATTTTCGATATCGTCGTCGTTGTCGTCGCCATCTTCGTCGCCCTGTGGCTGCCGCTGAAACTCGGGCTGGCGGGTGCGGCGAAATCGATCGACGCACTTGATACCAAGACCTGGGAGACGCTCGGCCAGAACGCGACCATGGCCTCGATCTGGGAAAAGCTCGGCTACACGCCCGAGACCGCGCACGACATCATCCAGAACCGCTTCCACTATGTCATCGACTGGCCGACGCTGATCATCATGGCCGCGGTGCTGATCGGTTATTTCGTCTTCCTGTTCCGCGCCTCCGACCGCGAATATCGCGAAGTCATCAACGAAAAGTTCGACGACAAGTAAAAACTTTCCACAAACAATCGGGGGACACGATCATGTGGATGGCACTCTCCTACGCATGCTGGGGCATCTCGATCGTGCTTGCCCTGTGGATGCTCTACGACTGGTTCAAGGTCGACACGACCTTCTCAGAAGAGGTGCTGACCTCGTCGCGCGAAGGCGAATTGGAAGCCGTTTCCGAAAAACACCGGATCTGAGTGGGGATTGAACAATGACGATCACACTTGAACCGGTAATCCACGGGGACAGGGTCTCACTGCTGCGGGTGCTCGGCCCGGCCCATGTCTGGGCGCTCGGAGTCGGCATCGTGCTGGTCGGCGAGTTTACCGGCTGGAACTTCTCCGCCGACAAGGGCGGCACGCTCGCCGCGCTGGTGGTCTGCTGGGTCGTCGGTCTGCTCTACACCTCCGTGGCGATGATAGATTCCGAGGTCACGTCAACGGTGGCCGCCGCCGGCGGCCAGTACGCGCAGGCAAAGCACATTGTCGGGCCGCTGATGGCCTTCAACGTCGCGCTGTTCCTGGTCTTTGCCTATACGATGCTCGAAGTCTCCGACGCGATCCTGCTCGGCCAGACAATCGTCGCCAAGGCCGGCGTCGAAGGGATGAGCTACAATTCCTTCATCGCCGCCACCATCGTGGTGCTGGCATGGCTGAACTATCGCGGCGTGCTGATGACGCTGAACGTCAACTTCGTCATCACCGCAATCGCCTACATCTCGATCGTCGTCCTGTTTTTCTCGGTCAGCCCGTGGACGCAGGGCGCCGTGCTGAAGCTCAACGAGCTGGTCACACCCGACAACGCCCTGCCCTATGGCTGGATCGGCGTCATCGCCGCCTTCCAGTTCGGCATCTGGTACTATCTCGGCATCGAGGGCACCACGCAGGCGGCCGAGGAAGTGCGCTCGCCGGCCCGCTCGCTGCCCTACGGCACGATGGCCGGCATGATCACGCTTTTGATCGCCGCCGCCATGACCTGGTATGTCTGCGCCTCGATGATGCCGTGGGAGTATCTCGGCATCACCCCCTATCCGCTCTGGGATGCGGGCAAGCTGACCGGCAGCCCGTTGCTTGAGAACCTGTTGTTCGTCGCGACACTGCTTGCCGCACTGGCCTCCGCCAATGGCTGCATCAACGATGCGGCGCGAGCCTGGTTCTCGCTCGGCCGCGACCGCTATCTGCCGACATGGTTCTCGGCCGTGCATCCAAAATATCGCACGCCCTATCGCTCGATCCTGTTCCTGTTGCCGATCGCGCTGGCCTTCGCCTTCATCGCCGACCTCAACCAGGCGATCACCTTCTCGATCCTGTCGGGCGTTCTGCAATACACGTTCATGAGCATCAACATCGTCATGTTCAGGAAGAAGTGGCCGCTCGGCTCGATCCGCCGTGGCTATACGCATCCGTTCCATCCGCTGCCGGCTATCGTGCTGTTCTGCCTGTGCGTGGTGACCTTCTTCGCCATTTTCCTCGGCTTCGGCTCGCAGCTGATCGCCATGGTCGCCTTCTACTTCCTGATCTCGCTATGGTTTCATTTCTACCGCTACAAATTCGTGCGGCGCGGCGATCAGTTCACCATGCCGTGGCCGAAGCCGCAGGGTTATTGATGGGAGTAGTCCCGTCCGGAACCTGGACGGGCCTGGCATGACAAAATGTCCGAGGTGACGTCAGCACTCTTTGCCGGGGCAATCGTCCTGGCCCTCGTCCTTCATCTTGCCTGGCTGGCGCGCGCCAGCCGCAACAGGGCGTCAGTGGCGCTCGCCATCGACCATGCCAGCGTTCGTACCGTCATTGCCGACGCTGCCGATGTTTCGGACGGCACCGCCGGTGTCATCACATGGGAAGGTTCCTGGAACGGCCGACGCGTCCAGGTGCGCACCATCGTCGATACGCTGGCAACACGAAAACTTCCGGCACGCTGGCTGAGCGTCTCGATCACCGAGCCCGTGTCGGTGCCCGGCACCTTCGACATGATGATGCGGCCGGGCTCGCCGACGACCTTCTCCAATTTCGATCATCTCGACCATACGCTGCCGAAGGCTCCGGGATTTCCAGCCGAGGCAGTGCTGCGCACCGATCGCAGGGGCGCGCGTTTTCCCCAAGGTATCATCGCCAGCCATGTCGAGATCTTCGCCGAAGGGCGCGCCAAGGAACTGCTGATCACGCCCAAGGGCATACGCATCGTCTGGCTGCTGGCCGAGGCCGAGCGGGCACGCTACGGCGTGTTCCGGCAAGCCGAATTTGGGGATGCCACACTCGATCCAAAGCTGATCGAAAGACTGCTGGTGTCGGTGTCGGCACTTCGCGACGCCATCAACAAAAGCGATCGGCAGGCCGCATGACCAGTTCCGTCACTGTACCCGCCCCTCCCAACCCGTATCTGGTGCTCGGCGCGGCAATCGTGCTGCCGGCAAGCGGACATGTCATTCTCGGCGTGCCGGTGCGCGGCCTGCAGTTTCTTTTCTTCATGGTGATCCTGGCATGGGTCACCGCCAAGATCGCACCGCCGGACGCCAGCTTCGTCGGCCGTCATGCCGGCGGCTTCCTGATTTATGCGTTATCGATCCTCGACGCCTACAGGATAGCCCGCATCCGCACCGCCAAATGGGTTCACAAGCTCCGGCGAGACAATGATGGTGCGCAGAGCGGCATTGAGAAACATACGTAACTGGAGGAATATTTTTTTCATACGATTGAATTCAGGAGACTCATTCGGTACATCATCTCAGAGCTGCAAACACCGGGAGGCTGACATGTGTGGAATTGTCGGACTGTTTTTGAAGGACAAGTCGCTGGAACCCCAGCTTGGCTCGATGCTGTCGCAGATGCTGATCTCGCTCAGCGATCGGGGTCCGGACAGCGCCGGCATCGCCATCTATGGCGCGCCTTCCAGGAATGAGGCCAAGATCACCATCCAGTCGGCCAAGCCGGAACGCGATTTCCGCGGCCTCGAGGCTGAACTCGCCAAGGCCATCGGCACGCCGGTGACGATCACTGTCAAATCGACCCATGCGGTGGTCAGGACCACGCCTGCCAAGATCGACGAGGCGCGCGAAGCGATCCAGGCGCTGCGCCCCGACATCCGCATCATGGGCGCCGGCGACGTGGTCGAAATCTACAAGGAGGTCGGCCTGCCCGAGGCGGTCGTCGACCGCTTCGATGTCCGCAGCATGACCGGTACGCATGGCATCGGCCACACACGCATGGCGACGGAATCGGCAGTGACGACGATGGGCGCGCATCCGTTCTCGACCGGGGCCGACCAGTGCCTGGTGCACAATGGTTCGCTGTCCAACCACAACAACGTCCGCCGCGAACTGATCCGCGAAGGCATGACCTTCGAGACCGAGAACGACACCGAGGTCGCGGCCGCCTATCTCTCCTCGCAGATGGCGCATGGCAAGAATCTCGGCGAAGCGCTGGAGGGCACGCTCTCCGACCTCGACGGCTTCTTCACCTTTGTCGTCGGCACCAAGAACGGCTTTGGCGTGGTGCGCGATCCGATCGCCTGCAAACCCGCCGTGATGGCCGAGACCGACCAGTATGTCGCCTTCGGCTCGGAGTATCGCGCGCTGACCAAACTGCCCGGCATAGACAATGCGAGGGTCTGGGAACCCGAGCCCGCAACCGTCTATTTCTGGGAGCATTGAGTTCATGCCGGCAACCAAACTTTCAAAGACGGCGGCGCACGAGCACGCTTCGAGGATCTTCGATCTCGATCAGATGTCGTTGCGCGAGCTCAACCAGGCGCTGCACAATCTGGCGCCCGGCTCCAACGAGACGGCGTGGGAAGTGCTCAACCCGAAAGGCAACCATTCGGTCGCCGTCGGCGTCGATCAGCCTGTTACCATCGATGTGCGCGGCAGCGTCGGCTATTATTGCGGTGGCATGAATTCCGGCAGCGCCATTACCGTGCATGGCTCGGCCGGGCCCGGCGTCGGCGAGAACATGATGTCGGGTTCGATCACCGTGAAGGGCGATGCCAGCCAGTATGCCGGCGCCACCGGCAAGGGTGGCCTGCTGGTCATCGAGGGCAATGCCTCGTCGCGTTGCGGCATTTCGATGAAGGGCATCGACATCGTCGTGCACGGCAATATCGGCCACATGTCGGCCTTCATGGCGCAGTCCGGCAATCTGGTGGTGCTGGGCGATGCCGGCGATGCGCTGGGCGATTCCATCTACGAGGCGCGGCTGTTCGTGCGCGGCAAGGTCGACAGTCTCGGTGCCGACTGCATCGCCAAGGAGATGCGGGCCGAACACCTGGAATTGCTGCAAGGCCTGCTCGACCGCGCCGGCGTCACCGGCGTCAAGCCATCGGACTTCAAGCGCTACGGCTCGGCGCGCACGCTCTACAATTTCAATATCGACAACGCCGACGCGTATTGAGGCAGCATGACCTACAGGAACCCGCCGACGACGCCGCGCAAATCCGCGACCTTCGACGACTACACGCTTTCTGAAATCCGCCGCGCCGCGGCGACGGGGATCTATGATATTCGTGGCGCCGGCGCCAAGCGCAAGCTGCCGCATTTCGACGACCTGCTGTTCCTCGGCGCCTCGATTTCGCGCTATCCGCTGGAAGGCTATCGCGAGCGCTGCGACACCAGCGTCGTGCTCGGCTCGCGGCATGCCAAGAAGCCGATCGAACTCAAGATCCCGATCACCGTCGCCGGCATGAGCTTCGGCTCGCTGTCCGGCCCGGCCAAGGAAGCGCTCGGACGCGGCGCGACCCTGTCGGGCACCTCGACCACGACGGGCGATGGCGGCATGACCGAGGAAGAGCGCGGCCATTCGAAGACGCTGGTCTACCAATACCTGCCGTCGCGCTACGGCATGAACCTGCGCGACCTGCGCCGTGCCGATGCGATCGAAGTCGTCGTCGGCCAGGGCGCGAAGCCCGGCGGCGGCGGCATGCTGCTTGGCCAGAAGATTTCCGACCGCGTCGCCGAAATGCGCACGCTGCCGAAAGGCATCGACCAGCGCTCGGCCTCGCGCCATCCCGACTGGACCGGGCCCGACGATCTCGAGATCAAGATCCTCGAACTGCGCGAAATCACCGACTGGGAAAAGCCGATCTACGTCAAGGTCGGCGGCGCCCGGCCCTATTACGATACGGCGCTTGCCGTGAAAGCTGGCGCCGATGTCGTCGTCGTCGACGGCATGCAGGGCGGCACGGCGGCCACGCAGGAAGTGTTCATCGAAAATGTCGGCCAGCCGACGCTCGCCTGCATCAGGCCGGCGGTGCAGGCGCTGCAGGATCTCGGCATGCACCGCAAGGTGCAGCTGATCGTCTCCGGCGGCATCCGCAACGGCGCCGATGTCGCCAAGGCGCTGGCGCTGGGCGTCGATGCGGTCTCGATCGGCACGGCTGCCCTTGTCGCGCTCGGCGACAACGACCCACGCTGGGAGGCCGAGTACAACGAGCTCGGCACCACGGCGGGCGCCTATGACGACTGGCACGAGGGCCGCGACCCGGCCGGCATCACCACGCAGGACCCGGAACTGATGAAGCGCGTCGACCCGGTCGCCGCCGGGCGCCGGCTGGCGAACTATTTGAAGGTGATGACACTGGAAGCTCAGACTATCGCCCGCGCGTGCGGCAAGAACAGCCTGCACAATCTCGAACCCGAGGACCTCGTCGCGCTGACGATCGAGGCCGCCGCCATGGCCGGCGTGCCGCTGGCCGGCACCAACTGGATACCGGGAAAGAACGGCTTCTGATCAACGAAGGGCCGAAGCCCACACGACCTGGGGCCACCAATCGACAAAAAATGGGGAACTTCCGTGACAGCTGATCTTGCAGAATTCGCAAGGGCGAAAAACGTCAAATATTTCATGATTTCCTACACCGACCTGTTCGGTGGCCAGCGTGCCAAGCTGGTGCCGGCGCAGGCCATCGCCGACATGCAGAAGGACGGCGCCGGCTTTGCCGGGTTCGCCACCTGGCTCGATCTCACGCCGGCACATCCCGACATGCTGGCGGTGCCGGACCCGAATTCGGTGATCCAGCTGCCATGGAAGCCGGAAGTCGCGTGGGTCGCCGCCAATTGCATCATGGACGACAAGGAGGTCGACCAGGCGCCGCGCAACACGCTGAAGCGGTTGATCGCCGAGGCGGCCAGCGACGGCATGCACGTCAAGACCGGCGTCGAGGCCGAGTTCTTCCTGATCTCGCCGGACGGCAAGACGATCTCCGACGAATACGATACCGCATCGAAACCCTGCTACGACCAGCAAGCGGTGATGCGCCGCTACGATGTCATCGCCGAGATCTGCGACCATATGCTGGCGCTCGGCTGGGGCGCCTACCAGAACGACCACGAGGATGCCAACGGCCAGTTCGAGATGAACTGGGCCTTCGACGATGCGCTGGCGACCGCCGACAAGCATTCCTTCTTCAAATTCATGGTCAAGTCGATCGCGGAAAAGCATGGCCTGCGCGCGACATTCATGCCGAAGCCCTTCCAGGGCCTGACCGGCAATGGCTGCCATGCGCACATCTCGGTGTGGGACAAGGCCGGCAAGACCAACGTCTTTGCCGACAATGCGATGGAACTCGGCCTGTCGGCCAAGGGCAAGAATTTCCTCGGCGGCATCATGAAGCATGCATCCGCGCTTGCCGCGATCACCAACCCGACGGTCAATTCCTACAAGCGCATCAACGCACCGCGCACCATTTCGGGCGCAACCTGGGCACCGAACACGGTGACCTGGACCGGCAACAACCGCACCCACATGGTGCGCGTGCCCGGCCCCGGCCGTTTCGAACTGCGGCTGCCCGACGGCGCGGCCAACCCCTATCTGCTGCAGGCGGTCATCATCGCCGCCGGCCTCGACGGCATCCGCTCGAAGGCCGACCCGGGCAAGCGCTACGACATCGACATGTACCAGCACGGCCATACGGTGAAGGGCGCGCCGAAGCTGCCGCTCAACCTGCTCGACGCGCTGCGCGAGTTCGACAAGGACAAATCGCTGAAGGCGGCGCTGGGTGAGGAATTCTCGTCGGCCTACCTAAAGCTGAAGCACCAGGAATGGAATTCCTATGCTTCGCACTTCACGCAATGGGAGCGCGACCACACGTTGGATATCTAACTCCCAGCGAATGCGAGCGACCTCGGAATGAACTGATGAAATACTCGATCTTCTCGCTCGCCCGCGCCGCCCTGTCCGGCCACAAGAACTGGCAGCGCACCTGGCGCGACGCCACGCCGAAGGATCGCTACGACGTGGTGATCATCGGCGGCGGCGGCCATGGCCTGGCCACCGCATGGTTTCTCGCCAGCGAGTACGGCATCAAGAATGTCGCCGTGCTGGAAAAGGGCTGGATCGGCTCCGGCAATGCCGGCCGCAACACCACCATCATCCGCTCCAATTATGGCCTGCCCGGCAACACCGGCTTCTACGAACTGTCGATGAAGCTGTGGGAACGGATGGAGCAGGACCTCAACTACAACACGATGGTCAGCCAGCGCGGCGTCATCAACCTCTACCATTCCGACGCACAGCGCGACGCCTATGCGCGGCGCGGCAACACCATGCGCATCAATGGCATCGATGCCGAACTGCTCGACCTCGCCGCGGTCAAGAAGATGATCCCGTTCCTGAACTTCGACAATGCGCGCTTTCCCGTGCAAGGCGGGCTCTTGCAGCGGCGTGGCGGCACGGCGCGCCACGATGCCGTGGTCTGGGGCTATGCCCATGCGGCGAGCGCGCTCGGCGTCGACATCATCCAGAACTGCGAGGTGACCGGCTTTACCCGCGACGCCAACGGCAAGGTGACCGGCGTCGAGACCTCGCGCGGCAAGATCGGCGCCGGCAAGGTCGGCATGGCGGTCGCCGGCAGTTCGTCGCGAGTCGCGGCGATGGCGGGCCTGCGCCTGCCGATCGAAAGCCATGTGCTGCAGGCCTTCGTCTCCGAAGCGATCAAGCCGCTGATCCCCGGTGTCATGACCTTCGGTGCCGGCCATTTCTACGTCAGCCAGTCGGACAAGGGCGGGCTGGTCTTCGGCGGCGACATCGACGGCTACAATTCCTACGCCCAGCGCGGCAACATGCCTGTGATGGAGGATGTCTGCGAGGGCGGCATGGCGCTGATGCCGATGATCGGCCGCGTGCGCCTGCTGCGCCAGTGGGGCGGCATCATGGACATGTCGATGGACGGATCGCCGATCATCGACAAGACGCCGGTCGACGGGCTCTACCTCAACGCCGGCTGGTGCTATGGCGGCTTCAAGGCGACGCCGGGATCAGGCTTTGTCTTTGCCCACCTGCTGGCCCGCGACACGCCGCACGAAGAAGCCGCGCGGTTCCGCCTCGACCGCTTCCGGACTGGCGCGATGATCGACGAAAAGGGCCAGGGCGCCCAACCGAACCTGCACTGAGGACGGACGGAACCATGCGCATAGTCTGTCCCTTCTGCGGCGAACGTGAACTCGGCGAATTCACCTATCTGGGCGACGCCAAACCATTGCGGCCGGCGGCCGGCGCTTCGGAAGACGAAGTCTTCGACTATGTCTATCTGCGCGACAATGTCGCCGGCGAGACCAGCGAATACTGGTACCATGGCGGCGGCTGCCGGACCTGGCTGAAGATCGCCCGCAACACGCTGACGCACGAGATTTCTTCGGTTGAGCCGGCGGCGGGTGCCGGTGCCGCGAAAGTTGGTGCGTGATGGCCGGCGGACAGACCAACAGGCTGGACAGTGGCGGCCTGATCGACCGCTCCGCGCCGCTGAATTTTCGTTTCGACGGCAAGACGTTCTCCGGCTTCCAGGGCGACACGCTCGCCTCGGCGCTGATCGCCAATGGCGTCAAGCTTGTCGGCCGCTCGTTCAAATACCATCGCCCGCGCGGCATCCTCACCGCTGGCTCGGAAGAGCCGAACGCGCTGGTCGAATTGCGCACCGGCGCGCGGCGCGAACCGAACACCAAGGCGACCACGGCCGAGCTCTATGAAGGGCTAGAGGCCGCTAGCCAGAACCGCTGGCCATCGCTGCGCCACGATGTGATGTCGGTCAACCAGCTGTTCGCGCCGATCTTCGTCGCCGGCTTCTACTACAAGACCTTCATGTGGCCGGCGAAATTCTGGGAAGCGATCTACGAACCGGCGATCCGCCGCGCCGCCGGACTTGGCCGCGCCGCGGGCGTCGCCGATCCCGACCATTACGACAAGGCGTGGGCGCATTGCGATGTGCTGATCGGCGGCTCGGGCCCGGCCGGACTGGCCGCGGCCTTGGCAGCCGGACGCTCGGGTGCCCGTGTCATCCTGTGCGAGGAGGATTTTTCGCCGGGCGGCCGCCTGCTGGCGGATGGCGGCACGATCGATGGCCTGCCGGCAGCGGAATGGCTTTCGCGGACGCTGGCTGAGCTTGCTACCCTGCCAGACGTCCGCATCATGACCCGCACGACGCTGTTCGGGGTCTATGACGGCGGCACCTATGGCGCCATCGAGCGGGTCAACGACCATCTGCCCTCGCCGCCGGAGCATCAGGTGCGCCAGCGGCTGTGGCGGATCGTGGCCAGGCGCTGCGTGGTCGCGGCCGGCGCCATCGAACGGCCGATCGTCTTTGCCGGCAACGACACGCCTGGCGTGATGATGGCTTCCGCCATGCGGACCTACGTCGCGCGCTACGCGGCAGCGCCGGCCAAACGCATCGCGCTGTTCACCAACAATGAGGATGGCTGGCGCACGGTCGAGATCGCACTCGGCGCCGGGTTGCAGATCGCGGCGGTCATCGACGCGCGGCCTGACGTATCGCCCGCCCATCGTTCGCTGGCGTCCAAGGGCGGCTTCCCGGTGCTGCACGGTTCGGTCAGTGGGGTCGATGGCGGCAAGGATGGCGTCAGGAAGATCGCTGCGTCACTCACCGGTGGCGCGCGCGCCGAGGTCGAAGCCGACGGGCTTGCCGTTTCCGGCGGCTGGAACCCGGCTGTCGGGCTGACCTCCTATCATCGCGGCCGGCCGAAATGGCTGGATAACATCGCCGCCTTCGTGCCGAATGGCGCGCCTCCCGGAATGGTGGCCGTGGGCGCCGCCAACGGTGCCTTCGGGCTCGGCGCCTGCTTGGCTCAGGGCTTTGCCGCGGGTAGCGCAGCCGCGCATGACACCGGGCACGGCGGCAAGGCAGGCACCGCCCCTGTCGCCGACGACGAGGCGTTCTCGCTCAAGCCGCTCTGGCACGTTGCCGGCAAGGGCAAGGCCTTTGTCGACTACCAGCACGACGTCACCGCCTCCGACATCGAACTGGCGCAGCGCGAAGGCTTTGAATCGGTCGAGCATCTGAAGCGATACACGACGCTCGGCATGGCGACCGACCAGGGCAAGACCTCCAATGTCGCCGGTCTCGCCATCATGGCCGCGGTCATTGGCCGGTCCATTCCCGAGACCGGCACGACGATCTACCGCCCTCCTTACGTGCCCGTCGCGATCGGCGCCTTTGCCGGCCATCATCGCGACGAGACGTTCCATGCGACGCGGCTGACACCGTCGCATCACTGGGCCGCCGAACAAGGTGCTGTTTTCGTCGACACCGGGCTGTGGAAGCGCGCGCAGTGGTATCCGCGCGCCGGCGAGAAGGACTGGCTGGAATCGGTGACCCGCGAGGTCAAGGCGGTGCGCGGCGGCGTCGGCTTCTGCGATGTCTCGACGCTCGGCAAGATCGACGTGCACGGCCCGGATGCCGGCGCTTTCCTGGACCGCGTCTATATCAACACCTTCTCCAATCTCGCCGTCGGCAAGGCCCGCTACGGATTGATGCTGCGCGAGGACGGCATGGTCTATGACGACGGCACCACGTCGCGGCTGGCCGAGGATCATTATTTCCTGACCACCACGACGGCCAAGGCCGGACTGGTGATGCAGCATCTCGAATTCTGCCGGCAGGTGCTGTTTCCCGAACTCGACGTGCAACTGACTTCGGTCTCGGACCAGTGGGCACAGTTCTCGATCGCCGGGCCGAAGACCCGTGACCTGCTCAAGGCGATTGTCGATCCGGCGGAAGACCTTTCCAATGAAGGTTTCCCGTTCATGGGCGCGCGCGAAGTCCGCTTGCGCGGCGGCATCAAGGCGCGGCTGTTCCGCATCTCGTTCTCCGGCGAGATGGCGTTCGAGATTTCGGTGCCGGCACGCTTTGGCGATGCCATGGCGCGCAATCTGATGCTGGCCGGCGCGCCATTCGGCGTCACGCCTTACGGCACCGAGGCGCTCGGCGTTATGCGGGTTGAAAAGGGTCACATCGCCGGACCGGAACTGAGCGGTACGACGACGGCGGCGGATCTTGGTCTCGGCAAGATGATGTCGACCAAAAAGGATTTCATTGGCCGCGTCATGGCCGGGCGCGAGGCGCTGGTTGCACCGGACCGTCAGGTCGTGGTCGGCATCAAGCCGGTCGACAAGGCGCGCAGGCTGCGCTCCGGCGCGCATATCATTCCGAAGGGGCAGGCACCTGGGCCGGGCAACGACCAGGGCTATGTCACCTCGGTCTGCTTCTCGCCGACATCAGACCAATGGATCGGGCTCGGCCTGGTCGAGCGCGGCCGCGAACGCGTCGGCGAGATCGTCCGTGCACACGATCCGCTGCGCGGTGAGGACTACGACGTCGAACTGTGCAATCCCGTCTTCTACGATCCGGATGGAGGGCGCCAGCGTGGCTGAGTTTTCCTGGGCTTCCCGCAGTCCGCTCGATCATGCGCTTGTCACCGGCGCGCATGGCGCACGCGGCATCGAGGCCGGCGTCTCGCTGACGGAAATCCGCAATTTCGACCTGATCCAGGTGATGGCGCGGCGCGGAAAAGCGGCCGAACTGGCGCGGGCGGCCAACGGCCGTTTCGGCGTGGCGGCTCCCAATGCGCCGAAGGCGGTGCAAAGCCAGGACGCCACGCTGATCTGGTCCGGGCCGGATCAGTTCTTCATCCTGTCGAAGGGCGGCAAGCACACGATGGACACGCTGGCGCCGGCATTGTCCGGCCCTGCCTCCCTGTCCGACCAGTCGCATGCGCGCGCCCTGGTCAGCATTTCCGGGGCCAGGGCCCGCACCATGCTGGCCAAGTTGTCGTCGATTGACCTGCACCCGTCGGCATTCCCGATTGGCGCTGCCGCCGCAACTTCGATCGATCACACCAGCGTCACGCTCTGGCGCGGCGGCGATCGGCCGGATGGGCAGGCCGTGTTCAACCTGCTGGTGTTTGCGACCTTCGCCGGAAGCCTGTGGCACACTATGCTCGACGCGGCGGCTGAGTACGGCGTGACGATCGCGCATTCGGAGGAGTTGGCGTAGCGCGGAACAGACAAGAAAGGCCACCTTCGCTTGCCAAATCCGGCCTTGCTGCCTATTCTTCCTGCTAAAATAATTTCACGTACAGGCAAACTTGTTTCTCGAACCGATGTCTCGAAACGCAAGGCTGAGATGAGCCAATCGCCCTACCCTGCCGTCGCTGCCGGACCACCACGGCCGAGCCTCATCCTGAGGCCCGGCCAGATCGCGCTGCCGCCGGGCATGGAGCGCTATACCATCCAGGGCAACGGCGCCGTTCTCATCGAAGTCGAAGCCGGCGATACACTGACGGTGCGCAATGTCGAAGGCGGCCAGGCATGCGAGTTGCTGGCGTGGGACAAGGCCGGCGTGACCGACCCCGGCATTTTTGGCGAAACATCGAACAGCAATGCTGCCGGCATCAAGGCGCTTTTGGCCGAGGGTGACGACAGTCTTGGCGCGTTGCGGCGCGGGCTTGCGCGCCGGCAGGTGCAGTTGGATCAGGCCAAGGCAGTGCGTGTTTTCGGCTGCACCACGCCGGCCGGCACCGAGCAGGGTTTCAATGTCGTGCGCGACGGCGCGATGGTCATCGCCGCGCCCGGCGGGCCGATGCTTGTCGATGGCCACGACACGGCGACGCCGCTCGGCGTCATCGTCCGGCGCGCCACGATCCGTCCGGCGGCGAAGTCGCAATTGGCCGACCCGCTCGCCGAGCCGGTGCTCGACCTGCGCGTCCACTCGGCGACGGCGGAATCCTACTTCGTCAGGGCCGGCGACTATCTGCAGATCATCGACGTCGACGGGCGCCAATGCACCGACTTCCAGTGCTTTTCGGCACGCAAGCTGGATAAGGGTCGCGACCATCCGCTCGACGTGACGACGACCCGCACGCTGATGGGCGCGAGCTATCCGATGCCCGGCCTGCATTCGAAATACTACGACCAGGACATGGAGCCGCTGGTCGAGGTGGTGCAGGACACGTGCGGCCGGCACGATGCCTTCGCGCTCGCCTGCGCGGCCAAATACTACGACGACATCGGCTATCCCGGTCACACCAACTGCTCCGAGAATTTCAATCGCGCGCTGTCGGACAAGGGTGTTACGCCACGTGCCGGCTGGATGGCGATCAACTTCTTCTTCAATACGGCGATCGACGCGCATGGCGTCATGGTGTCGGACGAGCCATGGTCGCGGCCGGGCGACTATGTGCTGCTCAAGGCGTTGACCGACATCGTCTGCGTTTCCTCAGCCTGCCCCGACGACACGACGCCGGCCAATGGCTGGAACCTGACCGACATCCATGTGCGCACCTATTCCGGCCAGCACAAATTTTCGCGAGCGATCGCCAGACGCATGACGCCTGATTCGGAACCGAAAATGACCCGCGAGACCTCCTTTCATTCGAGCTTTGCCAAGCACACCCGCAACTTCGTCGAGTACAGGGGCTACTGGCTGGCCAATTCCTTCGCCAGGCAAGGCCCCATCGACGAATACTGGGCCTGCCGGCAGGACGCGGTGATCATGGACCTGTCGCCGCTGCGCAAGTTCGAGGTCACCGGGCCGGATTCGGAGGCGCTGCTGCAATACACGCTGACGCGCGACGTCAAGAAGCTTGGCGTCGGCCAGGTCGTGTATTCCGCCATGTGCTACGAGCATGGCGGCATGATCGATGACGGCACGCTGCTGCGGCTCGGCAAGGACAATTTCCGCTGGGTCGGCGGCGACGATCTGTCCGGCGAATGGTTGCGCGAAACGGCGAAGAAGCTCGGCCTCAACGTCCTGGTCCGCTCGTCGACCGACCAGATGCACAATATCGCCGTGCAAGGCCCGAAGAGCCGCGACATCCTGAGGGAGGTCATCTGGACCTCGCCGCTGCAACCATCGATCGAGGAGCTCGAATGGTTCCGTTTCGCCGTCGCCCGCATCGGTGGCGGCAACGGCATCCCGGTCGTCGTCTCGCGCACCGGCTACACCGGCGAGCTCGGCTACGAGATCTGGTGCCATCCGCGCGACGCCGAAAAAGTGTTCGACGCCATCTGGGAGGCCGGCCAACCGAACGGGCTGAAGCCGATGGGACTGCAGGCGCTAGACATGGTGCGCATCGAGGCCGGACTGATCTTCGCCGGCTACGAATTTTCGGACCAGACCGACCCGTTCGAGGCCGGCATCGGCTTCACCGTGCCGTTGAAGAGCAAGACCGACGATTTCATCGGCCGCGAGGCGCTGATCCGGCGCAAGGAAAACCCGCAGACAAAACTGGTCGGCCTCGACATCGACGCCAATGTCGATGTCGGCCATGGCGATTGCGTGCATGTCGGCCGCGCCCAGATCGGCGTGGTCACGTCAGGTATGCGCTCGCCTGTGCTGAACAAGACCATCGCGCTGGCGCGGCTCGACGTCACCCACGCTGCGATCGGCACCGAGGTCGAGATCGGCAAGCTCGACGGCCATGCCAAACGGCTGCCGGCGCGGGTCGTCGCCTTTGCCCATTACGATCCACAGAAGACCAAGCCACGCTCCTGACCGCGCTTCACTCACAAGACAGTCAGAGCCGCGCCGGCAGTCTGAGCGATCGCCGCGGCTAGGCGTTTCGATCGACAAGTGCCGGCAGTTATGCTATTCATACGGGAATGGTGCTGGTTTGCGCCGCGACCCGCCTCAGGCGGGTTTTTCATTTCAGGGCCTCTGGTCCTTCTTTCGAAACAATCCCGCCCACAGCAGTGCGAAGCTGACATGTTTCGCAAGCGTGATGTGCATGGTTTCACAAAACGCTTGACGTGCAAGCGCGCCGGATCAATCTTCACTGCTAAGAAAAAAATGCGACTGAGTGGAAACACCGGCAGCCGCCCAACGCATGCGTCGATGATGAAGCCTCGCGAAGTCGCGGCCGTCACGGACGGGGAACATCAAAAGGGGAACCCAAACACATGAGCACGATAACCACTACGCTGGAGCCGCTTGCCGAGAGCAAGCTGCACCGGAATATCGACTGGCGCGGCGCCTTCTGGGTGGCCAGCGGCGTCCCTGCCCTCGTCCTGTTTTCGATCGGCGGCATTGCCGGCACGACCGGCACGCTGGCCTTCGCGATCTGGATCGCCTCCATGATCATGGGCTTCCTGCAATCCTTCACCTATGCCGAGATCGCCGGCCTGTTCCCGAACAAGTCGGGCGGCGCCTCGATCTATGGCGCCACCGCCTGGCTGCGCTATTCCAAGTTCATCGCGCCGCTGTCGGTGTGGTGCAACTGGTTCGCCTGGTCGCCGGTGCTGTCGCTCGGCTGCTCGATCGCCGCCGCCTATATCCTCAACGCGCTGGCGCCGGTGCCGCTGTTCACCGAAACCTCGCCCGATGTCGTCGCCTATATCGCGGCCCATGCCGGCACGAGCGCCGCCGATGCGATCACGGCGGTGACCGCTGCCGCGACGCCGGCGATCCGCAACTGGACGCTGTACAGCCACACACTCGGCCCAGTCTCCTTCACGCTCAATGCCACCTTCTTCATCGGCGCGGTGCTGATGCTGATCATCTTCTCGATCCAGCATCGCGGCATTCTGGGCACCGCCAATGTGCAGAAATATATCGGCCTGCTGGTCATCATCCCGATGTTGATCGTCGGCGTCGTGCCGATTTTCACCGGCCAGATCAACTGGGCGAATTTTTCGCCGCTGGTGCCGCTGGCGGCCGCCTACGCGCCGGAGCCCGGCGCCTGGAACATCGCCGGCTGGACGCTCGTGCTCGGCGGCATGTTCATCGCCGCCTGGTCGACCTACGGTTTCGAGACCGCCGTCTGCTACACCTCCGAATTCAAGAACCCCGGCACCGACACGTTCAAGGCCATCTTCTATTCCGGCCTGCTTTGCATGCTGCTGTTCATCCTGGTGCCGTTCACCTTCCAGGGCGTGCTCGGCTTGAACGGAATGCTGGCCACCCCGATCGTCGACGGCTCCGGTGTCGCCGATGCTCTGGCCGGGATGGTCGGTGGCGGAGCGCTGATCCACAGCCTGCTGGTGATGCTGATGATCCTGGCTCTGGTGCTGTGCATCATGACGGCGATGGCGGGTTCTTCGCGCACGCTCTACCAGGGCTCTGTCGACGGCTGGCTGCCGCGCTATCTCAGCCACGTCAACGAGCATGGCGCGCCGACGCGGGCCATGTGGACCGACCTTTGCTTCAACCTGATCGTGCTGGCCATCGCTTCGGCCGACGCGACGAGCTTCTTCTTCATCCTCGCCGTGTCGAACTGCGGCTACATCATCTTCAACTTCCTCAACCTCAACGCCGGCTGGATCCATCGCATCGACAACGGCCATATCGCGCGGCCATGGAAGGCGCCGAGCTGGCTGCTCGGGGTCGGCGCCATCTTCGCCTATGTCAACGCGATCTTCATGGGCGCCGGCGCCAAGGTCTGGAACCCGATGGCACTGTGGGCCGGACTGATCACCGCGGCCTTGATCATCCCGGTGTTCTGCTTCCGCCACTACATCCAGGACGGCGGCAAGTTCCCCGACCATATGCTGGCCGACCTCGGCATGAGTTCGTCCGATCTGGCGGTCAAGAAGGCGGGCATGCTGCCCTACCTGACACTGGTCGCAGGCGTGGTGGTGATGCTGCTCGCCAACTGGTATTTCGTCATCTGACCTCGGAAATGAAAAGGATCGGGCGCGCTTCGGCGCGCCCGATCCTTTTCAGCTGGCGTAGTCGATCTATTCGGCCGCCAGCGCCAGTTGTGGCTTCTCGGCTTCCGGGATCAGTTCCAGATCGTCGATCCGCCCCTCCACCCCGTGCTTCTTGGGCTCGCGGCCGAAGAACAGGGCGTAGCCCGCCGGCAGCACCAGGATGGTCAGCACGGTGGCAACCAGGATGCCGCCCATCATGGCGTAGGCGAGCGGCCCCCAGAACACGGCGCGCGAGATCGGGATCAGCGCCAGCACCGCCGTCAAGGCGGTCAGCGTGATCGGCCGGAAACGGCGCACGGCCGAGCCGATGATCGCTTCTGATCGCTCCATGCCCGCCGCAATGTCCTGGTCGATCTGGTCGACCAGAATGATCGAGTTGCGCATGATGATGCCGAGCAGCGCGATGACGCCGAGGATGGCGACGAAGCCGAACGGCGCGCCGCTGATCAGAAGGGCCGCGGCAGCACCGATGATGCCGAGCGGGCCGGTCGCCAGCACCAGCATCGCCTTGCCGAAATTCTGCAGCTGGATCATCAAGAGCACGACGATGATGGCCAGCATGATCGGCGCCTTGGCGGCGATCGAAGCCTGGCTTTCGGCCGAATCCTCGGCACCGCCCTGAATCTCGATCTTGTAGCCAGGTGCCAGCCCATCGCGCAGACCCTGCATGTCCTTGTACAACTTGGTGACGACGTCGTTGGACTGCACGCCGTCGGGCAGCGTTGCCCGCACGCTGATGGTGGGCAAGCGGTTACGCCGCCATTCGATGCCTTGCTCCAGCACCGGCACCACCTTGGCGACCTGCGACAGCGGCACGAAGCCGCCGAAATCGGTCGGGATATAGACGGAGTCGACCGAGGACAGCAGGCTGCGGCTGGCATCCGGCTCGCGGGCGACGATGGACACCGTCTCCTCGCCGTCGCGGAAGTCGTCGAGCGGCGCGCCGGACATGGTCGCGTGCAGCATCTGGCGGATGCGCTGCGAGGTCACGCCGAGTGCACGGGCGCGATCCTGGTCGATGACCAGCTTCATTGCCGGCACCGGCTCGAGCCAATCGTCATGGACGGCGCCAAGCAGCGGATCTTCGCGGAACTTGGCCTTCACCTGGTCGGCGATGCGGCGTACCTCCTGGCGGTCCGGGCCCATGACCCGCATCTGCACCGGCCAGCCGGTCGGCGGGCCGAGGAACAGGCGGTCGACCTTGGCGCGGATGGACGGGAAGTCCTCGGCCAGGACGGTGCGCAGCTTGACGATCAGCCGTTCGCGGGCCGGCTCGTCATTGGCCATCACCAGAAGCTGGGCGAAGTTCGGATTGCTCAGCTGCTGGTCGAGCGGCAGGAAGAAGCGCGGCGCGCCTTCGCCGATATAGGTGGCGATGAAACGCTTGTCCTTGTCGTCCATCATCTTGGCTTCAAGCGCCTTGGCCTGCACCTCGACTTCCTTGATGCTGGTGCCCTCCGGCAGCCAGAGATCGACGAGTATTTCGGGCCGAGACGATTGTGGGAAGAAGTTCTGCGGGATGAACTGGAACGCCCACAGGCTGGTGCCGAAGGTCACCAGGGTCATGACAAGCACGATGATGCGGTGGCGCACGGCCCAGCCGACGGTCGAGCGCAGCCGGCGATAAAAGCGCGTGTCGAAGACGTCGTGATGGCTGCCAGCATGCTTGCGCTGCTTGAGGATCATGTAGCCGAGCCACGGCGTGAAATAGACCGCGACGAACCACGAGACGATCAACGCGATGCCGACGACATAAAACAGCGTGCGCACATATTCGCCGGCCGTCGAGGCGGCGAAGCCGACCGGGATGAAGCCGGCGGTGGTGATGAGCGTGCCGGTCAGCATAGGGAAGGCGGTCGAGGAATAGGCGAAGCTCGCCGCCTCGATCTTGACCAGCCCCTCCTCCAGCTTGCGCTCCATCATCTCGACGACGATCATGGCGTCGTCGACGAGCAGGCCGAGCGCGATGATCAGCGCGCCGAGCGAGATGCGCTGCAGGTCGATGCCGAGTTCGTACATGATGGCGAAAGTGGCGGCCAGCACCAGTGGAATCGCGATGGCGATGACCAGGCCGGAACGCCAGCCGATCGACAGGAACGAGACGACGAGCACGATCAGCAGCGCTTCGCCGAGCGCATGCATGAATTCGGCGACCGCATCGGTGACGACGCCCGGCTGGTCGGAAATCTGGTCGACCGAAACGCCATAGGGCAGCGCCTCCTCAAAGCGCTTGTAGGTCGCCTCGACCTCCTTGCCGACATCGGTGACCTTGAAGCCTTTGGCCATGACGACGCCAAGCTGCACGCTGTCATGACCGTTGAAGCGGTATTTGCGCTGGAAAGGATCTTCCAGCCCCGACGTCACCGTGGCGATGTCGCCGAGCCGGGTGACCTGGCCGCCGGCGCGCAAGCGCAGGTTGCGGATATCCTCGACCTTGCTGACGTCGCCCTCGACCGAAATGCGCACCGAGTTGGTGCCGGTGTCGACGGAGCCGGCCGGGTCGACATTGTTCTGTCCCTTGATCGCGTTCTGCAGATCGGTCAGCGTCAGGCCGCGTTCGGAGAGCGCCTTGGAGGAGATGTCGATATAGAGCTTTTCCGGCTGGTCGCCGATGATGACGGCCTTCTCGACGCCGGGCGTGGTCAAAAGCATGTCGCGCGCCTGGATGGCGAACTTCTTCAGCTCGGGATAGCTGAAGCCATCGCCGCTGATCGAATGCAGCGTGATGAAGGTGTCACCGAATTCATCGTTGAAATACGGGCCGAGCAGGCCTTGCGGCAGATCGCCAGCAATATCGCCGACCTTCTTGCGCACCTGATAGAAGGCGTCCGCCACCTCGGCGGCGTTGGTGTCGCCCTTGATCTGGACCGTGATGATGGCGCTGCCGGCGCGCGTGAACGAGCGCACGAAATCGAGGTGCGGCGTTTCCTGCAGCTTGCGTTCGATCTTGTTGACGACCTGGTCTTCCATCTCCTGGATCGAGGAGCCGGGCCAGATCGCCTGGACGACCATCACCCGGAAGGTGAAATCGGGATCTTCCTTCTGGCCCATGCGCATCAGGCCGAGCGCACCGGCAATGATGATCAGGCCGAACAGGAACCGGGCAATGGAGGGATGGCCGATCGCCCAGCGCGACAGGTTGAAGGGCCGCTTCTCGTCCGTGGAATTGGTCATCGATACAGGTCCATCTGTCTAGCGCAGCAAGATCGAGGTTCGGTAGTTGGCTTCCGGGCGGCAAGGCTCTCCGAGCGGAGAACACTCATCGCGGTTGGGGACGCGAAAATTGATGCGCGGGGGGTCACACCAATCGAGCGCCTCGGTTCGAGCGTTTGCCGCCCGGAAACCAGCGGCTGCGGAACGCGCAGCCGGTGTCTGTCGTCAGCGCACCTGTTTGGTGTCGCTGTCTCCCGCAGATGCGGATTGCACGGTATCGCCGGTGAGTTTCACCTTCAGGTTCTCGGTCATGAACTGCGTGCCGGCAGCGACCACGACATCGCCGGCCTTCAATCCGTCGGCGACCCGCACGCCATCGGCGGCGAACTTGGCGACCTTGACCGGTCGGGCGTGGACGGTGTCGGCGCCGCGATCGACGGTCCAGACGATCGACTGGCTGTCTTGCTTGGCCAGCGCACTCAGCGGGATCGAAACGAGCTGCCGCTCATTGGCCGCCGATGCTTCGATGCTGGCGGTCATGCCGAGCAGCACGCGCGGATCATTGGGCAGGCTGACACGGACGGCAAAGGTGCGCGATTGCGGATCGGCACTGCCGGCGACTTCGCGGACCTTGCCGTCGAGCGCGAGTGCGTCGTCGGACCAGAAGCCCGCCTTGACGATCTTGCCGGGCTTGAACTCGGCGATTTCCATTTCCGGCACCGCGATCAGCACTTCCTTTTCGCCATCGACCGCGACGGTGACCACCGGCGTACCGGAGCCGACCACCTGGCCGACATCGGCGCTGACCGCGGTGACGATGCCGTCCCTGTCGGCCTTGAGGTCGGTGTAGCCGGCCTGGTTCTTCGCCTGGTCGAGCGACGAGCGGGCGGAATCGCGGGTGGCGACTGCCTGGTCATAGCTCAGGGTCGCCTGTTCGAGCTGCGATTTCGGTGCAAAATTCTTGGCAAAAAGCTGCTCGGCGCGCTTGCGGGCAAGCTCGACGGTCTCGACCTGCCGCTCGGAGGCATCGAGCGCTGCCTGAGCGCTTTTGACCGAAAGGTCGTAGTCGATGGGATCGATGCGGGCGAGCACATCGCCCGAGGCCACATGCTGACCAATGTCGACAAGGCGCTCCGTGATCTTGCCGTTGACCCGGAACGCCAGGGCGCTTTCGGTGCGGGCCCGCACGGAACCGGAATAGGAGAGCGTGCGGGTGTCATGCGCCTGGGCGATCTCGACGACCTTGACCGGGCGGATGATGTCCTTGACGTCGGCTTTCTCCTGCGAGCAGCCGGCAAGCCCGAGCGCCGCGACGATCAGGCCGGCGACCGGCAGCTTGCGAAGGATGGAACGGGACAAAGACATCTTGCTACTCCGACTGGAGATGAATGGGCGACACCGGCACCAGAGTGCGGCGCTATTTCAGGGCCTTGATTGCATAATCGATGAGGTCGTCGGGCATGGCCCGGTTGGTCTTGGCCAGACACTGCGCGACCATCTGCGGATGGCACAGGATGACTGTGGCGGCGCCGAAGCAGCGCGAGGCGATCACCGGATCCTGTTGCCTGAACTCGCCGGCCTCGATGCCATCGCGGATGACTTCCGCGAACAGATCGTGGATGCTGTCGACGTGCTTGTCGATGACGCCCCAATCGCGTTCGAGCGCAACGATCACCATTTCATGGACCTTCTGCTCGTCGAGCATGACTTCCATCGTCATCTTGTACTGGGCATGCACGTAGCGCCGAAGCCGCTCTTCCGCGCTGATCGGCAGGTGGCAAATCTCGTAGGCCATCTTGTAGCTGGCACCGAGCATCCTGCCGCAGACGGCCTGGTGGATTTCGACCTTGGTGGCGAAGAAGCGGTAGATATTGGCCGGCGACATGCCGAGTTCACGGGCGATGTCGGCGACATTGGTCTTGCCGTAACCGTAGTGCCGGAACAGGCGCTCGGCGCAGTCGAGAATGCGCGTCACATTCTCCTGCCGAGCGACTTCCTGTCGGGCAACGTCAGCGACTATGTTGGCGGCTTCGGACATGGCTCTCTTTGTTTACGACTGACGAATTTCAATTTTCGTCAGTCGTAAATCGAAATGACCGACCTGTCAACGCGAAATCGATGTACGCGTACGATTGGTGACAGCTGGTGACATCCAACAGACGTCACCAGGCGGCCCGAGGATGCGGGTCGCTGAAAATATTTCTGCCCTAGACGTCAGGCGACCTTGGCCATTTCCCGCAGCCGGAACTTCTGGATCTTGCCGGTCGACGTCTTGGGGATTTCGGCGAAGATCACCGCCTTCGGCACCTTGAAGCGGGCTAGCAGTGCGCGGCAGTGCTCGATGATCTCGGCCTCGGTCGCCGCCTTGCCGGGCTTCAACTCGACATAGGCGACCGGCACCTCGCCCCATTTGTCATCGGCCCTCGCGACGACGCCGCAAGAGGCGACAGAGGGGTGCTTGTAGAGCGCATCCTCGACCTCGATCGAGGAGATGTTCTCGCCGCCCGAGATGATGATGTCCTTGGAACGGTCCTTGAGCTGGATATAGCCGTCGGCATGCATGACGCCGAGATCGCCGGAGTGGAACCAGCCGCCGGCAAAGGCTTCGTCGCTCGCCTTGCGGTTCTTGAGATAGCCCTTCATGACGATGTTGCCGCGGAACATCACCTCGCCGATGGTCTCGCCATCCGCCGGCGTCGTCCGCATCGTCTGGGGATCCATGACGGTCAGGCCTTCGAGCGCTGCATAGCGCACACCCTGCCGCGCCTTTTTGACACTGCGCTCGCCCTTTTCGAGATTGTCCCAGGCGCCGTGCCATTCGTTGACGACCGCCGGGCCATAGGTTTCGGTCAATCCGTAGAGATGGGTGACGGCAAAGCCGGCATCGGCCATGCCCGACAACACGGCCTCCGGTGGCGGGGCAGCCGCGGTGTTGAAGGTGACTGTCTGCGCGAATTCGCGCTTGTCCTCGTCCTTCGCATTGATCAGCACCGACATGACGACCGGCGCGCCGCACAGATGGGTGACGCCGTGGTCGGCAATCGCATCGTAGATCGGCTTCGGCCGCACCCAGCGCAGGCAAACATGAGTGCCGGCCTGGACGGCGAGCGTCCATGGAAAGCACCAGCCATTGCAGTGGAACATCGGCAGCGTCCACAGATAGACGGCGTGCTTGGCCATGCCGGCATGGATGGTGTTGGTGTAGGCCATGAGGGCAGCACCCCGATGGTGGTAGACGACGCCTTTCGGATTGCCAGTGGTGCCGGAGGTGTAGTTGAGCGAAATGGCGTCCCACTCATCGTCGGGCATCGACCAGGCGAAGTCCTCGTCGCCGCTTGCGATGAAATCCTCATAGTCTGATGTGCCTATGCGCTCGCCCTTCGGATACGGCGCGTCGGCAGCGTAGTCGGGATCGTCATAGTCGATGACCAGCGGCTTGACCTTGGCCAGTTCCAGGGCCTGCTTGACGACGCTGGAGAACTCGCGATCGACGATCAGTATCTTGCTCTCGGCATGATCGAGCTGGAAGGCGATGACGGCGGCATCGAGGCGGGTGTTGAGTGAGTGCAGCACCGCCCTGGTCATCGGCACGCCGAAATGCGCTTCCAGCATCGGCGGCGTGTTGGACAGCATGACGGTGACGGTGTCGCCCTTGCCGATGCCGCGCTTCTGAAGGGCCGAGCCAAGCTTCAACGACCGGCGCCAGAAGGTGCGATAGTCGATGCGCTGGCGGCCATGGATGATGGCGACATGGTCGGGATAGGTCTTTGCCGCGCGCTCCAGATAGGTGAGCGGCGTCAGCGGCTGGTGGTTGGCCGCGTTCTTTTCGAGATCCTGTTCGTAAGGATTGCCCATCCCGTCCTCCCCGAGTTTCTTCTTTGAGATGTTCTAATCACAGGCTCGGGCCGCGTCACCACCAACGATGCCGCGATAGAGCGCATTTGGCACAATGATGATCTAGATTCAGCTGATGAAAAGGCATCGTATACCTTGTGGTTTGACTTTTGTCGAAGGCCGTGAATAATGTCAGCCGAGGAGACGGCATGGCGATACGACCGGCAGAACAGCTCATCCACAAGGCCGCCTGGCTCTACTACGCCCATGGCCTGCGACAGGACCAGGTGGCGAGCCAGCTTAACATTTCCCGTGCCTCGGTCGCCATGTATCTGCGCAAGGCGCGCGAGACCGGCATCGTCAACATCTCGACCTCGACCCAGCTTTTCACCGACGATGTGCTCGCGCGCAAGCTCGAGGATGCGCTGGGCCTCGACGCCGTCTGGATCGCGCCGGAGAACGACCATATCGCCGATCCGTCGACGGAAATCGCCGTGCTGGCGGCAAGCGTCTTTCTCGAACTGGTCAAGAAGGGCGACCGCATCGGCGTCGCCTGGGGCCGCACCGTCTACATGATCGCCGATATCATGTCCTATGCCGACCTGCAGGATGTCACCGTGGTGCAGCTCTGCGGCAATCTCGGCGCGCCCTATTCCTACCGGCCAGACCAATGCACGATGGAAATCGCGCGGCGGCTCAACGCCAAGGGGCTCAACTTCTACGCGCCGCTGGTGCTGTCGACGGAAGAGCTGGCGCGGGCGTTGCGCGCCGAACCAGTGATCCGCGAGCAATTGTCAGGCGTCGGTGAATGCGATCTGGCGCTGTACTCGGTCGGTGCTGTCGACGCCGACAGCCATCTGGTCAAATGCGGTGCGCTGACATCAGGCGAAATGGCGGAGCTGCGCAGCCGAGGTGCTGCCGGCGTCATTGCCGGGCAGATCATCGACGCTGACGGCAAGGTGCTCGACTGCAGCTACAACCGCCGGGTGATCTCGGCCGAGCTTGCCTCGCTGCGCGCCATCGCCAGGCGCCTGATGGTCGTGCAGGAGGACAGCAAGTTCGAGCCCCTGCTCGCGGCGATCGCCGGCGGACTTTGCACGCATCTGGTGGTCGGCGCGCGCATGGCGCAGAGGCTGCTGGATCACGCGGCTGCCACGACAGAAAAGGCCTCCTAGGAAAACACATATTTCCGCCGCCGGCGCATTGTCATCAAAGCGTCGCGGCATTCCTGTTTCACCATCAAAGACAACAACCGGACGAAGCGAACATGAAGAACCTGTGGAACGACGACGCAGCCGAAAAACTCGTTGCCGACTATGCAAAAAAGGGTGTTGGCCGCGACCTGGCGCTGCGTGTCTACACGACGCGGCTGCTGGGCGGTGAACCACGGCTGGTCCTGCATGGCGGCGGCAACACGTCGTGCAAGACGACGGCCACCGATCTCGTCGGCGACCAGTGGGACGTGCTGTGCGTCAAGGGCAGCGGCTGGGACATGGGTGTCATCGAGCCGCAGGGCCTGCCGGCGGTCAAGCTCAAGCCGCTGCTCAAGGCCCGCGCACTGAACAGATTGGCCGACGAAGACATGGTTGCCCTGCAACGCGCCAACCTCATCGACCCGTCCTCGCCCAACCCTTCGGTGGAGACCCTGCTGCATGCCTTCCTGCCGCATAAATTCGTCGACCACACGCATTCGACCGCCATCCTGGCCATCGTCGACCAGGAGGACAGCAAACGGCTGGTGGAGACGGTGTTCGGTGCGAGGATTGGTTATGTGCCCTACATCATGCCCGGCTTCGACCTCGCCAAGGCGGCGGCCGACATCTTTGACGCCGATCCGTCGGTCGAGGGCCTGATCCTCGACAAGCATGGCATCTTCACCTTCGGCGACGACGCCAGGCAGGCCTACGACCGGATGATCCACTATGTGAATGTCGCCGAGGAGTACGTCGCCAAGAACGCCAAGCCGACAGCGGCAAAGGCAGCATTGCCGGCAAAGCTCGCGACACCGGCGGCTATCGCACCGACGCTGCGGGGGGCTGTGGCCGTAGCACGCGGCGAAGGCCGTTTCGACCGCATGATCAGCGACTTCCGCACCTCGGAGGCGATCGTCGATTTCATCAATTCAGCTGAGATCGCCGACTATGCCGGGCGCGGCGTGTCGACGCCCGATCTGTCGATCCGCATCAAGACCGGGCCGATGGCACTGCCGGCGCCCAATGCCGACAAGGTCGGCGACTACAAGGCGGTGATCAAGGATCACGTCCAAGCCTTCGCCAGGGACTACCGCGCCTATTTCGAAGCCAACGATGCGCTCGACGACGTCAAGCGCACCATGCTCGACCAGATGCCGCGCCTGACGCTGGTGCCGGGCCTCGGCATGTTCGGCCATGGCCGCACGCTGAAGGATGCGAAGATCGCTTCGGATGTCGGCGAGATGTGGATCGAGGCGGTACGCGGTGCCGAGGCGGTCGGCCGGTTTCATCCGCTCTCCAAGGCCGACCTGTTCCCGCTTGAATACTGGTCGCTGGAACAAGCCAAGCTCGCTTCCAACAAGCCGAAGCCGCTGACCGGCCAGGTGGTGCTGATCACCGGCGGCGCCGGCGCGATCGGCGCGGCGACGGCCAAGCTGTTCGCCGACAATGGCGCCCATGCCGTCGTTGTCGATCTCGATGCCGAAAAGGCAGCCGAGGCGGCGAAGAAGGCCGGCAACAACTCGATCGGCGTCGCCGCCGACATCACCGACCCGGCACAGGTGCGTGCCGCCTTCGACAAGGCGGTTGCCGTGTTCGGCGGCGTCGACATCCTGGTCTCCAATGCCGGTGCCGCCTGGGAAGGCCGGATCGGCGAGCTCGACGATGCGCTTTTGCGCAGGAGTTTCGAGCTCAATTTCTTTGCTCACCAGTCGGTGGCGCAGAATGCCGTGCGCATCATGCTCGAACAGGGAACCGGCGGCGTGCTTCTGTTCAACACCTCCAAGCAGGCGGTCAATCCGGGTCCGAAATTCGGCGCCTATGGCGTGCCGAAGGCGGCGACGCTGTTCCTGTCCAGGCAATATGCGCTCGACTATGGCGCCCACGGCATCCGCTCGAACGCCGTCAACGCCGACCGCATCCGCTCCGGACTTTTGACCGACGCCATGATCGCCAGCCGCTCCGGCGCGCGCGGCGTGTCGGAGAAGGACTACATGTCCGGCAATCTGCTCGGCCAGGAAGTGACGGCGCAGGACGTGGCGCAGGCCTTCCTGCATCACGCGCTGGCTGACCGGACCACCGCCGATGTGACGACCGTCGACGGCGGCAACATCGCGGCGGCGATGCGGTAGGCGAAAGCCTCGCCCTTACAATCCCCTGCCTTGCGAGATGGGATTGTAAGGCTCATATGCCAGAATCCTAACAACGATTGTTAGATCTTGTGGGGAATGGTATAGGGTGGGGATGAAAAACGAACCCATGCGCACCCTTACCATATCGCTAACGCCACAGCAGGCCGCTCGCCTGCAAAGCGCCATAGAAGGTGGCGGATATGCCTCCAACAGCGAGATTGTCCGCGACGCTTTGCGTTTGTGGGAGCAGCGTGAGGAATTGCGAACCCTGGAGCTCGATCACTTGAAGCGGGCCTATGCTGACGGCATGGCCAGCGGCAAGCCGGTGGAAGTCGAACCCGCGGAGTTCATACGCGGCCTGAAGGCAGAACGCCGCGCCCGTGGCTAGATACCGGTTTACGCCTCGCGCCTCGCAGGATTTGCGAGACATCTGGCATACAATCGCAATCGACAACGAAAAGGCAGCGGACAAGCTGCTTTTGCGCATTTTTGACAAGCTGGAACTGGCGGCACAGCACCCCAAGATGGGCGCGGCTCGGCCGGAGTTGAGCATGACGGCCCGTGTACTCGTCGAAGGCCGCTACATCGTCATCTACGAACCGCAGTCGGAAGGTGTCCTGGTCGTGGCGATTGTCCACGGGATGCGCGACCCAGAACACTGGATGTAACGGAAGGAGCGGCGCGAGCGCCGCTCCTTCCTTCGCCGGATAGCCAAATTACTTGGCGTTCGGGTTCGGCATCCAGGCCGGCATCGCGACGTCGGCATGGGCGAACTGCGGCAGCTTGGCCGACAGGTCCTCCATGTTCTTGATGTCCTTGTCGACGAGGTCCTTCTGGGTGATCAGCGTCGGAGGCACGACGACGTTGTGGCCGGGGTCTTCGCCGGCGAGCAGCTGTGCCAGCGCGCGCACCGAGACCTGGCCGACGACGGCCGGATTGGTGGCGGCGGTTGCCGCCCAGGCGCTGTCGGGCTCACGCATCGCGGCAATATCCGACGTCGAGATGTCGGCCGAGTAGATCTTGATGCCCTTGTTCAATCCCGCCTCGTCGACGGCGATCTTCACGCCCTTGGCGAATTCGTCATAGGGGGCAAACATCACCTTGATGTCGGGGTGGGCCGACAGCACAGAACGCGCCTGGTTGGCGACGGAGTTGGCGATCGGATTGTCGAGCGTGCCGAACATCGCGACTTCGCTGATGCCGGCATGCTTCTTCTTGACGTCGACCCAGGTCTCGTTGCGGCGGTCGAGCGGCGCGATGCCGGCGACATAGACATAGCCGGCCTTCCAGCTCTCGCCATTGTCCTTGACCGCCTGCTCGAGAGCGAGCCGGGCCAAGTCGCGGTCGGACTGTTCGACCTGCGGGATCTTGGGGTTTTCGACATTGACGTCGAAAGCCACCACCTTGATGCCGGCGTCGACCGCGCGCTGGGCGGCGTCCTTCATCGATTCCGTCAGGCCGTGCTGGATGATGATGCCTTGCACGCCAAGCGCTATGGCCTGGTCGACCATATCGGATTGAAGGGCGGCGTCCTGGCGGCTGTCGAGCACGCGCAAGTCGATGCCGAGCGCCTTCGACTGCGCCTCGACGCCCGAGAGATAGGCCTGGAAGAAGTCGCCGGTCGAGAGATAGCGCACCAGCGCGATCTTGACGCCGGGCTTGTCGAAAGGCGCCGGCTTGTCCGCGGCCAGTGCCGGGAACTGCATCAGCATGGTCGCCCCGGCCAGCCCGAGTGCCACCTTCCCCAGAAGTCTTCTCGTAATGTTCACCTTGTTTCCTCCACTCTTGTTGAACCCAAAATCCTATCCGGTCGAAAGCTATCTCCTGCCCTTGCCCGAAAGGGCAAAGGTGAAGACAAGGGCGACGACCAGAACCACGCCCTTGACGAAATCCTGCGTGTAGTAAGGCGCGTTCATCATCGTCAGGCCTTGCAGCAAGATGCCGACGAACAGCGCGCCGACGGCAGTGCCGAAGGCGTTCGGCTTGGCGGCGCCAAGCACCGCGTAGCCGATGAGCGCCGCGGCGACAGCGTCGAGCAGCAGATTATTACCCGAGGCGATGTCGCCGCGTCCAAGTCGGGCGGCGAGCAAAATGCCGCCGATCGAGGCAAAAACTCCTGAAATAACGTAGGCCCAGATCTTGTATGCCTTGACAGGCGCGCCGGCGAGTTCGGCGGCACGTTCATTGCTGCCGACCGCATACATCATGCGCCCGAAACGCGTGTATTCGAGGAAGAACCAGATCAGCACCGCGAGCACGAGCAGCACCACCACCGACACCGGAATGAGGTTCGGGATGAAGAAATCGAAGCGGTGGCGGCCAAGCGCCAGGAAAGCGTCGCTGAACTTGCCATTGGCGACCGAACCGTCCGGCATGGTCATTCCGGTGGCGATCGAGCGGCCCTCGGTCGGGATGCGTTGCAGGCCGACCAGCAGGAACATCATGCCAAGCGTCGCCAGGAGATCGGGCACGCGCATATAGACGATCAGCCAGCCATTGATGAGGCCGACAATGGCGCCGATGAGCAGGCAGACGACGACCGCGACGAGAGCGTTCTGCTCCAGCACCACCATGACATAGGCCGCCGCCATCATGGCTGATGTGGCAACCGAGCCGATCGACAGGTCAAAGCCGCCGACGACGAGCGTGGCGGTGACGCCGAGCGCCAGCACGCCGGTGATGGCGACCGACTGAAAGATGAAGACGGCACTTTGCGGCGAAACGAAACCGTCGGCGGCGATCGCGAAATAGGCGATCAAACCGAACAAAAGCACGATGAAGCCGTAGCGAATGGCATGGTCTCGCAACGTCATTCAGCGCCCTCTCGCGCCGCTGCGATTTCTACCCAACTCGAACCCATGGTCTCTCCATTCCAATTCCTTGCCGCCACGCTCAGGCGGCGCTGTGCAGCGGTCCGCCGGCGACCTCGGCCAGCAGGCGATCGAGATCGACATCGGCATTGCGATGCTCGCCGACGATGGTTTGTTCGGACATCACCAGGATGCGATCGGCCGTCTCCAACGCCTCGTCGAGCTCGGTGACGAACAGCAGCGTGGCGCGGCCGTTCGCACTTGCCCTGAGCTTGGCGGCAATGTCGCGCCGGGCCGAAATGTCGACGCCCTGGAACGGCTCATCCAGAATGAACAGTCCGGCATCCTGCGCCATCCAGCGGGCTACCATCACCTTCTGCTGGTTGCCGCCGGAAAGTGCTGCCAGCTCGTCCTTCTCGGAGCGGCAGACGATGCCCAGTTCCTCGATCTGGCGGCGCGCGGTGCTGCGTTCGAGGCGGCGTCTGAGAACACCGAGGCGCGACATGCGCTTGTGAAACGGCAGGCTGATATTTTCCTGGATATTGAAGCCGCTGACGATGCCGTTCTCGACGCGGTCCTTGGCGACGAGGAACACGCCGGCGGCGATCGCCTCGCCTGTTGTTTCAGGCGCGTAGGGCTTGCCGTTCAGCACCATGGTGCCACCGAGCGGCTTGCGCACGCCAAACAGCGTCTCGGCCAGCACCGTCTTGCCAACGCCGACGAGGCCGGTGATGGCAACGACCTCGCCGTCGCCGAGCGTCAGCGAGATCGGCCTGGCGCCTTGCGCTATGCGCAGCCCTTCGATCGTCAGGATCGCCTTGGCCGAATTCCTGACGACGATCTGGTCGAGGTGGATCTTGCGCCCGAGCATGGCGTTGACGGCGCCTTCATAGTCGAGCGGTTTCTTGTCGAAGACGCCAGAGATGACGCCGTCGCGCATCGAGACGATACGATCGGCAAGCCGCCGGATGTCCGACATGCGGTGCGAGATGTAGAGGATCGCGACGCCCTGCTCGCGCAGCCTGTCGATCAGCGCAAACAGCCGATCGGCCTCGGCGCTGGACAGCGACGAGGTCGGCTCGTCGAGGATCAGCACTTTCGGCTGATGCGCCAAAGCGCGGGCGATCGCAACCATCTGGCGATCGGCCAGCGAAAGATCGCTGACGCGCGCTTTGAGATCGATGGCCAGCCCCATGCGGTCGGCGACGGCCTTTGCCTGGCGACGCACGCGCGCCGGATTGAACAGGAACGAAGCGCCGCTGCCGCTCAAGCGGTCGAGGGTCAAATTGGTGGCGACATCGAGATCGGCGACGACACCGTCATTGATGTTCTGGTGCACGGTGACGACGCCGGCGCGGATCGCTTCCGCCGGCGTGTTCGGCGCGAAGGCCTGTCCGGCGAGGCCCATCGTGCCGTCGCCGCGCTCATAGACGCCGCTGATGATCTTGACGAGGGTGGATTTGCCGGCGCCATTGGCGCCCATCAGCACCGTCACTTCGCCGGCATGCAGCTCCAGCGAGACGCCGCCAAGCACCTCGTTCTGGCCAAAGGATTTCCTCAGCCCCTCCGCGCGGAACACGGCATTGCCGACCATGCGTTCCTCCCTGACATGACGCTATGGGCTACATCGGCAATTGTCAACACGATTGACAATTGCCAGATCGCTTCCTAGCTTGGCCCGGCCGCCATGCCTCCGTTATGCTCGGAGCGCATATGCGGGAGGATGACGATGACTGGAAAATTGCAGTTCGAAGCACTGTCGGTCGAGACGCTCCCGAGCCGTCTTGGCGACAACGAGGCGTTGCGCGCGCGCATCGGCAAGGACACGAGCGCGTGGAAGGTCCGCGAGGTCGGCGACGGCAATCTCAACCTCGTCTTCATCGTCGAAGGCGCCAGCGGTGCAGCGGTGGTCAAGCAGGCCCTGCCCTATGTCCGCCTGGTCGGCGACAGCTGGCCGCTGCCGCTGAAGCGCTCGTTCTTCGAATACCACGCGCTGACCCGGCAAGAGGCGCGCGCGCCGGGCTCGGTGCCGGCGATCTACCATTTCGATGAAGGCCAGGCGCTGATCATCATGGAATATCTGTCGCCGCACATCATCCTGCGGCGGGCGCTGATCGAAGGCCGGCAGCTGCCGAACATTGCCAGGGATATCGGCCTGTTCATGGCCCGCACCCTGTTTCGCGGCTCCGACCTGCATATGGCAGCCAAGGACCGCAAGGCCGATCTGGCGCTGTTCGCCGACAATGTCGAACTCTGCGACATCACCGAGAACCTGGTGTTCTCGGACCCCTATTTCGACGCCAGGATGAACCGGCACACCTCGCCGCAGCTCGACGACCTCGTCGCAGAGCTGCGCGCCGACCGCGACCTCAAGGTCGAGGCGCAGCGGCTGAAGCACATATTCGCCGCCAATGCCGAAACGCTGCTGCATGGCGACCTGCATTCCGGCTCGATCATGGTCACCGAGTCGCAGACGCGGATGATCGACCCCGAATTCGCCTTCTACGGCCCGATGGCGTTCGATGTCGGCATGCTGCTCGCCAATTTCTGGATGTCCTTCTTCTCGCAGCGGGGGCACGAGCAGAGCGGCAAGCGCGACGCCATGCGCGCCTACCTACTCGGGGTGACCGTCGAGACTTGGGTCGTGTTCCGCGCCGAGTTCTCGCATCTGTGGCGCACCGAGCGCACCGGCATGCTCTACCAGAAAAGCCTGTTCGAGGATCAGGGCGACAGGCTCGGCGCCGAACAGGCGCTCGACCATGTGCTGCAGCAGATCTGGACCGATCTGCTCGGCTTTGCCGGCATCGAGGTCCACCGGCGTATCCTCGGCCTCGCCCACAATGCCGATTTCGAGACCATTGCCGACGAGGATCTGCGCGCCAGTTGTGAGGCCAAGGCGCTGAAATTCGGCCGCCACCTCGCCGTCAACCGGCGGCAGATCCACAGCATCGACGAGGTCAATCACCTGGCCGCGCTGATTGAACAGGAGAGCAGCATTTGAACGTCGGCGACCGCCACTATCGCACCATCTGGCTGAGCGACGACGGGCGTTCGGTGGAGATCATCGACCAGCGCTGGCTGCCGCATGATTTCCGCGTCGAGAAAATCGACACCGTCACCGGCATCGCCACAGCGATCCGTGACATGTGGGTGCGCGGCGCGCCGCTGATTGGCGTCACCGCCGGCTATGGCGTCGCCATGCAGATGGCGGACGATTCATCGGATGCCGCACTTGATGCGGTCTGGGAGACCTTGCACGAGACGCGGCCGACGGCGATCAATCTGCGCTGGGCGCTGGACGAGATGCGGCGCTTCCTCAAGCCATTGGCTCCCGAACAACGCGCCGAAGCCGCCTATCGCCGCGCTGGCGAGATCGCCGACGAGGATGTCGGCCTCAACCGCGCCATCGGCGAGAACGGTCTCGCCATCATCAAGGCGATCGCGGCGCGCAAGCCGAAGGGCGAACCGGTCAACATCCTGACCCACTGCAATGCCGGCTGGCTGGCGACCGTCGACTACGGCACCGCCACGGCGCCGATCTATCTGGCAACCGAGGCCGGCATTCCGGTCCACGTCTATGTCGACGAGACGCGGCCGCGCAACCAGGGCGCCCAGCTGACCGCCTGGGAGATGGCCGGCCATGGCGTGCCGCACACGCTGATCGTCGACAACGCCGGCGGCCATCTGATGCAGCGCGGCGAAATCGACATGGTCATCGTCGGCACCGACCGCACCACCGCCGACGGCGATGTCTGCAACAAGATCGGCACCTATCTCAAGGCACTTGCCGCCGCCGACAATCATGTGCCGTTCTATGTCGCTCTGCCGTCGCCGACCATCGACTGGACGGTGCATGACGGGCTGGCCGATATCCCGATCGAGCAGCGCTCGGCCGACGAGGTTTCGCTGGTCTGGGGCAAGACCTCTGCCGGCGAGATCGCCCAGGTGCGCATCTCGCCCGAGACGACACCCGCGGCGAACCCGGCCTTCGACGTGACGCCGGCGCGGCTGGTCACCGGCCTGATCACCGAACGCGGCGTCGCCAAGGCGTCGCGCGAGGGTCTGAAGGCGATGTTTCCCGAGCGCGGCTAGAGCAATCCAGGAAAAGTGTGAAACGGTTTTCCGTCCGGAATTGCGTCAAAACAATGAGTTAGAGCAGGTTGCCGGTTCCGTGAACCGGTGAACCGCTCTAGGACCGGACTTCGAACGCAACGCTAATAAAGCGGCTTGCTCATGTGCTTGGGCGTCGGCCACGTCGCGGTCACGCCCGGCTGTACCGGCCGCTCGAGATAGGTCGACAGCACCACGTAGCTGCGTGTCGAGGTGACGCCCGGCGTTTCGTAGAGGCGTGACAGCAGGCCTTCGAGTGCTCTGGTGTCTTCGGTGCGGACCTTGAGCAGCATGCAGGTGTCACCGGCGACGGTGTGGATTTCCTCGACTTCCGGATACTGTGAAACCGCCATCAGTTCCGGCGTCTTTCCCCAGCCCTTGGTGTCGATGTGGACGAAAGCCAGCAGCGGCTTGCGCACCGCGTGGGGATCGATGATTGCCGCGGTGTTGCGGATGGCGCCGCTGCGCCGCAGCCGCTTGACGCGCTCGTGCGCCGCCGGCGGTGAAAGCCCCACGCGATCGCCGAGCTCGGCATAACTGACGGTCGCGTCATCGACCAGGACGCCTAATATTTTTCGGTCAATTGCGTCGAGCTCACGGGCGGCAGACCTGTTCTGCGGAATGCCATCTGTTTCTTCGTCCATGTTGAAATCTCCGGTTGCCGCAGAATTTAATGCGGTCATTATGGTCATATGTCGAACGCTGATCAAGTTGTACCATTGGCCGCGAACGCCCGGGCGCCCATCCCGGCGCTCGCTTATCTGTTGACCGGATGCATCGCCGTGATCGGCTCGAATTCGCTTGTGCTGGGCCCGATCGCACCGGCCGTGGCCGCGTCGTTTGCGACCAGCGTACCGGTGGTCATGATCGCGGCGGCCGTGTTCGGCCTTGGCACCTCCGCAAGCGCCCTGTTCCTGGCGCGCTACATCGACCGGATCGGCGCCCGCCGGATGTTGCAGGGCGCATTGCTGTTGCTGGCGATAGCGCTCGTCGCCAGCGCGGCTGCACCGACGGTGGTGATGCTGGTCGCGGCACAATTGCTCGCCGGCATTGCTGCCGGTATCGCCATGCCGGCGATCTATGCCAGTTCCGCGGCCATCGCGCCGCCTGGCCGGGAAAGCGGCACGATCGGCGTCGTGCTGACCGGATGGACGCTGAGCATGGTCGCCGGCGTTTCGCTGTCGGCCGTGCTTGCCGATCTCGTGCATTGGCGCGCCGTTTTCGCCGCGGTCGCGCTGCTGGCAACGCTTGCCTTGGCCGGTCTTACAGTGTCGTCACTGAGCGACGCCAGGAAGAGTGGCCCGGCGCCGACGCCACTGGAGGCGCTCGGCATTCCCGGCATCGTGCCGCTGCTCATCGCCTGTGCCGCCTTCATGACAGCCTTCTACGGCGTCTATGGCTATCTCGGTGATCACCTGCACAGCGGATTGGGGAGACCGGTCAGCGCCAACGGATGGGCAGCACTTGCCTATGGCATCGGCTTCGGCACGGCTGCTCTCCTCGACGGCGTCATCGATCGCCTGGGCGCCCGTCGCGTCATGCCATTTGCCTATCTTCTTGTCGCCGTCGTCTATGTCGCCATGGCCGCGACGAGTGGCAGTTTCGGCCTGACCATCGCCATGGTGGCGGTCTGGGGGCTTGCCAATCATTTTGGACTTAACGTCCTGGTGATGCGCCTGTCGGCGCTCGATCCTTCGCGGCGCGGCACGATCATGGGTTTGAACAGCGCGGTGACCTATCTGGCGGTCTTCGTCGGCACGACCGGGTTCGGCCCGCTCTATTCCAGCTTCGGTTTCGCCACCTGCGCGACGGTTGCGGCATTGCTCATGCTGATTGCCGCTTCGGCGGCGGCGTGGCGCACGCGATAAAGCGGTTCATCGTTTCGCGGAAACGCCGAACCGCTCTATCTCTCCCTTTTTTGACGCAATTCCCAAGGGAAAACACTATGCGCCTTTCCTGGGAAAACCGCTTCACACTTTTCCTGGAATTGCTCCAGTTGACAGACTGTATTGGCCATCCGTCTTTCACACGATTGACAGCGGCGCCCTGCCCTTTCATACAAACGGCGTTAATGTTCTCAGGGCGGGGTGAAAGTCCCCACCGGCGGTAATGGTTTCGGCCCAAGCCCGCGAGCGCTTTCCGGCAAGATCGGAGAGGTCAGCAGATCCGGTGTGATTCCGGAGCCGACGGTTAGAGTCCGGATGGAAGAGAACGAACGGAACACGGACCGTCTCGGCGGGCCGGATTTCGTATCGTGCGTCCTGATTCTGGTTCGAAACGGAAGGATGGACCCATGAATCAGCATTCCCACAAAGACTACGAAACGACCCGCATCGCCGTCATTCGCGCGCGCTGGCATGCCGACATCGTCGACCAGTGCGTGCAGGCCTTCGAGACGGAACTGGCTGACATCGGCGGCGAGCGCTTCGCCGTCGATGTCTTCGACGTGCCCGGCGCCTACGAAATTCCGCTGCACGCCAAGACCCTGGCCGGGACCGGCCGCTATGCCGCGATCCTCGGCACGGCCTTCGTCGTCAATGGCGGCATCTACCGGCATGAGTTCGTCGCCAGCGCGGTCATCGACGGCATGATGAATGTGCAACTGTCGACCGGCGTGCCGGTGCTGTCGGCGGTGCTCACGCCGCACAACTACCACGACAGCGCCGAGCATCACCGCTTCTTCTTCGAGCACTTCACCGTCAAGGGCAAGGAAGCGGCCAATGCCTGCGTGCAGATCCTGGCCGCGCGGGAATTGATCGCGGCCTGAGATCGCCAAAACGCCCGGATTTCAGCCCTGCAACAAGAATTGCGACCGACAGGACCGCAGAAGGTTGCGGTTGGCCTGAAATCCGGCCAGAAGCATCAGGGGCCGACCGGCGACCGGCCGGCCCGCGACGTTGCGCTTGAAACCAGATACGGGAGACTATTGGGTGGCTCGCATAACACTGAGACAATTGCTCGACCACGCCGCCGAATACGGCTACGGCGTGCCCGCTTTCAACATGAACAATATGGAACAGGGCCTCGCCATCATGGAGGCCGCCGAGGAGACCAAGTCGCCGGTCATCCTGCAGGCGAGCCGTGGTGCTCGCGCCTACGCCAATGACGTCGTGCTGGCCAAGCTGATCGACGCGCTGGTCGAAATCCACCCCGACATCCCGGTCTGCATGCATCTCGACCATGGCAACAACGAAGCCACCTGCGTCACCGCGATCCAGTACGGCTTCACCTCCGTGATGATGGACGGATCGCTGAAGGAGGACGGCAAGACCCCGGCCGACTACGCCTACAATTCCGGCATCACCCGGCGCGTCGTCGACATGGCGCATTGGGGCGGTGTTTCCGTCGAAGGCGAGATCGGAGTGCTTGGCTCACTGGAGAGCGGTGGGGGCGAGCAGGAAGACGGCCACGGCGTCGAAGGCGAGATCAGCCACGACCAGCTTCTGACCGACCCGGAACAGGCGGTGGAGTTCGTCAAGCACACCCATGTCGATGCGCTGGCGGTCGCCATGGGCACCAGCCACGGCGCCTACAAATTCTCGCGCAAGCCGGACGGCGCGGTGCTGGCCATGAACGTCATCGAGGAGATCCACCGCAGGCTGCCGAACATGCATCTGGTCATGCACGGCTCGTCCTCGGTGCCCGAGGATCTGCAGGAGATCATCAACAAATATGGCGGCCAGATGAAGCCGACCTGGGGCGTGCCGGTCGAGGAGATCCAGCGCGGCATCAAGCACGGCGTGCGCAAGATCAACATCGACACCGACAACCGCATGGCGCTGACCGGCGCCATCCGCAAGGTGCTGACCGAGAATCCGAGCGAGTTCGATCCGCGCAAGTACCTGACGCCGGCCATGGCGGCGATGAGGAAGCTCTGCAAGGAGCGCTTCGAGCAGTTCGGCACCGCCGGCAATGCGCAGAAGATCAAGCCGCTGCCGGTGGCCGAAATGGCCAAGCGCTACAAATCGGGCAGTCTCGACCCGAAATTCGGCTGAGCTCGATCAACCATCCAGAGCCGCCAAGCACATGCTGGCGGCCCTGGAGGCTATTGTGTTGTGTTTCATTCCAGTGTCTCTGCCTCGGCGCGGACAAGCTTGATGTCGGCGGCGGCCGCCCATGCGCCGATATCCTCGCGGCGCAATGCCGCCGCCATCAGGTCTGGAAACAGATCCGGCGTGCAGGCAAAGACCGGAATGCCGAGCGCGGCAACGGAGCCTGCCATGTTGGGGTCGTAACCGGGCCTGCCCTGGTCGGTCAGCGCCAGCAGCACCACGACGTTGACGCCGGACCGAACAAGTGCTGCCAGCCGCTGCAGCAATTCCTGGCCGTTGCCGCCTTCATAAAGGTCGGTGATCAGCACCATATGCGACTTGGTCGGCCGTTCGATGCGCTCCGCGCAATAGGCGACGGCCTGGTTGATGTCGGTGCCGCCGCCAAGCTGCACGCCGAACAGGACTTCGACGGGATCGCTGAGCTCCTCGGTGAGATCGACGATGGCCGTGTCGAAGCAGACGAGCTTGGTCCGCACGACGGGTAACGAGGCCATCACCGCGGCGAAAATCGAGGCGTAGATCACCGAGCTTGCCATCGAGCCGGATTGGTCGACGCACAGCACAACCTCGTCCAGATCGACCAGCCGGCGCTGTTTGCGCATGAAGCCGACCAGCTTCTCGGGCACGATGGTTTTATGCTCGGGCTGGTAGTGGCGAAGGTTGGCCGAGATGGTCCGCGGCCAGTCGATGTCGCGCTGGCGTGGCCGATTGGTGCGCTGCGATCGGTCGACCGCGCCGCGTATCGCCTCGGCCGTCTTCTGCTCCAACCGCTGCATTAGCTTGGCAACGATATCGGCGATGATCGTTCGGGCGATGTCCTTGGTCTTGGCCGGCATGACCGAGCGCAGCGAAATCAGGTCGGCAACGAGATTGACGTCCGCCTCAATCGCCTTGAGGAACTCTGGCTCCATCAGCATCTGCTTCAGGTTGAGGCGTTCGAAGGCATCCTTCTGGACGATCTGCACGACCTGCGCGGGAAAGAACGACCTGATATCACCCATCCATTGCGCGACCCTAGGCGCCGAACGGCCGAGCCCGCCGCGGCGCCTGCGCGGGTCGGCAGCCGCATCGCCGGCGCCATTGCCATAGAGTGCATCGAGCGCCGCAGAAAGCCGCTTGTCCGTGTCGGAAAGCGAAGTCGATTTCTCATCATCGGCGCCGATCGCCAGGCGCCAGCGGCGCTCGCGTCCGTCCTCGGTGGCGGGTTCGTTCATTTCGGCCGCGTCATCCATTGCCGTTCCCGCCCGTCAGCAAGGGTCCAAGCCGTTCCAGGTGCCGACGCCATGCGGCGTCGCCATCCGGCGTCGGTGTCAGTCCGGCCGGCAGGCGTGCGGTGCGGCCGAGCACCGCTTCGATCAGCCGCCGCCGCTCCATCGAGTCCAGATGCGAGAAGACCCGGCGCAGCAGCGGCAGATGCGCAATGAAGGCATCTTCGTCGAGGGATTGGAGCCAGGCATCGACCGCTCCGCGCAGGGCCTCGTCATAGATGAGCCGTTGACTGGCGGTGCTGAAGAAGCCTTCGAAGAACCCTGCGGCCTCCATGACCGGCGTTCCCGGCGACAGGCGCCGTGCGATCAGGCCCGCGGCGGCGTCGGCGGACAGATGGCCGGCTTCGTAGAGCAGATGCGCGGCGCAGCCTGCCACCAGCGCCGTCGATCGCGATCCATCGAGCACCGCGGCCAGTCCATTGCGCCAGGCGTCCAGCACGTCTTCCCCAGGCTCGACCAGCCTGATCGCTTCGTCGGCCTTGCGCATCGCGCCAACCAGCGTCGTCGAAGCCTGGTCATCGAGGTCGCGGGCGGCATAGGCGAGTGCTATCCCGCCTTCGATGATCAGCCGTTCCAGCAGACCGGACAGGCGGGCCGTTTCCGTCTTGCGCGCCTCGCCATAGCGGATGATGCCGGCGAGCGGCGGCACCGATGCCAGGATTTCCAGGCACTCGCTGCTGTGCGCCGCGCGTTCCTCCAATGCCACGAGACCGGCGGCCGACGCCTCGGACAGGTTTGCCGTGATGGCGCCCTGAACCAGTCCCGCCAGCGCGTCGAGAGAGGCCGACGCGCCGATCATCTGGATCAGCCGGCCATTGGCGGCCTTCTCGATGGTCGGCCCGTAGATCAGGTTCTCGACCAGGCGAACGGCAAATTCCGGCTCCCACGAGAGCGCCCATCGCTCGCGAAAGGTGCCGCGGCTGCGTCCGCTGTCGGTCAAATTGCCCCAATGCACGCCAAGCACGTTCAGCCGGTGCAGCAATGTCGAACGAAACAGCCCGCTTTCGCTGCGCAAATCGATCGAGAGTTCGCGCTCCAGCGCCTCAGGCTTCAGCCGCGCCGCCTTCTGGTTGCGTTGCAGATCCTCGATCAGCGGCGCCAGTGGCGTGTCGGGCGGAATTTCACCGACATCGGCGCCCAGAAGCAGTTCGGCTTCGACCAGCGCCCAAAGCAGCGCTTCGCCGTTGAACAGAGCGGCGATAGCGGCGTCGCGCAATTCCTCGAAACCAGGCTTTGGCCGCTCACGGATCGCGGCAAGCGCACGCGCCAGCCGTTCGGCTTCGATCAGCGAAGCGGTCGAGACCATATGTCCCTTGCCTCTCAGCACCGCCGCGATCATTGCGAGCCACAAGGTTGCCGCGTCGTGGCGGCCGCGCGTCCGCCACAGATGCTTGCACCAGCCGGGTGCGACGACACCAGCGCCATAGCCGAAGCCCAGCGCCAGGCGTGGCCCCGTCCATGGCGCCCAGGTCATCGTGCTCTTGCGCCGGGCGAGCCCCTTGAGAAGGGCCTGGTCCTCTTTCTGCGGTCGCGTCGCTTGCAATGCAGGCACATGCCAGGCGCCGCAAACGACAGCGATCGGCCCCTCGAACTCCTTGCGCGCGGCGGTGATTTCAAGCCGCATATGCGCTTCACGCCTGGCCTCGAATTCGGCAAGCGGACCTTCGCCGTCGCGCAGCGTCGTCATGGCATCGGAAATCGCGGCGAAGATGGGACCCGGCTGCGGGTTCTGCTCGATGATATCGGACCACCAGCTCTCGCCATCTTCATAGCCGGCGGCTTGCGCCAGTGTGCCGATCGGGTCACGCACATGCTGAGCCATCTCGTTGTCGGCAACGGGTTCCGCTTCATCGGCATCGGCATTTTCCGCGTCATCAACAGGCGCTACCCGGGCCGATGACGGCAGGTCGATGAACCGCAAGGCCGCATTGTTGGCGACAGCCCACAGGGCCGCCTGGTATTCCGGCGAAAACTCGGCGAAGGGCCAGAAGCTGGTCGAAGCCGGATCGTCTTCGGGATAGCAGAGCAGCGCCACCGGCGGCTGCATTTCGGCCCGGGCAAGCAGCGGCAGCAACGCGGAGGCATCGGCCGGCCCTTCGATCAGCACGGCGACCGGTTTCAAGTCCTGCAACGCCTGCACCAGGCTGTCGGCGGAGCCGGGCCCGTGATGGCGTATGCCGAAATAGGAAACGTCGCTCAGCGCCATGGCGTCAGATCGCCGCGTTCAAGGCCGCGTAATAGCCGGCATAGTCCGGCCGCTTCTTGAGCACTGTTTCCAGATATTCTTCCAGCACCAGCTTGTCCTGCACCGGATCCTTTATGATCGCTCCGACCAGGCTCGCAGCCAGGCCTTCGGCGCCGAGCTTGCCGCTGTCGAACCAGGCCGCCTGGCTGAGGCCGCCAACCATGGTGGCGATGGCCTCGGCCGTGGACAGCGAACCGGACGGCGTCTTCAACGTCACCTTGCCATCGGCGGTGGCACCGGAGCGCAATTCGCGGAAGATGGTGAGCACGCGGGCGATCTCCTCGCCGACATTCTTCGGCACCGGCAGGTCGAGGCCGCCAGCCATCTCGCCGACCCGCTTGGAGACGATCGCCACTTCTTCCGCCATATCCTCGGGCAACGGCAGCACGACAACATTGAAGCGGCGCTTCAGTGCCGAGGACAGCTCGTTGACGCCCTTATCACGGTTGTTGGCCGTGGCGATGATGTTGAAACCGCGCTGCGCGTAGATCGACGTGTTGAGTTCCGGGATCGGCATCATCTTTTCGGACAGCACGGTGATCAGCGTGTCCTGCACGTCAGAGCCCATGCGCGTCAGTTCCTCGAGGCGGCAGAGCTTGCCGTCCTGCATGGCGCGGTAAAGCGGGGTCGGCACCAGCGCCTCCTGGCTCGGGCCCTTGGCCAGAAGCTGCGCGTAGTTCCAGCCATAGCGGATCTGGTTCTCGTCGGTGCCGGCCGTGCATTGCACGATCAATGTCGAGTCGCCCATGATGGCAGCGGCGAGATGCTCCGACACCCAGGATTTGGCGGTGCCCGGCACGCCGAGCAGCAACAGCGCGCGGTCGGTGGCGAGCGTCGCCACGGCGGTCTCCATCAGCCGGCGGCGACCGACATATTTGGGCGTTATCAGCGTCCCGTCGTCGGCTTTTCCGCCGAGCAGATAGGTGAGAACCGCCTTGGGCGAAAGGCTCCATCCGGCGGGCCTTTGCCGGTCGTCATTGCGCGAGAGGGCCTGCAACTCGGCGGCGTAGGCCTGCTCGACCGGAAGACGGATGACTGCGTTCATTTGCTGTTCTCCCGAGTGATCATGTGTCGATTCCAGGCCCGGCCAGTGCCGCATTGAGGCGCAGGAGACCGAGCGAAGGCGCCGCCGGCGCCATACCGGCCGCAACAACATCCCCAATCAATTTTTCCGCCGTCGCGGCTGTCGCGAGAAAGCCCAAATTTTCCAGTATCTGGTCGGCGCTTCGCTTCAAGGGCTCGTCGTTTCCCGCAACAGCGGAACGCAATGCCGGGAGCGTCTGGCCGTTTGTCAGGTCGTCCCATCCCAGCCAGCCCGCTTCGACGCCTTCGACCTGGATGAGCGCGTGAAGATCGTACGTGTCTTTCACGATCTGTCTGATCAAGGCGCGCTTCCTGCCGCTGTCCAGGCGCGCCATGAGATGGAGGATGAGAAGCGCCGGCTTGCCGCCTTCGGCGACAAGTGTGTCCGCCAAATGCGCCACCGCTGCATCACTGCCGGACACCGAGACCATTCGAACGAGGAAGAGATCGGCATTGTCGTCGACGCCGAACTGCCATGCCCCAAGGAAATCGGACTCTGTCTTGCCGAAGTGGGCAGCAAGATCGCCCAGGTAACAGGTGGCAAACAAGTCGCCGCGGCGTGCTTCCTGCGCGGGCGCCTTGAGTCTTATCGGTGTATAGGTGGTGCGGCGGCGGATGAAGCCGGATTTGCCTTCGGCGATGAAGGCGGCGAGCTCGGCTGTCGGATCTTCCGTCCCGCCATCGCCTGGGTTGCCATGCTCTCCCAACCTTGCCAGCAGCCGGCCAGCCAGTTCGCGCACCCTGCCGGAGCGGTCGGCGGAGAGGCTCTTCAGGAATGGCACGTCATCGGCGCCCAAGCCGAAGCGCATGAGTTCGATGAGTGCGGATCTGATCTCCGCCGGCTCACTTGACCCCTTGGCCTCGATCAGTTGCCTGGCCAGCGCCGGAGCGGTGCGGCGCATATCGGCCAGCGCGGTACGGCGCGCAGCGGGATAGAAATCATCCCAGGTTTCCACGGTCAGTTGTTCCCGGCGGGATTGTTTCTCGCCACCCACACCGGCTTGCCAATCGACCCAGGGGGCATAAACGTCCGGACCTTCCTGATACGACGCAGAGGGCATCCAATCCATTGGATGCAGCACGAAGCCTCGGCTGGCGACGAGCGTGGCCACGCGTGTCTTGGTCCTTGCGTCGGCTGCATGCTTCAGCGCGGCTCGCAAAAGCGGCCGCAGCCGCTCCGGCAGCATGGGCAAGGCAAGTTCAGGCAGTGGCGGGCGTTGTTTCAGCATCTTCGGCGCGGCTGGCCGCAAGGCAATGTCGAGGGCCTGCGCGGCGATTGCCAGCAACCGGCGCTCGCGCTCGTCGGGGTTTGCACTGCTGGCGATCTGCTGCCATGCAGCCGGAGCCAGGTCGAAGGCGGCGCCGCCGGTTATCCAGCAGTCGCGCATGGTCGCCAGGCCGGTCTGCTCGATCTCATTCATGACAGATCAAGCCTCCCAAACCCGCTTTGCGCCGCCAGGAGTTCAAGCCGGCTGCCGTTCCAAAGTGCGGCCGTTGCCTTGAGGTCCAGCCCAAGCAGCGTTGGATTGACGGTGTCGGCGATTGGCAAGGCGATGCCGTGCGGATCGCCAGCGGCCTGCCACCAGGCGGCACCGCGATCGTCCAGCAGGATCGCTCCGGGCGGCAGCATGACGGGGCAATCGGTAACCCAGGGCGCGGCGTCCTGGCGGGCAACATGGGCCGCCAGCGGATCCGACGCGTCAACGCCGAAATCGGGCCAGTCGCCGGACGAGACGTCACCCCTGCGGTCCGCCACCAATGCCCGCAGCGGCTGGCGCGCCGGATAGAAGATCAGCCGGGCTTCGAAACGATCGCCCGGCGTGAACGCGTTCGACCGGCGACCGGCCGACGCCGGAAAATAGTCGAGCAGCAGGGCAAATTGCGAGGTGGCGCTGTTCAGGTCGAGCAGCCAGGTCGAGTGGCTGACAAGACCGTCACGGCGAGATTCGATCTTCTCGCCGAGCACTTCCCAAGCGCTTTCGACCTGGGTCGCATCGGGATTGGCCAGCACCTGTTCGCGGCTCTCGGAGGTCGAGACCAACCGCCTCAGTTCCGGGTCATCGGGTGCCGACCGCCAGGCTTTGGCCAGCAGCACAAGCTTGCCGAGTTCGCGGATCGCCGCGTCCGGCCGTTCCTCGCTGCGCAACGCCATCAACCTAGACGGTATCTCGTCGATGCGGCCGGCAAGTGCCGTCGCCTTCATGTCGACCAGCCGCGCGGCAATCCGGCGGCAACGATCGCTGCTGTTGTCGACAAAGCCGGCAAGGCCAAGCCGCAACTGGTCGGCGATCCATTGATCCAGTTCATCCAGTCCTGCGGACACGGCGGATCGCGTGTCTTCTGCCCGCTTGCGCTGCGCTGCCTCGCGGCGCTCAACCGCGGCCGCGTCCTCGACGACAGAGCTTTCGTCGCGCGCGGCTTCGCCGATGCTCTTGCCTCCCGCACCTTGTGTCGGTTCTACAGGTTGCGACGTGGTCTTCCTGCGGCGGCTCAGCCAATCGTTCACCCATTCCGGCGTCGAGCCGGCCGCGGCGAAGCTGGCCGGCGCGGTGGCAGCGATCCACATCAGCGCCAAGGAGTGCTTGCAGGGAAATTTCCGCGACGGGCAGGTGCATTTGTAACCATGGTCGCCGGTGTCGACGACCACACGGTAGGGATTGGAGCCGGAGCCCTGGCATTCGCCCCAGATGAGAGCCAGCTCTTCGTTCTTTTCGAGCCGGGGCCAGTTCGATTGCTTGGTCAACTTGGAAGCGGCGCTCAATGACGCCTGGTCGGGCGCGAGCGCCTCGATGGTTTTCAAGTCAAATTCCAAGCCGCGCCTCTCGTCACTCGAACGAATGCCGGTTGCCAGTATAGATGGCCGTCTGTGAAGGATTCTTGTAGCAGCAGAGGGATAGAGACCGATACAGCGGGCCGCAAGCTAAACGGCGCTGAGCAAAGCCGTTACGCAGGCGTTGTCAGGCAACCTGACCCTTTGCCAGGGATGTGCGCAGAAGATGGCTACTGAAGCGTCCGCGCTGGTGGCTGGCCGACATGGCCCCGGGCGATGCCGGCATCGGCGTCCTCTGCCCCAAAGGCGCGATCGAGCCCGGTCGCCACCACAGAAACCCTGAAGCGGCCTTCCATGCTCTTGTCGAAGATGGCGCCAACGATGATGTCGGCGTCCTCATAGACCTCTTCGCGGATGCGGGTGGCGGCCTCGTCGACCTCGAACAGGGTCATGTCCCTGCCGCCAGAGATCGAGACCAGGACACCCTTGGCGCCCTTCATCGACACTTCGTCCAGCAACGGGTTGGCGATCGCGGCTTCCGCCGCCTTCATCGCCCGGCCGTCGCCGGAGGCCTCGCCGGTTCCCATCATGGCGCGGCCCATGTCGCGCATCACCGATTTGACATCGGCGAAGTCGAGATTGATCAGGCCTTCCTTGACGATGAGATCGGTGATGCAGCTGACGCCTGAATAGAGCACGCGGTCGGCAATGACGAACGCATCGGCGAAGGTGGTCTTGGCATCGGCGATCCGGAACAGGTTCTGGTTCGGGATGACGATCACCGTGTCGGCACTCTCGCGCAGCCGCTCGATGCCCTCTTCGGCCATCTGCATGCGGCGCCTGCCCTCGAAAGCGAAAGGCTTGGTGACGACGCCCACTGTCAGGATGCCGGCCTTGCGCGCCGCCTGGGCAATGATCGGAGCAGCACCGGTTCCCGTGCCGCCGCCCATCCCGGCGGTGACGAAACACATATGCGTGCCGGCCAGGTGATCCATGATCTCGTCGAGCGATTCCTCGGCCGCGGCGCGGCCGATCTCGGGGAGCGATCCGGCGCCCAACCCTTCGGTGACATGCGCGCCAAGCTGGATCAGCCGCGTTGCCTTCGACATGGTCAGCGCCTGCGCGTCGGTGTTGGCGGCGATGAATTCGGTCCCCTGAAGCTGCTCCGCGATCATGTTGTTGACGGCGTTGCCGCCGCCACCGCCGACGCCGATAACGGTGATCTTGGGTCTCATTTCGGAGATTTCGGGCTTCTTGAACTCGGCCATGCCTGTTTCTCCTTCGCCAATTGCGCGCTTCACGATCCATCCGCAGACTGCCTGGGGAGATTGCAATCGAGCGGCATGACGCGAATCAGTCCGTTCGGATGGGTACCTCAAAAAGCCAGAGAGCGGCCAGAGGTGCAAGTGCAAGCAAGGTCAAGTTTTGTGATGATGGTTTTGCACACCGTGGCATGGACGCCGGCAGCCAAGGCCTCGGCTGTGCCGACACGGCTTGCGGCGCTGCGATCGCTGCGTCTATCATGCCGGACGAGAAGTCGCTGACTTCAGCGTTCTCGCCGCGTTCGGCCAGCCAAGACTATCTGCGGCTGATGTCGTCAGGGTCAATTTCAGAACGAATGAAGTAGCGCCCCCCGCCAATGGCCGACAAAACACAATTCGGGTTGACCGCCGTCGACACCGTCCCCTTGCATGAGAAGGTCTATCTGGAGCTTGTCAGAGCCTTGATGTCCGGCCAGTTCTTGCCCGGCCAGAAGCTGACCTCGCGCAAGCTCGCCAAGGAACTCGGCACCAGCGACATGCCGGTGCGCAGTGCCTTCATGCGGCTGCAGGCGCTGCGGGCGCTGAGCCCGATGCCGAACGGCAGCGTGGAAGTGCCAGTCATTTCGGCAGAGCGATTTTCGCAGTTGACCGCCGTGCGGACGATCCTCGAAGGCTCGGCGACCGAATTTGCGACAAAGCTCATCAACGGCAACAACCTGCGGACGATCCGACGCCACTCCACCGACCTGACTCTGGCGGCCCGCAAGGGCGATATCGATGACTATCTGCGGAAGAACTACGACTTCAAATTCTCGATCTATCGCCATTGCGGCAACGAGCAGATGATCTTCCTGATCGAGACCGTCTGGATGCAGGTCGGCCCTTTTCTGAGGAACCTGGCCATGGGGTTCGAGGACGATCTCGCCTCCATCCTCGACATCGACTATCACGAGGAGGTCGTCGCGGCGATCGAGGCCCAGGATGGGGAGCGCGCGCGCTCGGCCATCGTTCGCGACATCGACGAGGGCGCCACGCATATTCTCCAGCAGGCGCGGTTTCCGGAACCGAGAGCCTAGAGCGGTTCACCGTTTCACGGAAACGCCGAACGGCTCTATCTCTTTGTTTTGACGCAATTCCCTTAGGGAAAGCGCTACGCGCTTTTCCCGGGAAAGCCGTTTCACACTTTTCCTGGAATTGCTCGAGGGCGCTAGACCACGGCCATGATCACGTGGGCCTGAATTTTGGCGGCAATCTCGCCGCGGCCATGTCTGTCCGCAATCGCGGAGGCGGCGCAGTCGGTTGCAGCTTCCAGTCCTCCCGCGCCCCTGGCCTCGATTTCGTTGCGAAGAGGAGTTCCCTGGCAATAAGCAACGGCCGCAAGGCGCGGCGAGGATGCACGACTTTGTTCGGCTCTCGTCTCGATCACCACACGGGAGAAACCCGCGTCCTCCAGTTCGCTACGGATCAGGGCCGTATCGTGGTAGCCGTGTGGCGTGCGTGCCATAAAGCGCGGCGGATCATTCGGAAACATTCTTGCGAGAGCATTCGTCACATCATTGGCAAACACATTCTCCTCGAGGCGATCCCATACGTTGAACAGAAAATGACCTCCGGGCTTCAGGACCCGCTTTGCTTCTCGGTAGCCAGACGGGCGATCAGGAAAGAACATCGCGCCGAACTGACAACAAACGAGGTCGAAGGCCGCATCTTCGAACGGTAGTGCCAAAGCGTCCGCCTGGCGCCATTCGATGCGACTGTCGGGACCTTGTTGCGAAGCGGCGTAGTCGAGCATCGGCTGGTTGAGGTCGGTGACGACATAGCTTGCGCCCGGGGGCAGTTTTGGCGCCAATGCGCGGGTGACAACCCCGGTGCCGGCGGCGATCTCCAAGACGGCACTTGGCGACAGGGACGCTGCTCGTCGTGCAAGATCCGCGGCGAACGGCTCGAAAATCAACGGCACCATATAGCGGTCGTAGTTTTCCGGAATCGAGCCCGCGAACACCTTGTCCGTTTCTGACATCACCACCACCCGCCATCATTCAAAGCGCTCGAGACTAGCACATAATTGTCGGCCTGGTCGCTTTTGACCGAGAGGCTCCAGCAGCATATGCAGCTATGTCGGCGGAGAGCCGCGGCAGTTCAAATGCCCCCTTGGCTTTCCGCTCTCTTGCCTCTATGTTGCGATCGCAGATCGCGCAATTGGTTTTGAAATGCCTCCCGACATCCCGGCTAGTGACTTGAAAAAATAAGAAAAACGCCTGGCAATGGCCAGGTTTCGTTTTCGAAAACTCACGAGCTATTTTTACCAGGGACAGTGTAGCCGATCAGGCTGCGGCACCTTCAAAAACCAGAGGTTACAAATTGAGCGATGCAATTGCGGACGTTTTGAACTGGCTTGAAAGCAGGAACGACATCCAGAGCCTGCGGGCGGCTGTGTGCGACCTCAACGGCGTCATGCGCGGCAAGCGCATCCCGGTCGAGCAGGCGCGCAAGGCGCTCGAAGGCAAGCTGCGCATGCCTTACTCCCTGATAGGGCTCGACATCTGGGGCGAAGACATCGAAGGCAACACGCTGGTTTTCTCGACAGGCGACGCCGACGGGCTTTGCCAATGGACAGGACGCGGCATTCTCCCGGTGGCCTGGACGGCGCATCCGACGGCGCTTGTCCCGCTCTGGCTCGCTGACGAAACCGGCGCGCCGTATCTTGGCGATCCACGGCGGGCGTTGGCCCGCATTCTCGATCGCTACAAGACCTTGGGATTGACCCCGGTCGCGGCGACGGAACTCGAATTCTACCTCGTCGATCCGCAGTCGCAGCGGCCGGTCGGGCCCGTCTCGCCGGTCACCGGGCGCCGGCTCGATTCCGATGCGGCGCTGTCGATCGACGAGATCGACGACTTCGAGTCTTTCATCCACGACGTCTACGAAGCCTGCCGAACGCAAGGCATTCCCGTCGACACGGCCATTGCCGAAAATGGCGTCGGCCAGTTCGAGATCAATCTGAACCACGTCGCCGACGCCCTGCGGGCGGCTGATGATGCCGTATTGTTCAAGCGCACGGTGAAGGGCATCGCCCGCAAGCACGGCTTTGCTGCCTGTTTCATGGCCAAGCCCTATGGCGACCGCGCTGGCAACGGCTTTCACGTCCACTTCAGCCTGACCGACGCCGAAGGGCGCAACGTTTTCGACGACGGCACGGATCAGGGTTCGGAGATCATGCGCCATGCGGTCGGTGGCCTGCTCGCCGCGATGGCCGAGAGCACGCTGGTGTTCGCGCCGCACTTCAATTCATACCGAAGGCTGCGTCCGAGATCCTATGCGCCGACCGCCGTGGCCTGGGGCTACGAGAACCGCATGGTCGCGATCCGCATTCCCGGCGGCCCGACCGGCGCGCGTCGCATCGAGCATCGCGTTTCGGGAGCGGATGCCAATCCCTATCTGGTGCTTGCCGCCATATTGGGCGCCGCGCTGATCGGCATTGAAAGGCAGATGTCGCCTGGCGATCCGACCGGGAGCGACGGACAAGGGCTTGTGCCGGCCAAGCTGCCGCCGGACTGGGCATCGGCGATCGCCAGTTTTGAGAGCGGAACACATGTGGCCGAGATCTTTCCGGCGATCCTGCGCGACTCCTTTGTCGCTTGCAAACGCCAGGAGTTGAATACGTTCGCCCTCAATGTCAGCGACTTCGAGATCGAGACCTATCTGGAAAGCGTTTGAAGCATTTTACGAGGACAGCTCGGCCTTCAGCACCGAGACCGCCACCTCACTGTTGTGGACATACTCGTTGGCGTCCGGCTGCTTCTGCACCAGCAGGATGAACAGAAGGTCGGTCAGCGCCAGCTGTGCGTCGCGCGCGGTGATGGAGGATGAGCGCGCACGCTCCTCGTCAGCGATGGTGTAAAGGCAGATGTCGGAGACCCGGCTCAGCGGATTGTCGTGGACGCCGGTGACGGCGATCACCATCGTGCCGCGCTTGCGGGCCAGCTCGGCGATGCGCAAGGTTTCGATGCTGGCGCCGGAATAGGAAAGTGCGAACAGCACATCGCCTGGCCCGAGCGTCGAGGCATTGGCCATCTGGACGTGGCTGTCGCTGTCATGCAGGACATTGCGGCCGAGCTTCATCAGCTTGTAGGAGAAATCGCGCGCCACCAGCGAAGAGGCGCCGACCCCGACCAGATGGATGCGGCGCGCGCCATCCAGCAATTCCAGCGTCCTGGAGATGATCCGCTCGGTGTTGGCGGCGACGGTCCGCTGTATCGACAGAAGCTTGCTGCCGACCAGCTTCTTCAGGATGACCTGGTAGCTGTCGCCGACCTCGATCGAGCCATGAATGACGCCGGCCGGCACCTGCCATTCCTGCGCCTTGGCCTCGCTGACGGCGAGCTTGAGCTCCTGATAGCTGGCATAGCCGAGTTTCTGGCTGAACTTGACCACGCTCGACTGGCTGCGTCCGATCTCGGCCGCAAGTGCGGCCGTCGACAGGCGCAGCATCTGGTCGGGATTGTCGACGATGTACCGGCCGATCTCACGATCGCCAGGCGCCATGCCGTCGAGCTTCGCATTGATCCTGTTCAGAACGGACACGAGATTCCCTTACGCTTTTCAGGTCGACAAGCCGCACAGCGTGCCGCGATAGGAATAAAATATTCCAATTCTGATTGACAGCCAAGAACGCACAATTAATTCTCGAACCTCATCACACAAGGTTTCGGCGCATGGACAGATTGCGGATCGTGGGCGGACAGAGACTGGAAGGCGCGGTCACCATATCCGGCGCCAAGAACGCCGCCCTGCCGCAGATCGCGGCAGCCCTGCTCAGCCCCTACCCGCTCGAACTGACCAACCTGCCTGATGTGACCGACGTCGAAAACATGCTCGGCGTGGTGCGGCTGCACGGCGCGGAAGTGACGAGGTCGGCGCATACCGCGACGATCGACACCAGTGCCGCCGTTTCCAAGGAGACGTCCTACGACACGGTGCGAAAGATGCGGGCGACCGTGCTTGTCCTGGCGCCGCTGCTGGCCCGGTTCGGCCATGCACGGGTTTCGCTGCCGGGCGGCTGTGCGATCGGCGCGCGGCCGGTCGACATGCATGTTGCCGCACTCGCGGCACTCGGCGCCAGGATCGCCATCGAGAATGGTTCCATCGTCGCATCGGTGCCGAACGGGCTGACCGGGACGCGCATCGTCTTGAGTTCGCCGTCGGTCGGGGCAACGGAAACCGCGATGATGGCGGCGGCCACGGCAAAGGGCGAAACCGAAATCCTCAACGCGGCGCGCGAGCCCGAGGTGGCGGACCTCGCCGCGTGCCTCAACGCCATGGGCGCGCGCATCGAGGGCGCCGGCACGCACCGCATCCTGATCGCGGGCGACACGAACTGGCATGCCGCAAGGCACGACATCATCCCGGACCGGATCGAGGCCGGCACCTATGCCATCGCCGCGGCCATCACCGGTGGCCAGCTGGAACTGACCCATGCGCGGCTCGAGCATATGGCCTCGGTGGTGCAATTGCTGGAAGCAACCGGCGTCAGCGTCTGGCCGGGCGACCGCGGGCTCATCGTGTCACGCGACCGGCCGTTGAAGGCTGTCGACGTCACGACGGAACCCTATCCGGGGTTTCCAACCGATCTCCAGGCGCAGTTCATGGCGCTGATGTGTTGCGCCGAGGGAGCATCGCTGCTGCGTGAAACCATCTTCGAGAACCGCTTCATGCATGTTCCCGAACTGATGCGGCTCGGCGCCAACATCAAGCTGCAGGGAACCACGGCGTTGGTGCGTGGTGGCGCCAAGCTGCATGGCGCACCGGTGATGGCCACCGACCTGCGCGCTTCGGTGTCGCTGGTGCTGGCGGCGCTGGTGTGCGAGGGCGAGACGACCATCAACCGCGTCTATCACCTCGACCGCGGTTATGAACAACTAGACCGTAAGCTGCGGCTGTGCGGCGCCGATATCGAGCGGCTGAGCGCATGAACAGCGCGGATTATTTTCTCGGCGTCGATGGCGGCGGGACCGGGTGTCGCGCCCGCATCGAGGACACGGATGGGACCGTGCTGGGACAGGGCCTGTCGGGCCCGGCGACCACGCGGCTCGGCATCGATGCGGCCTGGGCCTCCATTGCGAAAGCCTTTGGCGCGGCGATCGAAGAGACAGGCTTCGGACCAGCCGAGACAGCCAGAATTCGTGCCGGCATCGGCCTTGCCGGCATCGGCCGCAAGGGTGCGCTGGAGGCGTTGCGGGCGATCGCGCATCCGTTTGCCAGCATCGATTTCGTCAGCGATGGCGTCGGCGCCTGCCTTGGCGCGCATTCCGGCCAGGACGGCGCCATCGTCATTGCCGGCACCGGCTCGATCGGCCTCGGCTTTGTCGACGGCCGCGACCTGCGTGTCGGCGGTTACGGCTTTCCGATCTCCGACGAAGGCAGCGGCGCCGATCTTGGACTGAAAGCCGTGCAGCTGGCGTTGCGCGCCCACGACGGCCGGCATGAGCGGACAGCACTGTTGGCGGAGGTGATGCAGCGCTTCGAGGGCGACCCGATGGCAGCGGTCGCCTGGATGGACCGCGCCAGCGCCACCGACTATGCGGCGCTGGCGCCGATGGTGATGCGCCATGCCGACCAGGGCGATCCGGTCGGGCGGCGCATCGTGCAAGGCGCGGCCGAGCAGATCGACACGCTGGTGCGGGTGCTGTTCGAACAAGGCGCGCCGCGCGTCACCTTGCTGGGCGGCCTGTCCAGTGCGCTCGAGCCCTGGCTCTCCCCCGATGTCCGGCGCCGCCTGAAGCCCGCTGATGGCGATGCGGTCTCGGGTGCGATCATCCTCGCCAAACGGTCCTGCGGCGGGCGATAGCGCCCGGCCCCGTTAGGAATAATATATTCCATATTTCTGTTGACGTTGCGAATATCAAATTCTAAAAAGTTAACAAACGAAAACAGGGTAGCAGCAAACGGACACAGCGTCCGTGTGCGCTGGCGCCGGTCGGGAGCTCTGCTCAACGCCGGCCGTGCCGCACGATTTGAAAGCACTGGGATGACCGAACAAGGGTTGATGTCCGAGCTGGACCGGCTGATTTCCGAGGGCCGCAACCCAAGGACGATGGACATCGACCTGCTGCCGACCATCGATGTGCTGCGCAAGATCAATGACGAGGACGAGGCTGTCCCGGCGGCTGTCGAAAAGGTCGTGCCGGAAATCGCCGCCGCGGTGGACCGCATCGTGCTTGCCTTCCAGAAAGGCGCGCGGCTGATCTATATGGGCGCCGGCACCAGCGGCCGGCTCGGCGTTCTCGACGCTTCGGAGTGTCCGCCGACGTTCGGCGTGCCCGAAGGCATGGTCGTCGGCCTGATCGCTGGCGGTCCCGACGCCCTGGTGCGGTCGACGGAAGGCGCCGAGGACGATCCGAAAATGGGCGCGAAGGCGCTGCTGGAGATCGGGCTCACATCAGACGACGTGGTCGTCGGTATCGCCGTCAGTGGGCGCACGCCCTATGTCATCGGCGGATTGAGTTATGCGAAGCAAGTTGGCGCGGCGACGGTCGCCTTGTCCTGCAATCCGGCCTCGACCATTGCCGGCATCGCCGACATCGCCATCTCGCCGGTTGTCGGGCCGGAAGTGCTGACAGGCTCGACCCGGCTGAAATCGGGAACCGCGCAGAAGCTGGTGCTCAACATGCTGACCACCGCCAGCATGATCCGCATCGGCAAGAGCTACCAGAACCTGATGGTCGACCTCAACCCGTCCAACAAGAAACTGGTCGCCAGGGCAACCAGGATCGTCATGCAGACCACCGGTTGCGCGGCGCAGCAAGCCAAGCAAGCGCTCGCCCAGACCGGCAACGATGTGAAGCTGGCGATCCTGGTGACGATCACCGGCATGGGCGTCGAGGAGGCGCGCGTGGCTCTCGGCAAGGCCGGGGGCTTCCTGCGAAAGGCAATCAGCGACACGACGGCATGAAGCCGCATGAGACACGACGGCAAAGCCGCATGAGACAAGACGGCGTGAAGCCGCATAGACTGGGCCGATACTCCAAAGCATGTGTGTCTTGGAAGCGGTCCGCAGAAACTGCAAGGCATCGAGTTCAATCATAATGGGAGACGAGAATGGTTCACCTCACAAGAAAGCTGCTGTCGGGCATCACGCTGGCCGCGATGCTCAGCGTGGCCGCGGTTTCAACGCAGGCGAATGCAGCGACACTGCATATGGCCTGGTCGCAAGACGCCACCGGGCTTGATCCGCACAAGCAGACGGCCTTTTCGTCGCTGCGGCTGCTGGAGCTGATCTATGAGCCGCTGGTGCGGGTCGACGCCAGCCTGCAAATCATCCCCGCCATCGCCACCTCCTGGGAATTCTCCAAGGATGGCAAGGAGCTGACCTTCAAGCTCGATCCCAAGGCGAAATTCCAGGACGGAACCGCGGTGACCTCGGCCGACGTCAAGGCATCGTTCGAGCGCATCCTCGACGAGAAGACGGGCGCGGCCGCCCGCGCCAACTTCCTGTCGATCGCCAGCATCGACACGCCCGATGCGACGACCGTCGTGTTCCATCTCTCGCAGCCCGACGTGCCGATCCTGACGGCGATGAGCGACGTCAACGCCGCCATCGTTCCGGCAAGCGAAATCAAGGCCGGTTCGATCGGCACCAAGGCGGTCGGCTCGGGACCGTTCAAGCTCGACAAATGGGACCCCAACGCCAAGGAAGTTCTGAGCGCCAACAAGGATTGGGCCGGCGGCCCGACCGGCGTCGATGGCATCGAGATCAGCGTGCTTCCCGATGAAGCCGCGATCCTGGCCGCCATGCGCACCAAGCAGATCGATTTCGCGCTGCTCAACGACCCGCTTGTCGCCACGCTGGTGCCGAAGGAAGCCAGCCTGCAGCTGAACCGTGTGCCGGTGCTCGCCTATCACGTGCTGCAGCTCAATCCGTCGCGCAAGCCGATGACGGAGCTCAAGGTGCGCCAGGCCATCTCTTGCGCCGTCGACCGGCAGGAGGTGCTGGACACCGCTTCGCTCGGCGAAGGCAAGGTCACGGGACCGCTGACGATCCCGGCTCTAGCGACCGATCCGAGCCAGCTGTTCTGCTACAAGCGCGATGTCGAGAAGGCCAAGAAGCTGATGGCGGAAGCCGGCTATGCCGACGGCTTTTCGGCGACAGTGATCGGTGCCACCGGCGAGCCGCCGACGGCGGCGGCGGAAGCCCAGGTCATCCAGTCGCAGCTGGCCGAGATCGGCGTCAAGCTCGACATCAAGATGATGGAGCTCAACGTCTATGTCGACGCCTGGCTGAAGGGCGACTTCGACATGGCGATCGCCCTCAATGGCGGCCGTGCCGACCCCTACACCATGTACAACCGCTACTGGACCAAGGCAGGCAATTTGCAGAAGGTGGCCAACTACATCGACGACACGCTCGACAGCCAGATGCAGAAAGGCCGCGCCGAGACCGACCCGGCGGCGCGCAAGGCGATCTTCGCCGAGTTCGAGAAGCACCTCGCCGAGATGTCGCCATGGATCTGGCTCTACACCTCGTACAGCTATACGGCGCAGCAGAAGAACATCGCCGGGTTCGTACCGACGCCGACGGGCACGCTGTTCAGCCTGAGCAAGGTGACCATCCAGCAGTAGCCGGCGGCCTTGGACGAGAGGACTTCTTCGCGTGAATTATCTGATGCGACGACTGGCGACGTTTCCTCTCGTCCTGCTTGGCGTGTCCATCCTGGTCTTCGTTGCGATCCGGATGGTGCCGGGCGATTCGATCACGGCAATGCTGGGCACCGAGGCGGGCCTGCTGACGCCGGCGCAGCGTGACTCGCTCGCCGCCTATTTCGGCATCGACCAGCCCTGGTTCGTCCAGTACTGGCGGTGGATAGGCGGCATCCTGCACGGCAATCTCGGCATCTCGGTCACCTATGGCCGGCCGGTGCTCGACGTCATCGTCGAGCGCTTCCCGCTGACGCTCGAGCTGGCCATCCTGTCGATGATCATCGCGCTTGCGGTTGGCATGCCTGCCGGGATCTTTGCCGCCACGCACAATGAGAAACTGTCCGATCTCGGGGTGCGCATCGTCGCCATGCTCGGCCAGTCGACACCGAGCTTCGTGCTTGGCCTGCTGATCATCTACACGCTGTCGGCCGGCTTCGGCGTGCTGCCGGCGATGGGCGAATTCGCGCCGCTCTGGCAGGATCCCTTGCGCAATCTCAGCCAGCTGATCCTGCCTGCCATCACGCTCGGTTTCGCCTTCGCAGCCTCGGTCACCCGCATATCGCGTTCGGCCATGCTCGACGTGCTGAGCGACGACTATGTGCGAACCGCGCGCAGCAAGGGCGCCTCGGCGCGCAGCGTCATCTGGCGGCATGCGCTTCCCAATGCGCTGATCCCCGTCGTCACCCTGAGCGGCATCGAGTTCGGCTATCTCCTCGGCGGCGCCGTCATCGTCGAGCAGATCTACGCGCTGCCCGGTCTCGGACGCATGGTGCTGGATGCGATCCAGCAGCGCGACTATGCGCTGGTGCAAGGCGCCGTGCTGTTCATCGCCTTCAACTTCATGATCGTCAATCTCCTGGTCGACCTCGCCTACGTCGCGCTCGATCCGCGCATCCGGCTGGGAGAGCCGTGATGCGCATCCTGCGCGCCATCTTCGGCCACGGCAGCGGCCGCATCGGCGGCATCATCGTCGGCGTCTATCTGTTGGTCGCCATCCTCGGCATGCTGGGGCTGACGCCGCACAATCCCATCACGCAATACCGGGTCGACCGGCTGCATGCGCCCAACGGCGCCTACTGGATGGGCACCGACCTGTTCGGCCGCGACGTCGCCAGCCGGCTGATGGCGGGCGTCGGGCAGTCGTTCACGGTCGCCTTCTTCTCGGTCGCCTTCGCGACCCTTGCCGGCACCGTGCTGGGGCTGGCCGCGGCCTGGCTCGGCCGCCGCTGGGACGGCGTGTTGATGCGCATCATGGATGTGCTGCTGGCCTTCCCGGCAATCCTCTTGGCGCTGCTCATCGTCACGGTCGCCGGGCCGGGCACATGGACCAGCGTCGTTGCCATCGGCATCGTCTACACTCCGATCTTCACCCGCGTCGTGCGCGGCCCCGCTTTGTCGCTCAAGGCGCGCGAATTCGTCGACGCCGCCCGCACCTTCGGCAGCAGTTCGAGCTACATCGTGACGCGCCATTTGCTGCTGAACCTGGTGGCGCCGTTGACCGTCCAGGTGACGCTGGCGCTGGCCTGGGCGCTGCTGACGGAAGCAGGCTTGAGTTTCCTGGGGCTCGGCACGCAGCCGCCCGCCGCCTCGCTCGGCCTGATGCTGAGCGACAGCCGCAATCTGATGGAGACCGCGCCGTGGCTGATGATCTTCCCCGGTCTGGCGATCATGATCAGCATCCTCGGCTTCAACCTGCTTGGTGATGCCTTGCGCGACATCCTCGACCCGAAGATACGGAGGGCGCCGGCATGACCCCGCTGCTGTCCGTCTCAGATCTGCGCGTCGGCTTCGGTCGCAATCCGCAAGCCAATGAGGTGGTGCGCGGCGTCAGTTTCGACCTCGCCGACGGCGAGACACTGGCCATTGTCGGCGAAAGCGGCTCGGGCAAATCCGTCACCGCCTTGTCGATCAACCGTCTCATCGATTTCGGCGGCGGCCGCATCACCGGCGGCGCGATGAAGTTGAAGCGGGCCGATGGCAGCGTCTTCGATCTGATGAGCGCCACTGAACCGCAACTGACCGGCATTCGCGGCGCCGAGATCGGCATGATCTTCCAGGAGCCGATGACCTCGCTCAATCCGGTGCTGACCATCGGCAGGCAGATCGAGGAATCGTTTCGGCTGCACCGTGGGCTGACCGGCCGGCAAGCCACGGCGGCGGCCAAGGATGCGCTCGACCGCGTGCGCATTCCCGACGCCGCGCGGCGGCTGAAATACACGCCAAACCAGCTGTCCGGGGGAATGCTGCAGCGGGTGATGATCGCCATAGCGCTGGCCTGCAATCCGCGCCTGCTCATCGCCGACGAGCCGACGACGGCGCTCGACGTCACGGTGCAGGCGCAGATCATGGCGCTGCTGGCCGAGTTGAAGCGGGAAACCGGCATGTCAATGATCTTCATCACCCACGACATCGGCCTGGTCGCCGGCATCGCCGACAGGGTGATGGTGATGCAGAACGGGCAGGCCGTCGAGCAAGGCGAGCTGAACCAGATCCTCGACAATGCGCAGCATCCGTATACGCAGCACCTGCTGCAGGACGTGCCGCATTTCGCCAATGGCAGCGCGACACGCGCCGACGGGCAGCGCGACACGGGTGCAAGCAAGGAACCGGCCTTGAAGGTGGATAACCTGGTTGTACGATTTCCCCTCAAGAGCAGCTTCTTCAGCCGCGCCACAGGCGCGGTGCATGCCGTCGATGGCGTCGATTTCGACCTGATGCCCGGCGAGACGCTGGCCATTGTCGGCGAGAGCGGTTCGGGCAAATCGACCACCGCACGCGCCGTCCTGGGGCTGGTGCGGTCGACACGCGGCAGCTTCTCGGTCGGCGTCCGAAAGGCTTCGGCCGAGCAGAGCGCCCTGCCCGTGCAGATGGTGTTCCAGAACCCCTATGCCTCGCTCAATCCAAGGCTCAGCATCGAGAGCATCCTGGCCGAGCCGGTGATCGCCACCGGCGGCCGGGTGAATGCCGAGACACGGGCCAGGATGGCAAGCCTGCTGGAGCGCGTCGGCCTGCCGAAGAACAGCCTTGAACGCTACCCCCACGAATTCTCCGGCGGCCAGCGGCAACGGCTGTGCATCGCCCGCGCGCTGATGCTCAACCCTTCCGTGGTCGTTCTCGATGAAGCAGTGTCGGCGCTCGATGTTTCGGTGCAGGCCAAGGTGCTGGAGTTGCTGGTCGACCTGCAGCGCGAGTTCGGGCTGGCCTATCTGTTCATCTCGCACGACATGGCCGTCGTCGAGCGGATCGCGCATCGGATCGCCGTCATCTATGCCGGCCAGATCGTCGAGATCGGCGACGCGACCTCGGTGCTGTCGAAGCCGCAGCATTCCTATACGAAGAAGCTCATTGCCGCCGTTCCGACCATCGACCGGCGCCACGAACATTTCGAACTCGACACGCGCCAGGTCCCCTCCCTGGTGCGCCCGCAGGGGTACGAGCCGGCGCCGGCGAGATGGGAGCAGTTTGGGGCTGATCATATGGCGAGGGTAGAAGCGTGAGATCAAGAGTACCCCCCTCTGGCCTGCCGGCCATCTCCCTCTCAAGGGGGGAGATTGGCAGCTTCACGCTCCGTGTCTTCGTCTCCAACGTTGGAAGTTGGCGAAAGCCAAGATGGCATCCGATCTCCCCCCTTGAGGGGGAGATGTCCGGCAGGACAGAGGGGGGTGGGACGGAACGCTGCCTTTCAGATGGAGGCCGGCATTGAGCACCCTCGCCGAGCTCTTCGATCGCGCGTTCGTACCGCTGAAGGCCGCAGTCGCCGCCAAGCGCATCCCCGGCGGCGTGCTCGGCATTGTCGACAAAAATGGCGAACGCGTCGTCAGGTCGGTCGGCTCCGCGCAACTCGTACCGAAGTTGCGGCCAATGCACGACCAAACCTGGTTCGACCTGGCGTCCTTGACCAAGGTGATCTTTACGACACCGCGCATCCTGGCGCTGGCCGAAGACAGCCTCATCGATCTCGATGCGCCGCTGATCTCCGCTCTGCCGGACCTTCGCCAGTATGATGCACAGGCCTGGGAGCGGAAGGTGACGTTTCGCCAGTGTCTCGTGCCACCAGACGCCGTTTCCCGCCGTCGTGCCGATCTACACGTATGGGCGCGATCCCGAGCTGTTGCGCGCCTTCATCCTGCAGCGCGAATGGCGCGCCCGCGACCCGGTCTATTCAGACATCAACTTCATCCTGCTCGGCTTTGCGTTGGAGCGGCTCTCGGGAAAAACAATCCGGAACATGGATCCCGGCCCGGGCTTCGCTTTTTCCGCCGAGCCGGATGCGTCAGCCGCGACCGAGGACTGCACCTGGCGCCATCGCGTTTTGTCCGGCGAGGTGCACGACGACAATTGCTCGGCGCTGCAAGGGGCCGGACATGCCGGCCTGTTCGGAACAGCCGCTTCCGTCCTCGATTTCGCGCAGGGGCTGCTGGACAGCACGGGCGCGTCCGAGCGTTCGATCGCGCTGATGCGAACGCCCTTGTCTGCCACCCGGACGCATGGCTGGGAGCGCCGCTATGAGGGCTGGTCCGGCGGGGCGTTGTGTAGCCCGGGAACCATCGGCCACACCGGCTTTACCGGCACGGGACTGTGGATCGACTTCGACAGAGGCAAGGCCTGGACCTTGCTCACCAACCGGATCCATCCGACACGTCATTTCGACAGCGGCATCGCTCCGCTTCGGCAGGCGGTCGGAGATCTTGTTAACGAGGATTGTTAGGGAAGTGACCATGGAACCAATCTGGGCCGTCGGCCTGATGACCGGCACCGTGCTTGACGGCAATATCGACGTCGCGCTGATCAAGACCAATGGCGAACGCATCGATGATTTCGGCACCTATCGGCTGATGCCCTATGCCCCGTCGATTCGTTCGCTGCTGGAGGAGACGCTGAAGGAGGCAAGGGCCTGGAATTTCACCGGGCCGGAGCCGGCGATCTTTCGCAAGGCGGAGGAAGCCCTGACGCGTGCCCAGTCGGCGGCGGTCAAGGAACTCGTGGAAAGCTACGGCATGAAGATGGCCGATATCGGCGTCGTCGGCTTTCATGGCCAGACCGTGCTGCATCGCGCGCCACAGGTGGGCCGGCTCGGCCAGACCCGGCAGCTCGGCGACGGCGAACTCATGCACGCAATCCTCGGCACCAAGGTCGCCTATGATTTCCGCTCAGCCGACATGCGCGCCGGTGGCCAAGGCGCGCCATTGGCCGCGGCCTATCACACCGCTTTGATGCGCAGCGCCGGCGCCAGTGGCGAGGTGGCTGTGCTCAATCTCGGCGGCGTCGCCAACATCACCTGGTGGGATGGCGCCGACAACGTCGTCGCCTTCGACACCGGACCTGCCAACGCGCCGCTCAATGATTTCATCAAGTCGAAGGGGCTCGGCGACATGGACCGCGACGGCGCGCTTGGTCGCGCGGGAACAGTGGATGAGGCACGGCTGGCGAAACTCCTGCAGCACCCTTATCTGACCAAGCCCTACCCGAAATCGCTGGACCGTTTCGACTTCGGCGCCGCCATGGCGGACGGCCTGAACGCCGAGGATGGCGCAGCCCTTTTGACCGCCTTCACCGCTGCCGCCGTCGGCAAGGCGCTCGACCTGTTGCCGCGCCGCCCGAAAAAACTCGTGGTCAGCGGCGGCGGCCGCCACAACCCGACAATGATGGCGATGCTCGCCAGCCGCGCCGGAGTCGAGGTGGTGCAGGCCGAAAGCCTTGGCTGGAGCGGCGACGCGGTGGAGGCGGAGTGCTTTGCCTTCCTCGCGGTTCGCGTGCTGAGGGGCCTGCCGATCAGCTTTCCAAGCACGACCGGCGCACCGCAGCCGATGCGCGGCGGACGGCTCGCCGGTTAGTCAGGTCCCTAGAAGCGTCTTCTGCAGGAAGATGCGGCTGCGGCCGACAGGGAAATCGGCAAGCGTTCCGAAGGGCTGATAGCCCTGGCGCTGATAGACCTTGGCGGCGTGCGGATTGAAGGTGTCGATCCAGGCATTCCGACAGCCGCGCGCCACCGCTTCCTGCTCGGCCGCATCCAGCATGTTGCCGGCCATCTGCTGGCCGCGCAGCCTTTCATCGACCCACAGCCACTGCACATAGAGCCAGCCCCAGGCGGTGTAGCCCGAGATGCCGGCGACGACAGTGCCGTCTTCGTCGCGCACGAACACGGCCAGGGCCTTTCTTTCGGAAGCACCGACATCGCCGTCGTTGAACGCCGTCAGCCGTTCGGCGAGAAAGGTGAGTTCTTCCGGCGAGGGATTTGCCGTCGTTTCAAGTGTCGTCTTCATGGCCTTTTCCGAACAAGGGGCACTATGCTTGCGCAATGTTTATATCTGGCCCCGAACAGGGTGCGTATCCGCATCGCCGCCATTGCGAAACTCGGACGCAGCAATGCCGTAGCGCTTGAGCTTGTCGTAGAAGGTCTTGCGCGGCACGCCGAGTGCGTCGATGGCGCTGCGCACATCGCCACCGTGGTCGCGCAGTGCGTCGCGGATGAGTTGCGCCTCGTAATGGCCGACCCGTTCGGGCAGTGTGGCCGCGGGCTCCGGCAAGTGCACTGGAATTGCTTTCGTCTCGTCGTCGGGGCCGAGGCCGAGCGCGACGCGATCGGCAAAATGCGCAAGCTCGCGCACATTGCCCGGCCACGCGTGCGACTGGAGATGATCGCTGACCGCCGCGTTGACCCCGGCGACCGGCCGGCCGAACCGCTCCGCGGCCTTGCCGAGGAAATGGCCGAACAGCATCGGGATGTCGCCGCGCCGCTCGCGCAACGGCGGAATGCGCAGCGTCACCACGTTGAGGCGGAAATAGAGATCCTCGCGAAAGTCGCCGCGCTGGCCCTGCCGTCCGAGATCCACCTTGGTCGCCGCGACGACCCGGAGGTCGACGCGCCGGGTTTCGTTCGAGCCAAGCGGGGTAACACTACGCGTTTCGAGCACACGCAGCAGCTTGACCTGGAGGGCCGGCGGCATGGATTCGATCTCGTCAAGGAACAACGTGCCGCCACTGGAATGCTCGATGCGGCCGATCCGTCGCCGCTGCGCGCCGGTGAACGCGCCCGCCTCGTGGCCGAACAGCTCGCTTTCTATGACGGTCTCCGGCAGAGCACCGCAATTCAGCGCCACGAAGGGTTTCGCGCGCCGCCGGCCCCATCTGTGCAGGAGGTCGGCCACCACCTCCTTGCCGGTTCCGGTCTCCCCTTCCACCAGCACGTCGACATCCATGTCGGCGATCTGCCGCAAGGTCTCACGCAGCCGCCGGATGGCGGGCGCTTCGCCGATCAGCGGCAGACCGTCGGTAGCCTGCGCCGCGGCTTCGCGCAGCCGCCGGTTCTCCATCACCAGCCGCCGCTTCTCCGATGCCCGTCTGAGTGCCTCGACGAGGCGGTCACCCGCATAGGGTTTCGGGATGAAATCGTAGACACCATCCTTGAGCGCTGCCACGGCAAGATCGACGTCGCCATGCCCGGTGACCAGGATCACCGGTATGTCCGGGTCGATCGCCTTGACGCGATCGAAAAGCTGCAGCCCGTTCATGCCCGGCATGCGGATGTCGCTGACGACCACGCCCTCGAAATTCCTGTCGACGACGGCAAGCGCCGCCTCGGCCGCGTCGAGCGCGACCACCTCGAAGCCGGCAAGCTCAAACAATTGCGTGGTGGCGTGAAGCAGGTCCGCATCGTCCTCGACGAGCGCCACCAGCCCTGATGCGTCTGTCATTCAATTCGCCTCAAGTCGATGGTGAAGGATGCGCCGCCCGCGCTGCCGGGATCGAGCCGCAGCGTGCCGCCCAATTCCTGGGCGATCTCCTGCGAGATCACCAATCCGAGGCCAAGCCCCTTCTCCTTGGTGGTCTGGAACGGCATGAACAGATTGCCGGCTGCCTCCGGACCGAGGCCAGGGCCGTTGTCGCGCACCGAGATCAGCACCCTGTCGTCGCGCTCGGCGATGTCGATCTCGATGCGGGGATCGGGCTGGTCCTTCATCGCGTCCAGCGCATTTTGCAACAGGTTGACGAGGATCTGCTCGAGCCGGATGCGGCTGGCCATGACCACCGGCGACGCGCTGCCGCGCGGCTTGACGATGGTCACGCCGGAATCACGGATGCGGCCGGACAGAAGCGACAGTGCGCCGTCGATCGCCTCGCGCACTGGCAATGGCGAGGCGGCGACGCCTGGCCGCCGGGCAAAGGTGCGCAAGGTGCTGGTGATCGCGCCGATGCGCTCGGTCATCGAAACGATCGATGTCAGATTGCCGCTGACCGGCTCGGTCTTGCCCGTGTCGAGAAAGCGGCCGGCGTTCTCGGCATAGGTGCGGATGGCGGCGACCGGCTGGTTGATCTCGTGCGCCACACCGGCGGCGATCTGGCCGAGGATGGAAAGCCGGTTGGCCTGGGCGAGATCGTCACGCAACCGGCGGACCTTGGCTTCGGCGTTCTCACGCTCGGCGATTTCGCCGGCAAGCGCCGTGTTGGATCGGGTCAACTCGGCCGTTCGCGTGCTCACCCGGCTCTCCAGTTCGGCATTCATGCGCGCCAGCGCTTCCTGCCGCAGCCGGCGGGCGCGCCGGCGCCGGGTGACCACGAAGGCAAGCAGGCCCATGAGCAGCAACCCGAGCAGCGTGGTCAGGCACGCCGTGTTGGCGGCGGACGACAAAGCCGCGTCGGCGGGCGTCAGCACCCACAGACGCCAGCCGGGCACCGCACCGGGCAGGTCCTGCACCACTTCAACGAACTGGCGCGGCTTTCCGGAGCTGTCGATTGTCGCCAGGCCGTCACCGGCACCGCGTCGCAACGGCAGCGGTTCGAAGCCGGCATCGGCCAGCTGAAGTTGCTCGCGGGCAGCGGCGGCGTCCTGCGCCGAGAGCGGCGCTAGGGCATGAAACCGCCACTCGGGCTGGCTGGTGGCCAGCACCACGCCGCGTTCGTCGGTGACGAAAACAAGAAAGCCGCTGGAACGCCAATTGGCTTCGACGCGGTCGAGTTCGACCTTCAGCACCGCAACGCCAAGCGGCTTGCCGCCATCATCGACGCGGCTGGCGAGGTAAAGACCCGGCCGGCCGCTGATCGTGCCGAGGCCATATTGGCTGGCAGCACCTTTGGCCATTGCCTCCTGGAAATAGTGACGAAAATTATAGTCGATGCCGACAAAGCTCGTCGGCTCGCCTGCATTGCTGGCGGCGATTGCGATGCCTGCTGTGTCGATGACATAGATGGCGGACGCCGATGCATCGCCGGCAATCGCCCTGAGCTTGTCGTTGAGGGCCGCTTCTTGCATCTTTCCGGCCCGGCGCAGCGCCCCGCGCAGGGCATCGTCGCGTGACAGCACCAATGGAACCAGGCGCTGCTTTTCGATTTCGCCGGTCAGGGTTCCCGCCGCCAGCGGCAGGGCGGCAAGCGCTCCGTCGCGCAGATTGTCGGCCGCCTGGCCGGTGGCGATGCGCCCGGCGATGGCGATCGCGCCTGCCAGAACCGCAAGAGCGACGACCACGACACGCCAGCGGCCATCGCGCAGCCGGGCCACCGCTTCGCGAAGCAATTCACGGCCGGCCGCGTATCCCCTATCGATGCCTGCTTGCGACGTCTGCCCTCTCCCTTTTCCTCGCGGCCCGTTTTTCCCCCGCAGCCTTGGGGCCCAGTGTAATGCGAAATTCCGCCCAGGCAAACGCTGCCTGTGCGGAAATCCGCACAGGCATTCGCGGCAAAGCGGCTGACAACCGCCGAAATCCAGGGATTCCGGCCTTTCACCGATCTGGCACAGCGCTTGCAAAAGTCCTTGCAGCGGCGCGCGACCGGAGCGCCGCGATGGGAGAAGTCACGCAGGGCGGTGCATTTCCGCCCCTCCGGCAAGGGAGAGTTCGATGCACATCGCAGACCAATCAGGCGCGCCTTCCGCGCAGCGCAAGCCTTTCTATGCCCAACTCTACGTGCAGGTGCTCGTCGCGATCACCGTCGGCATCCTGCTCGGTCACTTCTATCCGTCGATCGGCGAGAGCATGAAGCCGCTCGGCGACGCCTTCATCAAGCTGGTCAAGATGATCATCGCCCCGGTCATCTTCCTGACCGTAGCGACCGGCATCGCCGGCATGAGCGACCTGCAGAAGGTCGGACGTGTGGCCGGCAAGGCGATGCTCTACTTCCTCACCTTCTCGACGCTGGCGCTGATAATCGGCCTTGTCGTGGCCAATGTCGTGCAGCCGGGTGCCGGCTTCAACATCGACCCGGCGACACTCGTCGCCTCGACCGTCAACACCTATGCCGCAAAGGCGCATGACCAGTCGGTCACCGGCTTCCTGATGAACATCATCCCGACGACGATCGTCGGCGCCTTCGCCGACGGCGACATCCTGCAGGTGCTGTTCTTTTCGGTGCTGTTCGGTATTTCGCTGGCGCTGGTCGGCGACAAGGGCACGCCCGTCCTCAACTTCCTGCAGGCGCTAACGACGCCGATCTTCAAGCTGGTCAGCGTGCTGATGAAGGCCGCACCGATCGGTGCCTTCGGCGCCATGGCGTTCACCATCGGCAAATACGGCATCGGCGCGGTCATCAACCTCGCCATGCTGGTCGGCACCTTCTACGTGACGTCGCTGCTGTTCGTGTTCGTCGTGCTGGGTGCTGTCTGCCGCTATAACGGGTTCTCAATCCTGTCCTTGATCCGCTACATCAAGGAAGAGCTGCTGCTGGTGCTGGGAACGTCCTCATCGGAAGCCGCCCTGCCGTCGCTGATGGAAAAGATGGAGAAGGCCGGCGCCAAGCGCTCGGTGGTCGGCCTGGTCATCCCGACCGGCTATTCCTTCAACCTCGACGGCACCAACATCTACATGACGCTGGCGGCGCTGTTCATCGCGCAGGCAACCAACATCCATTTGTCGATCGGCGACCAGATCCTGCTGCTGCTGGTTGCGATGCTTTCCTCCAAGGGCGCCGCCGGCATCACCGGAGCCGGATTCATCACCCTGGCCGCCACGCTGTCGGTCGTTCCGGCGGTACCGGTCGCCGGCATGGCGCTGATCCTTGGCGTCGACCGCTTCATGTCGGAGTGCCGGGCGCTGACCAACTTCGTCGGCAATGCCGTCGCCACGCTGGTCGTGGCCCGCTGGGAAGGCGAACTCGACGAAGCCAAGCTCGCCAGGGCATTGGCGGGCACGGCCGACGACAGCCTGCCGGCTGATCTCGTTCCCGCCGAATAATCCGAGCGCTTCAACACCAATCAGCGGCCGGAAGCCCATGGCTTCCGGCCGCTGCCGTACAGGTGACAACGATGTCAGGCGGTTTTGCGCAGCGGTGCCAGCGCCTTGCCGTCGGTGGCGAAGAGATGGCAGCGGGAGGGGTCGGCCTGCATGGCGATGGGGCTGTGCAGCGGTGTCGTGTCGATGCCCTCGGTCTGAACGACGAGCCTCGTCTTCTCGCCGATCTCGGCATGCAGGATGGTCAGGCCGCCGAGCCGTTCGGCCAGCACCGCCTCGCCCTTGAACTGGCCCGCATCCGCGATGCGGATATGTTCCGGCCGGATGCCGAGCAGCAGCTCGCTGTCTTGTGCAAGTGCGCCCGCCTCGACCGGAACGACCAGGCTGGATCCGCCCGGCAGGGCAACGGCAACGCCATCCGCGTTGGCGGACAGAACCCTGACCGGCAGCATGTTCATCTTCGGCGAGCCGATGAAGCCGGCGACGAAGACATTGGCTGGCCTGGCATAGAGGTCGAGCGGCGTGCCAACCTGTTCGATCGTGCCGCCATTGAGGACGACGATCTTGTCGGCCATGGTCATCGCCTCGGTCTGGTCGTGCGTGACATAGACGATGGTGGCGGCGAGCCGTTCGTGCAGCTGCATCAGTTCCAGCCGCATGTTGACGCGCAGTGCTGCATCGAGGTTCGACAGCGGTTCGTCGAACAGGAACACCTTCGGCTGGCGCACGATCGCGCGGCCGATGGCGACACGCTGGCGCTGGCCGCCGGACAGCTCCTTCGGGCGCCGCTCGAGCAGATGCGACAATTGCAGCACCTCGGCCGCCGCCTTGACCTTGGCGTCACGCTCGACGACCGGCAGCCCGGCGATCTTCAGCGCAAAACCCATATTTTCGGCGACCGTCATATGCGGATAAAGCGCATAGGACTGAAACACCATGGCGAGGCCGCGCTCGGAGGGATCGACCTCATTGATGCGCGCGCCATCAAGCATCAGCTCGCCGGAGGTGATCTTCTCGAGACCGGCGATCATGCGCAGCAGCGTCGACTTCCCGCAGCCCGACGGGCCGACGAAGACGACGAACTCGCGGTCGCCGACATCGAGGTCGACGCCCTTGATCACCTCGGCATTGCCATAGGATTTGCGCACGCCGCGCAGCTTGAGCTCAGCCATTGAAGTCCCTCCTCGCATCCGGATATGTGCTTGGACCGACAGGCATGCGTGCCGCCAGCGTACCTCTGTCATCGAACAGGACAAGGCTGGCAGCACCAACCAGCCCGGCGTGGCGGCCAAGCTGGGCCTGAACGACCGGCACGTCGCGATAGGCACGCATGGCCCGCTGCCTGATGGTCGCCTCGATGGCAGGCGCCATGAGGTCGAGGCCATTGGCAATGCCGCCGCCGACGACCAGCACATCGGGCGAATAGAGATGCAAAAGATTGGTGAAGCCGATGCCAAGCCAGCGGGCTTCCTCCTCGAGCAGGGCCAAGGCAAGCTCGTCCAGCAGTCGTGCCGCCTCGACCACGTGACGGCCGGTCACCTCACCGTTGCCCGAGAGGCGCCGCAGCGCCGAGCCATCAAAGGGTGCTGTCGCGGCGTTGGCACGGCGACCGAGCGCGGTGCCCGAGGCAATGGCCTCGAAGCAGCCGACGACGCCGCACATGCAGCGCTCGCCCTCATTGGTGATGGTCATGTGGCCGATCTCGGCGGCGAGGCCTCGGCGGCCATGCAGGATGCGCCCGTCGACGACGACGCCGCCGCCGATGCCGGTGGAAACCGTGACGAAGACCAGTGAGCGGGCGCCGTGACCGGCGCCGAAGCGCCATTCGCCGAGTGCCGCGGCATTGGCGTCGTTCTCCAGCCGCACCGGCAGGCCGAGCCGCCGTTCGAGGATATCGGCAAGCGGCACGTCCAGCCAGCCGGCGAGTGTCGGCGGTCCGACGGCGATGCCGGCCAGCGGATCGAGCGGTCCCGGCGCGCCGACGCCGACGCCGACGATGGCGAGCGCCGGGGCCTCGGCGTAGATGGTCGCGGCCAGCGCCTCGATCTGGCCGATCACCACGTCGGGGCCAGCCTGCGCCTGCGTCGGCACCGCCGCGAATGCCAGGATCTTGCCGTCACGGTCGACCAGGGCGGCACGAAGCTCGGTGCCACCAAGATCGATCGCAAGGGCGGCTTCGTTGCTCATGCCGCAACCTTCAGGCCATGCAGCCAGCCGATGCGGCCGGCCAGATCCTTGTCGCCAAAGGCCAGCGAGCCGAGAACCACGGTTTCGGCGCCGGCGGCACGCAGCAAGGGCACGGTCTCGTGGCGGATACCGCCATCGGCGGCAAGAACCACGGCCGCCTCGCGGCCGGTCTCTCTCAGGATGGCGCGGGCAGCGGCCAGCCTGCCGCAGGCCTCGTCCGACAGGCTCTGCCCCTTGACGCCAATTGCCGTTCCGAGAAGCGTGACGAAGGCGACCTCGGAGACGAAAGGCGTCACCGTCTCGACCGGCGTCTCCAGCCTGAGCACGACGCCGGCTTCGGCGCCGAGTTCCCGCGCCAGCCGGACGGCGCGCTGTCCCGCCTCGCCGTTCTCGGCATGGACGCTGATCATGTCGGCGCCGGCCTCGATGAATTGGCGCGTCTGCGACTCGACTACAGCCGCATCGACCATCAGATGGACATGGATGGGTTTGGCCGTCAGCCCAGCGATGCGGGCGACGAGATCGGGAAAGAACAGGAAGGACGGGGCGAAATGACCGTCCGCCACGTCGATGTGGTGAAGGTCGACATAGGGCTCGATGCGCTTCAGATCGCGCTCGAAATTGACGAGGTCGGCGGACCAAAGCGAGAATTCAGCGATCATGCGATCGCGCGGCAATGCGGCGATGGCGGCCTGGCCTGAGAGAGGTTTCGAGATCATGACTGGTCCTGGTTGTTGAAACGATCACCGAGGAAGCCCGCGATAGCAGCACGGACCTCGGCGAAATGGCGATCCTTGTCGGTGGCCTTCGGCGTCACCTCAGTGAAGACTGCGTCGGGGATGGTTTCGGCAAGCTCTTGGGCGGTTGCCAGCGGATGGACGAGATCGACGCCGCTGCCGATGACCAGCGTGGGGACAGCGAGGTTGCGGGCAGCGGCCGGCGTGACGCCGGGCCCATCGTTTGCGATCGCCCGCATCACCTCGGCGAAGACAGCCGCATTTTCGCGCTCGAAGAAACCAAGCAGGGAAGCAAGATTGTCAGGCGCTTCCCCACGAAAGCGGGCGGCGGTGACCGAGGTTGCAAAGGCGTTGCGCGCGTCCTCCAGCGGGCGATCGCGGATGAGCTTCGCCACCTCCGAAAAGGGCTGCATGTTCTGCGGCGCCGCATCGAAGCGCCAGGCCGGGCGCACCAGCACCAAACCCAGGACACGGTCCGCGTGATGGCTTGCAAGCCTGAGCGCGATCGCCGCGCCCATCGAGACGCCGCCGGCGACGAAACGGTCGAGCCCGGCCGCGTCGGCGGCGGCCAGCACGTCGTCGGCAAACATGGCGATCGAAAAGGGCCGCGTCGAGCCGGCGCCAGAGCCGCCGTGTGCGCGGCATTCGACGGTCAGCCGGCGGTATGACAGGCTGTCGGGAAAATTCTGCGCCACCTGCGCCGCATCACCGCCGAGACCATGCTGGAAGATGACCGGAAACCCCTGCCCGGTATCGAAGACACAAAGCGCCGCATCGTCGCGAAGCATGACCGTCGGAGCGGTGTCCATCAGAGGAGCCTCCGCAGGAAGGTCGCGACGCCGGGGGCTTCGCCGGCGGACAGCCCGTGGGTGACGAGCGCCCTGTCGAAGCCCACCGCCTTCAGCCGCGCGATGAAATCCGGGAAGTCGACGATGCCTTGGCCGGCGCTGGCAAAACGGCCGTCACCATAGCGGTCCTTGGCGTGCGCCATGGCGATGTGGCCGGCCGCCTCGCCGATCGCGGCGGCGACAATGGTACGCGCTTCGCCGGGCGTCGCATGTTCGAACAGGTTTGCCGGATCAAGCACGATCTTCAGGCGCTTCGATCCCATCTCGGCGATCAGCCTGCTGGCATCCTTCGCAGAGGTGACGATGTTGGCCTGCTCGGGCTCGATGCCGAGATCGACACCGGCGGTTTCGGCCAGCGCCAGCGCCTTCGCCATCTCGGTGGCCATGTCGGACCAGGCCGCCGGGTCGGCATTGTCGGGATGGTATGCYCATTGGTCGGCGGCGTTGCGCGAGCCGGTGCAGAGCGTGACCAGGGGAATGTCCAGGGCAGCAGCAGCCTCGATGACGACGGCAAGGCGCCTGAGGCCATCGTCGCGGACGGCCTTGTCGGGATGCACCATGTTGTAGGTGCCCGATAGTGCCGCGAGCGAAACACCGCTCGACTGCGTGGCGGCGCGGATCGCCGCGATGGCGTCCGACGGCACGGCATCCGGCATTGACGGCAGGCCGGCGCAGGCGAGGTTGAACTGCGTGGTCTCATAGCCAGCATGCCGCACGGCAGCCAGCACGGCGGCTGGCTCGGCGCCTGGAAAGGTCTTGGCGAAAATGCCGAGACGCATCACACCGCCCCCGAAACCGAGGCGAGCTCAACCCGCTCGCCTGATACCACCGAGCGCGCGATGGCGACCATGGCGCGGATCGACGCGACGCCGTCCTCGACGTTGGCGCCGCGCATCGGCGCGCCTTCGAGCACCGTTTCGGCAAGAGCTTCCAGCTGGCGGCGGAAGAAATGGCCGTCAGCGCCGAGCGGCTTGTGGGCCGTGGCCGACTTCTCGTGAAAGATCTCGACCTCGCTGGCGCGGAAGTACCAGGGGTTGAAGGTCTTGGCGATGACAGAGCCGTTCTCGCCATAGAGCTGGAAACCTTCGTGCCAATCCATCCGAACGGCAACGGTGAGATCGAGATGGCCGAGCGCGCCGCTGGCGAATTCGGTCTCGACGAACCAGCAATAGGCGCCAAAACGCTCGTTGAGGCGGGCGCGCACGGCGACGATATCGCCGCACAGGAAGCGCGCCGTGTCGACGAGATGCGAGCCGTGCGCCAGCATGAAATACTGCCTGAGATCAGCCTTCGGATTGCCGCTCGGTTTCCTCGCCAGTTTGCTGGTGACGGGCAGCGGCTGAACGGCATCGGTGTTGGTATAGCGATAAGTGGAATCGCAGTACCAGGCCTTCAGCGCCAGCACGTCGCCGATCTCGTCGCGGACGAAATCGCGCGCCGCCTCCAGCGCGGGATCGAAGCGCTTCATGTGGCCGACCTGCAGGACCTTGCCGGAGCGCCTGACCGCCTCGGCCAGCGCCTCGCCCTCCTCCACCGAGGTGCCGATCGGCTTTTCGCACAGCACGTGCTTGCCGGCATCGAGCGCCTTGATCGACATCGGCACGTGATAGGCGTCCGAGGTGGCGACGATCACCGCTTCCAGTTCGGGATCGGCGAGCATCGCGTCATAGTCGGCATACATCTTCCGCGGCTCGTAGGTAGCACCCATGCGGGCGAGAAGGTCGGGTGCGGCGTCGCAGATGGCGTAGAGATCGGCATTGCTGGCCTTGGCGCAGGATTGAAGATGCGCAAACTGCGCGATGGGGCCGCAACCGAGCACGCCGACCCTGAGGCGTCTGTCCTGTTTCTTGATCATCGTCTCGTTCTTCAGGCGCCGTAGCTGCGCATTGTTTGGCGGTTGGTCTTGACCGCGCCGGCGGGGTCCGCGGCGGCGGTGTCGGATTCCTCTTCGAGCACCAGCCAGCCGGTGAAACGCGGCGCGGTGCCGGCGATCTCGATGACCGCCGGGGTGTCGCAGACGCCTTGACCGAGCATGGCCCATTTGCCCTTGGCGTCGACGTCCTTGAGATGGATGTAACGGATGCGGTCGCGGAAGGTGCGCAGCGTGTCGAGCATGTCCTTGTGGCCGCGCAGGATGTGGCCGGTATCCGGCACCCAGCCGACCAGATCGGGGTCGAGCAAGGCAAAGATCGTGTCGTAGTCGGCGCGGTCGAAGAGCAGCGTGTTGTGGTGCGAACTCGGATGCACCGCGACATCCACACCGGCCTTGCGGCCGATCTCGGCGGCGCGATTGTAGAATTCGGCCGATATGGCGAACTTGTCTTCGCGCGGACCATCGGAGACGACCGTCGCCGAGCCGATCGAGACCAGTGCGCCGGGAAAGTTCGCGGCAAAGCCTGTCCAGCGCCGGGCGGCTTCGAGGTCGCTTTCCAGCGCCTCTTTCAACGTGAAACCGCTCTTCGAGCCAAAGGCAAAGGAAACGAGGTTGAGGCCTCGGGCGTCGAGCGCGGCAGCGAATTCAGCCGGCCTGTCGGCGTAGCGGCCGATCATGGTGTCGGTGATCTCGATGCCGGCATAGCCGCCATCTTCTATCGCCTTCAACAGATCGTCGGGGCCGCCGGTCCAGCCCTTGCCCAGCATTTCCCAGGTGAAGGTCTGACAGCCGACCTTGAGCTTCGTCTCCGTCATGTCATTCATTCCTTGACGCCGCCCTGGGTCAGTCCTTCGATGATGTGGCGCTGGAAGAACAGCACCAGGAGGATCAAGGGCACGGTCACCACGGCGGAGGCCGCGGCGATGTCGCCCCAGGGGACGTAATAGAGGTTGGTGAAGTTGGCGATGCCGACCGGTATCGTCTGCCGGTCGATGTTGGAGGTGAAGGCGAGCGCGAACAGGAATTCGTTCCACGCGGTGATGAAGGCGAGCAGGCCGGTGGTCACCAGGCTCGGCAGCGACATCGGCAGGATGATGCGCCAGAGCAGGCCAGGCACACTGACGCCGTCCATGCGCGCCGCCTCGTCGATCTCGCGCGGCAGCGTCTCGAAATAACCGAACAGCACCCAGGTGACGAGCGGCAGGCCGAGCGCCAGATAGGTGATAATCAGCGCCGTGTAGGTGTCGAGCAGGCCGAGATTGGTGGCGACCAGATAGAGTGGCCCGACCAGCGCGATCTGCGGGAACATCGATACCGAAAGGATGACCATGAGAATGCCGAAGCGGCCCTTGATGTTGAGCCGCGACAGCGCGAAGGCGGCCAGCGAGCCGACGAACAGGCAGAGGAACGTGGTCGCCAGGGAGACCACCAGCGAGTTCCAGACGTAGCGGTGAAGCTGCTTCTCGACAAAGGCGTTGTAGTAGTGCTCCAGCGTGAAGGGATCCGGGATCAGCGACGGCGAGCCTGACGTCAGCGCCTTGTCGAGCTGGAACGAGGTCGAGAACTGCCAGATGAACGGACCGCCCGACCAGACGAGGATCAGCAAGGCGCCGAGATAGATGGCGAAGGTCTGCAGCGGCGAGCGCGTGTCGTTCATTGCGCTCTCCTGATCTGGCGGACGAGGTAGAGGCAGAACACCAGCGCGATGATGCCCTCGGTGACGAACATCGCCGTCGAGACGGCCGAGCCGTAGCCGAACTGCAGCGTCGAAAAGAGCACCTTGTAGGACAGCGTCGACAGCGTTTCGGTCGAATCGGCCGGGCCACCGCCGGTCAGCACATAGACGAGGTCAAAGACGCGGAAGGCGTCGAGCGCGCGGAACAGGCCGGCGATCAGCAGGGTCGGCATCAACAGCGGCAAGCGGATGTACCAGAAGGTTATCCAGCCCTTGGCGCCATCCATGCGCGCCGCCTCGATCAGCGAATTGGGCACGGTCTGCAACCCGGTCAGAAGCAGCAGCGCCATGAACGGCGTCGTCTTCCAGACATCGGCGATGATGATGGTGATCATCGCCGTGTCAGTGGAGCCGTACCAGTTGATGTTCTGGTCGATCAGCCCGGCATGCAGGAGGATGTAGTTGATGATGCCGTTCTGGCCATCGAACAGCCAGCCGAACATCTTGGAGGTGACGACGGTGGGCATCGCCCACGGCACCAGCATGGCCGCGCGGACGAGCCCCCGCCCCTTGAAGGCTTCGCACAGGATGAGCGCCATACCGAGCCCGATCACCGTCTCCAGCACGGTCGAAGCGGTGGTGAACCAGATCGTGTGCCACCACGCATTCCAGAACTGCGGGTCGCCCCACAGCTCGACATAGTTGGAGAAGCCGGTGAAATCCTGTTCCTGCGTGATCAGCGAGGTGTTGGTGAGCGAGAGGTAGAGCCCGTTGACGATCGGGTAGAAGGAAACCGACGCCAGCGACACGAAGGCCGGCGTCAGCAGGAGCAAGGCCCACAAGGCGCCCGGAAGCGCTTTGCCGAGACGCCGCGGCCGGCCGACACTGGGAATGGTGGCCGCGGCGGACATTGGTTCAGCCTACGATCTTGTCGATTTGCGCCGCCGTCGCGTCCATCTCGGCCTGGACGTTGCCGGAGACCAGCGCCTTGGAGATGCCGGACTGCAAGGCAAGCGTCACTTTCGCGTATTCAGGCGTGATCGGCCGCGCCGTGGCGCCGGTGAAGACTTTCTCGAGGCTGGCCATGAACGGCTGTTCCTTCTTGATCTGTGCGTCCTGGAACAGCGCCGGCCGCGTCGGTGCGAGGCCGAAGTTCAGCGCGATGCGGTGCTGGACCTCGGTCGACGACAGCCAGGTCAAGAGCTCGATCGCGGCTTCGCGCTGCTTCGAGTTGGCATTGACGCCGAGCTGGTAGCCGCCGAGGCAGGCCGAGCTCTTGCCGCCGGGGAACGACGGCAGCGGCGCGACGCCGACCTTGTCGACCACCTGGGAAGCCTTGGCGTCCTGGGCGATCGGATAGACATAGGACCAGTTGCGCATGAACATCGCCTTGCCCGAGGTGAAGGGCTGGCGCGACGGCTCCTCGTCCCAGGACAGCACGTCCTTCGGGCTAATCTTGTTGGTGGCGAGGGTGTCGTGCAGGAACTGGATCGCCTCCACCGCGCCCTTCTGGTTGATCAGCGACGACTTGCCGTCGGGCGCCAGGATGGCACCGTTGTTGGAGGTGATGATCTCGACCGCGTCGCAGACCAGCACCTCGGCCTGCTTGCCTTGCCAGAGATAGCCGTAATCGATGTCGCCGGCCTTCTGCGCGGCGGCGGCAATGGTCGCCATGTCGGCCCAGCTTTCCGGCACCTTGCCGCCATGCTTTTCCAGCACGTCCTTGCGGTAATAGAACATGCCCGAATCCATGAACCAGGGAAGGGCGGTGAGCTTGCCGCCATAGGTACAGGCATCTAGGGTCCCGGTGAAGTAGACGCTGCGCTTGTCGGCCGGGAAATACTCGTCCAGCGGCAGCGCCCATCCGGCGGCGGCAAAGCCGGCGATCCAGATCACGTCCTGGCTGAAGACGTCGGGCGTGCCGGTGCGGCGGGCGAGCTGCTGCACCAGGCCCTGGTAGACCTCGGTCGAGGAGCTCGGGGGCGGCAGTTCGATGTTCTTGACCAGGATGCGGTCCTGCGATTCGTTGAAGGCCTTGATCAGGTCGCCAAAGGTCTCCTTGCCGAAGAAGGCGGCGCTGGCGAAGCTGATCTCGGCCCGGCTCTGGGCACGGGCCCGGCCAATGCCGAGCGACGTCCCCGCCCCGAAAGCCGCCGCGCCGAGAAGGCCGGCGGAACCGATGAGAAATTGCCGGCGATCGGCGATGGTGACATGCCCAATCGACTTGGAACCGCTGCGCGGCCCCTTCTTTGACTCGTCCATGTGTAGTCCTCCCAGAGTTGACGGCAGCCACTCCCGCCCGTCCAACTTCGCACATGATTCATAAAAAATTGTCGCGCGTCAAGATTTAAACTGCATAATGGTGCATCAATGTGCTTATGACGTGGGCGAAGGATGGCCACGTGAACGAAGAATCGCCGATCCTGACGGACGGACGCCGACTGGAGGAATGATGGAAAAGCTTGGTGTAGGGGTCATAGGTTGCGGCAACATCGCCATGACCTACATGCGCAACGCAGCTCTTTTTGCAGGCGTGGAGTTGAAGGCCTGCGCCGACATCTCCGCGGACGCGGCCGCCCTGCGGGCCCGCGAATACGGCATCAGGGCAATGGGCGTCGATGCCTTGCTTGCCGATCCCGAAATCGGCCTGGTTCTCAACCTCACCATTCCCGCCGTGCATTTCGACGTCACCATGTCGGCGCTTTCGGCCGGCAAGCACGTCTTCACCGAAAAGCCGCTTGCCACCTCAGCCGCCGACGGACAACGACTGGTCAGCGAGGCGAAGTCGCGCGGCCTGCTGCTTGGCTCGGCGCCCGACACCTTCCTCGGCGCTGCCGGACGCCGCGCGCGTCGGCTGATGAACGCCGGCGCCATTGGCCGTCCGGTCACCGGCACCGCCTTCATGATGGGCCGCGGCATGGAGCACTGGCACCCCAACCCGCAATTCTACTACCAGCCTGGCGGCGGCCCGGTGTTCGATATGGGCCCCTATTATCTGACCATGCTGGTCAACCTGCTTGGCCCGGTCGAGCGTGTCATGGCAATGGCGACGCGCGGTCAGGAGGAAAGGCTGATCACCGCCGACGGACCGTTCAAGAACACCACATTCAAGGTCGGCACGCCGACCAACGTGCTATCGCTGCTTGAATTCCGCTCGGGTGCGACGGTCACCTTCGGCGCCTCGTGGGACGTCTTTCGCCACTCCAACCACCCGATCGAGCTGCATGGCACGGAAGGCTCGCTACGCCTGCCCGATCCCGACACGTTCGGCGGCACCGTGTCGCTGTCCGAGCACGGCGCCAACTGGAAGGATTTTGCCAGCGAAGGCGACCTCTACGGCTCCCGCAACTGGCCCTATGCGGCGCCCGACCGCGCCAATTATCGCATGCTCGGCGTCGCCGATCTGGCGCGTTCGCTACAAACCGGTAACACGCCACGCGCCTCCGGCAACCTCGCGCTGCATGTGCTTGAGATCATGGAGGCGATCCTGCGTTCCGGCGAGGGCCAGGGCTCGGTGATGGTCGCGGGCGACGTCACTCAGCCGTCTCTGCTGACCGAAGAAGAGGCAAGCGACCTGCTTGCCTGAGGATATGACGATGACACTCGACCCGGATGCGCTGCACGTCCTCGAAATCGGCCGCGCGGCTGGCGGAGAGCCGTTCGAGAATGGGGACGTGGCTGCGGCGCGGGCCGCCTACAACGCCTCGTTCCCGACGCTGCAGGGCGAGCGCGAGCCGACCGCTGCGACCCTGGAACAGCGGATCGAAGGGCCGAACGGCCCTATTTCGGTCCGCATCCATCGCGGCCTCGGCGCACCGCAAAGCGGGGCGCCGGCGCTGCTCTACCTGCATGGCGGCGGCTGGGTCGTCGGCAACCTCGATTCGCATGACGAGATCTGCCGCTGGCTGGCCAATCTCGGAGGCGCCGTCATTGTCTGTCCCGACTATCGCCTGGCACCGGACCACAAGTTTCCCGCCGGGCTGGAGGATTGCCTGGCGACACTGCGCTTCATGACGCAGAACGCCGCCGCTCTCGGGATCGACCCATCCCGCATCGGCGTTGCCGGCGACAGCGCCGGCGGCAATCTCGCCGCCGTGCTGGCGCTGCTTTCTCGCGATGGGCTGGCGCCATCCCTCGCCGCACAGATCCTGATCTATCCCAACACCGATGCGCGGCAGACGGCCGACAGCTACCGGCGTTTCGGCGACGGTTTCGGGCTGACGGCAACCACCATGGCATGGTTCCGCGACCACTATGTGCGAACGCCTGACGACATCGTGGACTGGCGCGTCTCGCCCTTGCTGGCACCCGATCTCGGCGGCGTCGCGCCGGCTTTCGTCGCACTTGCCGGCTGCGACATCCTTGCCGACGAAGGCGAAGCCTATGCCGAACGCCTGCAAGCCGCGGGCGTGCCGCTGGTCCTGCGGCAATGGCCGGGCAAGATCCACGGCTTCGTCTCGATGGGGCGCCATATCCCCGCCGCGCGGCAAGCGGTGGCCGAAGCGGTGGCGGCCTGGCGCCAGTTCGAGAAGGATCGCTGAAGCTGGACGCTTAGGCCGACTGACGCATCACCAGCGTCGCGCCGAGCTTGACCCTTTGCGCCATGCCCTGCCTTGGCGGTTCGGCCTCGTCCAGCAGAGCTAGCAGGATCTCGACGCTGCGGCCTGCCATGGCGGCGAAATCCTGTGCCATGGTGGTCAGTGCCGGACAGGTGTAGCGGCTCAGCGGATGATCGTCATGCGCGGCAACGCGCAGATCGCAGTCAGGTCTGCGGCCGATCTTCAGTCCGCGCGAGAACGCGGCCGCCATCACGCCGAAGGCCAGACGATCATTAGCGCACAGGATGGTGCGGCCTGGCAGACCGCCAACATCGAGTGTCCTTTCCATCCATTCATGGCCGATGCGCTCGAAGTCCCAGGTGTAGTCGCGCGCCGCGTCGATGACGACCGGTTCCAAGCCGGCGACTTTCATCGTCGCCATGTAGCTTTGCAGCCGCTCCCCCGAATTGTGGTTGACATGCGGAATGTCGACATAGACAGGCGGTTCTCCGGACCGGTTGAGATAGTCAACCATGGTCGACGTGCTCTGGTGGTTGTCGTTACCGACGAAGGGCGTGTCACCCTCGATATAGGTGTCGAAATAGACGATCGGAATGTCCTGCCCCAACTTGTCGAAAACACTCCGATCGGAGGCCAGGCCGAGCGGCGCGATGATCGCGCCGGCGACCTTCAGTGACAGCAACGTCCTGACCGACTCCGCCTCCAGCTTCTGCGAGCCATGCGAAGAAATGACGATCGGCCAATAGCCCTCGTCGCGGCAGCGAAATTCGATGCGGCTGACCATCTCGGCATAGAACGGATCCGTGATCGTCGGTACGACGATGCCGATGTTGCGGGTGCGCTTGCGGTTGAGATTGCGGGCGAAAAGGTTCGGCTGATAGTCCGAGGAACGCAACGCGGCTTCGATGCGCGCCCGCGTGGCCGGCTTCACACTCGCCGGATCGTCAAAATATTTCGACAGCGTCGGCCGGGACACGCCACATGCCCGGGCAAAATCATCCATCGTGCGGTGCGTCTTCTCCGCCATCGAACGTCAGGTCCCTCTTGCCCACACCCGCCGATCGGAACGATCCGCCCGTCACCAGTCATGCGGCCGTTGTCCGAAGGCGGCAATGCTTGGCCGAACTTATTCAGTCAATTTTCACAGTTTCCAGTACAGCGCGAAAACATTACGAGCGTCAATTTATTTGTTGACGATATGAAAAATGACATTCCTCGATCAGAACGAAGCCTCCCGTCGTGCGGCGGGATCCCAGATCGCCGTGTGACGGGATAGGTTCCGACTGGATGCTTGCCGCGCGGGCCATCGGCAAGGCCCGCCTTGCCAAATGCCGCCATGCCGCCCATACACGGCTGGGCAATCGCCCCCGCCCCGTTCACGCCCCACCTGCCAGGGATCCTGCCCGATGTCTGCGACGCCGTACCCCCGGGCAAAGCCGTGACGGATCCTTCCATGCCATCTCTCGCCAGCCTGGGCTGGACGGATTTTTTCGGCGACCAGCTCGAGCCCGGCGAAGCCAATCTCGTCCCTGCGCGGATCGCCACGGTCCATCGCGACCGCCTGACCGGCCTGTCCCGGGCAGGGCCAATCGATCTGACGCTGCCGGCGCAGGCGAACACCGGTGACTACGCCGTCGGCGACTGGGTGCTCGTCGACGCGCATGACCGGCTTGTGCAGCGCCGCCTGACCCGCAAGACGGTGCTGGAACGCCGCACCCAGGGCGGTCGGGTGCCGCAGCTGGCAGCGGCCAACGTCGACACGCTGTTCATCGTCACCTCATGCAATGCCGACTTCAATCCGGCCCGGCTCGAGCGCTATCTGGCGCTGGCCAACGAGGCCGGAACGACGCCGGTGATCCTGTTGACCAAGGCCGATACCGCAGCCGACGCCGACGCGTATCAGCGGCAGGCCGCCGCGCTGCAACGCGGCCTGGCGGTGATGACGCTGAACCCGCGCACATCGGATGCGGCGACCGCGCTCGCCGCCTGGTGCGGTGCTGGCCAGACGGTCGCGCTGGTGGGCTCCTCCGGCGTCGGCAAATCGACGCTGGTCAACACGCTGGCCGGATCGGGCCAGCGCTTGCCGCAACAGACCGGAGACATCCGCGAACACGACGCCAAGGGGCGTCACACCACCACGTCGCGGTCACTGCACGCCATTGCCGGTGGCGGCTGGGTGATCGACACGCCGGGAATGCGGACGCTGCAGGTCAGCGACGTCGCCTACGGCATCGACACGCTGTTTGCCGAAATCACCGAACTCGCGCCGCTCTGCAAGTTCCGCGACTGCACCCACGTGCATGAACCGGGCTGCGCGGTGCAGGCCGCCTTGAAGGCAGGCACGCTCGATCCGGAGCGTCTTGCCCGCTGGCGAAAACTGTCCGACGAAAACCAGAGCAACACGCCGGTTCAGAGCGGACCTCGCGGAGCCAAATCCCCCGGCGGTCGCGGAAAAAGGCGTTGAACGACCGAGGCACTGCCCCTGGCTTCAGAGCCGCGCYGTGCCGAAAACACGATCCCAGAATATGGACGTGACACCGAAATTGACCGTTTCGTCGACATGATGATGCACGGCGTGACGGCGCTTGAGTGTGTAGAGATAACTCGGATGGGAGGGGTGCCAATGATGGATCATGTGATGGACGCTGATGTACCAGAGGTAACCCAGCATCAGTCCGCAACTTACAGCGCTTGCGGCGGCGAAACCTGAAATCATCCAGACCGGGAAAAACGCGACCAACGCATGCACTCCAAGGCTGAGCCAGGTCGGCGTGCCCACCGAACTGCGCTCTTCGACATGGTGACGATCATGCAGGTCCTTGATGTGGGGGATGTGGTGCAGGACGAACCTGTGCAGGACGTATTCGGTCAGCGTCCAGAGCAAGAGGCAGGCGACGACAGTGACCAGCCAGCCCGGCGCATTGTCTTCGCCGGCCTCGATCAGCCCGGCCACTGCCAGCACGGCGATCACCAGCGGATACACCACGAAGTCGCTGTAGTAGCCAATAAGACCGAGTTGCATCGTCACGCCTCATCTAGCCTTCGAGCCGCCAAATAAGCGATGGTCAGATTGCCGGACTCGCGGGTGAGGAGCAATGCAGTCGCACCTGACATAGCGTCGCAATCATTCGGCGCAAGGTCGGCGCCCATGATCCAGGGGAATCGGTGGACCGCCGCCTTCACAACCAGCTTTACAAACGGACATTAAAAAATGGCAAAACGTAGTGCGGGGTTGCTGATCCACAGTCGAAGCAAGGGCGATCTCAGGGTGCTTCTGGTTCATCCGGGCGGACCGTTCTGGGCGAAGAAGGATGATGGTGCGTGGTCGATACCGAAGGGCCTCGTCGATGAGAACGAGGACGAGTTGACGGCGGCGCGACGCGAGACCGAGGAAGAGCTTGGCATCAAGATCGATGGTCCCTTCACGCGGCTCGGCGACTACAGGCAGCCGGGTGGAAAGATCGTCATGGCGTGGTCCGTCGAGGCGCGTATCGACATCGATGTGGCAGCCATCAGGAGCAACACCTTCACCATGGAGTGGCCGCCAAGGTCGGGATCGATGAAGGAATTCCCGGAAGTCGACAGAGCCGGCTGGTTCGCCTTGCCCGAGGCTGAGGTCAAGATCCTCAAGGGGCAGCGACCGATGCTGTCGGATCTTGCCAGGCAAAAAGACGCTGAACGATGATCGCCGGCGATGCGGTCCTTAAGGCGCGCCGCGCTTTGAAGCTATGTTTTTTGCATGTCGTTGTCCCAAGACCGGGACCACTTTTGGGCGACATGCATCAGGCCGCGGACTCATAAAGGCGAAGCGCCAATCTGATGGCCGCCAAGGCCAAAACAACTCCCCGCGCATGCGAGAACAATCACTAGCGCCGGATGTCGCAATTGAGCGCCAGCTCGGCGTATCTCATGGCGACTCTCTCACTACGCCCGGTACAAAGTATTGGCCAGGTCAGTTGACTCAAGGAGAATTTGCATGCGCGGTCATTGCTTATGTGGCGCTATTGCTTTCGAAGTCGATGGCCCGGCACAAGCATGCGTGAGCTGTCATTGTGAAAGTTGTCGGCGCCAATGTTCTGCGCCGATGACCACCTACATTGGCGTCTTGGACAGCCAATGGCGATGGCTAGGCAAGCCACCGAAGGTATTCAACTCTTCTCCCGGTGTGGAAAGAACATTTTGCGATGAATGTGGCTCGCCGCTGTCCTTCCGCTCAAAGAACATGTCCGGTGTCATGCATTTTTTTGCCGCAGCGATGGAGGAGCCGGAAAAATTTGCACCCACGCTGCATGTCGCTTTTGAGGAGAAGCTCCCTTGGTTGAAACTCGCCGACGGCCTGCCGACACGGTTTGGGCCTGACTATACGAAAAACTAGTAAGGCAGGCCGACATAGTTCTCGGCGAGCCCAGTCGACGCTGCACGCGAGTGTACGAGGTAGTCGAGCTCGGCCTCCTGGATGCGCTGGCCGAAATCGCCGGTGTCGGGAAAGCGGTGCAGCATCGTCGTCATCCACCAGGAGAAGCGTACCGCCTTCCAGACCCGTGCCAGCGCCTTGTCTGAATAGGCGTCGATGCCGGCCATCGATTTGTCGCGGTAGAAGTCGCGCAAACCGGCAAACAAGTAGCGCACATCACTGGCGGCGAGGTTGAGGCCCTTGGCGCCGGTCGGCGGCACAATGTGGGCGGCGTCCCCGACCAGGAACAGCCGGCCGAAACGCAGCGGCTCGGCAACGAAGGAGCGCAGCGGCGCGATCGACTTCTCGAAGGACGGACCGGTGACGACGCTTGCCGCCGTCTGCTCCGGCAGGCGGCGGCGCAACTCGTCCCAGAACCGGTCGTCCGACCACGCCTCGACGCGGTCGCCCTCGGGGCACTGGACATAGTAGCGGCTGCGATGCGTCGAGCGCATCGAGCACAGCGCAAAACCCCGCTCATGGTTGGCGTAGACCAGTTCGTGGTCGGCCGGCGGCACTTCGGCCAGCACGCCGAGCCAACCGAACGGATAGTGGCGCTCGAAGGTCTTCAGCGCGCGCTCAGGCACCGATTTGCGGCTGACGCCGTGATAGCCGTCACAGCCTGCAATAAAATCGCACTCGATGCGATGGGTGACGCCGTCCTTGTCATAGGTGGCAAAAGGCGCATTGCCGTCGAAATCGTGCAGCGTGACGTTTGCCGCCTCGTAGATCGTGGTCAGTCCTGCCGCATCGCGCTTGTCCATCAGATCATACGTCACTTCGGTCTGGCCGTAGACGGTGACATGCCTGCCGCCGGTCAGCGCCTCGATGTCGATGCGGTGCAGACGTCCGTCGAAGGCGAGCGAGATGCCGGAATGCGGCAGCCCTTCGGCGTGCAGCCGTGCCGCGGCACCCGCTTCCTCCAGCAGTTCGACGGTACCCTGTTCGAGCACACCGGCGCGCACGCGGCCGAGCACATGCTCGCGGCTGGCGCGCTCCAGAATGACCGTCTCGATGCCGATCGTGCCGAGAAGCTGGCCAAGGAGCAGGCCGGACGGTCCGGACCCGACAATGAGGATCTGCGTGCGCATCAGCGTCCCAGGCTTTCGACCTGCCCTGCCAGTTCGGCGGCAAGGCGCAGCGACGCGGCTGTCGCCACCACCATCTGCGGCAACAGCAGCCATTCCAGCGTCCAGGCCGCGCCCGAGCGCTCCTGCTCATGCACCACGGCCTGATGCATGCCGGAAAGCTGCGTGGCGTTGAAACGGGCAAGCGCCACCAGCGCCTCGGCCATTACCGGATTCTGCTTGTGCGGCATGGCCGACGAGCCGCCACCGCCCGAAAGCCCGATGTCGGTGCCGCCTTGCGCCATCAGCGCGATGTCCTGGCCGAACTTGCCGAGGCTGCCCGTCACCAGCGACAGCCAGCCGGCGAAATCGGCAAACGCGTCGCGCTGGCTATGCCATTGCGGCGCATCGGCAAGGCCGAGCTTTGCCGCGAGGGCCGCCCGCACCGCCGGCCCCTTGTCATCCAGCTTTTCCAGCGTGCCGGCGGCGCCGCCGAACTGCACCACCAACAGGCGCCTCGACTGTTCCACCAGCCTCTCCTGGTGTCGTTGCAGCGGTGCCCGCCATGCTGCCACGCGATTCGATACCCGGATGGGAATAGCGTTCTGCATGCGGGTGATCCCGGTCAGCGCCCTGCCCCCAAAACGCTCTTCGAGCGAGGCGAGGCGCATGCCGGTTTCGGTTAACAGGAGGCTGAGATGTTCGACGACGGATTTGAGCCGAAGCATCAGGCCTGTGTCGACGACATCCTGGCTGGTCGCGCCGAAATGAACGGAGGCACCATGCGGTTCGCCGACCGCCGCCCTGATCTGGCGCACCAGTTCCGGCACCATGACGCCGTCCCTGGCGACACCGGCGCGCAACAAGGCGGTGTCGGGCCGGAATGTGCCGAGCCCCGCCACGATGGCTGCTGCCGCCTCCCCCGTGATCAGTCTGTTTTCCGCCTCCACTTCCGCCAGCGCGCGCTCAAAGGCCAGCATCGCCTCGATTTCCGCCTCGACGGAAAAATGCCGGCTCGCTTCCTCGTCGCCGAGAAGAGCGGAGAGCAATGGATGGTCGAAGGGCGAAACGGTCATGGCGCGAGCCTCCTAGCTGTCGAAGAAGACCGTTTCCTTCTCCCCCTGGAGATGGACGTCGAAGACATAAATATCGCCGGTGCGCTCGGCGATCAGCGTCGGCACGCGGATGCGGTTCTCGATGCGCGCCAGGATCGGATCCTGCGCATTGGGCTTCTCCTCGTCGGAAAAATAGAGCCGTGTGTGCAGGCCGAGATTGATGCCACGGGCGACGATCCAGAGCGTGATATGCGGCGCCATCAGGCGGCCATCGGCGAAAGGCACGCGACCCGGCTTGATGGTGTCGAACGTGCACAGGCCGGTGTCCATGTCGGTCGGGCAACGGCCCCAGCCGATGAAATTCGGATCGGCCGTGCCGCGCAGTTCCGCCGGCGAATTGTATAGCCCGTCGGCATCCGCCTGCCAGATCTCGATCAGCGCGTCCTTGAGCGGCGTGCCGGTGCCATCGAGCACGCGGATGCGCAGGCCGATGCGCTCGCCCTTGGTCTTGTCGTTGACCATGGTCGCACCAAGATCGCTCGCATAGACGCCGCCGATGCCACAGAAATTGGGCGTCAGCCCGATATGGACGTAGGGTCCCGCGGTTTGCGAGGGGCTTTCCCTGAGCCGGTCGAGCGACTGGGCCATCAATTGCCCTCCAGCCTGTTTTCGAACAGCGAGGAGCGGCGTCCGCGCAGCACGATGTCGAACTTGTAGGCGCGCGCGTCGAAGGGGATTGTCGATTGCATGTCGAGCGCGGCGATCAGCGTTTCGATCGCTGCCTTGTCGGGAATGCCGCGCGCGATGGGGCAGTGCCAGATCAGCGGGTCGCCCTCGAAATACATCTGCGTGATCAGCCGTTGCGCGAAGCCATGGCCGAAGACCGAAAAATGGATGTGCGATGGCCGCCAGTCGTTCGGCCCGTTCGGCCAGGGATAGGGACCGGGCTTGACGGTGCGAAAGGCATAGCCGCCATCCTCACTGGTGATGGCGCGGCCGCAGCCGCCGAAGTTCGGGTCCAGCGGCGCCAGGTAGCCGTCCTTCTTGTGGCGGTAGCGGCCGCCGGCATTGGCCTGCCAGAATTCGAGCAGTGCGCCGGGCACGCCAACGCCACGTTCGTCGAGCACCCGCCCATGGACGATGATGCGCTCGCCGATGGCGCTCTCGCCTGGTCTGGCGAAATTGTGGATCAGGTCGGCGTCGAGTTCGCCGAGCATGGCGTGACCGAAGAGCGGGCCGGCAATCTCCGAAAGCGTGTTGTCGAAGGCGAGCAGTGCCTTCTGCGGCGAACGCAGTACGGAAGTCTTGTAGTTCGGCGTCAGCGCCGGCGGATGCCATGTCCGGTCGCGCTGGAAGAAGGCGCCTGTCTCGGGCCTCCGGTTCGATCCGGACTCAGCGGGCATTCTTGGCTCCGTCCATTTCCGAAAACACGTCCTTGGCGATCTTGAAGGCACGGTTGGCGGCCGGCACGCCGGCATAGATGGCGACATGCAGGAACGCTTCGCAGATGTCGTCGCGCGAGGCACCGGTGTTGGCGGTGGCGCGCACATGCATGGCGACCTCCTCATCATGGCCGAGTGCTGCCAGCAGCGCCAGCGTGACGATCGAGCGCTCGCGCTTGGTGAAGCCCGGCCGTGCCCACACCGTCCCCCAGGCGGCCTCGGTGATCAGCTCCTGGAAAGGCTGGTCGAAACCGGTGGCGGCGACCTCGGCCCGATCGACATGCGGATCGCCGAGCACGGACCGCCGTACGCCAAGGCCCGTGCGATATCTGGCGGTGTTGCCGGGGACTTCATCCATGGGTTTCGGCTCCAAGGGCAAGCGATGCGATAAAATGGCGGATCAGGGCGACAAGTGCTTCGGGCTGTTCGACACAGGGAATATGTCCGGCGTCGCGGATGATCTCGAAGCGCGCGCCAGGAATGAGAGCGGCCAGCGAGCGGACAAGATCGGGAGGCGTCGAGCCGTCCTGATCACCGGCGATGCAAAGCGTCGGTACGGAGATACGGCGCGCGGCCTCGGTGAAATCGGCGTCGCGAACGGCCGCGCATGTCCCGAGATAGCCGGCGAGCGCCTGCCTGGTCAGCATGTTCCAGTAGCCGTCGAGCTCGGCTGAACGCGTTGCGTGGAAGCTGGGGGTGAACCACACTTTGAGCACACCATCGGCAATCTCCTGGATCCCTTTGCTTTCGACCGTTGCGATGCGCGTGTTCCAGCTGTCCGTCGTGCCGATCTTGTGGGCCGTGTCGCACAGGATCATGGCCTCGACGATCTCGGGTCGCCGGGCATAGAGGCCTTGCGCGACCATGCCGCCCACCGACAGGCCGCACAGTACGACCTTCTCCAACCCGAAATGATCGAGGAGCGCCGAGAGATCGTCGACATGATCGTCGATCGACCTGATGTCGCCGATGTCGGACAGGCCGTGGCCGCGCTTGTCATAGACCAGCAAGGGCATTTCCCCATCAAGAGCCGAGACAATTTCGTCCCAGATCCGGAAGTCGGTGCCGAGCGAATTGATGAACACGATCGGGCGCGCACTGCCGTTCGCCCTGACGTGACGGTGATGCAGCGTGATGCCGCCAATGGTGACGAATGGCACGATTTCGATCCTCCATCTCCACATTGCACAAGGCATTTGGTTCGGTAAAATGATATTTTGCGCCGTTTCATTAACTTAGGGGTTATCAAATCCATGTCCGAGAGCCGCATCCGGTTCCGTCACCTGCAGGCATTCCTGGAAGTTGCACGGCAAGGAAGCGTGGCGCGAGCGGCCGATTTGCTGCATGTCAGCCCACCGGCGGTGACCAAGACGTTGCGGGAACTGGAAGAGGCGCTCGGCGTCGCGGTGGTCGAACGCGATGGCCGCGGCATCAGGCTGACGCGCATCGGCGAGATCTTCCTTCGCCATGCCGGCACGGCGATCACGGCGCTCAAGCAAGGCGTCGATTCCGTTCGGCAGGATGGGGCGGTCAACCGGCACCCGATCCGCATCGGCGCGCTGCCGACGGTGTCGGCGCGGGTGATGCCGCTTGCCATGACCCTGTTCCTCAAGGAGGGCACCGGGGCGGCGATCAAGATCGTCACCGGCGAGAACGCGGTGCTGCTCGAACAATTGCGCACCGGCGCGCTCGATCTCGTTGTCGGGCGGCTGGCAGCGCCGGAGAACATGACCGGCTTCTTCTTCGAGCACCTCTACTCCGAACAGGTGCTGTTCGTGGTGCGAGCGGGACATCCGCTGCTTGATCCCGGGCAGGACGTGTTCGCGCGCCTCGACGAATTCCCGATGCTGATGCCGACGCGGGAATCCGTCATCCGTCCCTTCGTCGACCGGCTGTTCATCACCAACGGCATGACCGCGCCGGCAACCGAGATCGAAACCGTCTCGGACTCGTTCGGTCGCGCCTTCCTGCGGCAGAGCAATGCCGTCTGGATCATTTCGGCCGGCGTCGTCGCCAATGAACTGGGCAGCGGCGCCTTCATCGCCTTGCCGGTCAACACCGAGGAAACCAAGGGCCCGGTCGGCCTGACGATGCGGACGGATACCGCGCCCTCGCCGGCCTTCTCCATCCTGCTGCAGACCATCCGCGAAGCGGCAAGGCAAGGCAGCTGACGTCTCGGAACATTCCAACCGGACGTCGTCTCGGCTGCGTGGTTTCCTAACCCAGGGGTTAATGAAACACCGCAAAATATCATTTTACCGAACCAAACCGGTGGTGCACTGTGGCGATGGAGGAGCCACAGAGGGAGGAAAATATGACCCACGCCATTGGCAGCAGATCCACCATTACAGGCCTATCGCGACGCCAGTTCATCGCCACATCGATTGCCGGCGGCGCAGCGCTCGCGCTTGGCGGCCGCGGCGCCTTTGCTCAAGCAGGCGACACGCTCAAGGTCGGCTTCGTCAGTCCGCGCACTGGGCCGCTCGCCGGTTTCGGTCAGACCGACGGCTACGTGCTCGATCTGGCCCGCAAGGCGCTGGCCGGCGGGCTCGACTTGGGCGGCAAGAAGTACAACGTTGAAATCCTCGACCAGGACACGCAGTCCGACCCATCGCGCGCCGGCCAGTTGGCCAAGGACCTGATCAACAACCAGGCCATCGACCTGATGCTGGCCGTGTCGACGCCCGAGGTGATCAACCCGGTGGCCGACGCCTGCGAAGCCGCAGGGGTGCCGTGCCTGTCGACAGTCATGCCTTGGGAGGCCTGGTATTTCGGCCGCGGCGCCAAGCCCGGTGCACCCTCGCCGTTCAAATGGACCTATCATTTCGGCTTCGGCGTCGGCGAGTTCTTCAAGACCTACATCTCGCAATGGAACCTGATCGAGACCAACAAGAAGGTCGGCGTCATGTATCCGAACGACGCCGACGGCAACGCCATCCGTGCCAATCTGGCGCCACTGCTGGCCAAGCAGGGGTTCACCATCGTCGATCCCGGCGCCTATGAAACCGGCACCACCGACTATTCCTCGCAGATCGCGCTGTTCAAACAGGAAGGCGTCGAGATCTTCAATTCCTTCCCGATCCCGCCGGACTTCGCGGCGTTCTGGCGTCAGGCGGCACAGCAAGGGCTGATCAAGCAGATCAAGATCTGCCAGGTCGCCAAGACCGGGTTGTTCCCGTCGGATATCGAAGCCCTCGGCGATCTCGGCATGAAGATTTCGAGTGCCGCCTACTGGCACAAGGCATTCCCCTACAAGTCGCCGCTGACCGGCGTTTCGGGAACCGAGTTGGCCGACGGCTATGAGGCGGCGAGCGGCAAGCAGTGGACGCAGCAGCTTGGCGCCTCGATGTCGTTGCTCGACGCCGGCTTCGAAGCGCTGAAGGCAAGCACCGACGCCAAGGACAAGGCGGCGGTGGCCAAGGCGCTGAGCCAGCTCAAAACCGAGACGATGATCGGCAAGGTCGACTTCACCAGCGGCCCGGTTGCCAATGTCTCTCCCGGCCCGATCATCGGCACGCAATGGGTGGCCGCCAAGGAAGGAGCCAAGTTCCCGCTCGACTATGTCGTGACCGAGAATGCCACGGACCCGAAAGTGCCCGTCGAAGCCAAGCTTTTGCCTTACAACGGCTGATGGACCGCTGACGAGGATCGCCTGGTGACCCATCCGCAACAACAGGCGATCCTCGCCGCCGCCGCTATCCATAAGCGCTTCGGCGCACTCGTGGTGCTGGATGCCGTCGACTTCACCATGGCCGCCGACGAGGCGGTCGGCATTGTCGGTCCGAATGGTGCAGGCAAGACGACACTGCTCAGCGTGCTGGCCGGGGCTTTTCCACCAAGCTCAGGCACGGTCAGCTTCAAGGGCGGCGACGTGACGCCGCTGTCAGCGACGCAGCGCTGCCGGCTCGGCCTGGTGCGCACGCACCAGGTGCCAAAACCGTTCAGCGGCATGACCACCTTCGAGAATGTCTTCGTCGCCGCCTCGCACGGCGCCGGTCTCGGCCGTGACGAGGCCTATGAGGAAGCGCTCGGCTCGTTGAAACTGTGCGGCATGCTGGGCGTTGCCAACCGGCGCGCCGAAACGCTCGGGCTGCTCGATCGCAAGCGGCTGGAACTGGCAAGGGCGCTTGCCGCAAGACCGACGCTGCTGCTGCTCGATGAGATCGGCGGCGGCCTGACCGATGGCGAAGCCGGCGAACTTGTCGACACGATCAAGGAATTGCGCCGGCGCAAGATCGGCATCGTCTGGATCGAGCACATCGTTCATATCCTGCTGCAGGTGGCCGAGCGGCTGATCTGCATGGATGCCGGCAAGATCATCGCCGATGGCGAGCCGCAAGCGGTGATGGCCGACCCTGAGGTCGTGCGTGCCTATCTCGGCGGAGGCCCGAAATGAGCCTGCTGTCGGTCGAGAACCTGGTTGTCCGGCATGGGCTGCTGCAGGCGGTGCGCGGCGTCAGCTTGACCGTCGAACGCGGCGAGACGCTGGCGCTGGTCGGTGCCAATGGCGCCGGCAAGACGACGCTACTCCGGGCCATCGCCGGGGCGCATCAGCCGGCCGCCGGCCGCGTGCTGCTCGACGGCGCCGACCTCACCAGCGTGCCGTCCCACAGGCGCGTCGGGATGGGCATCGCGCTGGTGCCGGAAGGACGAAAACTGTTCGTGCAGATGACGGTCGAGGAGAACCTCCTGCTTGGCAGGACCGTCGGCCGGCCGGGCGACTGGAGTGTCGACAAGGTGCTCGAGATGTTCCCCAACCTCAAACCGCGCCGCCATGCCAGGACGGGCCACCTCTCGGGCGGCGAGCAGCAGGCGACGGCGATCGGCCGGGCCTTGATGAGCAACCCTGAACTGCTGTTGCTCGACGAGGTTTCGCTCGGCCTGTCGCCGCTGATCGTCGACCGTGTCTACGCCGCGTTGCAAGGGCTGATCGCTTCAGGGACGACGATCATCCTGGTCGAACAGGACCTCAACCGGGCGCTCGATGTATCCGACAGGGTCATCTGCATGCTCGAAGGGCGTGTCGCGCTCGAAGGACCAAGCAAGGAGGTTTCGCGCGACGAGGTGACTAAGGCCTATTTCGGTCTGCACCGGAAAAGCACCGGAAGCGTTCCGGCATGAGCAACCAGATCATCCAGGGCATCCTTCTCGGCGGCTATTACGCGCTGATCGCCTGCGGCCTGTCGTTCATGTTTTCGGTGATGCGCATCATCAACCTCGCGCATGGCAGCCTTGCGGTGCTTTCCGCCTATGCGCTGTGGTTGCTGGCCTCGCGATTCCACGTCTCGCCCTTTGTCGGCCTGCTCATTGTGCTGCCATTGATGGCGGCGATCGGCTGGGCGCTGCAGCGCTTCCTGCTCGAACGCAGCGCGCGCGGTGGAGCCCTGCTGCCGATCCTGACGACGTTCGGCCTGGCCATCGTCATCGACAATCTGTTGTTCGAGCAGTTCGGCGCGGATACGCGTTCGCTGGCGCCCTATATCGGCAGCCTGTCCTATGATTCCTGGGAATGGCCAGGCAGCATCTATGTCGGCAAGCTCGCGGTGATGATGTTTGCCACCGCAATTGTCCTGCTCGGCGGGCTGCAATTGTTCCTCACGCACACCAGGCTTGGCCGCTCGATCCGCGCCACATCGGAAGACCCCGATACGGCCGGCCTGGTCGGTGTCGATGCCCGCCGCGCCAACGCCATTGCCGCGGCCATCGCCATGGTCACGGTTGGCCTTGCCGGTGCGTTCCTGGGCATGCGCGCTACCTTCGATCCCTATGCCGGGGCGCCGCAATTGCTGTTCGCCTTCGAGGCGGCGGTGATCGGTGGCGCCGGTTCGCTGTGGGGAACGCTGATCGGCGGTATCGTGCTGGCGCTTGCCCAGACGCTCGGCGCACAGGTGCATCCGCAGGGGTTTCTGATCGGCGGCCACGCTGTCTTTCTCGTCGTGCTTTTCGTGCGGCTGTCCGCGTCCGGCCTCGGCCTGCGCGGCCTGCTGCGCCTCGGGAAGACGTCATGAGTGCTCCCGCCGCCATGCCTGTCATCGAGCGCGGCACGGCGACATCGCGGATTGCCGCGATGGCCGTCGCCGTCATCATCGCGTTGCTGGCGATCGCGCCGCAGTTCCTGTCGGCCGGTGCGGTCGACCGCATGACCGCACTGTTCATCTATGTGATCCTAGCGGCGATGTGGAATGCGCTGGCCGGCTTCGGCGGGCTGGTCTCGGTCGGCCAGCAGGTGTTCTTCGGCCTCGGCGCCTATTTCGCCATCCGGCTGGCCGATGCGGGCCTCAACCCGTTCCTGGCGCTGTTCGCCTCCGGACTTGTCGTTGGCGTGGTGTCTATCCCGCTCTCGCTTTTCATGCTGCGGCTGAGAAATGGCGAATTCGCCATCGGCATGTGGGTGATCGCGGCACTCACGCATCTCTTGGTCAATCTCGACCGGCTGGTGCAGGGCGAAACCGGCACCTCGCTGATCTCGCTGAATGTCTACGACGCCGGCACTAGGCGAGCGACGATCTACTGGCTGGCGCTGGCCTCGATGACCGCGCTGCTTGCCATCCTGTTTGGTCTGCTGCGCGGCAGCACCGGTGCCGCGATCCGGGCGATCCGGGACAATGAGGACGCCGCCGCCTCGGTCGGCGTGCGCGTCACCGGCACCAAGCGGCTGCTGTTCGTGCTTGCCGCCTTCGGCATCGGCATTGCCGGTGCGCTGTGGCTGGCGACCTCCATCACCTTCCAGCCGAAGACCTACTTCAACGTGCAATGGACCGCCTACATGATCTTCATGGTGCTGGTCGGCGGCATCGGCACTTTCGAGGGCGCCATTCTCGGCGCGCTGGTGTTCTTCCTCATCGAGACATGGTTCGGCGGCACCGGTGTCTGGTATCTGGTCGGGCTTGGCGCCACGGCGGTGCTGTTCTCGCTTTTCCTGCCGCGCGGCCTGTGGGGGACGATCGAGGAGCGCTTTGGGCTTCGCCTGCTGCCGGTCGGTTATCGCGTCAGGCTCGCGGCGGCCTCCGCAGATGACGACGCGACGCCACAACAAACCAAGATGCATCAGGAAAAGGCATGACCATGCTCTTCGGCAAGACCATCCTTGTCACCGGCGTCGCTTCCGGCATCGGCGCCCGCACCGCGGAACTCGCCGGCCAGTTCGGCGCCGATGTGATCGGCGTCGATGTGCGTGAGCCGGCTGCCGCGGTTGGCAGCTTCGTCAAGGCCGACATCTCGTCGAAGGCCGGTGTCGACGATCTCATCGCGCGTCTGCCGCAGCGTATCGACGCACTCTGCAATGTCGCTGGCCTCTCCGGCAACACCGGTGCGGCGGCGACACTGGCCGTCAATTTCTTCGGGCTGCGGGCGCTTTCGGAAGGTCTTGTGCCAAAACTTCGCGAAGGCGGCGCCATCGTCAACGTCGCCTCGATCGCCGGCTATGGCTGGCGCGCCCATCTCAATCGCGCCGCCTCGATGGTCGGCATCGAAGGTTTTCCCGATGTCGCCGAGGTGGTCTGCGACCATGCGGTCAGGAACGAGGAAGGCTATCCCGTCTCCAAGGAACTGCTGCTGCTATGGACCTTCAGTGCGGCGCACCAGGACCTGTTCAAACGCCGCGGCATCCGCGTCAATGCGGTGAGCCCTGGCCCGGTCGAGACACCGATCCTCAAGCAATTCCGCACCGTGCTCGGCGACGCCCGCGTCGACAGCGACATCGCCAGGGTCGGACGGGCCGGCACAGCGGGCGATATCGCACCGGTGGTGCTGTTCCTGTGCTCGGATGGCGCGCGCTGGATCAACGGCGCCAACGTACCGGTCGATGGTGGCCTCGAAGCATCGATCAATGCCGAAATGTTCGGATTCTAGACCATGATCCCGAAAAGCGGGAACCGGTTTTCGGGAGAGATCATGGTCAAGCAGGAATAGAGGGATGGAGACAGTCATGGACATCGGACTACTGATCGACGGCGACGAGCGGGCTGCCTCAGGTGCGGCGTCCTTCGAACGCATGGATCCGTTCACCGGCAGGCTGGCGACACGCGCCGCCGCGGCCAGCATTGCCGACGCCAATGCCGCGGTGGAGGCTGCCCAGGCGGCCTTTCCGGCCTGGTCGAAGACCGGGCCTGGCGAGCGCCGCGCCTTGCTGAGCAAAGCGGCCGACGTCATGGCCTCGAAGGTCGGCGAATTCACCCAGCTGATGATGGAAGAGACCGGCGCGACCGGCCCGTGGGCCGGCTTCAACGTCATGCTGGCGGCCAACATGCTGCGCGAGGCGGCGGCGATGACGACGCAGATCTCGGGCGAGATCATCCCATCCGACAAGCCGGGCACGCTGGCCATGGCGATCCGCCAGCCGGCTGGTGTGTGCCTCGGCATCGCGCCATGGAATGCGCCGGTCATTCTCGGCACCCGCGCCATCGCCATGCCGATCGCCTGCGGCAACACGGTGGTGCTGAAAGCATCCGAAATGTGCCCCGGCACGCACCGACTGATCGGCCAGGTGCTGGTCGAGGCCGGCCTGCCGAAGGGCGTCATCAATGTCGTCACCAACGATCCCAGGGATGCCGCCGGCATTGTCGAGGCGCTGGTCGCGCACCCTGCAGTCAAGCGCGTCAACTTCACCGGCTCGACCAAGGTCGGCAGGATCATCGCCGAACTCGCTGGACGGCACCTGAAGCCGGCGCTGCTCGAACTCGGCGGCAAGGCGCCGTTGCTGGTCCTGGACGATGCCGACATCGACGCGGCCGTCAACGCCGCCACCTTCGGCGCCTTCATGCATCAGGGCCAGATTTGCATGTCGACCGAGCGTCTGATTGTCGACGAGAAGGTCGCCGATGAATTCGTTTCCAAGCTCGCGGCACGCGCGTCGCAACTGCCGGCGGGCGATCCACGCGGCCATGTCGTGCTGGGCTCGCTGATCAGCAGCCAGGCGGCCGACAAGATGGAGGAACTCGTCACCGATGCCGTCGCCAAGGGCGCCAGGCTGGTGGCCGGCGGCAAGCGCAGTGGAACCGTGGTGGAAGCGACCTTGCTCGACGATGTCACGTCGGCTATGCGCATCTATGCCGAAGAATCCTTCGGGCCGGTCAAGCCGGTGATCCGGGTCAAGGGCGAGGACGAGGCCGTGCGTGTCGCCAACGACACCGAATACGGCCTGTCGTCAGCCGTCTTCAGCCGCGACATCAAGCGTGCCATGGCGGTCGCCGCGCGCATCGAAGCCGGCATCTGCCATATCAATGGCCCGACCGTCGGCGACGAGGCACAAATGCCGTTCGGCGGCGTCAAGGGCTCGGGCTATGGCCGTTTCGGCGGCAAGGCATCGATCGCCGAGTTCACCGATTTGCGCTGGGTGACGATCGAGGATCCGGGCCAGCATTATCCGTTCTGAACCGACCCCCTTTGGACGGTTCGACATCGGTCAGACCGCCTGTGAGGGCGTGAAGCGAACGCTGGCGGATCGCATCTGGCCGGGCGCCAGCACGATGCGGCCGGTGTCGATGCCCGCGTCGCGGTTGAAGGCATCGGTGATGTTGGTGACGGGCTCGGCGCAAAAGAACGGCTCGTTGGGCGGCGTGTAGAGAACGAGGAAATCAAGCGGCACCTCGGCCTCGATCTCCAGTTGCCGTCCATGCTCCGGCCAGCAAATCCGGGCCCGGCGCGTCCATCCGGTGAAGACGGTATCGAAGTCCGTCTCGGACACATCGWAGCCCGTGGTCGGGTTGGCACCGGCCGGCGGCAGGACGTGGCGGGTTGGCAAGATGTCCGCATCGGTTTCCCACATGCCGGACACCGGCGCCTGGACATGCGTCCACGGCGTCGACGGGAAATAGGGATGCAGGCCGAAGCCGGCCGGCATCGGCGTGTCCGAGAGATTGCGCAGCGAGATGGTGATGCCCAGACTGCCATCGGCCAGCGAGATGACTTGCTCGGCCTCGTAGCTCCATGGCCAGGAATCGGCGGCGTGGCGATAGCGCAAGACGACAGCGCTGGGTTCGTGCCGCTCGACTGTCCAAGGCCGGCGCCAGCCATGGCCGTGCTCATGATGCGGGTCATCGGGGCTTGTCGGCAGTGTGACGGTACGACCAGCGAAGGCGAAGCGACCACCCCTTATGCGGTTGGAATAGGGAACCAGTGGGAAACAGGCCATGGCGTCGGCATCGCGGCGGCTGATCGCCGCCTGATCGGCGGGGCGTAGCAAGTCCACGACAGAGCCGTCTTGCCGCCAGCGATACGACGCTACCGCACCCCCGGCGGCCGGAGCAATCTCGGCCGTCGCAATGCCGTCGCTGATCGAAAGCAGCTCTGTGTGCTGCTCCACAACGGCTGCTGAATTCTTTGTCATCGGCATGTCCCCATCCCTTGACTCCAATCGCCACGGCTATAAGACATATCATATGAATAGTATGAAGAATAAGAAATCTTTTAGCACGGCGCGGACTTCGCGCGTCGCCGTCGCGGTTTCCAGCGGCTCCACGGCACTGCACGCAACTGTTGTCGAGCAGATCGGGTTGCGCATCGTGCAGGGCGATTTCCTGCCCGGCGAGGCACTGCCCAATGCGGACGATTCCAGCGAGATGCTGGGGGTCAGCCGCACGGTGCTGCGCGAGGCGATCAAGGTTCTGGCCGGCAAGGGGCTTGTCGAATCGCGGCCGAAGACCGGGACAAGGGTGCGTCCTCGCTCCGACTGGAACTTCCTCGACCCGGACGTCCTGTCGTGGCGTTACGCCAGCGGCGTCAGCGCCGACGATGTGCGGGCACTGTTCGAACTGCGCCGGGCCATCGAGCCGATGTCGGCCGCACTCGCCGCGCAGCGCGCCACGCCGGCACAGATCGCCGAGATCAATGCGGCGCTCGCCGAAATGGAAGCCGTTGTCGATGATGGCGACCGCTTCGCCAAGCCTGATCTGCTGTTCCACCAGACCATTCTGCGCATGACCGGCAACGAGCTGATCGGCTCGCTCGCGGCACTGGTCGAAACCGCTCTGGTGATGAGCTTCCGCCTCTCCAACGACAATCCGGAAGGACAGCGCCACTCTTTGCCGCTGCACCGGGAAGTGGCTGAGAAGATAGCCGCGCGCGACGCAGCCGGCGCGCAGAAGGCACTACTGGTGCTCATCGACAATGCCGAGGACGACGTGCGCCGTAGCGTCGAGAACCGCAACAAACGCCGCCAGGATCGGGGCCAGCAATCGTGACCGAGATCAAACGCAAACTGCGGTCCGAGGCCTGGTTCGGCGGCGAAGGCAAGAACGCCTTCATGCACCGCAGCTGGATGAAGAACCAGGGCATTCCCGCCGACGCTTTCGACGGCCGCCCGGTGATCGGCATCTGCAACACCTGGTCGGAACTGACGCCATGCAATGCGCATCTGCGCGCCCTGGCCGACCACGTCAAACGCGGCGTCTATGAGGCCGGCGGCCTGCCGCTGGAATTCCCGGTCATGTCTTTGGGCGAGAGCAACATGCGCCCCACCGCCATGCTGTTTCGCAATCTGGTCAGCATGGATGTCGAGGAATCCATTCGCGGCAATCCTATCGACGGCGTCATCCTGCTGGTCGGCTGCGACAAGACCACGCCTGCGCTGCTGATGGGTGCTGCGTCATGCAATCTGCCGACCATCACCGTTTCCGGCGGACCGATGCTCAACGGCAAGTTCCGCGGACAAGATATTGGCTCGGGCACACATGTCTGGAAATTCGCCGAAGAGGTGAAGGCCGGCCGCATGCCGGTCGCCGATTTCCTGGCCGCCGAACAGGGCCAGAGCCGGTCGGCGGGCAGCTGCATGACAATGGGCACGGCTTCGACCATGGCCAGCATGGTGGAGGCGCTCGGCATCGGCATGCCGGACAATGCCGCGATCCCGGCGGTGGATTCACGCCGTGGCGTGCTCGCCCAGATGGCCGGACGCCAGATCGTCGAGCTGGTCCGCAAGGATGTGACGATTGCGCAGATCCTCACCAAGCAAGCGTTCGAGAACGCCATTCGCGTCAATGGCGCGATCGGCGGCTCGACCAATGCAGTGCTGCACCTGATCGCCATCGCCAACCGTGTCGGCGTCGATCTCAGCCTCGATGACTGGGACCGCCTTGGCCGCGACGTTCCGACCATTGTCGATTTGATGCCATCGGGCCGGTTCCTGATGGAAGATTTCTACTATGCCGGGGGGCTGGCTGCGGTCATGGCGTCGCTTGATGAAGTGGGGCTTCTTCATCGCGACGCCATGACCGTCAGCAACAAGACCATTGGCGAGTTGATCGACGGCGCGCCCAACTATAACAGCGAGGTCATCCGCCCGCTGAGCGACCCGCTGACCAGGGAAGGCGGCATCTCGATCCTGCGCGGCAATCTGGCGCCCAACGGGGCGGTCATCAAACCGTCGGCGGCGACGCCCGAGCTGATGCAGCATYGCGGCAAGGCGATCGTCTTCGAAAACATCGAGCACTACTACGCCCGCATCGACGATCCGGAGCTGGATATCGACGCCTCTTCGGTGATGGTGCTGAAGAACTGCGGACCGCGTGGCTACCCCGGGATGGCCGAGGTCGGCAACATGCCGCTGCCGGCCAAGCTGCTGAAGCAAGGCGTCTCCGACATGGTGCGCATCTCGGACGCGCGCATGAGCGGCACCGCCTACGGCACCGTGGTGCTGCATGTGGCGCCGGAAGCAGCGGCCGGCGGGGCGCTGGCGCTGGTGCGCGATGGCGATCTCATCGAGCTGGACGTGGCCGGCCGGCGCCTGGAGCTTTTGGTGTCGGACGAGGAACTGGCTATCCGCCGGCACAACTGGCAGCCGCCGACGCCGCCCGAAGGCGGTTACCAGAGCCTCTATGTCGAGCGCGTTCTGCAGGCCGACAAGGGCTGCGATTTCGACTTTCTCGTCGGTCGGCGCGATGCCGGCATCCCCCGGCATTCCCACTAGAGAGGCGCGCGCGATGGATGAAATCGGCGGCTACGCCACCTACCCCAGCCTCAAGGATCGCAGCGTCTTCATAACCGGCGGTGGCAGCGGCATCGGCGAAAGCCTGGTGCGCCATTTCTGCGCGCAAGGCAGCCGCGTTGCCTTTGTCGATCTAGCCGAGGAGCCGTCGCAGCGCCTGGTCGACGCGATCGCGGCGGATGGACATCGTGCGCCGCTGTTCATTGCCTGCGACCTGCGCAACGTCGAGCAACTGCAGGCGGCAACGGTGCAAGCGATGCAGCACAACGGCCCGATCCAGGTTCTGTGCAACAATGCCGGCAACGACGATCGCCATCAAACCAATGACGTGACGGTCGCCTATTGGGACGACCGCATGGCGGTCAATCTGCGCCACCAGTTCTTTGCGGCGCAAGCGGTGCGCCCGCAGATGGGCTCGCTGGGCGGCGGCTCGATCATCAATTTCGGTTCCATCACCTGGATGGTCGGCGATCCCGATTGCCCCGCTTATGTGACGGCCAAGGCGGCGGTTTACGGCATGACGCGGGCGCTGGCCCGCGAGCTTGGTCCCGAGCGCATCCGCGTCAACTGCATGGTGCCTGGCTGGGTGATGACAGAGCGCCAGATGCGCCTGTGGCTGAACCCGGCCGGAGAGCGGCAGATCGAGGAGCGACAGTGCCTGCCCGACCGGCTGCAGCCCTCCGATATTGCGCGCATGGCGCTGTTCCTGGCCGCCGACGACAGCCGCATGTGCACAAGCCAGCAATTCATCGTCGATGCGGGCTGGGTGTGACCCGCACGGCCCCAAGGGAAGAAGGGTACCTCATGCGTCTTGTTCAGTTCAGAATGTCCGATGGCAACAGGCGGGTTGGCCGCGTCTCCGACGACGGCAATCACCTGCACCCGCTCGAAAAGACCAGCACCGTGCTGGAACTGGCCGAAGCGGCAATTGCTGAGGGCGTTTCCATCGCCGCACTTGTCGAGAAGCGGACGGGCACTGCAACGGTCGACTATGACGAGCTGTTGCGCGATGGCCGCGTACTGGCCCCGGTCGATCATCCCGAACCGGCGCGTTTCCTGGTCACCGGCACGGGCCTGACCCATACCGGAAGTGCCGCGGCACGCGACAAGATGCATGTGCTTACGCATGGCGAGGACGCCGAGGAATCCGATTCACTGAAGATCTTCCGCATGGGTCTCGAGGGCGGCAAACCCGCCGCCGGGCAGATCGGAATCCAGCCCGAATGGTTCTTCAAGGGCGTCGGCACCTGCGTCGTGCCGCCCGGCGCTGCGCTGCCGATGCCGGCCTTCGCGCGCGCCGGCGCGGAAGAGGCCGAGATCGTCGGGCTCTATCTCAATGGGCCGGATGGCCACCCCTATCGCATCGGTTATGCGCTCGGCAACGAATACTCCGACCATGTGACGGAAGCCGAGAACTACCTTTATCTCGCCCATTCAAAACTCCGCTCCTGCTCGATCGGCCCGGAGCTTTTGATCGGCGACCTGCCCGATGAAGTGCGCGGCCATTCCCGCATCCTGCGCGACGGCGCCGTCATCTGGGAGCAGGAGTTCCTGTCGGGCGAGGCGCACATGTCGCATTCGATCGCCAATCTCGAACATTTCCATTTCCGCTACCCGATGCACCGCAGAGCAGGCGACCTGCATGCCTACTTCTTCGGCGCGGCGGTGATGAGCTACGCCTCCGGCATCAAGACGGCTTCCGGCGACGAGTATGAAATCCAGGCACAGACATTCGGAAAGCCACTGCGCAATCGGATGGAGTCGGTGCCGGACGAGGGACTGGTCGCCGTCACCCAGCTGTGACGGCAAAGGTCCGGAAACTGCGGTCCACCAGAACGACAATGGGAGATTAAAAATGGGACTGAAAAAACTGTTTCTAAGAATGGCGGCAATCGGCCTCGGCATCGGCCTGATGACATCGGCAGCCTTGGCCGCGAACCTTCGGGTTCTGGCCTGGGACGGCTACGCCGACCCGGACTGGGTGAAGGACTTCACCGCGGCAACCGGCATCGGCGTCGATGTCGTGTTCATCGGCAGCGACGACGAGATCTGGGCCAAGATCAAGGGCAGCGAAGGGCAGGACTTCGACGTCTTCGCCGTCAACACCGCCCAGTTGCAGCGCTACATCAAGGCCGATCTGGTGTCGCCGATCGACGTGACGAAACTGGCCAACCAGAAAGAGGTGCTGCCGCGCTTCCGCGATCTCACGGCGGTGAGCGGCGTCACCAAGGACGGCAAGGTCTATGGCATTCCGTTCTGCTTCGACTCGATCGGCCTGATCTACGACACCGACAAGGTCAAGCCGGCACCGACATCGATGTCGGTCCTCTGGGACCCGGCCTACAAGGGCAAAGTCCTGGCCTACGACAATGGCGAGCACAATTTCTCGTTCACCGCGCTAACGCTCGGCTACAAGGATCCGTTCAATCTGAATGAAGAACAGATGGCGGCGGTCAAGGCCAAATTGGTCGAACTCAAGCGCAATGTGCTGAGCTTCTACACCACCGCCGACGAGGCGCAGCAGATCTATCAGAACAATGACGTGGCACTGATCTGGGCCAATTATGGCCAGCAGCAGGTCAAGGCACTGCAGAAGATCGGCGCCCATGTCGCCTACGTCAATCCAAGCGAGGGTGCGCTTGCCTGGCTCGACAACTGGGTCATCTCCAAGGGCGTCCGCGACAATGCGGCGGCCGAGAAATGGATCGACTTCATGCTGAGCAAGAAGGTCAGCGGCGAGCTTTCCGAGCGAACCGGTTTCGGCAACACGGTGACGGAAACCGGCAGCGCCGGCGGCAACGACAAGCTGGTCTGGCTCAACAATGTCGAGGACCCGCTGAAGCGGTCGGACATGTGGAACGAGATCAAGGCCACGCCCTGATCTTTCCGCACGAAGACTTCGAAGGACCCGGCGGTCCGGACGTTCCGGACCGCCGAAGCGTATGCGAGAGTATTCTATGAACCAGAACACCGACCTCTTGACGCTGCGGTCCGTCTCGAAATCCTACGGCACCGTTCCGGTGCTGCACGACATCGACCTGTCGATCAAGGACGGTGAGTTCCTGACCGTTCTTGGACCGTCAGGCTCCGGCAAGACCACGGTGCTGCGGCTGATCGGCGGGCTGGAACCACTGACGTCGGGCGAGATCCGGCTCGACGGCCAGGACATCAGCCGCATGCCGATCAACCGGCGGCCATTCAACACCGTGTTCCAGGACTATGCGCTGTTCCCGCATCTGACCGTTTCCGGCAATGTCGGCTACGGGCTCTCGGTTCGGCACGTGCCGCGCAAAGAGATTGCGCGCCGCGTCGCGGAGGCGCTGGAGCTTGTCCAGCTCGGGCGTTTCACCGACCGCTTTCCAGCCCAGCTCTCCGGTGGCCAACGCCAGCGCGTCGCCTTGGCCCGCGCGCTGATCTGCCAGCCGCGCCTGATCCTGCTCGACGAGCCGCTGGCGGCGCTCGACCTGGAGCTGCGCCGGCAAATGCAGGAGTTCCTGAAATCCATCCAGCGCGAAATCAAAACCACCTTCCTGTTCGTCACCCACGACCAGGAAGAAGCGATCGGCATGGCCGATCGGATCTGCGTCATGCAGGCCGGCCATATCCGCCAGCTCGGCACGCCGCACGAGCTTTACTACAAGCCGAATTGCGAGTTCGTGGCGCGCTTCTTCGGCGAGAACAATCTGGTGGCCGGAAAGCTTGGATCCGTCCAGGACGAACTGCGATCGATCGAGACGACGCTCGGACGCCTGGTCTGTTCGATCCGTGACCAGCCGCATTTGAAGACCGCGGCGGATGGCGCCAGTGCCTTCGCTGCCTTCCGTCCCGAGGCCTTGCACCTTGCCTATGCAAAGGACACAGAGAACCGCTTCTCCGGCACGATCGCCGACATGGCCTTCGCCGGCTCATCGACCGTTGCCACCATCACGGCCGGCGCCGACCATGCTGCGCAACGCTTGCGGTTGCGCATGCCGAGCCGGGTCGACGGCAGCACGCTGAAATCCGGCGCGACGATCTCCCTTGCGTTTGCGCCGCATGAAGGCCACCTGGTGCTGGCATGAGCGGAACCGGCACGATACCGCTCGCGGAACGGCGATGGTCGCTGCTGGTGACGGTGCTGGCTTTCGCCTTGCCGGTGGTCTTCGTCCTCGTGCCGCTGGCGATCTTCCTCGGTTATAGCTTCTTCAGCGTCGACCAGGGCACGATCGTTCATACGCTGTCACTGGGCAACTATGTCCGCTTCTTTACCGATCCGATCTTTCTTCCGGTATTCTGGAACACCATTGTGCTGTGTCTCTCGGTGGCGGCAATCTGCATTCTGCTCGCCTATCCCGCCGCCTATTTCCTGACGACCCTGAAGGGGCGCTGGCGCTATGCCTTGCTGATGCTGCTGCTGGTGCCGCTGCTGATGAGCTACGTCATCAAGATCTATGCGATCCGCAGCATCCTCGGCCTTAACGGCTTTCTCAACAAGGCGCTGGTCAGCCTCGGCATCCTGCAGGAGCCGTCGACGCTTTTCGTGTTCAACATGAACGCCATCCTGCTGACGCTGACGCTGCTGCTGATCCCGTTCGCCATCCTGCCGATCTTCCTGTCGCTGGAGCGGATTCCGCAGGTGCTGCTGCGCGCCTCCGACGATCTGGGCGCAAGCGGCCTGCAGACGTTCCTGCGCATCACCTTGCCGCTCAGCCTGCCAGGCGTCGCCTCGGCGGCGAGCTTCGTGTTCGTGCTGGCGATCGGCGATTTCCTGACCCCGCAAATGGTCGGCGGGATCAGCGGCTTCACCTTCGGCCGCATCCTCTACAGCCAGTTCGGCACGGCCTACAATTGGCCGTTCGGTGCGGCGCTGTCAGTGGCGCTGGCAGTCGTGGTGATCGCGGCAATTCTTGTCGGCGAGCGCTTCGGCCGAAACCGGGGGACAGCGATATGACCGCCCTGCCCCGGCTATCCACTGTCTTTCTGGCTGCGATCACGACATTGGTCGCGGTGCTGCTCTACAGCCCGCTGGCCGTGCCGATCGTGTCGTCGTTTTTCACCATTGCGCATGGCAATGTCGACTGGTCGTCGCCGACGCTTGCGACCTATGTCGCCCTGGCCGAAAACCACGATATTCTGGCCGCCTTGCGGACCACGCTGATCGTCGGCGTCTGCACCGTCATCCTGTCGGTGGTCAGCGGAACGCTTCTGGCGCTCTACTATCACAGCCGCCGTTCCGGGCGCACGCTGCTGCAGTTCATCATCTTCCTGCCGTTCCTGATGCCGCCGATCATCAGCGGTCTGGCGCTGCTGATCTTCTTCCGCGAGATCGGCCTTGAACGCTCGCTGCTGACGGTGGTCATCGGACATACGGTTTTCGTGCTGGCGATCGTCTATCGCACGGTGCTGATGCGGCTGCAGTCGATGAGCCGCACGCTGGTCGAAGCATCCTACGATCTCGGCGCCACCGGCTGGCAAACGTTCTGGCGCATCGTCCTGCCGAACCTGTCGAGCGCCATGGTCGGCGGTGCCATCCTGGCTTTCGCGCTGTCGTTCGACGAGACCATGATCACCATCCTGGTCACCGGCACCCAAAGCACGCTGCCGGTCAGGCTGTGGGCGATGATGCGGCTTGGCTTTTCACCCGACATCAATGCGCTGGTGGCGCTGATCCTGATGTTCACCGTACTGCTTTGCGTGCTCGCCGCGCGTTTTCTCATCCCCAGGCAAGTCGCGACGGAACGGACCTGAGTGCGCGGCAGTCACTGCCGACGGATGTCGCAGTGCCACGTTGACTACAGGCCGGCCGCTAAGGCAGACGGGACCAGGTCGAAGACCCGCCCCGGATTGAGGATGTTTCTGGGGTCGAGAGCTGTCTTCAGCCGCCGCATCGTGGCGATCTCGGCATCGCTGCGGACCAGATGCAGCCATTTCTTCTTGTCGAGGCCGATGCCATGCTCGGCCGAAACGCCCCCTCCCGCTGCCGCCACGCCGCGATAGACGATATCGTATGCCGCCGCCGGATCCACCGTGCGGACCTGGTAGTGCAGATTGCCGTCACCGAGATGGCCGAAGACATAGATGTCGGCGCCGGGATCCATGGCATGGATGGCAGCGTCCGCTTCTCGCAGGAAAATACCCATCCGCGCCAGCGGGATGCTGATGTCGACGCCGACAAGGCCTTTGATCGAAAACAGGACGCGATTGGCGTCCTCGCGCACCGCCCACAGCGCCCGAACTTCGCGCGGCGACTGCGAGACGACCACATCGTCGACCACGCCGTCCTCGACCGCCTGCATCAAGACCTCGGCGAAGCGCTCGCCGTCGCGTTCGGGCTCGCTGCCCTGGATCTCGGCCAGCACGTAGACAGGCGAACCCGCCGGCAGCGGCGCCGGCATGTCCATGCTGGCGACCATCGCGTCATAGAGCGGCGCGAAGTTGACTTCATAGGCAGACAACAGCGGGCCGAGCCTTTGCCGCAGCAGCCCAAGCAGGGCGATCGCCGCATCGAGCGATGGGAGTGCGCAGAAGGCGTTTACCTCGGACACCGGCTTCGGATGCAGCCTGAGCGCCGCGCGTGTGACGACACCGAGCGTCCCTTCCGTGCCGATGAAGAGCTGGCCGAGGTCGTAGCCGGAATTGTCCTTGGGCAGGCCCTTCATCGAGGTCAGCACGCTGCCATCGGCAAGCACCGCCTCCAGCCCCAGAACCTGCGCTCGGTACATGCCGTAGCGCAGCACGCGGATGCCACCGGCATTGGTGGCGACATTGCCGCCAACTGTCGCAGAACCACGCGCGCCGATATCGACGCCGAACATCAGACCGGCGCCGTCGGCCGCCTCCTGCACCGCCTGCAGCGTTGCGCCCGCCTCGGCGACGATGCTGGCAGCCAGACGATCCGGTGCATCGAGACCGGTCATGCGTTCCAGCGACAGCACGATTTCGCCAGGCTGCACGCGCGCGGCGCCGGTCAGCCCGGTGCGTCCGCCCTGCACGACAACTGGCTGGCCGAGATCGTTGCATGCGGCTAACGCGGCCGCGACACCCTCGGTGTCGCGCGGGCGCAGCACTGCTTCGGGCAAAGCGCCGAGCTTGCCATCGGGATCGTCGCGATAGCGCTGATCCACGGCCGAGCCGGCGAGCACACCGCCCGCACCCAGCCTGTCGCCGAGAGCAGATAGAAGTTTTTCAGTTTCAGGCGACATTGGCCAATCCTGTTGATGGGCCAATCCTATTCGTGATCGCCTGCCGGTCAAACCCTTGTCCGTGTAATCGATATGGTTCTCACGGCCATCCATGGGCGACACAAACTGACCGTCCGGCGTCGATCGCGATGAGATCGGATCGACGCTGGGCGACAAGTTGTCTTACTGAAGTTTGGCCTGCAGCGCGTTGACGTCGTCGGTGGTCATTTCGCCGTCGGTCGTCACCTTGCCGTCGACGATCTTCCAGAGCCGGAAGGGGCCGGTGATGTCGCCATATTTGTCGAAGGCGACGGGACCGATGACGCCTTCGTAGCGGATCGGCTTGCCGTCCTTGATCAGGCCGAGCGCCTTGGCGAATTCGTCCTTGCCGGCAAAGATCGGCGTGCCGGCCGGGTCGACCGCCTTGTACATCGCTTCCTTGATCTTGGCCGGATCCTCGGAGCCGGCAATGGCGATGGCGAGGCCGACGATGGCGCCCGCATCGTAGGAACGGTCGGCCGCCGGATTGGACGGCTCGATGCCGGAAAATTCCTTGTAGTTCTTCGTGAAATAGTCGGTGGAGGCCGTCGGGCTGGTGCCGGACGACGTGCCATAGGCGTCCTTCAGATAGTCGGCGCCAACAGACTCGATGAAGTCAGGGCTGTTCATGCCGTCATTGAGCAGGAATTTCTGCACGCCACCCTGCGATATCCAGGTGCGGGCAACCGTCGCGCCGTCGACCGGCGTGCTGACGAGATAGAGCCCGTCCGGCTCGCCGGCCATCGCCGCCGTCACTTCGGAAGCATAGCTCGACTGCTTTTCGTTGTAGGGCGTGTCGGAAACGATGGTCCCGCCGAGCGCTTTGTAGGCGCGCGAGAACTCGGCCACCATGTTGACGCCGAAGTCGTTGTTGACGTGGATGATCGACAGCCTCTTGAAGCCCTTGTCGACGGCGTATTTGGCGGCGGCGACGCCCTGCAGCGCATCCGAGGTGATGGTGCGGAAGAAGATGCCATTGGTCTTGCCGTCGCGGCCGAGCGCCGTCAGCGTCGGCGAGGACGAAGCCGGCGACACCTGGACGATCTTGGCCGGTGCCGTGACCGAGGTCAGGATCGGGATCGACACCGACGAGATGATGCCGCCGATGATGACCGGCACCTTCTTGACCTGAACCAACTGGGTGGCGGCGTCGACCGCGATGTTGCCCTGGCTCTGGCTGTCGCGCGTGTCGGTTGCCAGGTCGCAGCCGCGCACGCCGCCGGCGGCATTGATGTCGCGGAAGGCCATCTCGACCGATTTGGCGCCGGCCTGACCATATTCGCCGGCCGGGCCGGTCAGTTCCATGACGAGGCCTACGGTGATCTTGCAATCGGCCGCTTGCGCCGCACCGGCCATCGTTACGAGGGCGAGCGCGGTGGTGAGTTGAAGTATCGTCTTTCTCATTGTTGTTCCCCTTTGAGCTACACGAACTGGATTACATGTGTCTTTGTCTGCGCATCGGATTAACCCAAAAACCGCTTCGCACTCTATGTCCGATGCTCCTGTTCAGCGTTCCGGCACCTGCAGCCAGGTTTCATGCAGATGTCGCCATAGGACGCCATTGGGCGCCGATGAACTGGTGGTGAAGACGGCGCTCGACTGGCGGCGGCTGTGCTTGCCACCGCGCAGTTGCGCCTCGACGTAGAAAACGACGATTGTCTCGGCATCCTGCCAGCCCGGCCGGATGTCCTCGATCGAAATGGCGAAACCGTCGTCACACGTGGCGCGGCTGGTGCGGACATGGCCGACGACCGCGTCGCGATCGAGAATCTGGCCGTCCGGTGCGACCATGGCGAAGCCGTCGCCCATGACGCGCTCGAAGCGGCTGAAGTCCGCTTTATTGGCGCGCGCCGCAACGAACCAGTCGACGAAAAAGCGATGCAGGTCGACGATCTCGGCGCTGGCGCGTGAAAACAGGGAGGGCTCGCCGCTCATTGCTTCCCCGCATTGAGGTTGTAGTGCATGATCGAACCGTGGCGGCCGTGGCGGTCGCGCTCCAGCGTGTAGACATCACCCTCGAGGCCGGTGCCTTGCGCGATGACGGCGGCAATCCGCGCCCGGTCCTCGGCATCGAGCGTGACGTTCATGATGCCGGCGTTGGCAAGCGCATGTGCCTGGTTGCGAGCACCGACGATGACAGCCGCCACGTGCGGCTGCTCCAGCACCCAGGCGCTGGCGATGGTGGCGATGTCGACGCCGTGGCGGTCGCCGACTGCCTTCAGCGCCTGAAGCAACTGCTGGAACAGGTCCCAGCCGCCAAAGTCATCGATGATCAGCTTGTATTTGACCAGCGAGCGGTTTTCGAGCGGGGTGGCCGGCTCGGCCACGCCTAGCCATTTGTTACTGAGGAAGCCGCCGGCGACGGAGCCGTAGCAGAGGAAGCTGACGCCGTTTTTCGCGGCGAGTGCGGCAAGGCTGTTGCCCGGCCTCTGGTCGAGCACGGAATATTGCAGCTGCTGGCTGACCAGCGGGATGCCGGCGGCGAGGATTTCGGCCAGCCGCGGCGTGTCGAAATTCGTGGTGCCGAGGTTGCGCACCTTGCCCTCAAGCCGAAGCTCGTTGAGCCAGCCCATCGCCTCGACGTAACGCGGCTGCGCATAGTCCCACCAGTGGAACTGCACGAGATCGAGCCGCTCGGTCTTCAGCCGCCGCAGCGACTGGTCGACGATACGCCTGATGTAGTCGCGGCTGATGCCGGCCAGCCGTTCGAGGTCGGGCACCAGCTTGGTGTGCACCTTCATCCTGGCGGCGACATCGAGGCCGCGCTCGCTGGCCAGCCGCAGGCGCGCCGCACCGATCAGCTCCTCGACGCCGGTGTAGATGTCGGCGCAATCATAGGTCCAGATGCCGGCATCGAAGGTGGCGATCAGATCGGTCACCGCCTGCTGGCGGTCGATGGCGCCGTGGCCGCCGGCCAGTTGCCAGCCGCCGCGGATGACGCGCGAGATGGTGTAGCCGGAGCCGAGTTCGAAAGTTTGGGTACTCATTTGTCGTCTCCCCGCTTCGGCAGCGGCACGGCCGTGGTCTCGGCATGGCTGAACCGCCGCTTGGCCAGCCTGACGATCCTCAGCCGACTGGCGCAATTGGGATCGGGACAGGCGATCTCGGCGTCCGAGGTCATCCAGTCGTTCGGGTGGGTCGGGCGCTGCTTGGCTGCCAGCAACGGCAACACGGCCGATATCGAATAGATCGAAAAGCCCTGGCCAGCCGGCATCGACAGCATCTCGCCCTTGAGCTCGAAATAGTCGCCGGCCTTGGCGCCGCAATAGATCGGTTTGCCCTCCGGGATGACCGCCTCGACGCGAAGATCAAAGAGCTCGAAACTGTCGTCGGCCATTCAGTCCTCCACCAGGCTGAAGGTGACGTCGCAGGCGCCATTGCGGCGGATGACGCCGCAAGCGGCGGCGAACCGATCGCGCTCTTCGGCGCGCACTTGCGCCACCACGCTGCCGGCGAGCCAGCCGATCGGGAACAGCAGGCGCGCGCCCTGCCCGTAGTAGAGCCCGATGTCGAAGATCGCATCGGGACTGCCGCCCCACATGCGCGGCGGCACATAGGACAGCACGACGTCGCCCGGCTGCGGCGTCAGCGTCGCGTTCTCGGCCGGCAGAGGCCTGGCATAGGGCTGGCCCTCGAGATCGGCAGCGGGAACCGGACAGGAGATTTCCGGCCCCGTCCACATCGCATGGATGCCCGGGACGACGCGTGGCGTGCCGAGATATGCCTTGAGGAAAGCAGCGTTTTCCGGCGCTTTTTGCGGCAGCAACAGCGCCGTCACGGAAAGCTGCGAGCGTGGCTCGGTGATCCTGATGGCGGTCATGTCTGGTCTTTCGCGGCGGCGGATTGCAGCTTGCTGCGCAGGAAGGTGAAGGGCCGGCTGATGTCGGCGGCCAGCGACTCGCGCGCGGCTTGTGCATCCTGGGTGGCCAGTGCCGTGACGATGCGGCGGTGATACTGGGCGGTGTCGACCTCGCCGGCTTCCGAGAAGGCGTAGATGGCGACACGAATGCAGGGGCCCGATTGCAGCCACAGGCTTTCGATCATCGGGATCAGCACGGCCGAGCCGCAGGAGCGATAGATCTCGAAATGAAAGCTCTGGTTGAGCGTCACTTCGCGATCGACATCCTTCTTGTGTTTCAGAGCCCGCATCTCGTCCCATTCGCCGAGAATAGTCTCGATGGTGGCGATCTGGCGCGGCCCCATGCGGGCGGCGGCCAGCGCGATGGCCTCACCCTCGATCAGAATGCGGGCACGCAAGAGATCGTCAAGGCGCTCCAACGTGATTGGCGGCACCCGCACCGAACGGTTGGGCAGCGCCTCCAACGCCTTTTCGGTGATCAGCCGGCCGAGCGCCTCGCGCACCGGCATGGTCGAGGTGACCAGCGCGTCGGCCAGACCACGTATGGTCAGCACCTGGCTTGGCTCGAACAGACCGCCGATCAGGGCACGGCGCAATTCCGAATAGACGCGATCCTGCACGGTCTCGCGGCCGACCGGCGCCAGCTGGGCCGCGATGGCCTCGTTGTTCTTTTCGATGGCAGCCTTTTGCATGGAATTCCGTTCTCGGCCGGTTTTCGGCTTGCGGACGAAATTAAAGCCGAATAGCGTGATCAAAGCAAGTGTGATCACAAATCAAAAATCAGGAGGCGACAACGATCGTCTTCGGCCAGAGGGTTTGATGAGCGAGGCAGCGGAACAGCAGGGACAAGAGACCCATGCGCCGGTTCTGACGGCAAGGAACGTCGTCAGGCGGTTCGGCGGCCTCGTCGCCGTCAACGATGTCTCGTTTGACGTCAGGGCGGGAGAAATCCTCGGCTTGATTGGGCCGAACGGCGCCGGCAAGACGACGATGTTCGATCTGCTTGCCGGCAGCATCCTGCCGACCAGCGGCGATATCCTGCTCAACGGTGCGCGCGTTTCGGGTGAAGCCGCGCATCTGCGCATCGGTCGCGGCCTTGGCCGCACCTTCCAGATCCCGCGCCCGTTGCCCAATCTGACGCTGATCGAAAACATCATGCTGGCGGCGCAGGGTCAGGCCGGCGAAAAGCTGCTTGCCAACTTCGTCGCGCCATGGCGGGTGGCGGCGCAGGAGAAAGCCGCAAGGACCAAGGCGCTCGAACTGCTGGATCTGGTCACCCTCACCCACCTCGCGCATGAACCGGCGCGCGTGTTGTCCGGCGGTCAGCGCAAGCTGCTCGAACTCGCCCGCGTCATGATGGCCGATCCGGCGATCATCCTGCTCGACGAGCCGGCGGCCGGCGTCAACGCAACGCTGCTCGAAGTCATCATCGACCGCATCCGCGATATCAACGCGCGCGGCATCACCTTCCTGCTGATCGAGCACAACATCGACATGGTGACGCGGCTCTGCCATCGCGTCCTCGTCATGGCGAGCGGCCAGTTGCTCAGCGAAGGCACGGCGGAAGAGGTCGCCAGCGACCCGCGCGTTATCGAGGCTTATCTCGGAGGCGCGGCATGAGCGAGACGGTCCTCGATGTCCGCAATCTCGAGGCTGGCTACGAGCCCGGCGTGCCGATCGTGCGCGGCGCCTCGATCACCGTTAGCAAGGGCGAGATCGTCGTCGTGCTCGGCCCCAATGGCGCCGGCAAGTCGAGCTTCATCAAGGCGATCGCCGGCCTTGTCCCGATCAGTGGCGGCACGGTGTTTCTGGACGGCAAAGACATAACCGCCGCACCGGCGCACACCATGGTGCGGCTTGGCTTGGCCTTCGTGCCGCAGACCGAAAACATCTTCCCGCTGATGTCGGTCGAGGACAATCTGAAGGTCGCCTGCGGCATTCTCGAGCGGCGCGAAATCCCTGCTCGCATCGACGAAATGTATGCAGCCTTCCCCGACCTCGTCCGCCAGCGGCGGACCGCCTCCGGCAATCTCTCGGGTGGGCAACGGCAGATGCTCGCCGTCGCGCGGGCGCTGATTGTCCACCCCAAAGTGCTGGTGCTCGATGAGCCGTCGGCCGGCCTGTCGCCGAAATTCGTGTCGATGTTGTTCGAGATGCTGGCCGGCATCCGCAAATCCGGTGTCACCATCCTTTTGGTCGAACAGAACGCCAAGGCAGCACTGGCCATCGGCGACCGCGCCTATGTGCTGGTCGAAGGCAAAGACCGCCACGAAGGCATTGCTTCCGAACTGTGGAACGACCCGGTCGTCGCCGAACTCTATCTTGGCCAGCGCCCCCTCAAGGCAGAGAAAACGCCGCACGCCGGGAAAGGAGGCGCGGCATGAGCCTGCAATTCATCGTCGACGGGCTTTTGACCGGCTCGATGATCGGCCTTGGCGCCATTGGCGTGACGCTCACCTATTCGATCCTGCGCTTTTCGAACTTCGCCCATGGCGACTTCATGGCCTGGGGCACCTATGCGACGCTGGCCGTCGTCAGCGCCATCGGCGCGACATTCGGCAAGGTGGCGCCGATCGGACCACTGTCCTTCGGCTGGCCGCTGATCGTCGCACTGATCATCGGCATGGCCTTCACCGCTTTGCTGGCGCTGCTGCTCGACAAGGTTTTGTTTGCGCGGCTGCGATCGCAAGGCCAGGCGATCATCGTGGTGATGGCGAGCTTCGGCGCCTCGATGGCGCTCAGAAGCCTGCTCGAATTCACCTTCACCTCGCGGCCGACCTATTTCAGCCGGGCGATCCAGATCGCCATGCCGGTCGGCTTCGGCATTCGCATCACGCCCGACCAGATTGCTCTCTTGCTGCTGACCGCCGTGCTGGTGCTCGGCGTGCATCTGTTGATGACGCGCACGCAGACCGGCCGCTCAATGCAGGCGCTCAGCCAGAATGCGGCACTGGCCCGCATCGTCGGCATCGATGTCACCAGCGTGGTGCGCGTGACCTGGATCATTGGCGGTGCGCTGGCCTGTGTCGCCGGCGTGATGATCGGCATTCTGGTACAGATCCGCCCGTTCATGGGCTTCGACATGCTGCTGCCGATGTTCGCCGCCGCCATTCTCGGCGGTATCGGCAGCATCCCGGGTGCGGTGCTCGGCGGCCTGATCATTGGGCTCGCCGAAGCCGGCGCGGTGCAGCTGATCGGCGCCGAATGGCGTGCGGCCGTCTCCTTCATCATCCTGATGGCGGTGCTGTTCGTGCGACCAATCGGCCTGTTCGGTGTGAGGGAACGCTGATGGATCTGCTCGGCTACGGCGCCTTCTTCCTGACCACCGCTCTGATCTTTTCGCTGGTCACGCTGGGGCTCAACTTGCAATGGGGGCTGACCGGGCTGTTCAATGTCGGCCTCGCCGGCTTCGTCGCCATCGGTGCCTATACCTCGGCGCTGCTGACCACACCTGACGATGCTGCGCGACTGGGTGGCTTCGGCCTGCCGATCCTTGTCGGTTGGCTCGGCGCCATGGCCGTCGGTGGCATCGCTGCGGCACTGACCGGCATGGCCACGCTGCGGCTGAGATCCGACTATCTGGCGATCACCACATTCGGCGTCGCCGTCGTCGTGCAGTTGGTCGCGCTCAACGCGCAGGGATTGACCGGCGGCCCGTTCGGCATCGGCTTCATCCCGCGTCCCTTCGGCAGCCTTGCGGAGACACCGCTACTGTTCAACCTCTCCAACCTTGCCGTCGTCTCGGCGGTTACGCTGGTCGCCTATCTCGCCCTGGAGCACCTGTCACGCAGCCCGTGGGGTCGCGTCTTGAAGGCGCTGCGCGAGGACGAACGGGCGGCGATCTCGTTGGGCAAGAGCGCGCGCTTCTATCGCGTCCAGGCCTTTGCCGTCGGTGGCGCCATCATGGCGCTGGCCGGCGCGCTGCAGGCGCATTTCACCGGCTTCATCGCGCCGGACAATTACCTGCCGATCCTGACCTTCCAGGTCTGGGTGATGCTGATCGTCGGCGGCTCGGGCAGCAATGTCGGCGCTGTCGTCGGCAGCATCCTGGTCTGGGCGATATGGGCTGGATCGGGCACGTTGACCAGCGTGCTGTTCCCGCCCGAACAGCAGGCCCGCGCCGCCGCGCTGCAGATCGCCGCCATCGGCGTCATGCTCTGTGTCATCCTGCTGATCCGGCCGAATGGCCTGTTCGGCGACCGGGCGCGGCGGCCATGATTCGGCAAGCGGGCGAAGATGGTTGCCGGCAAGAGCAGTTGCGGATCATGAATGCCGCGGTCCGGCAGGAAGCGCACGACGTTTCGCTCTGGCATGCCGTCAGCCACAATCGTCGCGGCCGGCCGGCGCTGCAAGGCGGGCTCGATGTCGACCTCGCCATCGTCGGCGGTGGCTTTTCCGGCCTCTCGACCGCGCTACACGCCGCCGGGAAAGGTCTGTCGGTCGCCGTTCTCGAAGCCGAAATAATCGCTTGGGGCGCGACCGGCAGGAATGCCGGCTTCGTCGTGCCGAACTTCGCCAAAATGGATCCGGACAACATCATCGGCCATCTCGGCCCCGAGCGTGGTGAACGGCTGATCGATTTTGCCGCCGGCAGCGCCGACCTGGTCTTCGGCCTGATCCGCCGACACGGCATCGACTGCGACGCCGTGCAGAGCGGATGGATCCAGCCGGCGCATTCCCCCGCCGCGTTCGAGAAGGTCAAATCACGCGCCGGGCAATGGGCGCAGCGCGGCCGGCCTGCCGTTGCCTTGGACCGGCAGAGCGTCGAGGCACTGACCGGCGCGCGCGGCTATGTCGGCGGCTGGATGGATCGTTCTGGCGGCGTGCTCAATCCGGTGGACTACGCACGTGGGCTGGCCGATGCGGCCGAGAAGGCCGGCGCACGCATCTTCGAGCATACGCGCGTCACCGCGCTCGATCGCACGACGGATTGCTGGGTGTTGAAAACGCCAGAGGGCTCGGTACGCGCCGGCAAGGTGCTGATCGCCACCAACGCTTATGGTGGGGCGCTCAATCCGTTGCTGCAACGAACCTATTTTCCGCTCAAGGTTTTCCAGATCGCCACCGTGCCGCTGCCCCGCGAAATTCGGACGCGTCTCCTGCCCGGCGGGCAAGGCGTCGGCGACACCAGGCGCAATCTCTTCACCTTCCGCTTCGACGCCGAGAACCGGCTGATCAGCGGCGGCATGCATATCCTGGGCGCCGGAGCCGATGCGCGCGTGCCGCAGACGATCCGGCGACGGCTCGCCAGGCATCTTGAATTGCCTAACCTGCCGCCCCTTGCCTATAGCTGGTCGGGAACGGCCGCGGTCGAGCCGGACTTCCTGCCGCACCTCATGGACCTCGGGCCGGGGCTCATTGCCGGTCGCGCCTGCAACGGGCGGGGCATTGCCATGACGACGGCGATGGGCAAGGTGCTGGCCGACTGGGCGACTGGAACCGATGCCCGTGATCTGCCGCTGCCGTTTGCGCTGCCGGCGCCGATCCCGTTCCATGGCTTGTTGCGGCACGCACCCAACATGCTGCTCGGCTGGAGCATGCTGCGCGACCGGTTGGACGAAACGAGATAGGCGGACCGTCACCTGGCCGCGTCAAGGTTTGACGACAGAACAGCGGCTGCCATGGCGATGTCTTGTTCGATAAAGGTTCGGACGGCGGGCCCGCTGCGCTGCTCCAGCGCGGCGACGATCTTGCGGTGCGCGTCGTTCGACTGTGGCACGTAACGATCAGCCTGCATCAGCAGCTTGAGATACGGCCCTACCCGCCCCCAGAGGTCGCGGATCATATTCAGAAGGATCGGCGCGCCGGCATGCTGGTAGATGGCGAAGTGGAAGGCCTCGTTCAACGTGAGATAGCCCTTGGCGTCGCCCGCCTCGATGGCGTGCTGCATGCCGGCGAGCGTAGCGTGGATATCGACCAGCCCACTTTCGGTCATCCGCGATGCGGCCATCTCGCCCGCCAGACCCTCGACGGCGATGCGGATGCGCGTCAGTTCCTCGAAGGCGGGGGCGGACAGCAAGGGCACGATAACCGAGCGGTTGTTCTGCATCTCGAGCAGCCGTTCGGCGACCAGCCTTTGCAGCGCCTCGCGGATCGGCGTGGTCGATATGCCGAACGTCTCGGCGAGCTTGCGGATGACCAGTGTCTGGCCCGGGCTGAAGCCGCCGGAAATCAATTCCTGCTTGAGCGCGCCATAGGCACGGTCGTTCAGGGTTTGATGTTCAAGCTTCAGCATGCGCGGCCCGCTCCGGTCACCAGTTCGACAGTGCGCGGTCGAGGGTCTCGGCCAGTTGCTCGGCATTGTCCCTGGCAAAGGGCAGCGGCGGTCTGATCTTGAGCACATTGCCGCGCGGACCGCAGGAGGAGATCAGCACGCCGTCCTCGCGCATGGCCTCGACGACTGCCGATGTCTTGCTGGCGGCCAAGGCCTCGTTGCCCTCAGCCGTCAACTCGACACCGAAATAAAGGCCGTTTTGCCTGACGTCGGCGACCATGCCGTGCCGGCCCTTCAGCGAGCCCAGCAGATCAGCCGTATAGGCGCCGACCATGCGTGCATTCTCGATCAGCCCCTCGCCCTCAATCACCTCGAGAACGGCTATGCCGACGGCGGCCGCGACCGGGTTGCCGCCGAAGGTGTTGAAGTAACCGGTGTTCGAGCCGAAGGAGGCGACAAGCTGCGGCCGTACCATCACCGCGCCCATCGGATGCCCGTCGCCAATCGGCTTGCCCATCGTAACGATGTCAGGCTCGATGCCATAATTGGCGAAGCCCCACATGCCCTGGCCGAGCCGGCCGAAGCCGGACTGGACCTCATCGGCAATGACGATGCCGCCGGCTTTTTTGACGAGGCTTGCCGCCTCGCGCATCACCGCCGCATCGGGAAAGAAGATGCCGTCGCTGGAAAACGCCGAGTCGAGAAGCATTGCCGCGGGACGGACATTGCGCGCGCGCATGTCCTCGATGGCGGCGGCGACGTTTTTCGCGAAATCGCGCGCGGCGCGGCCATGATCGCGGAACGTGTCCGGCGCCGCGATAGTGCGGTGCGGCGCGGGCACCGCTTTCACCCCGACCGCGGCCGGCGACAATTGTGCGGTCGCGATCGTCGCGCCATGGTAGGCGAAGTCGGTGATGATCACCCCGGTGCCGCCGCTGGAATGCTGGGCGATGCGGATGGCAAGGTCGTTGGCCTCGCTGCCGGTGCAGGTGAACATGGCATGGCCGAGATGGGGCGGACAGGTGCCGAGCAATTTCTCGGCGTAATCAAGGATGATCTCGCTGAGATAGCGTGTGTGCGTGTTGAGCGTCGCTGCCTGCCCCGAAAGTGCCTCGACGACACGCGGGTGGCAGTGGCCGACCGAAGCGACATTGTTGTAGGCATCGAGGAATTTTCGACCCTGGGCATCGTAGAGCCAGACGCCGCTGCCGCGCACGAGATGGATCGGCTTGCGGTAGAAGGCGCGGTAAGTCGGGCCAAGCAGCCTGGCGCGTCGCTCGAGCAGGGCGTGCTCTTGTGCCGAAGCGCCGGCATCGGCAGAGGCATTAGCAGGCGAGGACTGGGACACGGGCATCTACTCCGGATTGGAATGGTCGAGAAAATAGCGGCGGGCATCAGCGGACGACAGCCCGTCCAGCCGTTCGAGCGAGGCCCAGACCTCGGTGGCGAGGCGCAGGACGTAGTCGCGCTTGGCCGGGAAGCGTTCGGCCTGCCAGCTGGCGATGTTGACGATGAGCGCAAGCCGGGCCCGGATCAAATCGACGAGGATGCCCAGCTCTTCGGTCTCGAGCGGTTGCACCGACCGGTAGCCGGCGACAAAGCGCGCGGCCGGCACCAGCGGATGACCTTCGGCCGGCCAGCGATAGACGGCGCCGATGGCGAGATCGCAGATCAGCGGAGCATGGATCATGTCGCCAAAGTCGAGGATGCCGCTCACGACCTCCGGCCGCGACGCATCCATCACCACATTGTAGGAGTTCATGTCGTTGTGGACGATCTGGGCGCGCAGTTTCGGGATGACCGGCGCCGCATGTTCCTCGAAAGCGTCGATCGCACGCTCGACCATGGCCCGCCGACCTTCGTCGGTGATATGCGACAGCATCGGCCGCGTCTTGGCCACCTTGCGGATATCCCAAAGCAGGTCGCTGCCGGCAGCCGGGTGGAAGAACCCGCGCAGCGCGCGGCCAAGGCGGGCGAGGAAGATGCCAAGATTGCGATCTTGTGCCGGTGATGCAGGCGACCGCGACAGCAACTGGCCGGGCAGATAGGTGACCAGCCGGACGATGCGTGGCGCCGATCCACCGACGCTGACCGTGAATTGCGCCTCTCCTTGCAGGCTTTTGCACACCGAGGGAACCGGAAAGGTCGGGTCGACCGCAAGGATGTGATCGAGTGCCTTGTTCTGGAAGTCGGTGAAGCCCGCTTCTTCTGCCGGATGGGAGATTTTCAGGACGAACTCGCCATCACCGTCCGTCTGGATGTGGAAATTGTGGTCGCGCTCACCAGGCAACGGACGCGCGGTGCCGCTCACGCCGTAGTGCCGGCGCAGAATGGCAAGCGCGTCGGCCGTCGAAACGTCCGGCGCGTCCTCAGCCAGTGTGTCCCCGAAAGCATCGGGCACTGCCGCGTTCATGGCCCGGCCTCTGGATCGACGGGCTCAAGGCCGCACCAGTCGGCGATGAACAGCGCGATGGTCTGGGTGACCTTGCGCACCGCGTCCAGGTCGACGGCCTCGTCATAGCCATGCGGCATGCGGCAGATCGGGCCGTAGACGATCGCCGGCGTGTCGGCATAGAGGCCAAAGAAGCGCGCATCGGTGGTCGCCGAGGTGACATGTTCCGTAAGCGGCTCGCCCCAGACAGCGGTATGGCTGCGGCGCAGCACGGCTTCCATCTCGTCGGCCCCTTGCAGCACATAGCCCTCGGCCATGAAGCCGTTGTAGCTCATCTTGGGCGGGCGGTTGGCCAGGAACGGATCGGCGCGGGCCGCATCGGCGATGCACGCCTCAAGCTCTGCTCTGGCATCCTCGAGCTTCTGGCCGGGATAGGTCGCGACCCGCATCTCGAAAACACAGCGCGCCGGAACGCTCGACGTCCATTCGCCGCCTTCGATCTTGCCGAGATTGAAGCGGATCGGGTGCGGATGGTCGCAAAAATGCGGATCATCGACCTTGCGGCCGTTCCAGACGATTTCGAGCTGCTTCAGCGCCTGGATGATCACGAATGCCTTTTCGATGGCATTGGCGCCGGCCGAAAAAGCGCCCGACGCGTGCTGCGGATCGCCGTCGACCTCGACCCTGAACCAGATCGGCCCGACCTGCGCCCGCATCAGCCTCGGCTCCAACGGCTCGGGGATGAAGGCGGCATCGGCGCGGTAGCCGCGCTGCAGGCAGGCGAGTGCACCATTGCCGGTGCACTCTTCCTCGACGACCGACTGCAGGAACAATTTCGCGGCCGGTTGATAGCCGAGGCTGCGCAATGCGGTCAGCGCGTAAAGACAGGCGGACAGGCCAGCCTTCATATCACCGGCGCCGCGGCCATGCATCCAGCCGTCCTCGACCACCGGATCGTAGGGATCGCGCGCCCAGCGGTCGAGTGGTCCCGTCGGCACGACATCGATATGGCCGTTGAGGATCAGCGAGCGACCGGTCGCGTTTCTCGGCGTATGGGTAGCAACGACATTGAAGGCATCGTCATAAGAAACCGCCACGGGTGAAAAACCCGGCAGATCGCGAATCGCGTTGACATCGACGCGCCACATGTCAACCGCATAGCCGTCGGCCTCATAGGCAGCCGCCATGAACGACTGCGCGGCATGCTCCTCGCCGCGTTGGGAGGGAAAGCGTACGAGATCGGCCAGGAACGCGACCTGTCGCGCGAAGCCGTCATCGACCGCGCTGAGAATGGCCTCGTCCGCAATCCGCTCAGGCATTGTATTTCACTTTCATTTGGATGGTGTATCATATCTCATATGCCATTCTCATGAAATGCAAGAGGCAGTGGCGCCAAAATCCGATCCAGGCCAGCCGCTCTTGTCAGACCATTCGCGGGTGTTGGCATCAGCGGCGGTAAGCCGATACTGCTATCGGCAGAGATGAAGAGGAATGCGTTGATCCCCGAAGACACGATGCCGGCCGAAATCACCGATCTCGCCATTGGCTACCGGCGCCTGCCGGCGGGCAAGCTCGCCAATGCGGTGACATGGATGGAGGCGCGCGCGCCGCGGCCCGACCTCGCGCAACCCTTGGCCATGACCCGGATCACCACCCCCGACTGCGCGTCCTATCGGGCGATCTTCCTCGAGATCGGCGCCCCCTGGCTGTGGGACCGCGTGTCTGAAATGTCCGACGCCGAGATAACGGAGCACTTCGCCGATCCGCGTCAGCATCTCTACTACGGCCATGATGAAGGCGGCATGCATCTCGGCATGGTCGAATTCTTCGTCGCCGACAGCAACGAGATCGAGATCACCTATTTCGGCCTGTTCCCGTCCCTGACCGGCCGCGGTTTCGGCAAACGTCTGATGGCCGGTGCGCTCGAGCAGGCATGGCGCCTGAAACCAAGCCGCGTCTGGCTGCATACAAGCAGCTTCGATCATCACAGCGTCATAGGCTTCTACGGCGCCTGTGGATTTGTGCCGTTCGCGTCCGGTTTTGAGATCGTCGACGATCCCCGGATAAAGGGCACCTTGCCGCGCAATGCCGCGCCACAAATTCCGCTGATCGAAGCGGAGTGGAACAGCTGCGGTTCGGAAAACCGACAGGTTGCGCGAGCCTAGATGAGAACAGCTCCGCAACCCACCCCGCACGCGTCGCCGCATCACCGCCGATGGGTCCGTCGCGAGACCATCCTGTCGACGCTGAAGCACCACATCGACACGCGCATCGTGCTCTTCGCCGCGCCGGCCGGCTTCGGCAAGTCGACGACGATGGCGCAATGGGCTGCGGAAGCGGCGCGCCTCGGCCGGCTGACTGCGTGGCTGTCCTGCGAGGCAACAGACAATGATGAGGGTGCCTTCCTGTCGCATCTGGTGGGCGGGCTGCGCCACCTCGTACAGAGCCCGGCGGAGCTCGACCTTGCCTTCCAGTCGAGCCCGATCCCGCAGCTTGACGTCGTGCTCGCCGCGCTGGTGGCGGGATTGGCGGCGCGCGAGGCCGACATCACCTTGTTCTTCGACGACTATCACGCCATCGAGGCGCCAGCGGTCAAGCGGTTCATGGAACGCTTGACCCGACAGGCGCCGGCCAATGTCGCCTTCGTCATCGGCTCGCGCACCCTGCCCGACCTGCAGCTCGGCAAGCTTAGGGTGCTGGGCGACGTCTGCGAAATCGGCCCCGACGATTTGCGCTTCGCCTCCTCCGAAGCCGAGGCCTTCTTCAACGAGAAGCTCGGTTTGAGCGTCAGCAGCGGCACTGTGGAGACCTTGTGTTCGCGCACCGAAGGATGGGCCGCCGGCCTGCAGCTCGCCTCACTGTCGCTCAGTGCCGCGCATGCGCCCGAAACCGTCATCGGCAATTTCACCGGCGCCAACCGCAACGTCGCCGATTTCCTGATGGGGGAAGTGTTTCTCGAACTGCCGCCGGCGATCGCGAAGTTCCTGCTCTACAGCTCTATCTTCGAACGCTTCAGCGCGGAGGCCTGCCGGGCGGTGATGCGGGCGGCGGATGCCGAGGCGGCGATCACCGAGATCGAGACGCGCAACCTGTTCCTGGTGCCGCTCGACGAGGAGCGGCGCTGGTTCCGCTATCATCATCTGTTCCGCGACTTCCTCAGCCGCGAGATGGAACGGCGCGAACCGGAGATGATCGCGCCGCTGCATTTGGCGGCCGCCGAATGGTTCGGCGAACGCAAGATGCTGACCGAGGCGATCGGCCACGCGCTCGCCGCCGGCGACCAGGCCCGCGCGGCGGTGTTCGTCGAGAACAACGCGCTCGACCTCATCGCCCAGTGCCAGCTTCTCTATGTGCGCCAATTGCTGGCGCTGTTGCCCAAAAAGCTGATCGACCAGCGCATCCGTCTGCAGCTTGTCGTGCTGTGGCTGGCGGTGCACAGCAGCCAACCCGAGCTTGCCCAACAGACGCTGAACAATGCGCGCAAGCTGGTCGAAACCGGGCCGGCCGACGGCAAGGATCCCGGCACGTTGACCGGCACCACGATCGATGCGGAACTGGTGGTGCTCGCCGCCGCCGTCCACAGCACGCTGGAGCAGTTCGAGCAGGCGCGCGACACCGCACTGGCGGCCCTGCGCGTCATTGCGCCCGACGCCTGGTTCATGGAGGGCGCTACCGCCAACGTCATCGGCTACAATCTCTATGCACTGGGCGACCTCGACGGTGCACGCGCGGCGGTGGACGCGGCGCGCAAGGCGCATGAGCGAAGCGGCAGCCTGCTCGGCGTCACCATCGCCAATTGCTACATGGCCGTCATCGAACGCTCGGCCGGCCGCCTGCCCGTCGCCGAACGGCTCCTGCGCGATGCAATCGCCGAGGCAAGGGCGCGGATCGGTCCTAATTCTTATGCCGAAGCGCTGGCGGGCACGCTGCTTGCCGAACTTGCCTATGAGACCAATGCGTCGAGCGAAGCGCTGACCTTGGTCGAGAATCTCGGGCCGCTGATCGAGGGAGCGGCGGTCATCGTCTATCCGCTCGCCAGCGTTCCGACCTATGCCCGCGTGCTGCAACTGACCGGCCGCGCGGAGGCCGCACTCGATATGCTGGAGCGGGTCTACCAGCGCGTGCGCGGCTCCGTGTATCGTCGTCTCGCTTCGGTGCTTGTGCATGATCGCGTTAGGCTGCTGCTCGACCAGAACCGCGGCGCCGAGGCGCGCGCCCTGCTGAACGAGCATCGCCGCGGACGGGCCGAAACCACTCCCACCGTCGCCAATGAATTCGAGTTCTTCGCCGAAGGCAGACTGCTGACCGCGGAGAAATCCTATGTCGATGCGGCGCGGGTCTTCGACGCGCTGTTGGAGCGCACGAGGGACAGCGGGCGCATGCGCCGCCATATCCTGGCGCTGATCCAGCGCGCCAAGAGCGCCGGCCAAGACCAACGCGAGGCCGATCGCTATCTGCTCGAAGCGCTGCGCCTTGCCCACCCCTCTGGCTTCATCCGCTCCTTCGTCGATGAGGGAAGGCCCGTTGTCGAAGGGTTGATGCGGCTGCGTGCGGCCCAGGCAAAGACCGATCCGGCACTCTCAGCCTATGCCACGCGCATCATCGATGCCGCGCAGACGATGCCTGTGGCGACGCGCAGGCCGGCCCCGCCAGCCGTAGAGAAGGAACACCTCACCCAGCGCGAGGCCGAGCTGCTGCGCTGCCTGACGGAAGGCATGTCCAACCGCGATATCGCGCTTGCGCTGTCGGTCAGCGAAACCACGGTGAAGTGGCATCTGAAGAACATTTTCGGCAAGCTGGCGGTGAGCAACCGGGTCCAGGCCGTGCGCGCCGCGCAAGGGTCGGCAAGCCTCCAAACCCCTCCGAAAGGAGGGGCATAGATAACGGGCACAACCCCTCTTTCGGGTCGGGCCATGCCACCGCAAGCCTGTTAGCGTCACCCGGTTTTTAGAGGACGCTGCGGATGGCGACAGGTTATGTTTTTCACGAACAGCTGATGTGGCATGATACCGGCTCCAGCGCCGACATGATGCCTCCCGGCCGTTTCGTGGAACCCGGCCGACATCTGGAATCGCCCGGCTCGAAACGTCGGCTGAACAATTTGATCCAGGTCAGCGGTCTGTCGCGCCACCTCGTGCCGATCATTCCCGAGCCGGTTTCGATCGAGGATCTGCTGCGCGTGCATACCCAACGCCACGTCGACGATATCCGCATGCTCAGCGAACGGGGTTCCGGCTTCGCCGGACCGCAGGCGCCGATCGGGCTCAACAGTTTTGACATCGCCCTGCTGTCGGCCGGTACCACCTATGCCGCCATGCGCGCCGTGCTGACCGGCCGGGTCGACAATGCCTATGCGCTGGCGCGGCCGCCAGGGCACCATGCCGAGCCCGACCAGGCGTTGGGCAACTGCCTGTTCTCCAACATCGGCGTGTCCGTGCGCCGGCTACAGCATGAAGGGCTGCTTGGCCGCGCAGCGGTGGTCGACTGGGACGTGCATCACGGCAACGGCACAGAGACGGTGTTCTATTCCGACCCATCGGTGCTGACCATTTCCGTGCACCAGGACAATCTCTATCCGACCGGGCGCGGTGCACTGGCCGACAACGGCAAGGATGCCGGCGAAGGCTACAACATCAACATTCCGCTGCCGGCGGGCAGCGGCACCGGCGCCTATGAATCGACCTTCGACCGCGTCATCGCCCCTGCCCTGCGCGCCTACAAGCCGGACCTCGTCATCGTCGCTTCCGGCTTCGACGCATCGGGTTTCGACCCGCTCGGCCGCATGATGCTCAACAGCGAGTGCTTCCGGCGCCTTGCCGCACGCATGGTGGCGCTGGCCGCCGAGACATCGAACGGACGCCTGATGATGAGCCATGAAGGCGGCTATTCGGAAGGCTATGTACCGTTCTGCGGCCATGCCGTCATCGAGACGCTGGCCAACCATCGCACCGAAGTGGTCGACCCGCTGTCGGACCATATCGATGAATGGGCAGGCCAGGAATTGCAGCCGCATCAGGCTGAAGTGATCGATACCGCCGAAGGACTGCTTGCCGGCCTGCGCCAACGCCTCGCCAGTGCGGCCTGACGCGATGGATTTTGTCGTCACCACGCTCCTCAATGCACTGACGCTGATCAGCATCCTGATGCTGGTCGGGCTCGGCCTGGCGATCAGCTTCGGCCTGATGAACGTGACCAACCTCGCGCATGGCGAGTTCGTCACCGTCGGGGCCTTCGCGGTCTATTTCGTCCAGAGCATCGGCGGTTCGTTCTGGCTTGGGCTGGCCGCCGCACCGATCGCCGGCGCGGTTGTCGGCTGCATCCTCGAGTTCGCCATCATCCGCCATCTCTATTCGCGGCCGGTCTCGACGGTGCTCGCCACCTGGGGCGTCAGCTTGATCCTGCAACAAGGGCTGGAACTGACCTTCGGTCTCGGCGCCAAGCCGGTGACGCCGCCGATCGAAGGCACGCTCGATCTCTTCTTCACCGTCTATCCGGCCTACCGGCTGATCCTGATCACTATTGCCGCGCTGACGCTGCTCGGAGTCGTGCTGCTGATCAGCCGGACATCGTTCGGCCTCGACATCCGCACCGTCATCCAGAACCGCGAGATGGCCGAGGGCGTCGGCATCAACACGCGGCGCACCTATGCAATCGCCTTCACCTTCGGCGCGGCCATCGCGGGGCTCGCCGGCGGACTGGTCGCGCCGCTGGCGATCGTGCTGCCGCAGATGGGAGTGAACTATCTCGCCAACGCCTTCTTCGTCGTCATCGTCGGCGGCGTCGGTTCGATCGGTGGCCTTGTCGCCGGCAGCGTCTTCGTCGGCGGCCTGACGAGTATCCTGAACTACCAGATATCGCCATCGCTGGCGCAAGCGATCGTGCTGCTCGCGGCCATCGTCGCCGTACGGCTGCGGCCCAACGGCCTGTTCAACGGGGCATCGCGATGATCACCCGGGACCGCAACTGGCTGCTGATCTTCGCCGTCTGCGTGGCGCTCGCCATCATCTATCCGTTCATTGCCGATGGCTATCAGCTGACGGTGATCCGCGACGCACTGATCTTCGGCCTGTTCGCGGCGAGCCTCGACTTCTTCTGGGGTCGCACCGGCATTCTGTGTTTCGGCCACGCCGCCTTTTTCGGCATTGGCGGCTACATCATGGCGCTGGTCACGCTCAACGACGCGATCCCCTTCGCCAGCCTGCTTGGCATCATGGGCGCGGTGGCCGGCGCGGCCGTCGTCGCCGCCATCATCGGCTATTTCCTGTTCTTCGGCGGCATCCGTGGCAGCTATTTCACCATCGTCACGCTGGCCATGGGCGTCATCTGCCAGCAGGCCGCGGTCTCCTGGAGTTCGGTCACCGGCGGCGACAGCGGTTTGATCGGCATCCCGCCGATCGAGTTCGATATAGGCGGGCTGCATGTCGATCTCAGCCAGGACCTGCCGAGCTACATCTTCGTCGCAGCCATCGTCGCGGTGGCCGTGCTCACCCTGTGGTCGATCAGCCGCGGGCGCTGGGGCACGGTGCTCACCGCCATCCAGGACAATGAAGTCAGGGCGGCCGCGCTTGGCCACAACGCGCCCTTGCGGCTGCTCGTCACCTTCGTCCTGTCGGCGGCCATCGCCGGACTTGCCGGCGCCCTTTATGTCTGCATGGCCGGGCTGGTGGCGCCGGACCTTTCGGGACTGCTTTTGTCGACGGAAGTCATCGTCTGGGTGGCGGTCGGCGGGCGCGGCACGCTGCTCGGTCCGGTGCTCGGTGCCATCTTCATCCAGCGGGCGCAGCAGACGATCAGCAGCTTCAACCCGAGCCTGTGGCCGCTGCTGCTCGGCTGCGTCTTCGTCGTGATCGTCTTCGTCTTGCCGGACGGCATCCTGTCGATCTACGCGCGGCTGAAAGTCTTGTTCAAAGGCCGGAGGCGCGCGCAATGAGCGATGTCCTGCTCCAGGCCGAAAATGTCGGCATCCGCTTTGGCGGCCTGCAGGCGCTGGAAGCGCTTGATCTCACCGTGCGCGACAAGGAGCTTTGCTGCATCATCGGGCCGAATGGCGCCGGCAAGAGCACCTTCCTCAACGTACTGACCGGTACGCTGCGCCCGACCAGCGGCAGTGTGCGCTTCCTCGGCCGCGATATCGCCGGCCTGCCGCTGCACCGCATCGCCCGGCTCGGCATCGCCCGCAAGTTCCAGATCCCGTCGGTCTTCCCCAGCCTGTCGGTTGAGGACAATCTGAAGGTCGCGCGGTGGGGGGCGCCCTCACCTGTCCGCCCGGTCGCTGAATTGCTGGAACTGGTCGCGCTCGGCAATCGTGCCGCCACGCTGGCCGGCGAACTCGCGCACGGCCAGAAGCAATGGCTGGAGATCGGCATGGCGCTGGCGATCGAGCCAAGGCTGCTGCTGCTCGACGAGCCGACCGCGGGCATGACGCCGCAGGAGACGCTGGCGACGGCGGAGATGCTGCTGCGGCTCAAGGGCGAATTCTCGATCGTCGCGGTCGAACATGACATCCGCTTCGTGCGAGCGCTGAACTGCGAAACGCTGGTGCTGCATCAGGGGCGCCGGCTGCGCAGCGGTCCTTTCCATGACATCGAGACCGACGAGATGGTCCGCGACGTCTATCTGGGGAGGCGCTGACGATGCTGCGGACAATGGCGATCTCGGCCGGCTACGGCCTGCTCCCGGTGTTGAACGGCATCGACCTCAGCGTCGCGCCGGGCGAGGTCGTCGGCCTGCTCGGCCGCAACGGCGCCGGCAAGACGACGCTGCTGCGCGTCATCGCCGGAGCCTTGCGGGCGAGCGGCGGCGCCATGCTTCTCGGCGATCAGGACCTCACCAATGCGCCGGCCTTCCGCCGCGCGCGGGCGGGCATCGCGCATGTCCCGCAGGGACGCGGCATCTTCAACCAGCTGACCGTGCGGCAGAACCTGGACGTCGGCACACGCGCCGCCAAGGGGCGCGGCGACGGCGGCATTCCGGCCGATATCTTCGGCTATTTCCCGATCCTGCGTGAACGCGAGGCGCAGGTTGCCGGCACGCTCTCGGGTGGCCAGCAGCAGATGCTGGCGATCGGCCGCGCGCTGTGCGGCCTGCCGTCTGTGCTGCTGCTCGACGAACCCTCGGAAGGCATCCAGCCGAACATCGTGCAGTCGATTGCCGAGCTGGTGCCGCGCATCGCGCGCGAGCGCGGCATCGCGATCGTTCTCGTCGAGCAGAATCTCGATCTCGTTCTCAAGGCGGCGGACCGCTGCCTGGTGATGGAAAAAGGCAGGATCGTGCATGAAGGCGCGCCGGAGGCGTTCGCCGACGAGACGCTGCTCAAGGATCTGTTGGCTCTCTAGGCGCGCTTAAAGCGCGCCCAGGATTTGTTGGCTTTGTAAGGCGTGCATGGGGCGCGCCTGGACTGGAAGGGAACACAAAAATGATAAGCAGAAGAACTGTTCTGAAATCGGGCGGCGCCGCGGCCGCCTTCGCCATGGTCGGCGCGCCGTCGATCCTGCGCGCCGCCGACACCGTCAAGGTCGGCCTGTCGATCCCGATCACCGGATTGCAGGCGATCCTCGGCGAGACACTGCTCAATTGCTACAAGCTGGCGGCTGCCGAACTCAACGCCGCCAACGGCATTGGCGGCCGCCAGGTCGAATTGTTCATCGAGGACAACCAGACCACGACCAAGGGCGCGATCGACAAGGCACGCAAGCTCATCAACGAAGACAAGGTCGACGTGATCATGGGCACCATCATCTCGCCCGAGCGCAGTGCGACGCTGTCCGTCACCTCGAAGGCCAAGAAGCTCTTCTTCTACCCGACCAATTTCGAAGGCGGCGAATGCAACCGCTACTTCGTCGCCACCGGCCCGATCCCGATGCAGCAGGTCGACCCGATGATGCCCTGGGTGGCCGAGAACCTCGGCAAGACGATCTATGTCATGGCCTCCGACTATGCCTGGCCGCAGAAGATGACCGAGGCGATCACGGCGGCCTACGAGAAGGCCGGCGGCAAGATCATCGGCGCAGACTACTATCCGTTCGGCACCACGGATTTCGGTCCGGCATTCCAGAAGATCAAGTCGCTGAAGCCCGATGTCGTCTGGTCGATGGTGGTCGGCAACGACGCCGTCACCCAGCTCAAGCAGTATCGCAGCTTCGACATCAAGCAGCCGCTGATCGCGCCGCTCGACGAGGTCTTCAACAAGGATGCGCTGCCGCCCGGCGTGGCGGCCGGAACCTACGCGCCGCAGCCCTACTGGATGGCGCTCGACAATCCGGTCAACAAGAAGTTCATCTCGAGCTTCCGCGAAAAGTTCGGCCAGGAGAAGATGGTCAACGGCATCGGCGAGGCCGGCTACAATGGGCTGCATCTCTACGCGCTGGCCGCCGAGAAGGCCGGATCGCTGAAGGACGACGATGTGCTGGCAGCATTGCCATCGATCGAGTTCGACGCACCGCAAGGCAAAATCCGCGTCGACGCCACCAACAACCACACGCTCTGCCATTCCTATGTCGGCAAGGCGGCGGCAGACGGCATCGGTTACGAGATCGCCAAGGATTTCGGCGTCATCGCGCCGGTGACGCCTTACTGCAAATTGTAGTGAATTAGCTGCGCGGCTCAGGCCACCTTGCGGTGCCTGAGCCGCGCAGACCTCCGACGGCGACGCCTGCGATCAGGCCATCGATTTCGGCAAAGCGGCCGCCAGTGCATCGACGGCCAGCCGTACCTTCAACGGCAGATGCGGCGTCTGCAGCCAAAGCGCGTGGCAGTCGTAGAGATATCGCGGCTGATCCGGCAGCAGCGCCACCAGCGCGCCGGCCTGAATGCGCTCGCGCACCAGCCAATAGGGCAACCAGGCGAGGCCCATGCCTTCGGCAGCGGCATCGGCGATGGCATCGAGATCGTCGAGCCGCAGTCGGCCGGCCGGTATGAACTCCTGTGCGGCTTGCCCCTCGCGCACGAACAGCCACGGCTGAACGACCTGGCCGAGCCGGCGGTAGACAATGGCCTGATGGTCGGCGAGATCCTCGATCCGACGCGGTTCGCCGTGGCGTTGGAGATAGGAGGGTGCCGCGCAGACGACCATGCCCTGGCGCGCGACACGACGCGCGATCACCCCTGCCTTGTCGTCCAGGGCGCCGGTGCGGATGGCGAGATCGAAGCCGTCCTCGGCAAGGTCGGCGAAGCGGTCGCTGAGGGACAGGTCGAGTTCCAGCATCGGATATTGCCGCGCCAGCCGCAGCAATATGGGTGTCACGCAGTGGCGGCCGAAATGCGCCGGCATGGTGACGCGCAGTTTGCCTCGCGGTTCGGAAAACTCGTCGGCGGCGAGCGCATCGGCGGCTTCGGCCTCGGCCAGCACGACCCGGCAGCGTTCATAATAGGCGCGTCCGAAGTCGGTCAGGCTCTGCCGGCGCGTGGTCCGGTTGAGCAGCCGCACACCCAGCCGTTCCTCAAGAAACCGGACATGCTTGCCGACCATCGGCCCGGACAGATCGAGCGCGACCGCCGCGGCCGCGAACGAGCCGAGGTCGACCGCCCTGACGAACACGGCCATGCTCTCAAGCCGATCCATATTCAGAACTCCTGGTTTCTACTGTTTTACCTTTATAGCCATTTATCGCCGAGAATCTTGCCTGCATAGCTCATTCGGTTCAGATGATTTGGAGTAACCGAATGGCACGTCTTGTTCGCTTCCACCAGCATGGTGGCCCCGAGGTCCTGCGTATCGAGGATGTCGAGCTTCCCGGACCGGGGCCGGGCGAAGTTCAAATCCGCGTCAAGGCGCTCGGCCTCAATCGCGCCGAGGCGCTGCTGCGCGCGGGTGCCTATATCGAAACGCCGACGCTGCCCTCGGGACTTGGCCTCGAAGCGGCGGGCATCATCGAGGCGGTGGGCGAAGGTGTGAAGGATTTTGCGCCGGGCGACAGCGTCAGCATCATCCCGCCGCAGTCGATGATCCGCTGGCCCGCCTATGGCGAGCTTGCCACCTATCCTGCCGGGCTCGTCGTCAAGCACCCGCCCTCGCTCGACTGGCCAATGGCGGCGGCGGTCTGGATGCAATACCTCACCGCCTATGGCGCGCTGATCGGTATCGCCGGGCTGCACAGCGGAGATTTCGTTGTCGTCACCGCGGCATCGAGCAGTGTCGGGCTTGCAGCGATCCAGATCGCCAACAGGGTTGGAGCGACCGCGATTGCGGTGACGCGGACAACGGCCAAGAGGCAGGCCCTACTTGACGCCGGCGCGGCCTATGTGGTGGCCTCTACGGAGGAGGATCTGGCCGCACGGCTCGATGAAATCGCCGCGCCGCAAGGCGTGCGCGTCGTGTTCGATGCGATCGGCGGCCCGATCTTCGAGCCGCTGACGGCGGCGATGTCGCGGGGTGGCATTCTCATCGAGTATGGTGGCCTCAGCCGCGAGCCGACGCCGTTCCCGTTGTTCGCCGTACTGGCCAAGACGCTCACGCTGCGCGGTTATCTCGTCCACGAGATCACCGGCAACCCGGCGAAGCTGGAAGCGGCCAAAGCGTTCATCCTCGAAGGCCTGGAGACCGGCGCGCTGAGGCCGATCATCGACAGAACTTTCCCGTTCGAGCAAATCGTCGAGGCGCATCGCTTCCTGGAATCGAACCGGCAGTTCGGAAAGATTGTGGTGACGGTTTGAGCAACAATCCCTTGAAGGCGCGCCTCTGCATTCCTAATTGCCTTGTGCGGGCCGGGCCCCTCTGACTGTCGCTTCCTTGGCGATTGTGATGTCGGACCGCTATAACGGGCCCGTTTCCATTCTTTTCGGTCAAGCGGGCTCATTCTTTTTTGGTTTGGAGCCCCTCATGACATCTTCCCTCCTTGGTTTGGTTTGCCCCTCCTGCCGCGTCGCGCTCGTGATGAGCGAACGCCAGGGGATCGAGATCGATTATTGTCCGCAGTGCCGAGGCGTCTGGCTTGATCGCGGCGAACTCGACAAGATCATCGAGCGTTCCAGCAAAGACGCCGCGCCTGTGCAGCAGCCACAGCCAGCAGCGTTCTCCCAGCCGCAACATGGCCAAGGGCGCGGTGACGACTATTCCCGCTCGCAGGGCCACCGCTATCCGAAGCGGAAGAAATCATTCTTCGAAGAGTTGTTCGACTGACCGCATGATGTCCGGCGTCCGGGCCGGCGTTTGCTGAAAATTTCTGAAACCACATCGAAAAAAGGCCACCCCCGATGATGTCTCGTTCAAGCCGATTTGCCGCCCTGATTGCAGGGCTGGTCCTTGCATTCTCCATGGTCGCGATGGAGCATGCCGAGGCTCGTCGCGGCGGCAGTTTCGGCAGTCGTGGCACACGTACGTTCCAATCGGCACCGCCGACCAGAACGGCGCCGGCGCCGATCGCTCCGGTCGAGCGTTCGATGACGCCCAACACCGGCGTGAACACTCCGGCACGGCAACCGCAGGCCGGCCTGCAGCGGCCCGGCTTCATGAGCGGCTTCGGTGGAACGATGATGCGGGGCCTGCTGCTCGGTGGCCTGATCGGCCTGCTCGTCGGCCAAGGCCTCGGCGGCCTGGCCGGCATGTTCGGTTTCCTGCTTCAGGCCCTGCTGATAGGTGGCGCAATCGTGCTGGCCATTCGCTTTTTCCGGTCGCAATCCGCGGGCGGCCCTGCCTCGGCACTGGCCAGTGCCGGCAATGCCCAATCCTCCAGTGCCCAGGCTTCCAATGCCCAGGCTTCGAGATTTGAGAACCGCGCAACGCCACAGCAGCAGGCGGACGCGGCACGCTCCTTTACAATTCCCGGCTTTAGCGGCGGTTCGGGCGGAGGCTCTCAAGCCACCGGTTCGGAGGAGATCACGCTGGTTCAGACCGACCTCGACGCGTTCCAGCAGCTGTTGACCGACGTCCAGGAAGCATTCGGGCGCGAAGACCATGCCGCCCTGCGCCGGGCGACGACTCCCGAGATGGTGTCCTATCTGTCCGAAGAGCTGGCCGACAATGCCCAGAAAGGTCTCAGGAACGACGTATCGGACATCACTTTGCTGCAGGCCGACATCGCGGAAAGCTGGCGCGAGGATGACCGTGACTACGCCACGGCCGCATTGCGCTACGAGTCTCGCGACGTGATGCGCGAACGGGCCAGCGGCAAGGTCGTCGAGGGCGACGATGAACATCCGACAGAGACGACGGAGCTGTGGACATTCATGCGGGAGAATGGCTCGAACTGGAAGCTCTCGGCAATCCAACAGGCTTGAGCCCCGACCAGTATTTGTGCTGAGGCCTCGACAGTCGTTGCGGGCGTTCAGCGCACGTTCTTGACGCACATCGGCGTGCCGATCTCGATGGCCCGTCCGGTGCCGGTAAACATGCCGGTGTCGGTGTCGCGCCTTGAAATTACGGCGCCTCACGATTCAAGCGGCCGATAAATACCAGACAGGCATTTCGCATTGTTTCCTCCCCTGCGCGCCAGCTTCGGGGCGCGGGAGCGGCCAAGATTTCGCCTGTTCACGCTTGCAACGCAATCCCATATGTGAAAATACTATTTACAAAAGAAGATTGACGGAGGAGACGTCGTGTTTTGGCGCTTTGATGCGTGCTCCAGCACCTCTGCGGTGCCCGCCACAGGGCTGGCGGAGCCGACCATGAACGGTTTCGCGCCCACCGTCGGCGTCGCCTCGACGCACCCCGCCAACATGCCCGAGGATCACGCCGCCCTGCCGGTGTGGAACGCCGAGAACTGGTTCTATGAGGACTGGCCGGTCGGCCAGAAGATCCGCTCGTTGCGGCGCACCATGGCGGAAGGCGACAGCCACCTGTTCAACACGCTGGTGCTCGACATCCACCCCTATGTGCAGGACCAGATGTTTGCCGAGACGGAAGGCATTTTCGGCAAGCGGCTGATCGCCGGTGCCTTCGTGTTCTCGGCTGGCCTCGGGCTGGTCGCCACCAATTGCATCAACGCCTTTTCCTATGGCTACGACAAGCTCCGCTTCATAAAGCCTGTCTTCATTGGCGATACGATTTATTCGATCCGCTCCAACCTCGACAAGAAGCCGCGCTACAAGGAGATGGGGCTGATCCGCGCCAGCTACGAGGTGTTCAAGGGCGAAGGCGAACTCGTTCTCTACTGCGAGCATCTGCAGACGGTGAAGTACCGCAACCCGGCCGACTTTGTCGGCAAGACGGAGAAATAGCGATGCCGGCAGCAGCCGAATTGCCGCTAGCCGGTCTCGTCGTCGTCGACATGAGCCAGTTCCTGTCCGGGCCTTATTGCTCGCTCAGGCTGCTCGACCTCGGCGCCCGCGTCATCAAGATCGAGCGTCCGGACGGCGGCGACCTGTCGCGCCGACTCTATCTCAGCGACACCGAGATCGGTGGCGACTCGACAATCTTCCATGCCATCAACCGGGCCAAGGAAAGTTTTGCTATCGACCTCAAGAACGAAGCCGACCTCAAGACGCTGCGCGGCCTGCTGGCCAAGGCCGATGTGCTGATCCAGAATTTCCGGCCGGGCGTCATCGAGCGGCTCGGCTTCGACTACGAAGCCGTCCGCAAGATCAACCCGCGCCTGGTCTACGCCTCGATCAGCGGCTATGGCGAGGACGGCCCCTGGGTCAAGCGGCCGGGCCAGGATCTGCTGGCGCAGTCGCGCTCCGGTGTGATGTGGCTGAACGGCGACGAAGACCAGGGCCCGGTGCCGTTCGGCCTCGCCATCGGTGACATGCTGGCGGGCGCTGCCTGCGCACAGGGTATCCTGGCAGCACTTGTGCGGCGCGGCATCACCGGCCAGGGAAGCCATATCGAAACCAGCCTGCTGGAAGCGCTGGTCGATTTCCAGTTCGAGGTGCTGACCACGCATCTCAATGACGGCCGTCGCTTGCCCCGGCGCTCCAGCTTCCGCAGCGCGCATGCCTATCTTTCTGCGCCTTACGGCGTTTACCCCGCCAAGGACGGTTACCTCGCCATCGCCATGACGCCGATCCCCAAACTCGCCGACCTGCTGTCGCTCGGCGAACTGGCGCCCTATCGCGACAAGCCGGCATCGTGGTTCACTGCGCGCGACGACATCAAGGCGATCATCGCGCAAAGGATCGCCACAAAGACCATCGACGAGTGGCTTGATATCCTGGAGCCGGCCGACATCTGGTGCGCCAAGGTGCTGACCTGGCCGGAAATGCTGGCAAGCGAAGGGTTCCAGTCGCTCGACATGCTGCAGACGGTGACGCGCGAGGACGACGTCTCGATCCTCACGACCAGCTCGCCACTGAGGGTCGATGGTGTCAGAGCCAAGGTCGACCGGGCGGCACCGCGCATCGGCGAGCACAGCGCTGCGATCAGCGAGGAGTTCGGGCTGTGACCAAACTCGCGCCCACCCTCAGGGGCATGACCTGGAGCCATCCGCGCGGCTACGATCCGATGGTCGCCTGCTCGTCGCTGTGGAAGCAGACGACCGGCGTTGCCATTGAATGGGACAAGCGTTCGCTGCAGGATTTCGAGTCCTTCCCGGTCGAGGAACTGGCGCGGGCCTATGACCTCATCGTCATCGATCATCCGCATGTCGGCCAGATCACGGCGGAGCGCTGCCTCGAGCCGCTCGACGTCACCGGCCGCGAGTCGGAGCGCGCGGCCCTTGCGTCGGGCAGCGTCGGAAAATCCTATCCGAGCTACAGCTGGCAGGGACGGCAGTGGGCGTTCCCAATCGATGCGGCCAGCCAGGTCCAGGCCTGGCGACCGGATGCACTCGATGTGCCGCCATCGCGTTGGAGCGAGGTGCTCGATCTCGCCGGGCAAGGCCGCGTGCTGTTGCCGTTGCGGCCGCCCCACGCGCTGATGGTGTTTTATACGCTTGCCGGCAATTTCGGTCATGCCTGCGCGACCGATCCCTCCCACGATCTCATCGACATTGAAACCGGCAGCGACGTCTTCGAGGCTATGCGCGAGATCGCGGCACTGATCGACCCGGCCTGCTTTGACATGGATCCGATCGCCGTCTCGGAGCGCATGGCAGAGACGGATTCCAGAATCGTCTGCGCGCCGCTGATCTATGGTTACGTCTCCTATGCGATGGCTGGGTTCCGCGCGCACCGCCTGACCTTCGCCGATATCCCGGTCATCGGTTCCGGCGGCCCCATCGGTTCAGCGCTTGGCGGCACCGGCATGGCGGTTTCAGCCTTTTCCAAGGCAAAGGATGCAGCGATCGACTTCGCCTACTGGGTCGCCAGTGGCGATGTCCAGCGCGGTGCCTATGCCGCCGCGGGCGGCCAGCCCGGCCATGCCGCGGCGTGGGAAGATCAGAAGGTCAACGCCGCGACCGGCAACTTCTATCGCGATACGCGCGCGACGCTGGAAGGCGCATGGGTGCGGCCGCGCCATGACGGTTACATGGCGTTCCAGCAGGCGGCGTCCGACCGCATCGTCGCCGGCCTGACATCCAGGCACCGGGCTGGTCAGGTCGTTGCCGATCTCAATCGCCTGTTCCGGGAAAGTGTTCCGGTGCAGGTGTCCCAGGCTGGGGCGAGAACGAACGAACCCAGCTAGTCGATCCGCCACAGCTTGCGGGCATTCGCGAACAAGAGCCTGTCGCGTTCATCGACGCTGCAGCCTGAAAGCAGCGCATGGGTCGCGGCCACCCAGGTCGAGAGGCCGCCGCCAAGCGTGCAGACCGGCCAATCGCTGCCCCAGACGACGCGGTCCCAGCCGAACGCATCGATGGTGTGTTCGACATAGGGCCGTAGCGTCCCGGCCGTCCAACTGCCGGGATCGGCATAGGCGACGACGCCGGAAATCTTGGCCATGATATTCGGGCGGCGCGCGATCTCGCTCATGTGTTCGCGCCACGGATGTTCGCCATTGCCCTTGATATCGGGGACGCCGCAATGGTCGAGCACGAACTGGACATCTGGCGCCAGGTCGGCAAGCGCGATCGCCTTGGGAATCTGGTGCGGCAGCACGACCAGATCGAAGGTCAGGCCGGTGCCGCCAAGCCGCTTGATGTTGTCCCGAAACAGCGCGCCGTCCGAGAGATCGTCGGGCACGACATGGAGGACGCGGCGGAAACCCTTGACGAAGGGATCTGCCCGCTGCCGCTCGAGATAGGCGGCAAAGTCTGCTTGTTCCGGCCGGCAGGACGCGATCGCACCGGCCAGCATGCTGCCGGGCTGCAGCGACAACTTTTCGACACGAGTGGTCTCGGCTTCGATGTCCGCCGGATCGACGTCGACCTCCATATGCAGCACGCGCCCGACGCCGACGCGGTGGGCCTCCACGGCGTATTCCTCATAGGAAAAATCGCGGTCAAGCGCCGGCACGCCGGCAAGCCAGGGATAGCGCAGCACCGAACGATCGATGAGATGCAGATGGGTATCGACGATCACTGTAGCTCCTCCTCTTGGGTCGTTAAATCATCTCACGGAGGAATTCTTCATTCAAATAAGAATTCATGTCGACGATCCGACCGCCGATCCGGCCAGGTGCGACAGCTTTTCGGCCGTGACCAGCAACAGTTCGATGGTCCTGGTGATGTCAGGCGCGGAGGGCGCGTTGACGACGGTGATGTAAAGAATCGACAGTGCCGCGATCGCCTTGCCGTCGGAACTCCGCACCGGGGCCGACAGGTTGAAGACACCGGCGGTCTGCATCGAAGCCATCATCTCGTAACCACGGTCGCGGATCTGGTCGAGCCGGGCGAAGAACTCGGCCGACTGCGCCGTCTTGTCGGTGCTGCGGACGTGCTCGGAAATCATCATCTGCCGCTCTTCCTGTGAGCGGAAGGCGAGCAACACATGTCCCGAACCGGTGTCGAACAGGCTGATGTGGGAGCCGACGCGGATCGAGATGCCCCAGTAGTTCGGTGCCTCCTGCTGGGCGATCACGACGGCGGAACCACGATCAAAAACAACGAGTTGGTTGGCCTGCTGCGATGTCTCTGCCAGCTCGCGCATCAGCGGCGTGGCGTAGGAAACCAGCCGCCGCACCGGCGCATGAAGTTGCGCCAGGCCAAACAACTTCAGCGTCAGCGAATAGCGGTCGCCATCCAGCCGGGTCACGTAGCCGCGCCGCACCAGCCGGTCGAGCATGCGGTAGAATTCGTTGGGGCTGCGGTCAAGTTTCTTGGCGATTTCGGCTTGCGTCAGGCCGCCGTCCACGCCGGCAAGCAGTTCGAGGATATCGAGCCCCTTGTCGAGCGCCGGCGCGCGATAGCGCTCGTCTTCGCTGTCATCCATGGCGCATCTCTCCAGTGAATTCGATTCTTCATATACGCAGGAACGCAGTCGACGGAAACAAATTTCGCCTTGACGTACCCGTGAATGTTTTGTTTGTATATGAATGTAGCACTTCTTGTCATCAGACGAGTTGCGGTCGCCGGTGAGGCGCACCAAGGGAGGATACCAATGAACAGATTGCTTTCCGGCGTGTCCGCCGGCGCATTGTTGCTTGCATTCGGTGCAGGCACGGCCCTTGCCGGCGACCTACCCGGCAAGTTCGAAGGCGTCACCATCGACGCCAAGCTGATCGGCGGCCAGCAATATGAAAAACTCTATGAGCGCATCCCCGAATGGGAGAAGCTGACCGGCGCCAAGGTCAACATCCTCACCAAGAAGAACGGCTTCGACATCGACAAGGAGCTCAAGTCCGACATCGCCTCGGGCAGCACCAACTGGTGCGTCGGCTGGAACCATTCGTCGTTCGCGCCGCAGTATACGAGCCTCTACACCGATCTCAGCAAGCTCTTGCCCAAGGCAGAGATCGACGCCTTCGTGCCTTCGACGATCAAGTCGGCAACCATCGACGGCAAGCTGGAGATGCTGCCCCGCGCGCAGTTCGACGTTTCGGCGCTCTACTACCAGAAGAACCTGTACGAGAACGCCGACAACAAGACCAAGTTCAAGGCCAAATACGGCTATGATCTGGTGCCGCCGGACACCTGGAAGGAAGTCACCGACCAGGCTGAGTTCTTCGCCAAACCGCCCAATTTCTACGGCACCCAGTTCGCCGGCAAGGAAGAGGCGATCAATGGTCGTTTCTACGAGATGGTGGTCGCCGAAGGCGGCGAGTACCTCGACAAGGACGGCAAGCCGGTCTTCAACTCCGAGGCCGGCATCAGGGCGCTCGACTGGTTCGTCAACCTCTACAAGGCCAAGGCCGTGCCGGCCGGAACGACCAACTACCTTTGGGACGACCTTGGCCAGGGTTTTGCTTCCGGCACCGTCGCCATCAACCTCGACTGGCCGGGCTGGGCCGGCTTCTTCAACGATCCGAAGTCGTCGAAGGTCGCCGGCAATGTCGGCGTCAAGGTTGCGCCGAAGGGCTCTTCGGGCAAGCGCACCGGCTGGTCCGGTTTCCATGGCTTCTCGGTGACCGAGAACTGTCCCAACAAGGAGGCCGCGGCTTCCCTGGTGTGGTGGCTGACCAACGAGGACAGCCAGAAGCTCGAGGCCGCCGCAGGCCCGCTGCCGACCCGCACCGCGGTCTGGGATTGGGACCTAAAGCAGGCCGAGAACGATCCTTACAAGAAGGAGGTTCTGTCGGCCTTCCAGGAAGAAGCCAAGCACGCCTTTGCCGTGCCGCAGACGCCTGAGTGGATCGAGATCTCGAACGCCGTCTATCCCGAGCTGCAGGCGGCGATCCTCGGCGACAAGACTTCCAAGCAGGCACTGGATGAGGCCGCCGCCAAGGCGACGCAGATCCTCCAGGACGCCGGCAAGCTCTAGCGACTGCTCCCAAGACGGCCTCCCCCATCAGCGATGGGGGAGGCGATCGCGCCTTGCCGGGGCGAGTGTGCTGACCGATCCATGATAGCCTTCCGTTCCCCGGCCCGGGCCTCGACGAAGAAGAGGCACCGATAGTTGAATGCAACACCCCACAGGATCCTGATGAAGGGCTTCAAACCATCCGCGCCATTCCTGCTGCTGCTCCCGGCTATCATCGTGCTGGCTGCGGTTGTCGTGGTGCCGCTGCTTTTGTCGCTCTATTCCAGCTTCACGCCTTTCCGCCTGACGCGGCCCGAGACTTTCTTCGTCTTCATCGGCTTCCGGAACTATCTTTCGATCCTGTCCAACACCGATTTCTGGTGGGCGTTCGGTCGCACGGTGCTGCTGCTGACGCTCGCGCTCAATCTCGAAATGCTGCTTGGCCTCGGCTTGGCGATGCTGGTCGAGAAGGCGACGCGCGGCCAGCGCATCCTGCGCACGCTGATGATGTTTCCGATGATGTTCTCGCCGATCCTCGTCGGCTTCCAGTTCAAATTCATGTTCAACGACAATATCGGCTTGGTGAACAATGCCTTGCAGTCGCTTGGGCTCACGCAGGACGCCATACCGTGGCTGATCGAGAGCCACCTCGCCTTCATCGCCATTTCGATCGCCGAAATCTGGTCGTCGACCGCGATCTTCGCCATCCTGATCCTGGCCGGCCTGCTCGCCATGCCCAAGGAACCGATCGAGGCGGCGCGCGTCGACGGCTGTACGCCTTGGCAGACATTCCGTTATGTTACGTGGCCGTTCGTCATGCCCTTTGCCTATATCGCAATGACCATCCGCTCGCTCGACGTGGCGCGCGCCTACGACATCGTCAAGATCATGACCGATGGCGGACCGGCGGGCCGCACCGAGCTGTTGTGGACGCTGGTGGCGCGCACCGCCTACAGCGACGGCCGCATGGGCATGGCCAACGCCATGGCCTATTTCTCGATCCTGCTGTCGATCGCCTTTACCGTCTACTTCTTCAACAAGCTCGCCGCGGCGCGCACGCAGATCGGTGCCGAGTGGTGAGGGCTGGGTGGTGAAGATGGACGAGAATTCTTCCGCCCGCTTGAAGCGCCGGCTCACAGGCATCGTCTATCGCATCGGCCTGTTCCTGGCGATGCTGACCATCTGCCTGCCTGGCCTGTGGATCGTGCTGTCGTCGCTGCGGCCGACCGTCGAGATCATGGCCAAGCCGCCAGTGTGGATCCCGCAGGAGATCTCGTTCGACGCCTATGTCGCGATGTTCAGCGGCATCGGCAAGGGCGGCATCCCGGTGATCGAATATTTCCGCAACTCGCTGATCATCTCGGTGACGTCGACGATCATTGCGGTGGCCATCGGCATGGCCGGCGGCTATGCGTTTGCGCGCTACCGCTTCCGCGGAAAGTCGAGCGTCTTCCTCGGCCTGATGCTTACGCGCACGGTGCCAGGCATCGCGCTGTCGCTGCCGCTGTTCTTCCTCTATGTGCGGCTTGGCATCATCGACACGCATTTCGGACTGATCCTTGCCTATGTCGCGCTCAACGTGCCGTTCACGATCTGGCTGATCGACGGCTTCTTCCGCCAGGTGCCGAAGGACCTCGCTGAAGCGGCGCAGATCGACGGCTGCACGCGCTGGCAGGCATTCTGGCAGGTCGAGTTCCCGCTCGCCGGGCCGGGCATCGCGTCGGCCGCCATCTTCGCCTTCCTGACCTGCTGGAATGAATTCGCGCTGGCCTCGCAGCTGACCCGCTCGGTGAGCGCCAAGACGCTGCCGGTCGGCCTGCTCGACTACACGGCCGAGTTCACCATCGACTGGCGCGGCATGTGCGCGCTCGCCGTGGTGATGATCATTCCGGCGCTCACCCTCACCTACATTGTCCAGAAACACCTTGTCGGCGGCCTGACCTCCGGCGCGGTGAAAGGCTGACCCATGGCAACCGTTTCCCTCACCAAGCTGACCAAGCGCTATGGCAATGTCGGGATCGTGCACGGTATCGATCTCGATATCGCCGACCGCGAATTCATCGCGCTGGTCGGCCCCTCCGGCTGCGGCAAGTCGACGACGCTGCGCATGATCGCCGGGCTGGAGGAGATCAGCGCCGGTTCGATCGAGATTGGTGGCCGCATCGTCAACGACCTGCCGCCGCGCTCGCGCAATATCTCGATGGTGTTCCAGTCGTATGCGCTCTATCCGCATATGACGGTGCGCGAGAATCTTGGCTTCTCCCTGAAGATCGCCGGTGCGGCCAAGGACGACATGGACCGACGCGTCGCCGAGGCCTCGGCCATCCTCGGCCTCGACACGCTGCTCGACCGCCGCCCGTCGCAACTGTCCGGTGGCCAGCGCCAGCGCGTTGCCATGGGCCGCGCCATCGTGCGCGATCCCGACGTCTTCCTGTTCGACGAGCCGCTCTCCAACCTCGACGCCAAGCTGCGCACGCAGATGCGCACCGAAATCAAGAAGCTGCATGCCAAGGTGCAGTCGACGGTGATCTATGTCACCCATGACCAGGTCGAGGCGATGACGCTTGCCGACCGCATCGTCATCATGCGCGACGGTTACATCGAACAGGTCGGAACGCCCGACGAGGTCTTCCGGCGGCCGGCGACGCGCTTCGTCGCCGGCTTCATCGGCTCGCCGCCCATGAACCTGCACGAAGCCACGATCGATGGTGGCCAGATGGTTTTCGCCAGCGGTGAAAAACTGCCGCTGCCTGGCCAGTTCAAGTCCAATGTCGCCACCGGCGACAAGGTGGTGTTCGGGCTGCGGCCTGACGACATCTATCCGACCGGCCATGGCATCAGTTCCGGCGGCGCCGCCGACGTCCACCAGATCGAGCTGCCGATCACCGTCACCGAGCCGCTCGGCAACGAGACGCTGGTGTTCGTCGAATTCAACGGCACTGACTGGGTGTCGCGCATGCTGAACCCGAGGCCGCTGAAATCGGGCGAGCGGATCGCCATGAGTTTCGACATGTCGCAGGCACATCTGTTTGCCGCCGACACCGGGAAGACCTTGCGGAGCTGACGACATGGCCAGAATCGAGAAAGTCGAACTGCGGATGGTGGACCTTGTGCCCAAGGTCAAGCGCACCGACGCCATCCAGAGCTTCGTCAGCCAGGAAACGCCCATCGTGACGATCACCGATTCCGACGGCGCGGTCGGCACCGGTTACAGCTATACGATCGGCACCGGCGGCTCGTCGGTGATGCGGCACTTGTCCGACCATCTGGCACCGCGCCTGATCGGCCGCGACCCCGACATGATCGAGGCGATCTGGCACGATCTCGAATTTGCCACCCACGCCACCACGATCGGCGCGATCACCGCCATCGCGATCGCCGCGATCGACACGGCGCTGTGGGATCTTCGGGCGAAGAAGCAAAACCTGCCGCTGTGGAAGCTGGCCGGCGGCGCCAAGGACCGCTGCCCGCTCTACACGACCGAGGGTGGCTGGCTGCACATCGAGACGCAGGCGCTGGTCGACGATGCGCTGGCCGCCAAGGCCAAGGGCTTTCGCGGATCAAAAGTGAAGATCGGCAGGCCGCACGGCTCGGAGGATCTCGCCCGCCTGTCTGCGGTGCGCAGGGCGGTGGGCGACGGCTACGAGATCATGACCGACGCCAATCAGGGGTTCTCTGTCGATGAGGCGATCCGGCGCGCCGCCAGGCTGCGCGAGCTCGACCTCGCCTGGATCGAAGAGCCGCTGCCGGCCGACGATATCGACGGGCACGTGCGGTTGTCGAACTCGACGCCGACGCCGATCGCCATCGGCGAGTCCCTCTATTCCATCCGCCATTTCCGCGAATACATGCAGAAAGGCGCCTGCTCGATCGTCCAGGTCGATGTCGGCCGCATCGGCGGCATCACGCCCTGGCTCAAGATCGCCCATGCAGCGGAGGCCTTCGACATTCCGGTCTGCCCGCATTTCCTGATGGAACTGCATGTCAGCCTGGTCTGCGCAGTTCAGAACGGCTGCTATGTCGAGTACATTCCGCAGCTCGACCAGTTGACCGGCAAGCATATGCGCATCGAGGATGGCCAGGCACTGGCGCCCGACGAACCGGGCATCGGCATCGATTGGGACTGGGACGCGGTCAAGGCCATGAGCATCGCCGAATTCACCACGGCGATCACCGGATAGGAGACTGATATGCAGCGGATGGGGATGGTTCTGGGCCTGAAGCCGGAAAAGGTCGAGGAGTATGTTCGCCTTCACGCCGCCGTCTGGCCGGACGTGCTGACCATGATCTCGGCCTGCAACATCAAGAACTACTCGATCTACCTGAAGCGGCCGGAGAACCTGCTGTTCAGCACGTTCGAATATCACGGCACCGACTACGCGGCCGACATGGCCAAGATGGCGGGCGACCCGAAGACGCAGGAATGGTGGGCGGTCTGCATGCCTTGCCAGGAACCGCTGGCGACGCGCGGGGAAGGCGAATGGTGGGCAGCGATGGACGAGGTCTTCCATCATGATTGAAGGCGGTTTCGACCCTGCCTCACTCGCCCAGTCCTGGCCCAAACCTTCGACGCCCCGGCCGATTGTCACCTTCGGGGCCGGGTCGATCGTCGGCGACGCGCATTTCCCGGCCTACAGGAAGGCCGGCTTTCCGATCGCCGGGCTTTACGATCCCGATCATGCTCGAGCTGAAAAGCTGGCCAACCAATGGGGTGTGACAGCCTTTCGTTCCGCCGAGGAGGCTGCAGCGGTCAAGGGTGCGATCTTCGACCTCGCGACGCCGCCGTCGCGCCATGCCGATGTGCTGAAATCCTTGCCTGACGGCGCGGTGGCGCTGATCCAGAAGCCAATGGGCAGCAACCTCACCGAAGCAACCACGATCCTCGAAATCTGTCGCGCCAAAAAGCTTCAGGCAGCGGTGAACTTCCAGTTGCGCTTCGCGCCGATGATGCTGGCGCTCAAGGACGCCATCGCCAAGGGCTGGCTCGGCGAGATCGTCGACTTCGACGCCTGGCTGGCGCTGGCGACACCGTGGGAACTGTGGGAATTCCTGCTCAAGGCGCCACGCGTCGAGATCGCCATGCATTCGATCCACTATCTCGACCTGATCCGGCAGTTGCTCGGTGACCCCCGAGGCGTGCACGCCAAGACGCTCGGCCATCCCAACCATGCGGTGGCGCAGACGCGCACCAGCGCCATTCTCGACTATGGCGACACCGTACGCTGCGTGCTGTCGATCAACCATGACCACAAGTTCGGCCGCCGGCACCAGGCCTGCGAGTTCCGCATCTGCGGCACCCAGGGCGCTGCCTATCTCAAGCTTGGCCTCAACCTCGACTATCCGCGCGGTGAACCGGATGTGCTGGAAATCTACCCCAAAGGCGGGACGGACTGGGTCGCGGTGCCCTTGGCCGGCGAGTGGTTTCCCGATGCCTTCGTCGGCCGCATGGCCAATGTCCAGCGTTTTGCAACCGGCGAAGACGCGACGCTGATCAGTCCGGTCGAGGATGCCTGGAGCACGATGGCGCTGGTCGAGGCGGCCTATCAGTCGAGTTCGGCACCGGCGACACCGATCGCAGAAAGACCCTGATGGAACAGATCCAGTATTTCGAGGACTACGAGATCGGCGCGTCGCGCCTCACCAGCGGCCGCACCATCACCGAAACCGACTTTGTCGTCCATGCCGGCCACACCGGCGATTTCTTCCCGCATCACATGGACGCCGAGTTCATGAAGACGACGCCGTTCGGCCAGCGCATCGCGCATGGCACGCTGGTGTTCTCGATCGGCATCGGGTTGACGGCGACCATCGTCAATCCTGTCGCCTTTTCCTATGGCTACGACCGGCTGCGCTTCATCAAGCCGGTGTTCATCGGCGACACGATCCGGACGCGCACCACCATCGCGGCCAAGGAAGGCGATCCCAAGCGGCCGGCTTCGGGACGAGTCATCGAGCGCTGCGAAGTGATCAACCAGCGCGGCGAAGTGGTGCTGGCGGCCGACCACATCTACATCGTCGAACGCAAGCCGGCGGAGAGCTGAAGCTCAGGGCACCCTAACGATGGTTCCCTGTGTGGATGCAAGTATGCCCGTATACGCGCCCCGATGCTACGTCATAACTTTCGTCGCCCTATTTGCGAGAATTGTCCTTCCGGACGTGGCCGCTAACCTGCACGCCGTCCTCGGCGCGCAGATACAGGAAGCCGGGAATGGACAGCAGCGGGATGATCGCGGTCAGCAGGAACACCTGATGAAAGCGCTCCGGTGTCACGATGTGGGTTTCCCCGGCAACCAGACCCAGCACCATGGCGGCGATTGAAACGCCGAGCGAAACGCTGAGCTGCTGCAGGACGCCGCCGAGGCTGGTGGCGCGGCTCAATTTGTCCGCCGGCAGGTCGGCGTAGGACAGCGTGTTGGAGGTCATGAACTGCGCCGACCGGATGATGCCGAACACGAAGACGTAGAGGCCGATCATCCAGTGTGGCGTGTCGGCGCCGATCAGGGCGAAGCCCGCCACAGCGGCGGAGCCGACAAGCGCGCTGCCGATCAGCACGACATTGAAACCGAAGCGCCGCAACAGCGGCGACAGCAGCGGCCGAATGAGCAAGGCGCCGAAGCTGCCGACGAATGTCAGCGAGCCGGAGGTGACCGGGCTCATGCCAAAGCCGACCTGCAGCATCAGCGGCAACAGGAACGGCACGCCGTTGAGGCCAACACGGCACAGGCCGCCGGCCAGCGTACCGACCCAGAACGAGCGAAACCGAAACAGCGTCAGGTCGACTGCCGGCGCGACGACGCGGCGCGCATAGCGCCCGAAGGCGAGCAGCAGCAGGACCGCCGCTGCCAGCACCAGCACTGTCGCCGAGACAGGGATGATCGGTCGGCCGATGCTTTCCAGTCCGAATTGCAGCAATGCGACGCCGCATCCCACCATCAGGAATCCGGCGAAGTCGAAACGTTGCACCGCTTCCTCATGGAAATCGTCGACAAAGCGCAGCGCAGCTGCAATGCCAAGGCAGCCGAACGGCACGTTGACATAGAATATCCAGCGCCACGAGGCATATGTGGTCAACAGGCCGCCGAGCAGCGGCCCGATGACAGGTCCCATGATGGCGGGCAAGGTCATGTACGTCATGGCGGTGATCAAGCCGCTGCGCGGAAAGCTGCGCAGCAGGATCAGCCGCCCGACGGGCGTCATCATGGCACCGCCCAGCCCCTGCAGCGCGCGCATCGCCAGCAGCATGCCGAAACTGCTGGCGATGCCGCACAGCGCCGAACCAAGGGTGAAGGTGAAAAGCGCCAGCGCGAATACTCTTCGTGCGCCGAACCTGTCCGCGAACCAGCCGCTGACGGGGATGAACACGGCCAAGGTCAGGATGTAGGTGGTGATCGCCAGGTTCAGCCTGACCGGTGTCGTGTCGAGGCTGCGGGCGATGGCCGGGATCGCGGTGGTGATGATGGTGGAATCGAGCTGCTCCATCAGAAACGCGATGGCGACGATGATCGGAATGATTAGCCTCAACCTCGGGTCGCGCTCGGTGGCAAATTGAGGCTGTTCCAATGCTGTGGCCAATTCCGTCATGCAGGCGGCTATATGTTGCAGCCCAAGCTGGCGCATCCGCGTTCAAAGGCAAGATTGCCTTGTGCGCGCCAGCCAGCCGAGACCTGACCGCACGGCCTGTCTTATGGTCCGACAAAAAGGCAAGCGGTAGTCAATTTGGGCTTGATGGAGGTCAACAAATCTTGACCGCGGCTATCCCTGCGAGGACATTGGCAAACGGCCGTTGCGTGGAGTTTTCCGGTTCATTTGCGTCTCAGCGAATGTCGTCCCGATTTCGTGAAGGAACGTGTCGAGTGAGAGGTCGTTTTCCTCCCCATGTATGTCTCGCATGAACAGGAGGCATCCTCATGAAAAGGCAAATAGCATTCATCACTTCCATCGTACTGGCGTTGGCCACGAGCGCGATCCCGTTGACCACCGACGCCAATGCCGCGGTCGTGAGGCACCATAGTGTCCACCACACTGCTGCCCATCACGGTGGCGCGCATCGACACGCTGTGCGTGGTGGACATGGGCACCGCGGCGGGTGGGTCAGCGGCGGTTGGACCGGCGACGATCGGGTCGGCGATGATGGCTGGATAGACGGCTACTACAATGGCTACGGCAGTTACGACGGCTACGCCGGCGACTATTGCGGAACCATCCAATGGACGCTCGACCTGTGCGGCCCCCACGGTCCCTGACCCTCATCCGGCCGTAGCGCGCCTCAGGCAGGACGCCTTTCCGCGAAGTCGAACCGGCAATGGTCGTGCCGGCCATCACAGGCGCAGTATGTCTCCTCGCATTCGACTTGCGTCGGTGCCGCAAGACCGAGCAGGAACGAGAAGGCGCCGGTGACAAAACCCTCGAACATGTAGCAGACGCGCTGGCCTGGCCCCTGCCCGGCCTCCAGCGCGAAGATCGAATTCCTCAGGCTGATGCTGCCGAAGCGCCCGCCCACATCCAGCGTGTCGATCGAGAACTGGCCCCAGCCGCGCTGCGACAGGCGCTGGAAATAATGGCGGAACGTCGCCTCCGGATCGAGGCCCTTGCCCTGCACCTGCGCCTCGCACCATTCGATGGCGGACTTTGCCGTCGCGGTGCGCAGGATGGCGCGATAGGCGTCGCGCCCGAGGGCTGCCTCGACCGCGAGATGATTGTTAACCAGGAAGTGCCTGGGCAGGTAGACCATGGGCAGCCCGTCGGTCCGCCAGATGCCGCTTGTCTCGTCGACATCGATCGGAACCGCGGGCTGCATGATGCCTACGCTGCTTGGCGCTGCGCGGCGACCGAGGCCGACTGGTCCTTGTAGAGCTCGCCGTCCTTCATGATGACGACAAGGTTCTTCTCATGCACCATCATGTCGAGGTCCTTCAGTGGGTCGCCATTGACCAGCAGCAGGTCGGCGATGAAGCCTTCCTTGACCATGCCGAGCTCGTCGCCGAGCCCCATCACCTGGCCGCCGAGCCGCGTGCCGCATTGCAGCGCCTCGCTCGGCGAATAGCCGAGCAGGTCGACGAAATGCTTGAGGTCGCGCGCGTTGGTGCCTTGCGGCGTCTGCGCGAAACCATAGTCGCCACCGATCAGTGCGCGCACGCCGCGCTTGCGCAATTCGGAGTATACCTTGCGGCTGTCGTCGAGGATGCGCTGCATGCCGAACTTGACCGCCATCTCGTGGGTGAAGCCGAAGGGCTCGCCCTCGTAGAGTGTGCCGTAGATGATGCCGATGGCCGGGCCGACGAAGATGCGGTCCTTGGCCGATTCCAGCGCATCGAGCGCTTCCTCGTCGGCGGATTCGCAGTGATAGATGACGTCGACGCCGCACTTCACCGCGCGCTTCACCGAACCTGCGGCGCGGGCATGGCAGTTGATCTTCTTGCCGAAGTCGCGCGCCACCGACACCGCCGTCATCACTTCGGCTTCGCTCATCACGGTCAGGCCGCCATGCGCCGCGGGGCTCAGATCATCGCCGGAAATGTTGATCTTGATGTTGTCGGCGCCTTCGCGGCAGCACAGGCGCACCGCCTTGGTGATCTCCTCGACGCCGTCGGCGATCATGCCGAAGCTCTCGTGATACATGTGCTGCTGGCGCTCGTCGCCGAGGCCGCCGGTTACGGTGATTTCCGGACTGCCGGCGCGCATGCGCGGTCCCGGCAAGCGGCCGGCATTGATTTCGTTACGGATGACGATGTCTAGCCTGAGCTTCGAGGTCGCGGCGCTGTAGGCGCTGGTGAAGCCATGGTCGAGCAATGTCTTGGCATTGCGCATGGTCAGCAGAAGATGCTCCTCTGGCGGAATCAGGCCAAGGTCGGAATCCTTGATCGCGCCGCCGAAGGAGATGTGGGCGTGGCCTTCGACAAGGCCCGGCATCAGCGTCATGCCGCGGCATTCGATCGTCGTCGCGCTGTCACCGGACAATTGGCCGGGCGTGCGCGCAATGGTGACGATGCGGCCATTCTCGACCAGCAGATCGGCTGGAAAGGCATCGGCGCCGGTGCCATCCCAAATCATGGCATTTCGAAACATCACTCTTGTCATGACATCGTCCTTTCGGAGTTGGCGGGGTTATTGGTTGACGGCTTGCGCAGTAATGACGTCGTCGGCAACGACATTGGACAGGATGCCGACGTCTTCCAATTCCACTTCGCAGACGTCGCCATGTTTCATGAACAGCTGCGGCTTGCGCGCCATGCCGACGCCGGACGGCGTGCCGGTGACGAGGATATCGCCCGGCTCGAGTGTGATCGCTTCACTGATGATCGAGATCAGCGAGGCGACATCGAAGATCATGTCGCTGGTCGAGGCGTTCTGGACGACCTCGCCGTTGAGGCGCGTCTGGATGCGCAGCCCCTTGCCGCCCGGCGGCAATTCGTCTGCCGTCACGAAGATCGGCCCGAAGGAGCCAGTGCCGTCGAAATTCTTGCCGACGGTCCACTGCGGCGACTTGGTCTGGAAGTCGCGGATCGAGGCGTCGTTGAAGATGGAGTAGCCGGCGACATGGCTCAGTGCCTTGCCAGGGGCAATGTGGCGGCCGGCCTTGCCGATGATCGCCACCATCTCGCCCTCGTAGTCGAGCTGGATCGAGGCCTCCGGACGGCGGATGGCCGCGCCATGCCCGATCAGGCTGGTCGAGAAGCGGGCGAACAAGGTCGGATAGTTAGGCGGTACGAAGCCGCTCTCGATGGAATGGTCGACATAGTTGAGGCCGACGCAGATGATCTTGCCCGGCGCCGATAGCGGCGGCAGCCACTCGACCGATTGAGGATCGATCCGCCGTCCGCTGGCCAGCCGCTCGCCTGCCGCCTGCAGCGCCTGCGCGCCTTCGGCGATGAGTTCCTCCAGCCGTCCGGGAAACATCGCATCGCTTTCGTCGATGCCGCGGAACTCACCCGCCGGCAATGCGATTGCCAGTCCGGGTCCCCGCGGCGACTTATAGGCTGCAAATCGCACTGGCCACATCCTCGCTTGTGAAGGCTGGACTTTGTTCAGAAATTATATATCTGTCAACATAGAATATATTATTTTGCATTCTGATTCCTTCCTGGGATAATGTATGAGGGCATTCGATGGACAGATTCGGCCGCGGGCGAACCAATGGCTAGGGAAGGCTCGATCAATCTCACCCAAGGCGCGTACGAGGATTTGCGCGCCGACCTTTTGTCGTGCCGCATCGCACCTGGCAGCCGGCTCAAGGTGCAGGAACTGTGCGATAGGCTTTCCGTCAGCCTCGGCGCAATCCGCGAGGCGCTGTCGCGGCTGACGTCCGAGGGCCTTGTCGTGGCCGAACCGCAACGCGGCTTCCGCGCCGCACCGATCTCGGCCGAGGATCTGGTCGACCTCACCAAGACGCGCATCCAGATCGAGACGCTGTGCATCCGCCGCGCCATCGAGGTGGGCGACGTCGCCTGGGAATCGCAGCTGGTCGCGGCCCTGCACCGGCTGTCGCGAACGCCAGAGCACACACCGGACCATCCGGTGCATTCGAGCGACGAATGGGCGACCGCGCATGCGGTCTTCCACAAGGCGCTGGTTGGCGGCTGCGACAGCCGCTGGCTGCTGCGCCTGCGCGACCAGCTTTACGACCAGAGCGAGCGCTACCGCCGCCGTTCGGTCTCGCTGGCACCCAATGCCCGCAACATCAGCAAGGAACATCAGGACCTCGCCAATGCCGTGCTCGACCGCAATGCCGAGAAGGCAGCCGAATTGCTGGCGGCGCATCTGGCGGTGACCACCGACATCCTGCTGGCGGCCGAAGCCGATGACCTGCCGGCGCGCGAGAAAATTGTGCGGGCGTAGCGCTTCATTTTCGAGGTCCTCGGACAGGAGGTAAAAACGCCGCCCGTGCGAACGGGCGGCGATTTGCGTCATCAGCCTATTGGCGCAGATTGGTCCAGATACGATCGTAGGCGCGGATCGCCTTCTCGTCGCATGACGGCGCAAACGAGATTTTCAGATCGGCCGGCGGGTTGAACTCCGGCGAGCCGCCAATATCCGCCGCCAGGTATTTGTTGGAACCAGCGATCGCGCTCTGGTAGCCGGTGTATTTCTGCTGCAGCGCGATGTTTTGGGGATCCATCAGGAAGTTGAGGAACTTCTTGGCATTGTCGACATTGGGCGCGGTCGAGGGAACGGCGACATTGTCCATCCAGCCGACAACGCCTTCCTTGGGATATACGTATTTGACCGTCGACTTCTGCTGGCGTGTCGCCAGCGCCTTGCCCGACCACTGCTCGTGCATGACCGTCTCGCCGGCGACCTGGCGCTCGACGATGCCGTCGGAATTGTAAACCTTGACGAAGGGCTTTTGCGCCTCGAGCAAGGCATCGAGTTCCTTCAGGTCCGCCGGATTGCTGTTGCACTGATCCTTGCCGAGATACACCAGCGCCAGCGACATCACCTCGGTCGGCGAGCCGAACATGCCGACCTTGCCCTTGAGCTCCGCCGGGGGATCGAAGAGCGGCTTCAGGCTGTCGGTCGGGCCTTTGTAGACGGCGGTGTCGACCGAATAGGACGTGGTGCCCCACACCCATGGCACGGTGTATTTCGCATCCGGATCCCAGGACCGATGCTGCCATTTCGGATCGACGTTCTTGAAGTTCGGCATCGCCGCCGCATCGACCTCCTGGAACAGCTTCTGCTTGACGAAGATTGGCACGAAGTCGTTGCTGATGATCATCACGTCGTAGCCGGCGGCGCCCGAGCTTAGCTTGGCGAGCGCGGTCTCGTTCGAATCGTAGGTGTCGATGGTGACCTTGATCCCGGTCTCCGCCTCGAACTTCTTGATCATTTCGTCCGATGTGTAGTCGGTCCAGTTGTATATGTGCAGTTCGCCGGGACCGGCGAGCGCCGTGGTGGTGATGGCCCCCATGATGGCGGTGGCCAAAGCTATTCCTGAAAGTCCTTCTTTCCATTTGGTCACGGTCGTTCTCCTCTGGTTTTCTTATTTCTAGGCAAGCTTATTTGCGTCGTCCGATGAGCAGCGCCGCTGCGACGAAGACGATGGAAACGGCAAGAAGGATGGTGGAGATGGCGTTGACCTCCGGCGTCACGCCAAGCCGCATCATGCCGTAGATGTAGACCGGCAAGGTGGTCGAGCCGGCGCTCGACACCATCATCGAGATCAGGAAATCATCGAGCGAGACGACGAAGGCCATGATGGCGCCGGCGGAGATCGCCGGGATCAGCAAGGGCAGCGTGACGCGGCGAAACAGCCGCCATTCGTCGGCATAGAGGTCGCGGCCGGCCTCTTCGAGCGTGCCGCCCATGTCGCGCAGCCGCGCCTGGATCGGCAGCAGCGCGAACGGAATGCAAAAGACAGTGTGGGCGATCATCAGGTTGATGAGCCCGTGATGCATGCCGAGCCCGGAGAAGAAGATCAGCGTGGTGATCGCCACGACGATCTCCGGCACGACCAGCGGCATCGCGATCAGCGCCGTTGCCGCGCTGCGCCCGAAGCGCAGACGGCCGCGTTCCAGCGCCAGCGCACCGGCCGTGGCTATGGCCGTCGAGGCGATGGTGGCGACGATCGCGATGATGACGCTGTTGAAGGCAGCGTCGCGGATCGAGCCGTTGTTGGCGACCGCGACGAACCATTTGAAACTGAAGCCGGCCCACACGGTGACCAGCCGGCTCGAGTTGAAGGCATAGATCACCAGGATCAGCAGCGGCGCGTAGAAGAAGAGGAATATGAGAGCGGTGTAGGCCGACAGGCCGGGCGTATGCCGCCAGTCGAAGGGTTTTGCGCCATTCATCGCCGCCCCTCCTGTGCCTTGCGCGAACGGATGACGAAGACCGTCAGCACGACGACCGTCACGACGGTCGAAAGTGCTGCCCCAAACGGCCAGTTGCGCGACGAGGTGAACTGCATCTGGATCAGGCTGCCGATCAAAAGCTTCTTGCCGCCGCCAAGCAGGTCGGGCGCCAGGAACGAGCCGAGCGCCGGCGCGAAGACAAGCGTGGCGCCGGCCAGCGCGCCGGGCCTCGCCAGCGGCCAGACGATGCGGCGGAAGACCGCCGCGCGGCTGGCGTAGAGATCGTGTGCGGCCTCGATCAGACGCGGGTCGATGCGCTCCAGCGTCGAATAGATCGGCAGCACCATGAAGGGCAGGAAGGTGTAGACGAGGCCGAGCAGGATCGACCCGTCATTGTAGAGCAGCGGCAGCGGATCGGAGATGATCCCGGCATGACGCAGCGCACCATTCGCCAGGCCTTCGTCGCGTAGGATGAGGATCCAGCAATAGGTGCGGATCAGTGTGTTGATCCAGAACGGCAGCGTGACGGCAAACAGCAGGACCCGGCGGCGCTCCGGTGCCTGGCAGACGATGTACCAGGCAACCGGCAGGCCGAGCACCAGGCAGATGAGGGTCGTGGCAATGGCGAGGTAGATCGAACGCAGGATGATCAGCGCATAGCTCGGCGAAAACACCAGGCTGTCGTCGAAGTCGCGCTGGTACAGGAACTGGAGATAGGCGTCGAATGTCGCCGGCGCCGTGACGCCGCCATAGGGGTTGGCGGTCATGAACGAATAGGCGACCGCAAGGAACAGCGGCAGCACCATGAAAATGCCGATGACCAGCATGGCGGGTGCGATCAGCAGGTAGGTGCGGTTCGGACCCATCGCCGCCTCAGTTCGCCAGTTCGCGTTCGACGTCGCGGGCCCAGTCGACGACGACCCTGTCGCCTGTCGCCAATGCCGCACCACCGCGCGAGCGCGACTGCAGCCTTGCTCCCTCTTCCAGGACAATCTCGTAGAGCGTGTCGGAGCCGAGGAAGGTGATGGCTGACACCGCTCCTCTGGCGTGGCCTGTGGCGTCATCGGATGCCGGTGATACGACGATGTGTTCGGGACGCACGACGATCGTCTTTGCAGGGTCGCGGCCAAGCGCTGCACCCGGCAGCAGGTTGGACTCGCCGATGAAATCGGCAACGAAGCGGTCCTGCGGATTGTCGTAGATGTCGCGCGGCGTGCCGACCTGCAGCACGTCGCCACTGCGCATCACCGCGATCCTATCGGACATCGCGAGCGCCTCCTCCTGGTCGTGGGTGACCAGCACGAAGGTGATGCCGGTTTCGCGCTGCAGCCGCTTCAATTCGCTCTGCATGCCCTTGCGCAGCTTGAGGTCGAGGGCCGACAGCGGCTCGTCGAGCAAAAGCACGCTCGGCTTCGGAGCAAGGGCACGCGCCACCGCGACGCGCTGCTGCTGGCCGCCCGACAGTTGCGCCGGGCGGCGCGTGGCGAAGCCTTCGAGCCGCACCATTTCCAGTGCTTCCCTGACCCGCTCGTCGATCAGCGATTTCGGCGTGTTCTGCATTTCCAGCCCGAAGGCAACATTCTCGGCGACGCTCATATGCGGGAACAGCGCGTAGCTCTGGAACACCGTGTTGACCGGCCGTTTCTGCGGCGGCAAGGCGGCGACATCGCTGCCGGCGATGCGGATGGCGCCCGAGCTCGGCGCCTCGAAGCCGGCGATCAGCCGCAACAAGGTCGTCTTGCCGCAACCGGATGGGCCAAGCAGGGTGAAGAACTCATTGTCGTAGATTTCGAGGCTGACATGATTCAGGGCTTGAACCGGATCGGCGTCCCTGGTCACGAAGGATTTTGACACGCTTTGGATGTCGATCATGACCGGCAAATTCCTGGGACTGCGGTGAGATGGCCGTGCCTGCTGGGAACCATCACGGTCATTCGAAACCGTGCCTAAAAATTCGCTCCAAAATTATATTTGTCAACAAATAATATATTGTTTTTGCTCTCTGACACGTGAAAGTGTGGCAGGGAACCGGCTATCCTCCGCGCCCACCCCTTTGCGTGTCGTGATGGTACGCCGGTAGGTTCAGAGCACCTTGCCACTGTCGGGATCGAGCAGGTGCATATGGGCCATCCCGAGCGAGAGTGTCGCCACCTCGCCCGGCTTCGGCGTCGAAGCGGGATCGATGCGCGCCGTCGCCTCCGCGCCGGCGATCAGCACATGCAGCAGCGTCTCCATGCCCATCGGCTCGACCACCTCGACCGGCGCTTTGATGTCGACGACGTCGGGCCGCTCGCGCTGCTCGGTGATGTGCTCGGGACGCAGGCCGAATTCGAGTTCGCGCCCGGCATGGCTGGCATAGTGGGCCGTACGGGCAGCCGGGACGGCGAGGGCCGTGCCATCACCGAGCACGACCGCGAGCCGGTCGCCGCGCGCTTCCAGGCGGCACTTGAAGAAGTTCATGCCGGGGCTGCCGATGAAGCCGGCGACGAAGCGGCTGGCCGGTTCATGGTAGAGATCGTTGGGCGGCCCGATCTGCTCGATGCGCCCCTTGTTCATCACCACGACGCGGTCGGCCAGCGTCATCGCCTCGACTTGGTCATGGGTGACGTAGACTGTCGTGGTCGCGACCTTCTGGTGCAGCTTCTTGATCTCGGCGCGCATCTTCACCCTGAGCTTGGCGTCGAGGTTGGAGAGCGGTTCGTCGAACAGGAACACTTTCGGCTGCCGCACCATCGCGCGGCCCATCGCGACGCGCTGGCGTTGGCCGCCAGACAACTGGTGAGGCTTACGCTGCAGCAGTTCGCTGAGGTCGAGAATGTCGGCGACACGGGCGATGCGCTGCGTCACCTCGCCGTCCGGCACCTTGCGGATGCGCAGGCCGAAAGCCATGTTCTGCGCGACCGTCATCTGCGGATAGAGCGCGTAGCTCTGGAAGACCATCGCGATGTCGCGATCCCTGGCCTGGACGTTGTTGACCAGCCTGCCGCCTATATGGATCTCGCCGCCGCTCGGCCTGTCCAGTCCCGCCACCATGCGCAGCGTCGTCGACTTGCCGCAGCCGGACGGCCCGACGAGGACGACGAATTCGCCCTCTGCGATATCGAGATCGATATCGTGCACGACCTTCAGATTCTGGAAGCTCTTCGAAACCTTCCTCAGTTCGACGTCTGCCATGGCGCTATTCCCTTGCCGTGGGCGCGAACATGTCGAGCGCCAGTGCCGCGGCGCCGATCACGCCGGCGTCGTTGCCGTGTTCCACCGCCACGATCAAAGGTGGCCGGCCGGGCTTGAGCAGCACGAAATCCCTGACATTGCGGGCGATACGATCGGTGAAGAAAGGGCCGGCCAGCGCCAGGCCGCCACCGATGATCGCCGCCTCGATGTTGAGCATGTTCGACATGATGCCGATCATCTGACCGAGCCAGCGCGCCACCTCGTCGACGACCTGCAGCGCGATGGGGTCGCCTTCCTTGGCAAGATCGCAGACGGTCTCGGCGTTGGTGGCGTCGGTGTCCGGCTTGAGCTGGCGATAGCGATTGACGAGCGCGCGGGCGCTGGCGAGGTTCTCGACCATGCCCGGCACCGGATCGGCAATGTCGGTGCGGGCCGGATCGAGCGAGATGCAGCCGAGCTGTGGCGGCAACCCGTCCGGGCCGTCGATCACCTTGCGGTCGATGACCATGGCGCCGCCAATGCCGGTGCCGAGCGTCAGCAGCGCAAAGCGGGAGAAGGGACGACCGGCGCCGTGCCGCATCTCGCCATGGGTGGCGCAGACGGCATCGTTGCGGACGATGGCCGGGACGCCGAAGCGGATGCCGAACAGTCTTGACAGCGAACCCTTCAACAGCGCCGGGATCGCCGGGCATCGGCCATTCAGCATACCGGTCTCGGGATTTGGCGTGCCCGGCACACCAATGCCGATGGCCGTGATGTCCGGATACTGCCGCGTCAGCTCGTCGGTGGCCTTGGTGACCAGATGGACGAAATCCGCGAACTCGATATCCCGATGCACCGGGACAGCGCCGCGCGCCAGCACCTTGCCCGAACCGTCGACGGCGCCGAGCTTGACCAGGCTGCCGCCAATGTCGATTCCGATCGCGGTTACCATCAGGCCTCCTTGCGTATGCGCACGTTGAGCCTGCGTCCGAGATTGGGATAGATCATCTTGTCTGGATCGATGCCACGCGCGATCGCCAGTTCGCAGCCATACCATTGCAACGGGATCGGCGCCCAGCAACCGGCGAGCCATTGCTGTTGTGGCTCGGTCGGCCAGCTGACATCGAGGTCGAAGCGGGTCGGATGGCCGGAGAGGTTGAGGACGACCGTTCGCGGTCCGAGTTCGGCCAGAGCCTCGCCAAGATTGGCGGCGACCTTCGCCTCGGCCTCGGTCTGCGCGATGGCGATCACCAGGCTGTTGTCCGTCGTGCCATAGACATGCCCATGCAAAGCCTCCTCGGTGTCGAAGGCGGCTGTCGGCACGCCGCTGATCTCGGCGATCTTGAGCGATGCCTCGAGCGCGGTGCCGAGATGCGTCGCCTGTCCGGCGACCAGTATGTAATCCGGGACGCCGAAGCGGGCGACCAGATCCTTCGCTGCGGCGAGACCGGTTTCCGCTGTCTGCTCCAGTTGTCCGAGAAGCTTCGACAGATCGACCGTCTTGTTGGCTAGCTTGGCGGCAACCGCCAGCACCGAGATGACGGTGGCGGTATAGCCCATGGTCTTCGGGCCGACCGTCTCCGGGCCGATCGGCATGACGATCACCTCGGCACCGGTCTCGGTAATCAGGCTGCCCTCCTCACCAGTGATGACAAGGGTGGGAAACCCGCGCGCCACCGCCAGGCGCACCGCTTCGATCGTGGTGATGCTCATGCCGGACTGCGAGGCGGCCAGAACCAGCGTCCGCTGGTCCGATGCCTTGGGCGGCAAGCGCAGGAAAGCCTCCGGTTCCTTGGCGATCACCGAGGCGCCCGTCCCCTCCTCCAGCGCTTCAGCGCCAGCCAGCAGCGCATTCATCGAGGAGCCGGTGCCGAGCAGCACGATGCGCTGCGGCTTCTGGCGCAGGCTGGCGAACCGATCCAGATCCGCGCCGATGGCGGCGGGCAGCCCGGTCAGGGTCGAAGGCTGCCGGCGGATGTATTTGCCTATCTGCATCTTGATGTTCCATCAGTTCGAAATTGTAGAAGTCTTGCGAAAATCTGTCGGCCATGACGTCCGGCTATTTGCTGTAGCCCTTGCTCAGGCCGCTGATGAACTGCCGCGAGAACAGGGTGAACAGCAGGACGAGTGGCACCGCGCCAAGCGTCAGCGCGGCGAGAAGTGCGGGGTAGTCGTTCATGAACTGGCCGACGAATTGCTGCACGCCGAGCGTCACCGTCTGGTTCTGCCGGCTTGGAGCCAGGATCAGCGGGAACCAGAGGTCGTTCCAGACCGGCAGCATCGTCAGCGCGGCCACCGCGGCGAGGCCGGGCCTGACCAAAGGCAGCACGATCCAGAAGGTGCGCAGCTCGCTTGCGCCATCCATGCGCGCTGCTTCCTTGAGATCTGTCGGAACGGTGCGGAAATATGTGACCATCAGCGTTACCGCGATCGGGATGCTCATGGCGGTGTAGACGAGGATGAGGGCCGCCAGCGTATCCATCAGCTTCCAGGCGAGCATCATCTGGATGAGCGGGATCGTGCCGAGCCGGATCGGCAACATGATGCCGAGCACGAACAGGCCAGCGAGCAGCGAGGCGACCCGCACGCGATATTCGACCAGGGCGAAGGCGGCGAGCGTCGACAGGACCACCGTCAGCACGATCGTCGTCACCGTGACGATCAGGCTGTTGCGGTAGTTGACGATGAAATTGCCGCGCGTGAAGACCCGCTTGTAGCCTTCGAGGCTGAAGGTCTTGGCCGTCGGCAGGTCGAACGGACCACCGAAGATCGCCGGCGTCGTCTTCAGCGAATTGATGATGACGATCAGCACCGGTCCTATGGCGAGCAGGACAAAGAGGATCAGCAGTGCGTGGACGATGATGTGCTCCAGCGTCCAGGGCTCGCGGTCCTGGCGGCGGCGGGCAACTGGCATGGTGAGGTCCGGGGCGCTCATATCAGCTCCTAGACCGAATAGGATTTCAGGCGGCGCTGGATCAGCCAGAAATAGACCGATGTCACCAACAGAACCGTGAGGAAGATGATCGTAGCGACCGCGGCACCCAGGTCGAGATCGGCAAGCTGCCCGCTCGAACCGAAGAAGGTCCGGTAGAAATAGGTGCCGAGGATGTCGGTGCTGTAGTTGGGTCCGGGCGCCGAGCCGTTGAGCGCGAACACCAGGTCGAAGCCGTTGAACGTCCAGATGTAGGTGAGGATCGCGATCAGGCCGAATTGCGGCGCGATCAGCGGAAACTTGATCTTCCAGAACGTCATCCAGCCGCCGGCGCCATCGATGTTGGCGGCTTCGACGAGCTCGTTGGGCACCGCCAGCAGGGCGCTGTAAAGGAAGACCATCGGAATGCCGAAATACTGCCAGACCGACATCAGCGAAATCGTGGTGAGTGCGGTCGATTCCGTGCCCAGCAGCGGAAAACCGACCAGGCCCCAGAGCGGGTTGATGATCAGACGCCAGACGAAGCCGACAATGACCACCGACAGCGTCGCCGGTATGAACAGCAAGGTGCGGTAGATGCCTTCCGACCGTGCCAGTTTTCCCGACGTCAGCAACGCCGCCAGCAGCAGGCCCATCGGCACTTCGACAATGAGATGGATGGCGAAATACTGCATGTTGTTCAAAAGCGCGTTCCAGAAGCGGGCGCTGATCGTCGGATGCGTGAACAGGCGCTCGTAATTGGCGAGGCCGACAAAGGTGTCGCCAGAGGCGCCACTGGTCTGGAAGAAGCTCATTACGATCGAGGTCGCCAGCGGCAGCACGGCAAAGACCAGGTAGACGGCCAGGGCCGGCAGCACGAACAGCAACAGGTTTCTGTAGGCGGCAGCGGGAGATATCAATTGATGACCTCTTGTTCACGCCGGCATGGATGTGCCGGCGTGACCGAAGGCTTCGCGCATGCCTCGCCGGCTGGCAAGACATGCGCAAGGCGTTCCCTGATTACTTCTTCTGCGGTCCGTACCAGGAGGCGAGCCCGGTCTGGAGCTCGGTGGCGACCTGCTGAGGCGTGACATCCGACTTGGTGAACATCACTTGCAGCAGACGCCAGGTCTCGTCGTCGAGCGGCGGCGTGCCGGCGCTCAAGCGATCCAGCGCCAGCCGCGGTGTCAGCTCAGCGCCCTTCTTGAGGTCGGCGAAATCCTGCGCCAGCTTGTTCTTGTAGGTGACCGGCTTGCTGCTCATGGCAAAAAAGCCGGGGGCTGCGTTGACATAGAGCTCCTGGAATTCGGGGCCGGCAACCCAGTCGAGGAAGGTCTTGGCCGCTTCCTTGTGCGCGCTCTTGGCATTGATGCCGATGCCCATGTCCGGCATCTCCTGCAGGTAGCGCTGGTCGCCCGCCTTCGGCACCGGCGGACCGAACACGCCGATATTGAGGCCGGTCGAGGTCGCCTGATTGATGTCCCATGAACCGTCGGGGAGGATGGCCGCCTTGCCGAGCGTGAACAGCTGCGTCATGTCGGCATAGTTCAGGCTCTCCTGCCCGGCCGGCAGGAACGGCTTCCAGGCCTCGAAGGCGGCGATGGCATCTACGAATTCGGGGTCGGTCAGTTTCTTCTTGCCGTCGATCAGGCCGAGCCGGCCCTCCTCGCCCTTCCAGTAGGCCGGACCGATGCTGTAGAGGCCGTTATAGGCGAGTTGCCAGGATTCGGCCGAGCCGTAAGCCAGCGGCGTATAGCGGCCGTCCTTCTTGATCGCCTGCAGCACATCGATGAACTCGGCGCTGGTGGTCGGCACCTTCAAACCCAGTTCCTTGAAGATGTCGGCGTTGTAGTAGAAGCCGGCGAGCACGGCGGCGACCGGCAGACAGTAGGCCTTGTCATCGGCGCCCGACCAAGCGGCGCGGGACGTCTTGTCGAAGTTTTCCAGGCCCGGCAGYCCTTCCAGGGATTCGAAATAGCCGCGCTTGATCCATTCGCGATTCACGTCGAAGGGGCGGCAGGTGATCAGGTCGCCGCCGGCGCCGCCTTCKATCTGCGACTGGATGGCGGCATTGTATTCATTGGTGTTGATCGGCGCGAACTCGACCTTGATGTCGGGATGCTTGGCTTCGAAGGCGGGCAGGATGGTGTCCTGCCAGACCGCGATGTCCTCGGTCCGCCAGCTGTTCAAGGTGATGGTGACCGGGTCGGCAAAAGCGGCGCCTACGCCGCCTGAAAACATCACGCCAAGCGTCGCCGCCAGCGGGATCGATACACGCATGGAACGCATTTTCCTGCTCTCCCTCAAGATGGTGCCCCGTGTGGATTCACGATTTTGCACTGTTGCCTGGGACCATACCTACTGATACATGTTGTGACAAGTGGTATTGTGTTGTCTTTTCCTGTTGTATGGTCGTTGTCCGGACTGGGCACGACCAAACCGACGGCAAGAATTTTGGGAGGACTTGATGATTGGAGTTGGAATTCTGGGCTCGGGTTTCATCGCCGAGACCTATGCGGACTCACTGCTCGACGTACGCAATGCCGAACTCGTGGCCTGCTCCTCGCGTAGCTTCGAGCGCGCCGAAGCCTTCGCGAAAAAGTGGGGTCCAAAGGTCACCGCCCACAGGGATATCGACGCCCTGTGCGCCGATCCGGCGGTCGAGCTCGTGGTGATCGCGCTGCCCAACGAGATCCACCTCGAAGCCGTCAGGATCGCTGCCAGGCACGGCAAGGCCGTCATCTGCACCAAGCCACTGGCACGCACGGGCAAGGAAGCGCAGGAAATCCTCGATATCGTCCAGCGTGCCAGCATCTGGCACGGCTATGCCGAATGCGCCGTGTTTTCCCCCAACATTGCCAAGGCCCACCAGATGATACAGGCGGGCGGCATCGGCAATCTCCTCACCATGCGCGCCCGGGAAGCACATTCGGGGCCGCACGCGCCGCATTTCTGGAACGCCGAGCTCGCCGGTGGCGGCGCCCTGCTCGACATGGGCTGTCACACCGTCGAAAGCGCCCGCCACTTCTTCGGCAAGGACAATTTGATCACCGAGGTGATGGCGTGGGGCGCGACGCTGGTCCACGGTGATAAGACAACCGGGGAAGACACGGCGATCGCGCTGCTGAAATTCGCCGGCGGCCAGCTCGCGACGATCGAATCGTCGTGGATCGAAAAAGGCGGCATGCAGCTTCGCCACGAACTGGTCGGCTCGGCCGGCCGCATCGTCACCGACACATCCGTCGGCCCGGTCTGGGGCTTTATCGAAAAGCCGGTGGGCTACCTCGTCGAGAAGGCGGATTCCGAGACCGGCTGGGTCTATCCGGTGCCCGAGGAGACCCGGGCCTACGGTTTTTCACAACAGATGCGGCATTTTGTGGAACACTTCGCGGCTGGGACGACGCCACTGGAAACCTTCGAGGATGGGGTCATCGTTAACCAGGTAATTGACGCCTGCTACCGTTCGATGCGAACGGGCGTCTGGGAAAAGATCAGGGCAGATGGTAACTGAAATGGGGGGCTCGCCACTGCAGTCGGACGGACCCGAACCGCTCTGGCGACAAGCGGCCGATGCGATCCTGCAGGAGATCGCCGCCGGCAAGCTTGCTTCGGGCGCGCGGCTGCCGCCCGAGCGCGATCTGTTCACGCGCATGTCGATCAGCAGGGTGACCTTGCGCCGGGCCCTGCAAAGCCTTGTCGAGGAGGGTGTGCTGACGCCTTCGCATGGGCGCGGCTGGTATGTTTCGGCCAAGGTGCCGAAGGAGTTTCCCAACACGCTGGAATCCTTCAGCGAGACCGCCAGGCGTCTCGGTCTGGCGCCCTCCTCCGACGTGTTGCGCGCCGAGGAAGCACCCGCCTCGCTGGACGAGGCCGAGGAGCTGTCGATCGCACCCGGCGCGACGCTGTTCCACCTGGAAAGGATCCGCCGCCTCGACCAGGTTCCGGTCGCCGTCGACACCTCGTTCTTCGCCCTCGCCCTCGTCCCCGATCTCAGCCGTGTCGACTTCCGCACCGCTTCGCTGTTCGGCCTGCTGATCGATGCCGGCGTTGATCTGGCACGCGCCGAAACCACGATCGAGGCGCGCGGCGCCGATCCTACCCTCGCGCGCCACCTCGACATCGACGTCGGCAAATCCACCCTGGTGATGCGTCAGCTCATCGTCGATGCGGCCGGCCGGCCGCTGCTGTCGTCGACGATCCGATATGCCGGCGACCGCTATCGCCTTCGCACGTCGTTTTCGCGGACAGGCAGGTCGGCGGGGCGCGCCGCTGGCTAGCCGCCGGATCGCAACCGTCCAGGCATGCTTGTCAACAACGGCGGCGCGCGAACACCGCAACTCGTGAAATGCTTTTGCCGGGTGGAAATCCCGATAACACCCGGTATTATCTGCAAAAATATCGAAATCGGGAGGCTGCGGGTGCAGACCAAGAAGATCATCAATGACGGCAACCGCGCCGTCGACGAAATGCTGGAAGGCATCCTGGCCGCGCATCCCCGCCATCTCAAGAGCGTCGACGGCAGTTCACGCTCGATCATTGCCCGCGACGGACCGCGCCAAGGCAAGGTGGGCCTCGTCATCGGCGGCGGCTCGGGGCACGAGCCGAGCTTTCTTGGCTTCGTCGGCAAGGGGCTGGCCGATGCGGCGGCCATCGGCAACGTCTTCGCCTCGCCGCCGCCAGACCCGATCCTCGAATGCGCCAAGGCGGTCAGTGGGGGCGCCGGCGTCCTGTTCATGTACGGCAACTATGCCGGCGACGTGATGAATTTCGACATGGCCGCCGAGATGGCTGATATGGACGACATCGAGGTGCGCAGGGTGCTGAGCACCGACGACGTCGCCTCGGCACCGCGCGACCAGCGGCACAAGAGGCGCGGCGTCGCCGGCAATTTCTTCATCTTCAAGGCGGCCGGTGCTGCCTGCGACCGGATGCTGTCCTTCGACGAATGCGAGCGCATCGCCGGGAAGGCCAACGACCACACCTTCACCATGGGCGTCGCGCTGTCGCCCTGTTCGCTGCCGCAGACCCGCCGGCCGAATTTCGAGATCGGGCCTGACGAGATGGAGATCGGGATGGGCATCCACGGTGAGCCCGGCATCGCGCGCGGAAAACTGAAAACGGCCGACGAGATCACCGACGAGATGCTGGACAAGATCCTCGACGAGATGGCGCCGGCACGCGGCGACAAGGTCGCCGTGCTCGTCAATTCGCTCGGTTCGACGCCGCTGATGGAACTCTACATCATGAACCGGCGGGTGAAGCGCCGGCTTGATGACATCGGTGTATCCATTCACGCAACCTGGGTCGGTAACTACTGCACCTCACTCGAAATGGCCGGGGCCTCCATCACGCTACATCGGCTGGACGGCGAGTTGCAGGCGATGCTCGACCACCCCTGCGACTGCGCCATGTTTCGCGCCGGCTAGACCATGATCCCGAAAAGTGGGTTCCGGTTTTCGGAAAAGTTCATGGTCAAACAATAGACCTTCAGCGGCAAGGGACAAAGACATGACGACAATCGATACAGCCCGCCTCGCCGGCATGTTCGCGGCCATCGCGGACGCGATGTCAGCAGACAGGGACCGGCTGTGCGCACTTGACGGTATTATCGGCGACGCCGACCATGGCATTGCGATGGAGCTCGGATTTTCCGCGGCACGCGATGCGGTAGCGGCATTGGACACCGGAGCCACCGATCCGACCACCTTGCTGAACACCGCGGCAAAGTCGTTTCTGAATGCCGTCGGCGCCTCCTCGGGTCCGCTCTATGCCACTGCGTTCATGCGCGGCGCGGCAGCCGTGAAGGGCAAGACGTCGCTCGACGACGCCGACGCGGTCGCAATGTTCCAGGCCATGGCCAAGGGCATTCAGGATCGCGGCAAGGCCGAGCCGGGCGAAAAGACCATGGTGGATGCATGGGGTCCGGCAGCGCAGGCGGCGGGCGAGGCGCTGGCCTCCGGCAAGGGTCTGGCGGGCAGTCTCGAGGCTGCAGCCCAGGCGGCGAAGGCAGGCGCGGAAGCGACCAAGGCAATGATCGCCGCCAAGGGCCGGGCGTCGCGCCTCGGCGAACGCTCGCTTGGCCATATGGATCCAGGCGCCGCGTCCGCCGTAACCGTGATCGAGGCGATGCGGGTCGCCCTGACCGGCTGATCAGGAGCGAGTCCCGCCTTCAGCGCTTGCTGTCGAGCTTGTCGATGGCCTGCACGTTTGCGGCGGAGGGGCCGTTCGGATCGAACTCCGAGGCCAGCCATGCGTCGGCGATCGATTTCGCCAGTTCGGGACCGATGACGCGGGCGCCCATGGTGATGATCTGTGCGTTGTTGGACTTGGCGGCGCGCTCGGCGGAATAGGTATCGTGGGTCAATGCGGCGCGAATTCCCGGGACTTTGTTGGCGGATATGCTGACGCCAATGCCGGTACCGCAGAACAGGATGGCCCGGTCGTAGTTGCCGTCCAGAATTTCGTGACCGACCTTGGCGGCGATGTCGGCGTAGTAGCCGGCCTGGCTAAGATCAATCACCTGCAGCTCCGGCTTCGTGGCGAGATGCTTGGCGATGACGTCGAGCAGCGGCTTGCCGGCGCTGTCGGCTCCGAGTGCAATTTTCATGACATGAACTCCTTTGCTTCTTATTGTAATGGTCAGCGCCCGATGGCGGCCGACGCCTTTTTCAGGATGTCGATATAGCCTTCCGCCTGCCAGGCCGAGCGGCCGATGAACAGGCCATCGACATGCGGCTGGCCGATCAGCTCGGCCGCGTTGCCGGGATTGACGCTGCCGCCGTAAAGCACGGGCGGCGCGTTCGCCATCCGGCTTGCGGCGACCTCTTTGATCAGCGCCTGCTGCTTGTCGGCATAGTCGGCGCTGGCCGGGATACCCTTCTCGCCGATCGCCCAGACAGGCTCGTAGGCAAAGAGGATTTCGGCCGACAATTCGCCGTCCTCGAGCGCTTGCAGCGCACCGAGAACCTGCGCGGTCAAAACGTCATCGGCGCGCCCGCCTTCGCGTTCGGTCAGCGTCTCGCCGACGCAGATCAGCGGCACCAAACCGTGCCTGACCGCCGCAGCCGTCTTCAATCCGACAGTCGCATCCGTTTCGCCGAAATGCTCGCGACGCTCGCTATGGCCGAGTTCGATCAGATCGAGCCCACAATCCCTGAGCATCACCGGCGAAACCTCTCCCGTCCAGGCGCCGGCGTCGGCCCAATGCATGTTCTGGGCGCCGACTTTCACGCGGGTCGCGGCCAGCGCCGCTTTGACCTCGCGCACGGCGGTGAACGGCGGAATGACGAACGGTTGTATCGCCGGATCGAAACCGGGCACGAAAGCCGCCAGCACATCGGCGAACTGCAGTGCCTCCGCCAGCGTCTTGTTCATCTTCCAGCTCGTGCCAACCCAATATGGGGCCATTCTTTTTCTCCTTCGATCCTTTGCGGCCGCCATCGGCGACGGCTTTCAGGCGACGTATCCGTTCAGGCCCGAGGCTTGAGACTGTCGCGGCCGCTGTCGATGTAAGGCGCCCAGAAATCCACCGACTCGCGGATCATCTCGATAACCTGATGATCGACCGGTTCCCTCTCCCGGAAGGAAAGTTCAAGGCAGATTTCGTTGTCGGTTCCGCCACCCTGCCGCACGGCGTCGAGCAGCTTCTGCGGAACTATGCGGCCGTCCATGTTGTAGGCAGCGGTGAACGGCCAATGTCCACCCTTGTTCATCGAAGACTGCTTGATGTGGATGATCGGCGACTGCAGCGGAAATGCCTTCGCCCAAGCATAAGGATCGGTGTCGTCAGGATTTGGCGAGGTGACGTCGCCATGGTCGATATCCACCATCATCTTCATCGGAATCGGCAGCTTGGCCGCATCGATGGCACTCTGCAGCGTGACGCAGCTTTCGATGGTGTGGCCAAATTCCCGGCCCACCGACATCGGCTCCCAGAACAAGTATGTCAGCCCCGCCGCCTTGGCGTGTTCGGCCACCTCGCGCCAGCATTCAAGCGCGATGTCGAAAAGTGCAGCGCGCCGCTGCGGATCGTCAAAGTCCCTGTAGGTGAATATGGCGAATTGTGTGCCCATGCCCGGAGCACCGAGTTCGGCGGAAATGTCGGCGAAGGTCTTGAACCAGTCGACATAGTAGCGCCGGACATCGGGATCCGGATGACCGAAATGATTGAGCCGGCCGTAGGGTCCGGTCATGCCGGAGGTGATCCTGACGCCGGTCCGCGAAAGCGCGCGGTTGAACAAGCGCAGGAATTTGGCAATCGTCGCCGCCGGCCAGCCCGGATTGACGAATTCGTGGGTCAGCTGCACGTCGCGGATGCCGATGCCGTAGGCAATGGCGTCGATCAGGTCGTCGGGATCGGCGAAGCGGTTGACCAGCGGATTGGTGTTGAGGGAAAGCGTGAAGGCCATCAGTCCGCCGCCGCCATGATGTTGCCGAACCAGTCTTCGAATGTCTTCCGCTCGGCTGCATCGATATGGAGGCCATGTTTGGTGCGACGCTCCAGTATATCGGCTGACGTGCCGGCCCATTCGGTCTCGACCAGGAACTTTGCCTCCCGTTCATAAAAATCGGGTCCGAAACGGCGGCCGAGATCCGCCTCGCTTTGGGTCCCGGCGAGCAATTGCCTGGCACGGCTGCCATAGCTTCGAGCGTAGTGCTTCACCAGCGACGGGCCGAGCCACGGAAACTCGGTGTGCAACTCGCCCAGGAACTGTTCGAAGTCCGCGTTCGGCAGGTCGCCCCCCGGCAAGGGAATTTTGGCAGTCCAGGCTTTCTTCATCGCCGGAAAGAACGGCTGGATTTTCTCCAGCGCATGTTCGGACAGCTTGCGGAAGGTGGTGATCTTGCCGCCGAACACCGACAGAAGCGGTGCGCCGCCGCTAGGGGCGTCGAGTTCGAAGATATAGTCGCGTGTCACCGCGCTCGGATTGTCGGCATTGTCGTCATAGAGCGGGCGCACGCCGGAGAAGCTGTAGACCACGTCTCGTGGTGTCAGCTGTCGCTTGAAATAGCGATTGACCACCTTGATCAGATAGTCGACTTCGCTTGGCTCGGCGGCCACTTCCTCCGGCCTGCCTTCGTAGGGAATGTCGGTCGTGCCGATCAGCGCCAGATCGTTCTCGTAGGGGTTGACGAAGATCACCCGCTTGTCGCTGTTCTGGATTAGATAGGCCTGCCGTCCCTCCCAGAATTTGGGCACGACGATATGGCTGCCCTTTACAAGCCGAACATTGCGGGTGGAATTCTGCCCGGCGACGCGGCTGACAATGTCGTTGACCCACGGCCCTGCCGCATTGACCAGCGCCCGCGCGCGGATTTTCGTCACCGCACCCGTGCGGCCATCCTGCATCTCGATCGACCACAGTCCGTCTTCGCGGCGGGCGGCGACACAAGCGGTCCGCGTAAACACGCTGGCGCCACGCTGGCTGGCGTCCAGGGCGTTGAGCAGCACAAGGCGCGCATCGTCGACCCAGCAGTCGGAATATTCGAAACCGCGCTTGAATTCGTCCTTGATCGGCGCCCCTTCCGGCGCTGTTCTTAGATCGAGCGTCCTGGTTCCCGGCAGCCGCTTGCGGCCGCCAAGGTGATCGTAGAGAAACAGTCCGAGCCGGACCAACCACGCCGGCCTGTCTTCGGGACTGTGCGGAAGAACGAAGCGCATGGGCCAGATGATGTGCGGCGCCGCCTCGAGCAGCACTTCGCGTTCGATGAGCGCCTCGCGAACCAGCCGGAATTCATAATATTCCAGATAGCGCAGGCCGCCATGCACCAGCTTGCCGGAGCGAGAGCTGGTGCCTTGCGCCAGATCGTCCTTTTCGCACAGGATGACGGACAGCCCGCGACCTGCCGCATCACGTGCGATGCCGGCCCCGTTGACGCCGCCGCCAATCACGAAGAGATCAACTGTATCACTCAAGACCTTACTCCTGTGCACCCGAGATGCGGGTGAGCGGCCGGTGCGCCATGGTTTTCCACACCGGCCGAAGCGCCTGGCGCGCCGCAACAAAGGAAGGGAAGAGCGCATCGTAGCTTTGCGAAAGCGCCTCGTCATAGGCATCGCAGTCGCCGAGAAGCGGCGTCACCCACTCGGCGGCGCAGTCGTCCATCGATCGATAGACGCCAAGGCCGACCGCGGCCATCATCGCCGCACCTGCAGCACCTGCTTCCTGGCGGCTGCTCGTTCGCACTTGCGCCCGGGTCGCCGCCGCGATCATCCGACGCAGGGACGGGCTGCGCGCGGCGCCGCCCGACAGCCGGATCTCACCCGGCACCGTGCCCATCGCCTGATAGCAATCGCGGGCGGCGAAGGCCAATCCCTCGAGGACCGCGCGTGCCAGATCGCCGAAGCCGTGCTTGACCGAAAGGCCGATGAAGCCTGCGCGCGCATCAGGGTCGACGAACGGTCCGCGTTCGCCGGCGAGCGAAATATAGGGCTGATAGACCAGCGATCCCGGTTCCGATCCTTCCACCCAGACGTCGAGCGCTTTCAGCAAATCGTCGCGCGAGAGCTCAGCGCCGCCGGCAGTGAGCACGTCGCGCGCCAGGCCAAGCAGCCAGTCGATGTTGAGCGTCGCCGCCATGTTGGACTGCAACTGCGCGAAGCCACCCGGAATGGGCATGGCGATCGTGTAGCCAGACCCATCGCCGTTGAGCACGACATCGCCAGGTGTGCGGGCGAAGCGCGTATGTATGCCGGTCGAGCCGATGACCGTGCAGCCGACATTGCCGGAGGGATCATAGAGGCCGGCTCCGAGCGCTGTCATGACCATATCCACATAACCCAGCACAACCGGCGTACCTTCGAGCAGGCCGGTCTCTCCTGCCGCCGATCGCGATAGCGGGTGATGGTCGGTGGTGCCCTCAAGCATGGGAGGCAACAGGCGGCGATGCGTCGTCAGATCCAGAATGTCGAAGACTTCGTCGGAATAGCTGCGCGAGCGAAAATCGCCGAAGGTGAAGGTTCCTTCCGACGGATCGGTGGCGCGTTCACCCGTCATCTTGAAGTAGAGCCAATCCTTGCAATGCAATGCGGTCGCCGCCTGCTTCAGCATGTCCGGATCGTTCTTTTTCATAAAGGCAAGCTGGGCGCCCTGCTGGCAGGAGTTGAGCCCCGTGCCGGTCAGTTCAAACCGCGTGCGATCGCGGGGATCCGCGCGCATCTCGTCCACCAGATGTCCGGCGCGGGCGTCGAGCCACAGCCACGCGCGCCCGACCGGCACGCCGTCGCCATCGATCAGCCAGGTTCCGTCGCCCTGCCCGGTGATGGCAACCGCCGCGGTTCGTTGCGCGAGGTCGGGAATTTTGGTCGCCAGGTCACGAACGGTCCGCGCCATGTCGCGCCAGGTCTGATCGAGGTCCTGCTCGGCGCCGCCGCCCTCCAGCGTGACGAAGCTGTTGTTCACCGACGTCATGGCAAGCTGCCGACCGGACAGATCGAAAGCGACCGATTTGATCACCGACGTTCCCGCGTCGATCCCGATCAGCAGATCTTTCATGCCGCAAATTCCGGTTGGTTGCGAAGGCGGTTCACAGGGACGTCGTCTCGATCGGTAGAAGAGGCAGGGAGTGTCCGCAAGGACACCCCCTGTGAGGTTTCACTCCGACAGCACGAAGGGTGCCGTGTATTTGTCGACATTGTCCTTGGTGATGAGAAGGCAATCAAACAGCTGCTTCTCGGTCGCCGCACCGGTGGCGCCCGACTTGATGAACGAGTCCGCCTGCTGCACGGCCTTGGCCGAGAAGATGGCGACTGGCTGCAGCACGGTGTACTGCAGTTCGCCGGACTTGATTGCCGCAACCGCGTCCGGAGAGCCGTCGAAGCCGCCAACCTTGATGCCGGAAAGCTTGCCGGCTTCCTTCAGCGCAGCAACCGCGCCGAGTGCCATTTCGTCATTGCCGCTGATCACGGCGATGATGTCGGGATTGGCCTGCAGCATGCTCTGCATCTTGTCGTGGCCCTTGGTACGATCCCAGTCGGCGACCTGCGAGGCAGCCTTTTCGAGGTCCGGATATTGGCTCAGCACGGTCGCGTAACCGTTCGAGCGCGTGGCGGCGTTATTGTCCGACGGGGCGCCGAGCAGTTCGACATATTTGCCCTTTTCGCCAACTGCCTGCACCCATTGCTGGGCGCCCAGAGCAGCACCCTGGGCATTGTTGGAAACGAGCTGCCCCTTGGCGAGACCTTCCTGATTGATCTCGGCGTTGACGAGGAAAACCGGGATGTTGGCGGCAATCGCCTTCTTCACCGCACCGACGGAGCCGTCGGCATTGGCCGGATCAAGGATGATCGCCACGGACTTGTTGGTGATGGCGGTGTCGATCAGGTTGCTTTCCGTGTTGGTGTCGCCCTTGTGGGCGGCGACGTTGGCCGTATAGCCGAGCTTCTCGGCTTCGGCCTTGGCGACATTGCCCTCCGTCAGCCAGTAGGGGTTGGCCGGATCATTGACGATGATCGAGATCAGGCCCGCGGCCGATGCGGCGGCCGTGAACCCGACAACCATCGCGGCGGCAAGCAGACTTTTCAGCATGGTTTTCATATACATTCCTCCAAATGATTTACGCGGTGTTGCTGCCAGTCACCTGGCAGTCTTCCCTTGGGCAGGATTGGCCGGCTCGGCCTTCCCCCGTTGCTGAGAAGTCGGTTGGCCGCCCGTCGAAGCCGGGAGCTTGCTACGGCGGCGATACTGAACGGCATTGAGCAGCACGGCGAGCACGATGACGGCGCCGGTGAACACTGTCTGCCAATAGGACGAGATACCGATGATCACCAGACCGTCGGAAAGGAAGCCGATGACGAAGGCGCCGAGCAGGGTCCCGCGGATGTTACCGCGCCCTCCGGTCAGCGCCGCGCCGCCGATGACGACGGCCGCAATGGCCGTCAATTCGTAGGTGGTGCCGGCGGTCGGACCCGCCGACGTCAGCTGCGAGGACAGGATCAGGCCGGCAATGGCGGCACAGATGCCTGACAGCACATAGACGGAAACCTGCACCGTCTTGACCGGAACACCGGACAGTTCAGCCGCTCGCTCGTTGCCGCCTGATGCGTAAAGCCAACGCCCGAAGGCGGTGCGGTTCAAGACGATGCTGCCGATCAGCGCGATGACCACCAGAACCACCACGCCGGTCGGCACGCCGAACAGGCGGTTGAAGCCCAGCGCGTCGAAGCCGGTGTTTCCCAGTTCCGGCTTACCGCCGAGGTTGTTGTAGGTCAGGCCGCTGGTCATCAGCAGAGCCAGGCCGCGCGCCATGTACATGACGCCCAGCGTGGCGACGAAGGCCGGAACCTTGAAGCGCGCGATGAGCACGCCGTTGATCAGCCCGACACCGGCGCCCAGCATGCAGGCAATCACCGCGACCACCCAGACCGGCGGGTAGAGAACGACACCCAGCCAGGTCAGCGTCACGCCTTGCATCAGGAATCCGGCAACGACACCGGCCAAGCCCAGCGTCGACCCCACCGACAGGTCGATGCCGCCATTGAGGATGACGAGCAGCATGCCGACCGCGAGAATTCCGAAGATGGCGACATGCGAGGCCATGGTCAGGAAATTCGCCACCGAGAGGTAGTAGGGCGACAGGATCGAGAAGACGACGATGATGACAATCAGGGCAAAGAAGGCCCGGCCCTCAAGCAACAGCTTGGCGAGATCGAAACCTTCGCCGCGCGCGCTTGCACTGGACTGTTTTCTGGCCTGGCTGACGTCGGTCATGATCGGGGCTCCGATATTCATGGTGATCAGGCGACCACGGCTTCGCCGGAGGCGGCCATGATCTGCTCTTTGGTGGCGCTGGCGTCGAATTCCGCTGAAATCCTGCCCCGGCGCATCACCACGATCCGGTGCGCGATGCTGAGGCACTCGTTGACCTCGGAGGTCGAGAAGACGACCGCCAGGCCCTGCGCGGCGCGTTCGCTCAGCAAGCGGAAGACCTCCGCCTTGGCGCCGACATCGATGCCACGGCTCGGCTCGTCGAGGAGGATGACCTTGGGGTTGGTCGTCAGCATCTTGCCGATGACGACCTTCTGCTGATTGCCGCCCGACAGCGATCCGATCATGGCATTGCCGCCCGCGGTCTTGACGGTCACCTTGCGGATAGAGTCCTCGACCAGCTCCCGCTCCCTGGAGCGGGACAGAAACAGCCCTTTTGCGAACGCCTCGATGCTGGCAAGCGAAAGATTGCGGCCAACGGTCATCGTCTGCACCAGCCCGTCGCGCTGGCGGTCCTCGGGGACGAGCACAAGACCTTTGGCGATGCGCTGGGCTATGCTCAGTCTCGAGACATCCTCGCCTTCCAGCAGCGCCCGGCCGCCCGCCATCGGCATCCGCCCGGCGACGGCTTCCAGCATTTCCGTACGTCCGGCGCCCATCAGCCCATAGATGCAGACGATCTCGCCCGCCCTGACATCCAGCGACAGGTGATCGACGACGGAATAGCCCGAGCCCGAAGCGTCTATGACGCTGACATCCTCGATCGACAGGGCGACCTCGCCGAACGCATGGCCTGTCGGCGGCGAGCCGAGATCGAAATTCTCGCCGACCATGTTGCGGACGATCCACTCGAGATCGATGTCCCGGGCTTCGGCCGTTGCCGTGATCGCGCCGTCGCGCAAGACAACGGCGTAGTCGGTGATCTGCAGAGCCTCTTCGAGGTGATGTGAAATGTAGACGATGGAAACGCCGCGGCTGGTCAGGTCGCGGATCACCTTGAACAGCACCTCCACCTCGGTCGCGCTGAGCGCCGAGGTCGGTTCGTCCATGATGAGGATGCGCGAGTCGACCGACAGTGCCCGCGCGATCTCGACGATCTGCTGCTGGCCGAGACGCAAATCCTCGACCAGGGTCATCGGGTCGATGTCCTCTTCGAGATCGGCCATCAGCGCGCGCGCCTGGCGCGATTCCTCGGCGAAGTCGAGGCCGGTCCTGGTGCGCAGTTCGCGGCCCATGAAGATGTTGTCACGAACGCTGAGGTTCGGCGCCAGGCTGAGTTCCTGGTGGATGATCGAGATGCCGCGATCGCGCGCGTCCGAGGACGAGGAAAAACTGACGAGATTGCCGTCAAGCACGATGTCGCCCGATGTCGGCGTGACGACGCCGGACAGGATCTTCATCAGCGTCGACTTGCCGGCGCCATTCTCGCCGAACAGTGTGGTGACCTTGCCGCGATGGATGTCGAAATTGACGCCCTTGAGCGCGTGAACGCCACCATACGACATGACGATGTTGCGCGCCGAAAGCACGGCGTCGCCATTCGCGGGCGCGGTGTCGGCAGCCGGTTTCATTGCACCTCCAGCCTCACCGGAGTGACCAGCCAGCTCTTCGGATTGACTAGCTTGAACGCGCCGACCACCGATACGGTCTTGCCGGTCAGGGCGCTCGTATCGACCTTTGCCAGGACTTCCTTCTTCATCTCGTTGTTCAGCGCCGAGCCGGCGTCCTGGTATTCGATCTGGTTGGTGAACTGACCGAATGTGATCTTGCCGGTGGCGTCACGCAGCTCGGTGCCGTTGATCGCCGGCCCCGTCTGTACGCGAACCTGCAGCGTGTCCGGCACGCCCTCGACGGCGACCTTGTAGATGCCCGATTTTCCCTCGCCGACGACGCCGGTGAACTTGACCGAGATGACCGGTCCGACGCCCGCCGGCACGCCGTATTCCTTCTCGGCCGTCGCCCTGTCCTTGGCGATCGCGGTTGCCACCGTCACCGCGTCGGCCGCTCGCGCTTCGACATCTGCCTGCACCTTGGGAAATTCCGACTTGCCATAGTCGGCCGCCGAAAAGACGGCGCTGCGAACGTCGCCCGCGGACCCGATCCTGACCACCTTGGTGTCGAGCGCCATGGCGCCGAGCAGGACGACAGCCGCGGCGCCGGCAAGGATGCGGCGCAGGCCGGGCGAGACCTGCCGGGTCGGTGCGGTGGTGGCCTTCGCGCTCATGATGCAAACACCGGCGATGCGGGTTTTCCGTTGTCACGCATTCGACGATCCTCCGTTCACATGGCGCTTCGCCGCGCTGGCCGCTCCATTGGACTGGTTCAGTTCGACAAGGGCACGGGCGGTGCATTCATCGGTGATCAGGCCGCTCAGGTAACGGCTTTCGAGCACTGCTTTGATCGCCCGCACTTTCACCTTGCCGCCGGCGACGGCGACAATCCTGCGGCCTTTCAATTGGTCCCGCGGCAGCGCCAGGATTCTTTCCGACAGCGCCGTTTCCACAGGACGCCCCTTGTCGTCGAAGAAGTGGGCGAGCAGCTCGCCGACGCCGCCATCGCGCTTGACCTCATCGATTTCGGAATGCTCGATCATGCCGGTTGCGACCAGCGAAGCTTCCCGCTCGGCGGTCCCTATGCCGACGAACATCAGGTCGGACCGGCCTGCCAGAGCGAAGACATCGCTGATGCCGCGTTGGCCGAGCAGCACCTCGCGGTCCTCGGCGGTGTTGGCGACGAAGGGCACCGGCATCACATAGGCCTGCGCGCCGGTCCGTTCGGCCAGCCGATGCATGACGTCGTGCGGATTGGCGGCAAATTTGCGCGTCACGCCGCCAAGCAGCGAGACGAAACGGATATGGGCGGCAGGAGTGCGCGTCAGATATTCGACGCTGGCCGCGAGGGTGCGGCCATGGCCGACGCCGATCAGCATGTCTTCGCCACGATCGATCTCGCGCTTCAGGAACTGCGCACCGGCGATGCCCAGTCCCCTGAGCGGCAGGTCTTCCTGATCCAGATCCGGAACAACCTCGCAATAATCGAGCCCGTATGCGGCGGTGAGGCGCTGCTCCAACTCCACACACTCGGCGACGTCGCCGTCGATAAAGACCCTGACCAGACCTTCCTGGTTGGCCTTGGTGATGAGCCGATGCGCCTTGAGGCTGGTCAGGCCAAGCCGCTTGGCGACCTGGGCCTGCGTGAGACCCCCGGCAAAGTGAAGCCACGCCGCGCGTGTGGCGAGGCTGGACTCGTGGTCGCGGTTAGCGGTTCCGCCAGATTTCAAGCCATCTCCTCCCGAGATGATATTATTATCTTTGTGTGCAAAAATTTTCATACCTTTGCGTCGCTGTCAACCCCTCCGCCTGACTCCCAGGCCATTGCGGGGATCCACAGGCCTCGCCCCTCGCCGATACGTCGCCCTCTCGGTCGGCGTCGGTCCATTGGGAGGTCGGCATGTTGGGTTGATCATATGGCGATGTTAAATTAACGTCAATTGATGTTATCAAATGTCTTCGTTGGCGGCATCATGGAGGCGAATCTCGCCAACATGCCAATTAAGTGACTGTTTTCAATGAGATATCTTCGTCGGTATAAAAATCCCAATCCATCTGTGAGTTGGGACATTTCGGGTGCGCGGCGCAACCAGGAGCAAACCGATCGGATTGCCCAGAAAAAGCGGGATCGGCATTGTCGATGACGCGCTCAGTCCAGCCGCATCAGGTTCCTGCCTTCGAGCTCCACGACAGCGGCCTCGACTTCCTGCGCGATGCGCTTGGCGTTCCAGCCCAGCGCCCGTCCGGCGATCATGGCAATCTCCTGCAGATCGCGACTTGTCAGTGAGCCGCCTATGGCGAGCGTGCTGCGACGCATCACGATGTCGGCCAGATGTTCGACGAACTCGTTGCGGACGATGTAGTCGATCTCCGATCTGCCGTAGCTGTCGGAGTCCGGCAAATCGCCCTGACCATCTGGCCCATGAGTGGCAATCTCCAGGGCTCTGGTCCCGTAGCGCGACAGCAATTGGTCGAGACGTCGTTCCTCGACGTCCGTCTCCGCCCGGGCCTGGGCTAGCCAGCTTGCGCGTGCCTCAGCATTGGCGGGGAAATCCTTTCCGCCGCCGATCGGCATGGATTGCGTCGTTACCTTGCGGCTGCGCCGCAGACGGTCGAGTATCGCGTCGGCGACTTCCTCGGCAAAGCCCCGGAATGTCGTCCATTTGCCGCCGACCAGCGAAATGACCGCGAAGGGCCTGTCCCGGTCCGGCTCGGCGACCGGAGCGGAATGATCGCGACTGATCAGGCCCGGTAGCGATGCATCGGAGGCCGGGAGCGGCCTGATACCGCTATAGGCATAGACGACCTGGGCGTGTTCGAAAATCATACCCGGCAACAGCGTCCGCACGCTCTCGAGCAGATAGTCGACTTCGCCGGGTTCGCAGCGGACCTCGTCGGGGTTGTCGGCCTTGATGTCGGTCGAGCCGACCAGCGCCAGACCGAGATAGTCGTAGACAAGGCAGATGCGGCCGTCATCGGCTTCGAAATAAAGCATCCGCCCGGCCAGGCTTGTTACCAGTTCGTCATGCTTCAGCAGGATGTGCGAGCCCTTGGTGCCGCCGATCATCTTCGACGGTGCACCGAGCAAGGCGTTGACATCGTCGATCCAGGGGCCGGCGGCATTGACCACCAGCTTTGGCCGCACCGAAAATGTGTCGCCATTTTCTGGCTGGAAGGTCAATACGCCATCGGCCGAAGCCACCAGCGCCGTGTAGTTCGTGCTGGCGGAGGCTGCATTGGACCGCAACCCGTCGAGGATCAACTCGAGCACCAGCCTTTCGGGATGGCTTATCTTGGCATCGTAATAGGTGCCGGTGGCGACGATCGAAGGGTTGAGCGCCGGCATCTCACTGAGCGCCTGCCGCCGCCCGATCATGCGGTGGTGCGGCATGACCTGGTTTCGCGAGCCGTAGAAATCATAGATCATCAAGCCGATCTTGATCAGGAGGGCGCCGCGGCTGCGCGGCGCGCTGGTCGAGCCGAACAGCGTTCGCAGCGCCGCCAGCATGCCCTTGCTCCAGGAAAAGATCGGAATGACGGTCGGCAGCGGGCTGACATAGTGCGGCGCGTTCTGCAAAAGCAGGTTGCGTTCGAGCGTCGATTGCGCCACCAGCCCGAACTCGCCGGTTTCGAGATATTTCAACCCGCCATGGATGAGCCGCGACGGCGCGGCACTGGTGCCGGAGCCGAAATCCGCCTTGTCGACGATCAGGCAGCTAACGCCTTGCGCGCACAGGTCGCGAAACAGCCCCGCCCCGTTGATGCCGGCGCCAAGAATGACGACGTCGACCTCGCCGGCCGCGGCCATGGCGGCGAGACGCCCGGCGGCATTTTCCTCACCTGCTGTGTCGGCTGAGCTCATTGTGCCGTCGTCTTGACGATGCGCAGCTTCACGCCTGCCCGTTCGAGGTGCTGCGCCTGTGCATCGCCCAGCCCCTCGGTCGTCAGCACGGCATCGAAACTGGTCAGATCGTCAAAGACATGCAGTGCGATCCGGTCGAACTTCGCATGGTCGACCAGCAGGATGCGCTTGACCGATGCGGCCATCATCGCCTGCTTGACCCGCACGACGTTGGGATCCTGGATGAAGGCCGTGGTTCCGGTGATGGCCGAAGCCGAGCAGATCAGGACATTGGCGCGAAGCTGCGCGACAGCATTCTCGCAGACGATGCCGATATAGGCATTGTAGGTGCCGTGGTACTTGCCACCAAGACAGATGAAGTCGATGTCGTCGACATTGGTCAGCAGCGAAGCCGTCGCTACGCTGTTGGTGATGACGGTCAGCGGCTTGACGTCGAGCAGCAGCGTGGCGACGGCGTTTGCCGTCGATGAATCGTCCAGCATGACCACCTGTCCGGCTTCGACATAATCCAGTGCCGCCCGCGCCAGCGTATCTTTCTCGGCTCTGTTGACCGTCATCCGGTAACGAAAGGCGCTTTCGTAGAGGCCGGAAGGCTGAACCGTCACCGCACCGTGCAGTTTGCGAAGCACGCCCTGCTGCGCCAGCCGGTCGATGTGCCGGTGGATGGTCATGCGCGATACGCCGAAATGCTCGACCAGATCGTCGATGCGCACCTGGCCGAGCTTGATCACATACTCGGCGATCTCTTCGCGTCGTTCGTCGGCCTTGATCATGCAGTCCCCTTGGTGTCTGGCCGCGCCAGCCGTTCGAGCTCAGGCCATTGCGACTTCAGCTGCTCGGCGATGCGGCAATAGAGGGAAAACCGCTCGCTGAACACAGCACTGGAGGCAGGCACGGGCTGATACTGGCGCGCCGTCATGCCGACCTGCCTGGCGCCCTGTTGCGGCGTCGCGAAGATGCCGACCGCGGCGCCGGCGCAAAGGGCGGCACCCAAGGCGGCGGCCTCGTCGGTCGAGGTGATGGTGACCGGGGCGTTCAGCACGTCGGCAAACATCTGCACGAAAGCCGGATTGCGCGAACCGCCGCCGGTCAGGCGTATCTCGCGGACGGCGAAGCCCTCGCGCAAGGCTTCGACATGGGTGCGGTGATTGAAGACAATGCCTTCCAGAACCGCCTTCAGCATGTCGCCGCGATCGTGCCAGCCATGCAGGCCGACAAAACTTCCGCTGGCAACGTCGCCATAGGGAGAGCCGAACAGATAGGGATGAAACAGGATGGTCGAAGGCTTCTTCAGCGCCGCGTCGATCTCTGCTGCAAGCAGTTCGTGGATGGAGCCGCCATCGGCGTTTGTCCTGTCCTGCTCCGAGCGGCAGAAGGTGTCGAGAAACCAGTCGTAGTTTGCGGTCGAGGCCGGCGAGATCGCCATGTTGTTCCAACGGCCTGCATCGATGGCGTTGCGACAGAACCAGCGCCGGTCGACGCGCGGTTTCGAAGAGACGACTTCGTTGATGGAATAGGTGCCGGCAACGATGCTGAGCACGTCCTCCTCATGGCCGCCCATGCCAAGCGCCGAAGCGGTCACGTCGTGCAGGCCGCACGCGACCGGCGTTCCCTTGCGAAGGCCAGTCATTTCGGCGGCATCGGCGGTGACCTGGCCGACGATGTCGGCCGAATGCGCCACCGGCGGCAGCGCGTCGAAAAGGTCACCCAATCCAAAGATCTGCATCGCTTCCGGGGCGTAGGCCTGTGTGCGGAAATCCGTGAACGATGTGCTGGCCTCCGTACGGTCGGTGCCGATCGTGCCGGTCAGGCAAAAGCGAAGCCAGTCCTTGCAGGCCAGTATGTGACCGATGCGAGCATAGCGATCCGGATCGTTCTGCTTGAGCCATGCAAGCAGCGCCGAAGGCGCCGAAACATGCGGCGCCTGGCCGGTGCACGCAAGCGCTTCGTCGAAGACCAGGTCCGCCGACCATCTTTCGACAATCTCGCCGGCGCGGCTGTCGAGCGACAAGATTCCGGGCCCTAGCGGCCGACGATCCTTGTCGAGCAGATAGAGACCGTCGCCATGCGCGGTCGCTGCCACCGCCCTGATATCGTCCGCCGGCCGGCCGCAGAGCGCGATCGCTTCCTTGATGGCGTCGGCGGTCGCTTGCCAGAGGCCTGCCATGTCGCGCTCCACCCAGTGCGCATGGGGCATCGACTGCGGCACCCGCCGGCGCGCCACCGACAACTGCGTGCCATCGGCGTCGAAGATCACCGCCTTGGTGACCGTGAGACCGTTATCGATTCCGAGCAAACTAGGCATGATCACCGCCTCTTTCGGCAACTGGCGATGCGCACTGCGCGACAATCCTGCAGGCTGGGGCAAGGGCTACAGATATGGCGACAATCAATGGACAACGGCGATACAATGCACTGACACCTTGCGGATTGAACGGACCATATAGCGATGTGAATTTAACGTCAATATGTGAGACAATGCCGCTTGCATCGCTGAGATTGTGCGTTATAGAGAATCGGAAACTTACTAACTTTCTGATTTTGCTAAAATTTTTTTCTACAAAAATATCCCACCGAGATCGTTCATTCGGTCGGAACGGCCATGCGTTTCGAACTCGAAATCCCGGCGGACGCAGTGGAATCAGGCCGACGGATTCAAGACCTCATGGATCCAACAATGAAGTCCTGCGTGGCTTCGTCCAAGTAGGGGTGCATTGGCAGGCTGAAGACTTCATGGGCCAGCCTTTCGGTGACGGGAAGCCCAGCCTCCGCTACTCGAAGGAATAGGTGAAGCCCTCCTTGGAGGCGCCGACTGTCACCTTCGTCATCTTTTCGCCCCCGAGCGAACGATTCAGCACGCCGCGGCTCAATTCCGGCAGAAGCGTGTTGGTCAGGATGGCATCGATCATCCGGCCGCCGGATTCGAYCTCAGTGCAGCGGGCCTTAACCAGGTCCATGACGCCGTCGCCGATCACCAATTCCGCGTCGTTGGTTGCACGCAGCCGGCGGGCAATCTTGGCGAACTGGTGGCGGGTGATCGCTTCGATCATCGAATCCGAGAGCGGATAGTAAGGAATGGTCACCACGCGGCCGAGAAAGGCCGCGGGGAAGACCTTCAGCAGAGGGCTGCGCAAGGCGGTGTCCAGATCGTCGAGCCCGGCGCGCAGCGTGCCGTTCCTGGTCCGGTCCATGATGACTTCCGAGCCGACATTTGAGGTGAGCAGGATCAGCGTGTTCTTGAAATCGATGCGCCGGCCCTCGCTGTCGTCCATCATGCCCTTGTCGAAAACCTGGAAGAAGATTTCGTGTACGTCCGGATGCGCCTTCTCGACCTCGTCGAGCAGGATCACAGAATAGGGCTTGCGGCGGACCGCCTCGGTCAGGATGCCGCCCTTGCCGTAGCCGACATACCCGGGCGGAGCGCCCTTCAAGGTGGAGACGGTATGTGCCTCCTGGAACTCGGACATGTTGATCGAAATCAGGTTCTGCTCACCCCCATAGAGTGTCTCGGCCAATGCCAATGCGGTTTCGGTCTTGCCGACGCCCGAGGGGCCGCAGAGCAGGAACACGCCCACCGGTTTTTCCGGCGCGCCGAGCCCGGCGCGGCTGGTCTGCACACGCTTGGCGATCATCTCCATGGCGTGATCCTGGCCGACCACGCGTTCGGACAGGGTCGCGGCGAGCCGCAGCGCCTTTTCGGTCTGGCTCGACAGCATCCGCCCGGTCGGGATTCCCGTCCAGTCCTGAACGACCGCCGCTATGGCGTTGCGGTCGACCGACGGCAGGATCAGCGGCGTTTCGCCTTGCGCCTCGGCGAGTTCGGCCATCAGTTCGCGCAGCCGGGCGAGATCGGCGCCCGGTTCGGGTGGAGGAGCGTTTGCCGCCGGTGTCTCCACGTCGGCCTTGGCCGTTTTGGTCTTTGCCGTTTTGGTTTTGGGCGTCTCGGTCTTTTGCGTTTCGGTTTGGGGTGTTGCGGTCTTGGGCGGCGCAGTCTCCGCGGCGTCCGCGCCTGCCGTCCCGGCATTCGCCTCAGGCGTCTCCACAGCATCGAGCGGCACACCCTCGCCGCGCAGCCGGGCGCGCAATTCGAGTATCTCGGCAACCAGGGCCTTTTCCCGATCCCAACGTTGTTGCGCTGCGGCCAGCGTGACCTCGGTTTCGGCAAGGCCGGTGTCGACCCGTGCCTGGCGCTCGGCCACTTCGATGCCGATCGCGGCCTCGCGGCCGATGATGCCGTGCTCGACCTCCAGCGCCTGGCGGCGACGCATGATGTCTTCGACCTCGGCCGGCGTGGCATGCTGCGATATGGCGACACGGGCGCATGCGGTGTCGAGAAGGCTCACCGCCTTGTCGGGCAGTTGCCGCGCCGGGATGTAGCGATGCGACAGGCCGACCGCCGCCTCGATCGCCTCATCCAGTATCTGCACTTTGTGGTGCTGCTCCAAGACGCCGGCCACACCGCGCAACATCAGAACCGCCACCGCCTCCGACGGCTCGTCGATTTTCACCACCTGGAAACGGCGGGTCAGCGCCGGGTCTTTCTCGATGTGCTGCTTGTATTCTGCCCAGGTCGTTGCCGCGATGGTGCGAAGTTCGCCACGCGCCAGCGCCGGTTTCAGGAGATTGGCGGCATCACCCGTTCCTGCCGCGCCGCCGGCGCCGATCAAGGTGTGGGCTTCGTCGATGAACAGGATGACCGGCGTTTCGGACGATTGAACCTCGTCGATGACAGCCTTCAGCCGTTTCTCGAACTCGCCCTTCACGCTTGCACCCGCCTGCATCAATCCGACATCGAGCATGCGGACACTGACATCCTGCAGCGTGGGCGGCACGTCGCCCTGGGCGATACGCAAGGCAAAGCCCTCGACGACCGCCGTCTTGCCGACCCCGGCCTCACCGGTCAGGATCGGGTTGTTTTGCCGGCGTCGCATCAGGATATCGACGATCTGCCTGATCTCCGGATCACGACCGACGACCGGATCGATCTTGCCGTCGCGGGCGCGCTGGGTCAGGTCGGTGGCGTATTTCGCCAGTGCAGAATCCCCGCCCGGAGCCCGCTTCGGCGTTTCGGCCGTGGGAACTGCGATGGCCGCGCCGGCTTCGAGCGAACCTTCCACGACATCGGCGAACCGCGCGATGACCGCGTCGGCGTCGATCTTGTCGAACTCGGAACTGATCTTCGACAGCAGGCCTTCCAGCACCGGCGTCTTCAGGCAGGCAAGGAGAATATGTGCGCTGCGGACTTCCTCGACGCCGAATTCCAGCGTCGCCAGGTTCCAGGCTTCCTGGATGGCGTGGAAGATATGGTCGGAAAATTCCTCTATCGACGTCGCGCCGTAAGGCAGCTTGTCGACGGCGCGGGTCATATCGGCCGTGAGCCGGCTCGCATCCAGCCCCGCATCGGCGACTATCATTTGCACATCGGAGCGGTCCGAAAGCACCAGTTGCTCGATGAAGTGGACGAGTTCGACGTAAGGATTGCCGCGCAGCTTGGCGGTATCGGCCGCGGCCTTGAAGGCGCGCACCCCGACAGGATTGAGCTTGCCGACCAGTTCCTTGCGTTTGAAGCTCTGCGACGACCGGCGCTGTTCCATCGAACGTGCTCCTGCAATCTGCCTGCCGACAACCTGCCACAGAAGCCGCCGATTGACAAAGCGCGTGATAGACGAGGCTCGATGCGCAGTCAGCCGGTACTCAAGAAGGTCGCATTTAGCTTCTGTTAATTTTTGAGCAGTCGTTGAATTGTGGTAAAGTACAACGGTGTGATAACGTTGCGTCACGTACGGTTTGACGGCCGGTCGCTGGGGGTTGGTGTGATTGATCTCGCACTCTGGCTTGCTCCGCTCGACGGTGAAAATCCGTCCGGGGAGGATTTGCGCAACGACCCGGCTTTTCATGAGCTGGAGCGCCTTACGGAAGCCCAGACCAAGGTCGTCCATGACGGCAACAACAAGGCCACCTCGCAAAGCACCATTCCAGTCGACTGGTCGGCGGTACTCGCCAAGGCGGAGGAATTGCGCGGACATGGCCGGGACCTGCGCCTGCTCGTCATCGTCACGCGCGCGCTGGCCAATGAAGAGGGCCTGGCAGGGCTAGCGCAGGGTCTGACCCTCATTGCGCAGACTTTCGATCAGTATTGGGAAACCATGCATCCGGCACTGCGGCCAGGCACTTCGGCACGCGATGCCGCCTTGCGCCGGATCAACGCGCTGCTCGACCTGCAGAATGGTCAGGACGGGCTGTTGGCGAACCTGCGGCAAATGACGTTCTTTGCGCCGCGCGCAATCGGCCCGATTCAGGGCGTAGACTTGGAGAAGGGTGCGCTCGACGACCGCGTCATGCTCCAGGAAGCCGCCTCGGGATTGAATGCCGCAGAAAAGGCGGCACTGGTCAGTGCGCACGGACAGCTCTTGAACCGGGTGCGTGCCGGATGCGCGGCACAGATGGATCAAGCCAACGCAGAGATGGTCTTGCTGATCGCCGACACCCGGGCAGCGATGGCGGCCCTCGACGCGGTCGAGACCGCCCTCAACGCTCGTCTCGATGGCGGCGGCGCTCCGGTTCCGGAATTAAAGCGGTTTCTGCAGCGTTTGCTGACGACCCTCGAACGGAACTCGGCTGCCGGCGCCGTTGCCAATGGCGCGGCCAAGCCACCCCCGCCGGCAGAACCGGCAACGCCTGCTCGAAACGGTCATGGAGCCGATGCGATGGCAAGTATGGCAAGCTACGCGGACTCGAGCACGGGGCTTCCCGACCGGATTTCCTCGCGTGACGACGTGGTGAAATGCCTCGACCTCGTCGTCGCCTTCTACGACCGCACCGAGCCGTCGAGCCCGATCCCGCACCTGGCTCGGCGTGTGCGCCGGATGGTGCACATGGATTTCGTTGAACTTATGGAAGATCTCGCCCCGTCGGGGCTGAAGGAATTCCGGCTCCTTGCCGGCGTTCCCGATGCCAAGAAGGCGGCTCAGAAGGATGAAAGGTAACAACACATGCCAGCCGAAAGCAAAGCGAAGGTCATCGAACGAAATCGCGCGCCGCGGGTGCAGATCGCCTACGATGTAGAAACCTATGGCAGCCCGACGACGATCGAACTGCCGTTCGTCATGGGCGTGATGGCCGATCTTTCCGGAGCTTCGCAAACCAAGGAAGCGTCAAAGTCGGTGCTGGACCGCTCCTTTGTCGAGACCGACGCGAACCGCTTCCCCAAGTTCATGGAGGCGCTCGGTCCCCGCGTCAAAGCCCGGGTGAAGAACACGCTGCCGCAGGCCGAAGGCCAGGAGCGTGACGAGGAACTGGCGCTCGATCTCACCTTCACCAAAATGGGCGATTTCGCCCCAGACAAGATCGCCGCGCAAGTTCCGCAACTGGCCGAGATCCTCAAGATGCGTCGTCAGCTCGAGGAATTGCTGGGCTTCATGGATGGCCGCGTCGACGCCGAAAAGCGCATCGCGCAGCTTCTGAACAACGAGCCGCTTCTTGGCAAGATCGCCAGTCAGGCGCTGACCGACGACGACAAGGCAGGGGAGTAGATCATGGCCGAACAGCAAAAGACCGCCGCCGTCGCCGCCGAGGCCGAAGCCATAGACCTTGGAGAATTCAGCGGGCTCCTCGAGAAGGATTTCAAGGTCAAGAAGGACGACAGCGAGAAGCTGCAGCAGCTCGTGCGCAATCTGGCGCTGGCGGCGCAGTCCCGTTCCGACACCACGACCATCTCGTCCAATGCGATCAAGTCGATCAAGTCGCTGATCGCGGGCATCGACAAGATGCTGACCACGCAGGTCAACGAGATCCTGCATGCGCCGGAAGTGCGCGAAATGGAAGGCACATGGCGCGGCCTCTGGTATCTCGTCAACAACACCGAGACGGATCAGAAGCTGAAGATCCGGGTGATGAACATTTCCAAGGAGCAGCTGGCCGACACGCTCGAAGACTTTGAAGGCCAGATGTGGGACCAGAGCCCGATCTTCAAGAAAGTCTATACAGACGAGTATTCGATGCTTGGCGGCGAGCCGATCGGCTGCGTGGTCGGCGCCTACGAATTCTCCAACCACCCGCGCGACGTCGGTCTGCTGCGCAACATCTCCGGCATCTGCGCCTCGGCGCATACGCCGTTCATCGCAGCCGCCTCGCCGCGCCTGTTCCGCATGGACAGCTGGCAGGAATTGCCGAACCCGCAAGACCTGCAGCAGATCGTCTCCAACCCGGCCTATGCGTCGTGGCAGTCGCTGCGCGAGAGCGAGGACGCTCGCTACATCGGCCTGACCATGCCCCGGGTCCTGGCCCGGCTGCCCTACGGCACCGATACCGTTCCGGTGAAGGGCTTCACCTTCGAGGAAGAGGTGCAGGGCGATCACAACAAATATGTCTGGATGAATGCCGCCTTCCCCATGGGCGTCAACATCAACCGCAGCCACAAGCTGTTTGGCTGGGGCACGCAGATCCGCGGCGTCGAGAACGGCGGCACGGTGCTGAACCTGCCGGTGCACAGCTTCCCGACCGATGATGGGTCGATCGCGATGAAATGCCCGACCGAAGTCGCCATCGACGACCGACGCGAGGCCGAACTGGCCAAGCTCGGCCTGATGCCGATCCTGCACCGGAAGAACACCGATCTCGCGGCCTTCATCGGCGCGCACTCGCTGCAGGACGACGAGACGCGGGCGGGACGGCTGGTCGACCCGGACGCACAGTCGAACGAGCGGCTGAGCGCCAACCTGCCCTATCTCTTCCCGGTTTCGCGCTTTGCGCACTACCTCAAGGCCATTGCGCGCGACAAGGTCGGCTCGTTCAAGGAACGCTCCGACATGCAGATCTGGTTGACCGAGTGGATCAACCGGTACGTGCTGGCCAACCCGGCCTTTGCCGACGACAAGGCGCGCGCCAAGCGCCCGCTTGCCGCCGCCGAGGTTCAGGTGGACAGTGTGGAGGGGCGTCCCGGCTACTACGCTGCCCGCTTCTATCTGCGCCCACATTACCAGCTGGAGGGCATCAATGCCTCGCTCCGACTGGTGTCGGAACTACCGTCCGTGAAGACTTGATTTGCAGCAACCAGACCTTGTTTTTGTTTGAAAGCGGTGGAGAAAGACAATGCCAGTGAAGATTGATGGTTTTCTGAAGGTTCCGGATATCAAAGGCCCGAGCACCCGCGACGGCCACGATGACGAGATCGAAATCCATGGCGTCGACTACAAGATGGTCGCACCTTATGATCCGAATTCGCTCTCACGCCGTGGCCGCGTGTCCATGGGCATGATCAAATTCATCAAACATTACGACAAATCCTCGCCCTACCTGAAGAAGGCTTTGTTCGAGAACAAGGCCCTGGATGAGGTGGTGTTCTCGGCACGGCGGACCATCGATGGTGAGACCAAGGATTACCTGGTGGTCACCCTCACCGACGCCTCGATCATGGAATACGACATGTCGCAGGCGCCGGACGAGGAAGACCTGATCCAGGAAGAGGTCAGCTTCGCCTACAAGAAGATCAAGTTCGTCTATGACGGCAATGATGAAGCCGAAATGGATGTCTATGTCGGCAAGTGAGGTTCGGCGACCCGGCGCGGGCAAGCAGCAGACTACCGGCAGCTTGCGGGCAAAAAGCGAGGCCGTCCAGCCTTCACTTTGGGATCGCCTCGTCAATGACCTGCCGGGCCTGACTTCGGAGATAGACGGGCTGCGCCATGTCTTGCTCGACGAGCTTGGCGCGGACCGTCTCGACACACTCGTCGCCGGCAGTGCGCGCACCATAGACGCCGATGCGGAGCTGACACCCGATCAAAAACGGCGGCTGCATCGATTGGCCTTTCAGACCCAGCACCGCGTCGAGATCGAAAGCCGCGGCGTGGTGGTCTCGGCTCGCGTGCTCAGGGAAGCGGTACGGCGTGACATCGAGGCGCTCTTCAACACCGAGCGCTTCGAGGCCACACCGTTGCTTTCCGATCTGGAAAACGAACAGGTGTCGGACAATCCACCTTCGCTCGCCGATTTTCCGGAGGTGCGTCGAAGCGTGGTCAATTACGGCGTGCCTTCCTTCTCGGGCCGGTCGTCCCGCGACTTTGATCGCGACGTGCTGGCGCGTGAGATCCGCGCAGTGCTCGCCACCTTCGAGCCTCGCCTCAAGGAGAGCGCAACAACGGTTACGGTCACCCTCGGCGACAAGACCGTTGGCCTCAAGATCGAGATAGACGCCGTGCTGATCATGACGCCGACGCCGGAACGCATGCGCCTGCGCACCACGATCAATCTCGATAACGGCTTGGCGCGGACCGAAATTAGGGACGCCTGAGATGGATCGGGTCTTCGTCGAATACTACGAGGAGGAACTGACCCATATTCGTGGCCTCGCGGCGGAATTTGCCGACATGCATCCGGCGGTGGCGCGCAACCTTTCCCTCGATACGGTCCCATGTCCGGACCCGTATGTCGAGCGGCTGCTGGACGGCGTCGCCTTCCTTGCCGCGCGCACCCGGCTGAAGGTCGATGCCGAGCGCTCGCGATTTTCACGCAGTGTGCTCGAGGTTCTCTATCCCGATCTGGTCACGCCGGCGCCGGCAACGGCGATGGCGGTGCTGAAGCCCGGCCAGCAGGTCCAGACCATGCTCGCCGGCCACGTCGTCAAGCGCAACACGCGGCTGGTTTCCAGCCTGCAGCCAGGCCTGTCGACGCGCTGCACGTTCTCCACCGCGCAAGAAATGACCCTATGGCCGATAGCGGTCACTTCGGTGAGCTATTTCCAGGATCGCAGCGCGCTGGCGATGGCCGGCATTGGGCCGATCGGCGGCGTCGGCGGCGCGGCGGCGCTCCGCATCGTGCTGGCCCGAACCGGAAAAGGCAGGCTCGACGAACTGGCGCTCGACCGACTCGACCTCTATTTTGCTGGACGCACCAAGGCGCCGCTCCTGTTCGATGCGATTTTCGGCGCCTGCTCGGCCGTTGGCGCACGCCCAGAAGGCAAGACCAACCCGTTGTCGCCCCTGCCGGCACCCGAAATGGTCGGCATCAGCGACGACGAGGCCCTGATGCCTCGTACCCGTCCGACATTCGAGGGGTACCGTCTGCTGCGCGAATATTTCATGATGCCCGAGCGCTTTCACTATGCGCGGGTTTCCGGGCTTCAGCCCGTCGTACGCCGATGCGCCGCCGGGTTGGAAATCATCTTCTTGTTCAGACGTGCGGTGCCCGAGCTTGCCGACCTGACACCGGCGGACTTCGAACTTTTCGCGACGCCGATCATCAATCTGTTCGAACGTGAGTGCAACGTCGTCGAGGTCGATGCGCGCAGGACGCGGCAGGTGTTGCATGCAGACCGAACCCGGGCGCGCGACTTCGAGATCTATCGGGTCATCCGCGTGGAGGATGCCGACACAGAAGGCAACGACGCCGAAATCCCCGAACTCTTCAGCCTGGGGCAGAACCGGGGCAGTGGCTGGGTCTATTCGACCGAACGGCGCCCACGCCGGGCGACGGAGGAGGAGCGGCGCGACGGCCTGACCCGAACGTCATACACCGGGGACGACGTTTTCCTGGCCATATCCCGGCCACTCGCAAGCCCGGCGAACCGGCCGCTCAAGCGTCTCGACGTCATGGCGCTTTGCACCAATCGTGATCTGCCGATCCTCGATGACAATCCGACATTGACGCTGGAGGCCGGCGACCCGGTCGAAACTGTCCGGCTGCTTGGCGCGCTGCGTCCGCCACAGCCGGCCATCCCGGCGGCACTGCCGGCTGGGGCCGACGGTGAATCGCGGGCCGACGATCTTGCCTGGCGGCTGGTGGCGCAGCTCGCGCTCAATTTCCTCAGCCTTGCCAAGGAAGGCCGCGGCATCGACCCTCTGCATGCTCTGCTCGACCTCTATGCCGACCGCGGCGATCCGAGCCTTGCCCGCAATGTGCATTCGATCGTGCGTATCGACTCACAGCCGGTCATCGAACGGCTGCAGATCGACGGGCCGATGTGCTTCGGACGCGGCACCGAAGTGACGTTGCACGTTGATCAATCGGTCCTGGCCGGCCAAAGCACCTTGCTGCTTTCGGCCTTGCTGGCGCGGCTGTTTGCCCGCCACGCCGGAATAAACGGCTTCGTGCGAACCCGCACGCGGCTGCTGCAGAAGCAGGAGGATGTGCCATGGCCGATGACGCCCGGCAATCGCTACCTGATCTAGACAAGCCCAGCCCGAACCGGGCCGAAGGTCTGTCCGAGGCGTTCGACTTCTTCGAACTGCTGCGCCGTCTCGAACAGCGAAGCGGTCTGTTCGGCCATTCCGGCCGCCCCGACCGCGAGCCGGCACGGCTCGGCCAGCATGTGCGCCTCGCCTTTTCGGCGCGGGACCTGGTTCAGTTCCGCGAAGCCGATGGCGAGACGCCAGCCCGGGTCACGGTTGCAAATCTCGGCCTGCTGGGACCGGAGGGTCCCATGCCGCTGCATCTGACGCGCTGGGTGCTCGACCGCCTGTCGCAGCGCTGGTTCGCCGGCACCGACGCACAGCTGACCAGCGACACGACGTTCGTGGACTTCGTCAACATTCTGCAGCACCGCATGATTGCCCTCTACTACCGGGCGTGGGCGGACGCGCATCCGGCCGTACAGGTCGAACGCGCGGTCGGCGGACGTGTTCGCGCCATGCTGGAAGCGATGGCTGGGATTGGACTTCCCGGCACCCAGGACGCCGATCTCGATACGGTAAAGCTTCGCCAGGCGGCTTCGCTCGCCAGCCAGGTCGACGGCCCGGAACGGCTGACGCTGTTCCTGGCGGAAGCATTCAAGGTGCCCGTGCAGATCAGGGAGTTCATCGCTGCCTGGATAACCGTGCCGACCGGCCTCCAGACCCGCCTTGCAACGGCCTATGCGGGGCTCGGCCGGGGGGCGACGATCGGCCCGCGGGTTTTCAACCGCCAGAGCAGGATCGAACTGCGCGTCGGCCCGCTGGGGTACGAGGACTTCAAGGCCTTCCTGCCTGGCGGCCAGCGGCTCAAACTGTTCAAACAGGCCGTTCGCGACATGATCGGGGAATCGCTTGACGTCGACCTGCGCATCGTGCTTGCACGCGAAGCCGTGCCGCCGCCGCGTATCGGATCGGCACAGCTCGGCCGAACCACCTGGCTTGCGCGGCCCGCCGAAAGGGGCGATGCTGACGACATGCGGCTGCGGACAATCGTCGGATGGCGGCCGGAAATCGCGGGGGTCGCGGCATGAGTCTGCTGCTGACGCTGGAGCAAGGGCCACGCACCCAGGCGGTACGGCAGACCCGGCTGGACGAGGGTGAACTGGTGATCGGCCGCAGCGCCGACGCGGGCTGGCAGATCGACGATCCCGACATGTTCGTTTCGCGGGCTCACTGCAAGATTTCTGGCGGGCGAGACGGGTATTTTGTAACCGACACGTCGAGCAGCGGATTGTTCATAAACGGCTCTGACAGCCCGCTCGGCGCCGGCAAGTCGGCGCGCCTTCAAAGCGGCATGCGGCTGAGGCTGGGCGACTACATCGTCTACGTCGACCTGCAAACGCCAGTCGCTCAAGCACCTGCGACCGGCCAGCCGGTTCCCGAACGCCTGGCGCAGCCATCTCGGGCGCCGGTGAGCATCGGCCGCGACGACTTCTTTTCCGCCAAGGTCGAAGAAGAGCCGCGACGGCCACGTCCGGCCGATCTTCCGAACCCGTTCGAGCAGCCGGTTCCAGGCGCGTTCGAGCGTGCCGCATCCCAGCGCAACTCGCCTGCTTTCGATGACCCGTTCAGCCTCGATCCGGTTGCAACGCCTGTGTCGAGAAACGCTGCCCCTTTTCTCGAGCCGAGCGGTGCCGCGAACCTGGCGGACCCATTCAGCCTCGACCCGGTGCCGTCCCCCAGCCGCGGAGCCGAACCGGCTGCCGGAAAGCCGTCCGATCTCAATGATGATTTTGGTTTCGGACCGGCGGCAGTGCCCAGTTCGGCAAACGGCGGCGGCTCGACCGGACAGCGCGAGCGCGCCGCCCAACGACCCCAATCCACCAATCCCTGGGATTTGCCCGTGCAAGCGGCGGATACCCCTCCCCCGCCACGTGCGGTCGCTCCTGCCAAACCCGCCCGCCCGCCCGCCGCGCCACAGCCGGGGGAGTCGGCGCTTCGCTCGGCATTCCTGCACGGCATGGGCGTTGAGGAAGCCGATTTCCCCGGACGCGACAGCATCGCGGAAATGGAGAAGTTTGGCCGCGAGTATCGGCTGATGATGGAAGGCCTGATGCAGCTTCTGCGCAAGCGGGCCGAGGAAAAGGGAAACGCCCGCGTCGCCCAGACCATGGTCGGAGCCTCCGAGGTCAATCCGCTCAAGTTTCTGCCAACTGTCGATGATGCCATCGTCACGCTTATCGCCGAGCGCAGCCCCGGATTTCTTGCCGGCGAAGCGGCAATCGCCGACGCGGTTCGCGATCTCGCGCAACATCACGTGCGCGCCTGGCGCGGCATACAGGCCGCCTTGCGGCGGATGATCGACCGTTTTGACCCGGCCGAGATCGAGGAAGAGCTGAAATCGAATTCGGCGATCGGCACCCTGCTTTCAGGCGGGCGCGGCGCCAAGCTGTGGGAGCTTTACCAGAAACGCCATCGTGAAATCGCCGAGAGCGCGGAAAAAAGCTTCCTTGGCGAAATCGGCGCTGATTTTCGAGATGCTTACGAGGAGGAGTGAGAGATGATCGATCGACGTGAATTTGTCGTTGCCCTGGGCGCGACGGGGCTGCTTGCGGCCTGCCAGAGTGGTCCGCCAAAGCCATCGGTGATCACCGTCAACGTGACCGGCGGGGCCGGCATGAACCCAGGACCAGGTGGCGGCGATCGGCCGGTGACGGTTCTCGTGATGCGGCTGAAAAGCGCCGGCATATTCAATTCCGCCGACTATTTTGCGCTGCAGGGGGATGCCGGCACGGCGCTGGCAGGCGATCTTATCGGGTCCGACCAGATCGCTGTCGGGCCGGGGAAATCCGCATCCAAAACCATCACCGTCGAGCCGGACGCGACGGCGCTGGGCTTCGTAGCACTGATCCGCGAGCCTGGCGGCAGGAACTGGCGGACAACCAAGTCGGTATCGCCGGGATCGAAATTCACGATCAACGTCACGCTTGGCAGCGGCGGCATTTCCGCCTAGCGGCCAGGGCAAGGGGAGCTCAATGCAGAGAGCAGCGGCATGAGCGATGCAAACAGGGTGCTATGGTCCGAGGGGCTTTTCCTGCGGACCCAGCATTTCCAGCAGCAGGATCGCTTCTTCGAGGCGACGGTGCGCGGCGCGTTGCAGGCCGGGCAACTGCATACGTTCGGCTTTCAACAGCTGACGCTGGACCAGGCATTGCTGGACGCCGGCCAGATTTCGATCCTGTCCGCACGGGGCATCTTCCCGGACGGAACGCCTTTTTCCATTCCAGATATGATGGACGCGCCGCGACCGCTGCCGGTGACCCCGGACACTGGCGCCGGACCGGTGCTGGTCGCCTTGCCGCTGGAGCCTGCCGGCGGTGTCGGCTTCGATCCGGCGCACGCCGCCGCCTCGGGAGCCCGATATCATGGGCGGATCGTTTCGGTGCGTGACGCAGTCCAGGGCGGTTCAGACCCTGAAGAAATCGAAATCGCCCGCCCGCAGGCGCTGCTGCTTGCACCCGGCAAGTCGGTCGGTGGCTACACGGCCTTGCCGATAGCCGACCTCAAGGGCGTTCGCGCCGATGGCGGCGTCTCCCTGGACGAGACCTTCCTGCCACCGACACTGATTACCGGCGCGGTGGCCTGGTATCGGCAATTGTTGCTGGAAGTTGTCACCGGTCTCGACCAGATCGCCGAGGCGCATGGCAAGATGGTCATGGGTGGGCCTGGGCGCAGCGTCGAAGATCTGTTGATGCTCAATCTCGCCAATGCGGCGCGCCCGCGGCTGGCCCACATACTGGCCCAGGATGTCTTCCATCCGGCCGAGCTCTACCTGGAGCTAGCCGGGCTTGCCGGTTCGATGGCTACCTACGGATCGAGCGCACGGCGGCTGGGCGAGTTGCCGGCCTACGATCACATGGCCCCCGGCCCCGCCTATTCGGCGCTGGCGGATGCGCTGCGCTCGCTCATCCTCAGCCTGCGTTACATCGAGCCGAAATCGCGCGCGCTGCCTGTCATGCGGCATTCGACCAATGTCTGGAAAATCCGCATCGACAACCCGAAGCTGCTGGTGGCCAGCCGGATCGTCATCCGGGTCGGTTCGGAGTTGTCGGAGGACGCGCTGCGCAAGATCTTCGTCAACCAGGCGACCGTCGGCTCGGCCGACCAGTTCGAAGGCCTGTGGAAGTCGCGCTTGCCCGGCATTCCGCTGAAACCACTTCATTCGCAGCCGCGCGAAATCCCTTACGATGGCGATCGGCTGTGCCTCGAACTGGACCAGAAAAGCGAGTACTGGGCGTCGCTGCTCGATGCTCCTGGCTTCGTCATCGGCGTTTCGGGCGTGTTGCCAAGCGAGCCGCAGGTGGACTGCTATTCGGTGAACAGGTGAGATGATGAGCCGCGATGATCCTTTCGGACTGTCGGAGGATCGCGAACGCACTCGCATTCGATTGACCGGCGCGCCGATGCCGCGGCCCATGGCGCCACTCTTGCCGGGCGCGGTTGTAAAGCGATCCCGCACCCACCCGAACGCGCTCGTCAACGCATTCGCGCCCTTGCTCGAGTTCGCTCCCGAGCTTGAAAGCGCGCTGGCGCCGGACAATCCGGAAGCATTGCGTACCCGGTTGCTCGAAGAACTGGTGCGGGCCCGCGACACGGCAATGACGGCGGGATCGTCAATGGAGCGGGCCGACCAGGCAGCATGGGTCGTGGCGGCGCTGCTCGACGATCTGGCCCTGAACACGCCATGGGGCGGGGCCAGCGCCTGGCCGCGGCAGCCGCTCGTTGTCATGCTGCGCGGCGATGTCGATGCCGGAACGCAGTTCTTCACACGTCTCGACGAACTCGAGCGCCACCCGAACCGGGATCGCGAATTGCTGGAGCTGCAGTATCACTGCCTGGCGCTTGGCTTCCGTGGCAAATATCGTGTGGCAAACCGGTCAGGCGACCGCTCGATCAATGCCGTTCGCGTGGCGGCGGCACGGTTCCTGCGCGATGTCGACGCCGAAGGCGCGCCCTTGTCGCCAAACTGGAAGGGCGTGATCGCGTCCGACGAGCCGCAGCGCTTCATCGTTCCGATCTGGGTCATGGCGCTCGGTGCGGCGGTCGTTGCCACGGCAGTCCATGTCGGGCTCTCGACGGGACTGAGCAGCCAGGCGGTCGAGCTTTCCGCGCTTGTTCGCGCGTTGCCGCCGCCCGCACGCGGCGACATCACCCGTGCATCGCCGAAGGTTGATGCCCCGCCGCCGGAGAAAGTGGATTTTGCGCTGTTGCCGGAATTTCAGGCTGGGGCGCCAGCCGAGCTGAAATCCGCCCTCAGCGGTACCGAAAGCGTTTCGGTGGCCAAGCTGATCATCCAGGCCTCCAACCCCGAACTGTTCCAGTCGTCGCGGCCACAACTGACCGAGGGCTTCGAGCCCCTGATCGGGTCGATCGCCAAGGTGATCCTCGCCAATCAGGAACTCATCGGAAAGATCACGGTGATCGGTCATACGGACAGCGTTCCGCTACAGAAGACCAACCCGCTGTCGACCAACCAGCGACTGTCCGAGGCTCGCGCCCAGACGATTGCCGACATGCTGGTCCAGAACGGAGTGCCGCAGGATCGCGTCCGTTCCGAGGGCCGCGCAGCCACCGATCCAGTGGCCACCGACAGCACGCGCGAGGGGCGGGCCTTGAACCGCCGCGTCGAGGTGCTCGTCGAAAAGAGGCTGTGAGATGTTCATCCTGCGCTTCCTGTGGGCAGTTCTGACATCGCGCTGGCTGTGGACGCTGATCGGCATCACGCTGCTTTCCCTGGTCATATGGGTGTTCGGTCCGATCGTCAGGGTCGGTCCCTACGAACCGTTCGCCTCTGAAAATGTGCGCATCGTCATCATCGCGCTGCTGGTCATCTTCTGGCTGATCTGGCTGATCGTCGCCCAACGCCGGGCGATCCGCGCCAACCGCATGTTCGTCGCCGAGATTGCCGCACCGGCAGTGGAAAAGCCGCTCAGCCCCGGCGAAGAGAATGTCGCAGCCGTGGGCGCCAAGTTCGCCGAGGTAATGGCCGAACTGAAGCGCCGCAAGCTGGGCGGACGCAAGTTTCTGCGCGAGATGCCGTGGTATGTGATCGTCGGGCCGCCGGCTACCGGCAAGACCACCGCCTTGCGGCAGTCCGGACTGAATTTTCCGATCGACCTCACAGACGACCTGCAGGGGGTCGGCGGCACGCGCAACTGCGACTGGTTCTTTTCCGAAAACGCGGTTCTGATCGACACCGCCGGCCGCTACGTCCAGCAGGAGAGCCAGCCCGATGTGGACGCGGCGGAATGGCTGGGCTTCCTCGACCTGTTGAAGAAACACCGGGGCCGCCGTGCGCTCAACGGCGTGATCGTCGCGCTTTCGATCGACGTGCTTTCGGAAGGTGACGACGCCATCAAGGCGCACGGCCGCAAGATCCGCCGCCGGCTGGCCGAGCTCAACGACCGGCTCGAAATCCGCCTCCCGGTCTACCTGATGCTGACCAAGGCCGATCTGATCAAGGGCTTCGAGGCCTTCTTCGGCGGCTTGTCCACCGCCTCGCGCGAGCAGGTGTGGGGAACGACCTTCGCGCTGGATGCGCGTGTGGATGCCAAGACCATCGAACGAGAGATTTCGACGCTGGCGACCGAACTCGAGCGGCGGCTGGTGCCGCGCCTGGAGGATGAGGACAAACTCGCGGCCCGTGCCGAGATCTTCAGGTTTCCCGCCCAGCTCGCAAGCCTGTCCGAACCGATCCAGGTGCTGGTCGAGGCGATGTTCGGCGAAAGCCGGTACGAAGAGGTCGCCTGGCTGCGCGGGCTGTATCTGACATCGGCGACGCAGGAAGGGGCGCCCATCGACCGGCTGACCGCGGCGCTGTCATCTTCCTTCGGCCTACCGCCACGCCGGGCCCTGCCCGCACCAAGGGTCGAGAAACGCAGCTTCTTCCTCAAGAACCTGCTCACCGAAGTCATCTTCAAGGAAGCCGGCCTCGGTACGTTCGACCCGCTGGCGCAACGCCGCCGCGCCTGGATCTGGCGAGGTGCCGCGGCTGCGTGTGCCGTGGCTGGCTTGGTGGCCAGTGCGGTGTTCACCTGGTCCTACTACGACAACCGCAATGCGATCTCCGCCCAGGCAGGCCAGTTCGAAGCGCTGCAAGCGCCGCTGACCTCTGTCGCCGCAACTCCGGCATCGGTGGAGCAGCCTGCCATGGACGGCGCGCTTGGTGCGATGGACGCGGTCGCAACTGCCCGGACAGCACCGCCGGGCGCCGCCCATGACCTGCTGGGGCCATCGGCCTCGGCGGAACTGATGCGGGCGCAGACCGACACCTACGACCACGCCCTGCGCAACGTCCTCGAGCCACGCATGGTCGCGCTGCTCGAGGCGACCATGTGGCGGCAGATCCGCGATCCGGATTTCATGCTCGGGGCGCTGAAGACCTATCGCATGATGACGGGGCTGTCGCAGATGGATCCCGATTTCGCCCAGACCTGGTGGGTCAACAGCCTGCCCGAATTCGCCGCCGCGGCACCATTTCCGACCGCCGATGCCGAAGAGCACCAGCTTGCCGCCATCCGCCGCATGACGGTCGACGAAAGCTATATCGCGCCCGACCAGGCGCTGGTTGCCGAGGCGCTGAAGACGGTGTGCACGATTTCGCTGCCGGCGCGTGCCTACAAGCAGTTGCTGGCCGATCCGGCAGTGGCCGGGCTGAAGGAGTGGATTCCTGCCAATTTCGCCGGCCCCAACGGGGGCAAGGTGTTTGCACGGCGTTCCGCCAAGACACTTCGCGTCGGCATTTCCGGAGCCTTCACCTATTCCGGCTTCCACGACGTCATTCTCGACCGCATAGACGATGTCGCCGCCCAGGCGGCCCTCGATCGTGCCGTTTTCGCCGGCGGCTGCTCGGAAAACTCCGAAACCTCGGTCTCGGCGCTGTCCGAGGATATTCTGAAGCTCTACTATGACGACTATATCGCGCAATGGGACAGCTTCCTGCGCGACATGAGGCTCGCGCCACTGACCGATCTCAATGTCGCCAGTGAAAATCTGAAGGACCTGTCGAGTGCTGATTCGGCGCTGAAGCGGCTGCTTACGGCGGTCGTTCAGGAGACCGAGTTGACGCGCTCCGACGACGACGCGCCCGCCGACAACAAAGCGGCGGCCAAGGGCGCTTCGAAACTGCTCGGCAAGCTTGGCAAGCTCGGCAAGCTGGCCACAAGCGGTGCGAAACTGCTTCCCCGCGCCGGATCGGCCAGCGAGGTAGACCTGACCGGCAATCTGGTGGCCGAACATTTCAAACCGCTCAAGAGCACCATCGCCGAGGTCGACGGCCAGCCGCCGGCACTAGATGCCGCGGTTGTCGCGCTGACCGCGCTTTCGAACGTGCTGCAGACGGTCAGCGCGAACCCCAATCCGCAGGATGCCATCAAGAAGCAAGGCGGCCTTGCCGAACTGACGGGCGCGGTCGCCAGGCAGGCACAGATCCTGCCAGACCCCATCAACACCTGGCTGGGCGGGATTGCCGGCGATACCAGCAATTTGACTCAGAAAGCGGTCACCTCGGAGCTCAACGCCATCTGGCGGGCCGACATACTGCCTTTCTGCCAGGCCGCGCTGAACGACCGCTATCCCTTCAGCGCCGAGAGCGCTGTGGACGTCAATGTACGTGATTTCGCCCGCCTGTTCGGACCGGCCGGGCTGATCGACGGTTTCATCAACGACCACCTGATCAACTATGTCGACACGACCAGCCAGCCATGGAAGTGGCGCGCCGATTTCGGCCTCGACCCTGCGGCGCTGCCGGCGTTCGAGCAGGCCAGGCATATCCGCGACGATCTCTTTGCCGGTGGTACCGGACCGGTGATGAGCTTCACGCTCGAGCCGAAGGACCTGTCTCCCAACGTCACGCGCGTCACGCTCAATCTCGATGGCCAGAGCCTCGTCTACTACAACAACGCGACGCGGCCGCAACCAATGACCTGGCCCGGCAAGGACGGCACCGGGGTCATTACGCTCGCCTTCCAGCCGATCGACGGATCGCCCGAAGTCCTGCTCAACGAGACCGGCAGCTGGGCATGGTTGAGGATGCTGCGCAGCGGCCGCTTCGCCGGCACTTCGCTGTCCGATGTCTACAGCCTGCGCCTGGGCACGAAAGGCATGTACGCCGATTTCGAGCTCAAGGCCGCTAGCGTCGAAAACCCCTACAATTTGGAAATGTTCAAGAAATTCTCATGTCCGCCACAGATATGATCCTGCCTGGTTTTTACGGCAAAATGCCCGCCACCGGCGATTTCGTCACACGGCGGCTGCCGGGGGATTTTGTGCGCGTCTGGGACCGCTGGCTTGCGCAGCATCTCGTCCCGCTGTTTGGTTCGGAATTTTGGCCAAGCAAAACCCCGTTGCGCTTCCTGGCTGGCCCGGCTTCCTTCGGCGCATCGGCAGGCATCATTGTGCAGAGCGCCGACAGAGTTGGCAGACAATTCCCTTTGACCATCGTCGCGCAGCTTGCCGAAGTGCCCGTTCAGCTGGCCGACGCCGAGGCGTGGTTTGCCAGCATCGAAGAGGCGGCCATCGCTGCACAGCATGGCGAGCTGACCCCCGACGAACTGGACGCCGCGCTGGGCGCCCTGCCCGTGCCGATTGTCGAGCCAAGCGAAGAGCTCATCAGCGACATGGTGATGTGGACTGCCCGTTCGGATCTTTTCGACATCGACCCGCAATCGCCGCAAGCGAGGCTGGAACAGATCTTTGCGGCGAGCTGGGAGACCAATTGATGGAGGCAAATTCGACGATATGCAGTAGCCGGTACCCACGTCGCGCCGGCAAATTGTTTCCAAGCTATACCCAAGACAGTTGAAGGTCCGTTGTTTCACCGTCGCGCAAGGATGCCTTGTTTCAAATGTGGATACTGTCCAACCATACGCCATTCGCCGCTCAGGAAAGCTGGACGCGTGACGAGCGAGGACATGAGGTCTGGCTGATCGCGATCAAGGCGTCGTTCGAGATCGATGCCGACGGCAAGCAGCGGCTCTTGAAGAACCAGACGCCGGTGACCCTGGCACCTCTACACGGGGCCGATCCGAACGAACTTCTCGACGAAACTGATCTCAATCTTGAGAAAAAGCATACGGATGTTCTGGTCGAAGGACACGTCTATGCGCCCGGCAGGCGTCCAGCCATCGAGAGCGCGGCGCGCATAAAGGTCGGCGACGTGGACAAGACCCTCAACGTGGTGGGGGACCGCGTGTTTATGCCTGGCCCGGTGTCGGTGCGGATGAGCCGGGCGGAGCCATTCACGAGAATGCCGATCAGCTGGCGCCGGACTTACGGCGGCACGGATATGGAGGCATCAAAGCCGGATTGGGACCAGCGCAATCCAGTTGGTACGGGGTTTGCAATCGACCCCCAGCGGCTAGTTGGCAAAGCCGGACCTAACTTTGAGTATTCCAACGCGCCCTATCGCGACCACAAGAGCGGCACACCGGCTAGCTTCGGTCCGGTGGCGCGTCACTGGCAGCCGCGGATAAGATACGCTGGCACCTATGGCGAAGAATGGGAGAAGACGCGCGATCCGCTTTTGCCGCGCGATTTCAGCCGTATGTACTATCAATGCGCCCCGGAAGATCAACAAACCAAAACTCCGCTGATTGGCTATGAGGACGTTCGGCTGGGGAATTTCACCGAGGATGGCTTCTGGCAATTCCTTCTGCCGCGCATAAAATTCGACCTGACCACGGAGTTCTACAATCGTCCGGATCGCGAGAACGGCGAAGCCACCATCCATACCCTGCGCATCAAGCCCGATTTACGGCAGTTCTCGATTACGTGGATGTCCGCCCTGCCGGTGCCTTTCGACGAGGAACGGCTGAAGAATACAAATCTGCGTATCAGGTCACGGACAGGCATTTCGCCGACAGTAGCGGCAACAGGCATTTGGCAACCGGAAGAAAACGAATGACGACAAAAGGGGCCACGATTGTCGTCGTCGGCGTTGGAGTACGCACGCCGTTGGGTTTTGACGCGTCCTCAAGTGCAGCGGCTGTCCGCGCCGGTATCTCGGCCATCCAGGATCATCCCCATATGGTGGACCGTTTCGGTGAGCGGATGAAAATCACTCGCGACATCGGCGTAGATGCGAGCCTTGCCGGCCCGGAGCGCGCTGTGGAAATCGCGATCTCACCGGCACTCGACGCCTTGCGGCCATTGCGAGCATCACTGCAGTCGCCCGAAGTGTGCCTTATTCTCTCCACCGGAGAGCCAAGGCCAGGTCAACCGGATGGGTTTGCCGCTCAGGTGGACGCCAAGTTGCGCAAGCTGCTGGCCCAGCATGTTGTCCTCGAAGGTGGTGGTTCAATAGCTGGTGGCCACGCCGGTGGGCTACTGGCGATCTACCATGCCTGCAAGACACTGCGAGATGGAAAAGCCACGTTCTGCCTCGCGGGCGGCGTCGATACCTATCTTGAACCGGAAACCCTCGAGTGGCTGGATGAAAACGAGCAACTCCACTCAGAGGGCAACATCTACGGCTTCTGTCCGGGCGAGGCGGCAGGATTCTGTCTGCTGACGACGTTGACTACTGCACGAGCGTTTGGGCTGCAACCTCTTCTCGAGATCGTCAGTGCCTCGACGGCGAGCGAAGAAAACAGGATCAAGACAGAGACGGTCGTGCTCGGCGAAGGGTTGGGCGCGGCCTTCCGCTTCCTTTTCGAGGACGCGCCGATCGATCCGGTCGGTCGCATCATCTGCGACATGAACGGCGAACGCTATCGCGGGAACGAATATGGCTTCGCTGTCATCCGCAACCCAGGCCGCTTCAAGGATGCGGCGGACTTCGAGACCCCGGCCGACTGTTGGGGCGATGTCGGCGCGGCGTCCGGTCCGCTGTTCGTTGGTTTGATAAGCGAGGCCGAAGCGCGGAACTACCAGAACGGGCCGCTGTCCCTGATCTGGGCGAGTTCCGAGAACGGCTCCCGTGCCGCCGTGCTGCTGGGCGGACCGAGGAGGACCGCCTGATGCCCAGTCATATCACGGTCAACGGCCTCGGGCTAACCTACAAAGGCACTATCGGCCTCTCGATAGCGACGATCCCCGATGTCTGCAAGACACCCAGCCCTGGTGGTCCGATCCCCCTGCCCTATCCCAACATCGCCACGCAAAGCTCATTGAAGGACGGCACGACGACCGTCCTCGCCAAGGGCGGCAAGATGATTGCGATTAAGGGCTCGCAGTATGGCATGAGTTCCGGCGACGAGCCCGGCACGGTCGGTGGCGTAAAGTCCAACGTCTTCAAGAAGGCAACGGATTGGATACTTTACTCGTTTGATGTGAAGATGGACGGCAAGAATGCCTGCCGACACACAGACAAGAAATTCCACAACGACAAGAATACCGTGAATTTGGCTGGCGATGTTGATCCATTGGGGCCAGCCAACACCAATCCATTGAAGATCGATTGTGCCAACGGCCCGGCGAAAAAGAAGGGCAAGAAGCACGTCAAATTCGACGATTGCGAGAAGCAAGAGATTTGCGCCAAGTGCGCGGCAATCAACGATGCCGCGAAGGCCGGTGAAATGAAACGTGTGACCTGGGATGGGAATCGCTCTGCGGGCTATGCCAAAAGGCGCACGCAAGGCAACACCGAATGCAAACGCCTCAAAGATGCGGCAGTGGCAAAAAAACCTGCCGAGATTGAGTTCTACAAAGACTGCGCGAAGGAAAAGGCGGAAGAGCAAGAATACTCCGGATTTAGCCCCGACCACAGCAACGAGCTCCAGTTGAATGGTCACCCAACGGATGCCAAGAATCTCAAATGGATGTCGAGCCGCGCGAATTCGTGGATGGGGTCGAGCATGAAGAAGTATCGCGCCAAGACGGATTTCTGGCGAAAGGGTGGAAACAAACCCCACACTGGGGTTTTCCCCAATTGTTGCGGATGGGAGGAGCCAGCAAGTGCCTAAGAAACCTGAACTGAAGGAGCTGATCGAAAAGATCGTTGAGGCCCAACAGAAGTATGACTCGCTCAAATACGACGAGGAATTGCCACACGAACTTGGCAGGCCGGCGACCGATGAAGAGATCGCCAAGCTTGAGAAACGGCTGGGCATACCGCTGCCGGAATCATATCGCGAATTTCTGAAGCTCCACAATGGCTGGAGTGATTTCGATGCTGGCGGCAAGCTGCTGTCCACGCAGGATCACGACAGCAAATGGGTAAAAGACAAAATCGAGTTCTGGGGCGACCTGTGGCCGGATGACGAGGACAACCCTTTCGACAACGGTGCGATCCCGGTCATGTTTGGCGAAGATCTGAGCCATTTCCTGGTACTTGATCCGTCCCGCGTTAAGAAGAATGGGAAAGTCGACTTCATCGAGTTCGAGGACATGTACCAGAGTGACGCCTACAAGGACTTTACCGATTACTTAGTATTCAAGCTTGAGACTCTCGAATACATGATCGATGAGGAAGTGAACGGAACATCAAGCGACGAAGACAACGAATAGGTGTCAAATTGGGTGCAGGTTCATGAAGCTGCCTCCGCAACTGCTTCGACCCTTTTCCGTCGAAGGCAAAATCGCGTGCAAGGTAATGCTCGACCTGACGGTCTACCTGAAAGGCCCCACCCAGGCCGAGCTCGATTTCCTCATCGAGCTTTACCGGCAGGCCTCTCCGCCAGGCTCGATTCAGAAGATCGGGCTTGCAGAGTTTCCGTATTGGCTGCTGGCTTCCGCGCCTGAGTTGACAAGGAGTGGCCGCGTTGCGGCAAGGAACGGTCTTCCGGAGCCGTATCTTCAACCGGTTTACAGACGCATTCGTGAAGGCAGAGCGTTCGAGCTTCGCTATTGGGATCACATTTCGATTGACGATCCGAGAGGCAGCTGGAGTTTTTCGTGTAACCGTATTCATAGACGTGACAGCGGCCTGCATTCGGCTGTCCGTGTCCTCGCTCCACTTGACACAGAAGTTGGCGTACTCGTCGGCCTGGCCCGCAATATTGTCGACAATGTTGAATTTATTTCTGGTCACGGTGGGCTGACTTTTGCCTACGATCCATGGGAACGACTTCCGGCGTTTGACTACATATACGCTCAAGCGAAGCGATACTGGGGAATAGACATAGAGAATCTGAACCTGACGCTTCCTGTCAGCAACCTCGGGATCAAAACGGTGAGCTGGCTGACACTTCTCGGCGAGGGCCTGTCAGCGATCGACGCTTCTTGGGCGGGACTGGTGAAAAGCTGCGCGTCCCTCAGTTCCGTCGACATCGAGCGCGGACGACGAGGCTACCTGATGCGACTTGGCTCAGAGCCGAATGTCGAAGACATGAACCGACCGAAAACGGTCAATGATGCCTATTTCGACGCAAGCCGCCTTCTGGAACCTCTTTTCCTTCGGGAACACCCAAGATTTTCAGGCAGACTTTTTTTCGAGAACGACAACACGGTCGAGTGGATCCACAGGTTCATCAATCCCTTGGGCTGGCGATAGGATCGGCAAGCAAGCGCCGCTCGATTGCCCATTCTTTGACCCTGTCGGCAACCGGCAGATATGGAGGATCCTGGTCGAAATGTTCGGCAATCTTGTCTCCCAGCAAGTCGGGTTCGACTGAGAAAAGCTCGTCATGCTCTTTGGCTTCGGGGAAAAGCTCCAGGAAGGAAATGCCGGCGGCGGCGACCAGAGCAGGTGTGCGCATCTGGTGGATCAGCCAATGCAGAATGTTGCGGTCGCCCAGCATGCCGGCGCCACGTACGGCCAAAGGCGCGGTTTCAGGCGATTTGAACAGTCCGCCCATCCAGGCGCGGACATCCCTGTCGGGTGAGGCCTTGACGGCGGCGCGCAACGCCGTCATTGCGTCAGCGCTCCTGCTGACGGCAACCTTGCGAAGTTCGGAGCTGGCCAGGTCGCCTGAACCGAGTTCCGCCAGTGACCAGGCGGCCCAGAAGCGTGGCAACTCTTCGGTATCATCCAACGCAGTGCTCAGTTGCGGAAGGAGATCGGCTCGTCCGATTTTTCCGGCAAGCCGCAGGGACGCGGCGCGAACTCGTGCATCCGGATCGCGCACAAGTCGAACCAGCATCTGCGTCGGGTCGACGCCATGCCCAAGGCAAGCCGATACGCCGAGATATCGCTTGAACGCATCCTGCGCTCCGATCCAGTCCCGCACCAGCGGCGCGATCGTTGCGGGCTGGTGCCACGCCAGCGCGCCGACCAATCCGCAAGCATCGTCCTCGCTTCGATTCCCATGCTCGACAACCTCGGCAATGCGGCGGCTGTCGTTCAATTCTATCGCCATCCATCCATACAGAAACAACTCGCCTTTCTCGGGGAAATCCTCATACACCGCAACGATGAACGGCCAAGCGGCCGACCCTGCGATACGCAGGCCATCCAGGTTGGCTTCCAGGCGCCGGTCGACACCGGCGACCACATCCAGGTTCGGCGGATCCGACGCCATCAAAGTGTCGCGTTGCGCCCAGAAGAATGCGACCTGCTCGGCGTGCTGCCTTACGACATCCGGCACTATCCGCCGACCGGGCGTGCCTTCTGATTTCGACTTGTCGCTTGCCGCCAACATCAATTGAGGTCGATCGAACCGCCACGGATACGATTGGTGGCGCTCGCCTGGCTGGTGACGAAAGTACCGCGAATGGTGATGCGGCCATCCTTTTCCATCAGGATCGTCGCCTTGCCGCATCGCAGCTCGATGCGCTCTTCCCCGGTAATGCGAACGCGCTCGCCGTCCCGCACGACCTGTGGCGCCGCAGTCTTGCGCGCCGGATCGACGATGCGGCCAACGATGAGCGGCCTGGCGGGATCGCCCTCTTGAAAGAGCAAAGCCACCTCGGAGCCGATCATATCGGACGTCAGCCCGGTCAAGCTGCGCGCGGGCAAGGCTGTCTGTTCCGGATTGCCGGGGAATACCACCAGCGGTGACGCCGCATCATCGAAACCGAGAAAGATGCCGATCACCACACCGTCAATGTGTTCGCGAACGTCACTCATCGCTGCATCCTCAATTCTCGCTGATCTTCGAGCCCTTGATCGTTATGTCACTCGATGCCTTGATGCCAATCTTGCCGCTTGCTTTGACCGAAATGTCCTTCCCCTCCAGGGCAATGGTACCGTCCTTCTTCATCATGAATTTGGCCGAACCACACTTGATCAGAATTTCGTCACCAACGGTAATAACCAGCTTTTTGCCGACATTGATTGAACTGTCTTCCCCGATCTGGATTGAACTCGCACCGGTCACTGACAGCGAACTCCCTCCACCAACCGTCGTTGTGTCATCGGCCGCGATGCTGGCGCTGCGCGCGGCACCAACGTTGAAAGACTGGGCGCTGCCTATAGTGACGCTCTGATCCGCTCCAACATTGACGCTCTGCGCCGCCGCTATGTTCCAACTGTCCGACGCGCCGATATCGTGGCTCTGCGCTGCACCGACAGTGACCGACCGTATGGCACCGATGGTGTTCATCTGTGCTGCGCCGACTGTTCGCGTCTCGGCGGCGCCAACCGTATCGATGCGAGYCGCCCCCACTGTAATCGTCTGGACAATCCCCACCGTCTGCGTGTGATTGGCGTCGATGTTCTCCGTCGAGTTCGACACGACATGGATGGTCTCGTTGGCCATGACCGTCAGCGAACGGTTGGCGCCCACCGTCTCGGTGTCGTTGGAGCCGATGTTGGTGGTCTGGTCGACGCCGACCTTGACCGTCTTGTTGTTACCGACGTCCTCGTCGAGGTTGTGGCCGACGGAGTGCTTGGCATCGTGGTCGATGCGGTCGGACTGGTCGTGCTGGACCAGCTTGGTGCGGTCGTGCTTGATCAGAAGGTTGTGGTCCTTCTGCGCCTGGAAATTGACCAGTTCCGAGCCGGCCTTGTCCTCGAACATCAGCTCGTTGTAGCCGCCGCCGCCTTTGGAGGAGTCCGACTTCCAGCCGGACTGCGTGGCGCTGCCCGGCAGCCCGTAAGGCGGCATCTGGGAGGCGTTGTAGACCCTACCGGTGATGATCGGCAGGTCCGGGTCACCCTCGATGAAATCGACGATCACCTCCTGGCCGATGCGCGGTATCTGGATGAACCCCCAGCCGCTGCCGGCCCAGGTCTGCGACACCCGCACGAAGCAGGAACTGTTCTCATCCTTCTTGCCCAGACGATCCCAATGGAACTGGACCTTCACGCGGGCATATTTGTCGGTGAATATTTCCTCGCCGGATGGACCGACCACCGTCGCGGTCTGCGGCCCGCGCATGATTGGCCGTGGCGTGATCCGTGGCGGGCGATAGGCCACGGCGGTCGGCGCCACGCCTAGGATCACCTGGAAGTTCTCGCTGTCGACGTCAGCAAGGGCTCTATAGCCCGGGTCGAACAGCCTGTATTCGGCGCTGACCACCAGATATTCCTGGTTCTGGTCCTCGCGTGGAAAACCGTCCAGCGTGAACTTGCAGCCCGAATAGAGGCCGCGCACGGTGCCGACAGCGGCGATGCGCTGGTGCACGGCCTGGACTTCCTCGCGGCGGATCGCGGCCAGGCTGTCGCCCCGGCCCACTTCGAGATGCGCACCGGGCTGGCGATAGTTCTCGCCCGCCGCCAGCTTGTGGCTGAACGGCTGGGTCGACTTGGCCATGAGGTCGGCGCCCGGCTTCTTGAAATCATAATCGGTGTGGGCGTAGGCACCCGGGCGCACCGAACTGCCCGGTATCCATTCGGTGATGTATTCGACATCGCGCCGGGAACCCTGACCTTCAAAATGATAGGGCACTTTCTCGTAGCCCGGCGCAGGCTTCAGCTTGCTCATCGCATCGACCAGGACAAGCGTGTGCTTGCCCTCGTCATGCTCGAAGAAATACAGGATGCCTTCATGCTCGAGCAGTCGCTGCACGAAATCCAGATCGGTCTCGTCATACTGCACGCAGTATTCGCGCGGCGGGTAGGATCCCTGCAGTCGCAGATCGAATTCCGCCACGCTGTATTTCTTGAAGATGTCCTTGACGATGTCGACGACGCTCTTGTTCTGGAAAATACGGCAATCGGTGGTGTTGCCGAGAAACCAGAGCCACGGCCTGACGACCGCTTCGTAGTAGGCCAGCCGGTCCTCGATGCGGGTGAGCCGGAACTCGGACACGATGCCGCTGAACCAGCGTTTCGGATCTGATTCACCTTCGACCGAAACCGGACCACCCAGCATCTTGAGCGGATCGATATTGGGGTCCGTGCTTACGAACCCGGCCGTATAGGCGAAACAACGGCTGATCTCATCGCGCCCGATGAGATGCGTGAAGGTCAACAGGTCGGCGCCAACCGGTGTCTGCACAACCGTGGCACGTTCGTTCGGCATGGGTCGTGCCCCTCCTGGACGCGGCCGCCGGCGCGAAGGATTGAAGTTCCCGCACTCTGTTGAGGAACTTTTTCGACCCGCCGCACCAGGCCATCAGGAGCCTACCACATGTTGCCCTGCGGACCAAAGAGGGCCGGTGGCGCCTGAAACTTGCCCTGTCGAAGCTCCGGCTTGGAACGCGGCTGTGCTGTTCTACGCGCAAACTGCTAGAATGGTGCAGTATCGATCAACGATCCGCGGCGATCCTGGATGTACATCAGTCTGCAAATCAGCAATGTCGACGCGCTGCCCGCCGGCATCCCGACCGGCTACGCAGCGCGCGATCGCGGCTTCGAAATCGGACGCGATGCTTGTGACTGGACCTTGCCAGATCCCGACAAGTTCATCTCGGGCCGGCACTGCGAGGTTCTGTACGAGGCAGGCGCGTTCTGGCTGCACGATGTCTCGCGCAATGGGACCTTCATCAACGGGTCGAGCCAGCGCATGACCGGGCCGCATCGGCTGGGCCATGGCGACAGGATACTGATCGGCCGTTATGTCATCGTCGTGTCGATCGACGAGGAGCGCGCCACGGCAGGCTATCCTCAAGCCAACCAAAATTCGACACCGCGGGAAATGCCGGTCGCGACGGGCCGGCCGCTGGAATTCGGAGGCGGGGCTTTCTTCGAGCCTGCGCAGCAACGGTCCGGGCAGCGCATTCCAGCGTCGGCGTCCTCGTCGACCCCGACACCGCTGCCCTCGACCAGGGACGAGGTGCTGCGGGAGATCGCAATCGGAGCCGGCATTTCGCCGGAACTGCTTCAATTGCGCGACCCGCATGAAGTTGCCGCCGAAATCGGCGCGGTCCTGCGGGCGGTGGTCGAAGAACTGACCTTGCTGCTGAAAGCCCGCGCGGCCGCGAAAACGTTAGCAAAGAGCACACAACGAACGATGATCAGCGCCGCGGACAACAATCCGCTGAAGTTCGTTCCGGGGACCGACGACATCCTCGAAATCATGTTCGCCCGTCGCAGGGCCGGCTATCTTGATGCCAGGCGCAGCATCGAGGATGCATTCCGCGATCTCAAGACGCACGAATTTGCCACCTATGCTGCCATGCAAACCGCGCTCTCCCGGCTGCTTGACGACCTGTCGCCCGAGGCGATCAGCAGGAAACTCCCGCCTACGTCGTTTACGTCGAAGAAGAGCCAGGCCTGGGACGCCTATGTCGCGACATGGCGGACCATGGAGGAAGCACACGAAAACGGCATGCTGGATATATTCCTGGCCTATTTCAGCGAGGCGTACGCCAAAGCCGACAAGCAAAAATAGGCGACCCCAAGAAACGCGTGGCCAGGAAACGGAAGGCCAAGTAACGCATGGTACAGCAGTCGGCGAAGAAAAGTCCCTTCGACCCCTGGCATCCGGTTCCAATCGACGATTTCTGAGATTACGATCACGTACGACAGTTCGCCAAGCGGGTAAGACTCATTGAGCTGGGGGTCTGCGGCAAATGTCATGTGACGGTGGGATAGCGTTTTCCAGTCAATCGTCCTCCGGACACTGCCACGGCCGGCGGGGGTCGTATTTCCATTACCCGACCAGCAACCGTTTTGCGCCCATCTCGCCCGATCGCGGCCACACCGCCTGCACGGACGGTCGGCGATGAGCTCGAAGGACGATCCCTTCGGCCTGGCGGGCAAGACCGTCATTCGCGCAAGTCCACGGCGCGAGAAAAAATCGCCACCAGTTCCCGAGCTACCTGCCGCTGACGGAGGCCAACCCTCTCCGGTCAAGGATTCAACGGTGTTCGATCCTGGGGTCGGGCGGCATACACCGCCGGGCTGGGCATCCGGAACCGTGATTTATCAAGGTGCGGCTTTGGGCGCCGCGGCCGGTGCTGCCTCTTCCGCCGCCGCGCCGGCCCGGGCGGTCGAGCAGGCGATCCTGTTCGGCGCCGCGGACACGGTCAAATACGCCGCGGCAAACCCTATTCTCGCGGCGGCGGCACCTTTGCTGATCCTGTTCGGGCAGCTCAGGATCATGCCCGTCGAAAGACAAGCGGAGCCACTGGCGCAACATGTCGCCGACGCGATCGAAAAATTCGACCGAACGATGGAGAAGACCGGCGTTCCCGAAGAGGATGCTCGGATCGCGAAATTTGCTCTGTGCGAAACCGCCGACGATCTCATAGGCAACCTGCCTTGGCCCAAGAGCGACGACTGGGCTCAAAACGGCATGCTGCGGCAGTTCTTTCACACCGAGATCACCGGCACAGGCTTCTACGAAGCCCTGAACACGATACTGGCCAATCCCGAGACGCACTACGATCTGCTCGAACTGATGCATGCCTGCCTGTCGCTGGGTTTCGAAGGCCAGTACCGGGGCGTGAGGCGCGAAGACAACAATCTCGAACGCGTTCGACGCGACGTCTACGAGACGCTTCGCTATTTCAGGGCGCGTGCAGGCGAGGACATCTCGCCGCGCTGGCAGGGCCTGGCGGCGACCATGGCGCAGCCGTCGGCCCGCCTGCCGCTCTGGGTCGTTGCGGCAGCGGCGACGGCGCTGCTGACAGCGGCATTTTTTGCATTGCGGGTCTTCATCACCAATGAGGGCGACGCCACCGCCGGTGAATTGCTGGCACTCAACCCGTCGACACCGGTCGCCATCGAGCGCGCCAGCGTGGCGCCGTTGGCCGAGCCGGTGAAAGCCACCCCACCTGCAGCCACCGCGCAGATTGATCGCATTCGTTCGGCACTGGCCAAGGAAGTCGAAGGCGGCGGGCTGACCATCGGCACGAAGGGCAACTTCATCGTGGTGGAAATCAACAATGTCCTGCTGTTCCAGTCCGGCAGGGCCGAGGCGAAGCCGGAGTTCCAGCCCATTGCCACCGACATCGCCGCGGCCCTGCAGCCCGAGCCCGGGCAAATCCGGATCGTCGGCCACACGGACAATGTGAAACCGCGAAAGTCGAGCCCGTTCAAATCCAACTTCGACCTTTCCGTCGCCCGGGCGAAGGCTGTCGAAACGATGATGGCACCGAAATTCAGCGATCCCTCGCGACTGACGGTCGATGGCAAGGGCGAGGACGAACCGATCGCCGACAATGCGACGCCGGAAGGCCGCGCCAAGAACCGCCGTGTCGATGTGATGATCCCCAGGGAGGAAACATTGTGAGCACGGCCTGTTGGAAGCGCCCATGACGCGTTGGCTGCTGCGGATGTTCAGCGTTATCGCGCTGGCCGGCTTCGCGGCGGCAGTGTGGTTTGGCGGGCCATTGATCCGCTTCGCAGATACCCGGCCACTGGGGCCCGCCTGGCTGCGCGCAACCATCATTGGCGTGATCGTGGCGGCGCCGGCGCTGTTCTACGGGCTGCGCTTCTGGCAAGCGAGAAAGGCGCAAAAGGCACTCGAGACCGTCGTCGCTCACAATGATGACCGCGATGACGATTCGCGGGTGCTGGAAGCTCGCATGAATGAGGCCGTGGCGGCGCTCAAGCGGTCGAGTGGCAAGCGCAACTTCCTCTATGAGATCCCGTGGTACGTCGTCATAGGCCCGCCGGGTGCCGGCAAGACAACGGCCCTGGTCAATTCGGGTCTGAACTTTCCGCTTGCCGGTTCGGGGGACGCCCAGCCGGTGGCTGGCGTTGGCGGAACACGCTCCTGCGACTGGTGGTTTACCGACCAGGCCGTGCTGATCGACACCGCCGGACGCTACACGACGCAGGACTCCCATGCCGAGAGCGACAGGAAGAGCTGGCTCGCCTTTTTGTCGCTGCTCAAGAAATACCGCACCAGACAACCGATAAACGGCGTCATCCTGGCCATCAGCCTTGCCGATCTTATGAGCTTCGACGATCAGCAGCTCGACGCCCACATCGTCGAGATACGCAGCCGCCTGAGGGAAATCCACGAGACGCTGAAAATCCAGTTTCCAGTCTACCTGCTTTTCACCAAGGCCGATCTTGTTTCCGGGTTCATGGATTACTTCGGCGATTTCGACGAACCGCGCAGGCGAAAAGTGTGGGGCGCGACGTTCCAGACGGCGGAGCGCGACAGGAACATGGCCGCCGAGGCTCCTGCCGAATTCGACGTGCTGGCAAACCGACTGGCAGACGAGATGGCCGACCGCCTCCAGGACGAGGCCGATCCGCTCACGCGCATCTCCATCTTTGGCTTTCCGGCGCAGTTCGGCGCGCTGCGGGGGCGAATTACCAGTTTTGTCGCCGGCCTGTTCGATCCGGCGCGCAGCCAGGTGAATGTGAGCCTGCGTGGACTCTATTTTTCGTCAGGCACGCAAGAGGGAACGCCGATCGATCAGGTGCTGGGCGCAATCGGCCGCGATTTCGGCAGCAACGCCCGCCCTCACCTTTCCGGGACCGGCAAAAGCTTCTTTCTGCATGATCTGCTGACGAACGTCATTTTTGCCGAATCCGGATGGGTTTCGTACGACAAAGCGGCTGCAAGGCGCGCAGCGATCGCCAGATTTGGCGGCCTCGGCGCAATAGCTTTGGTCGCTGCTGCTGCACTGGGTACGCTCGGCCTGAGCGTCGCGGCCAACCGGTCGCTGATCGCCTCCACAAGTCTGGCCATGGGCCAGTACCGCCAGACGGCGGCACCCTTGCTCGAAAGCACGACGGTGACCGATGTCGACCTCGAAAACGTCATCGGGCCGCTCGACCAGTTGCGCGATCTGCCGGCCGGGTTCGAAACCGGTGACTTGCCGACTCCGATCGAGGAGACGTTCGGCCTCAGTCAGCGGGAGAGACTTCTTTCGGCATCCAAAACGGCTTATCGGCAAGGGCTGGAACGAATGTTCCGATCACGCCTGCTGATCCAGGCCGAGCGGACGATCCAGGCCAAGATGGCTGATCCCGTCGCGCTCTACGAACCGTTGAAAATCTATCTGATGCTTGGCGGCAAGGCGCCGAAGGTCGATGACGCGTTGATCGTTTCCTGGATGAAGCAGGATTGGGAGCAGAACCGATATCCAGGCGAAAACAACCGAGAAGGACGGGAGCAACTCGAAAAGCACCTGCGCGCCATGCTGGCATTGGACGACGCCTATGATCCGGTTTTCGAACTCAACCAGCCGCTTGTCGAAGCCGCCCAACGTTCTCTCGGGCGCATGAGCCTTGCCGATCGAGCGTCCGCATTGATCCGGTCAGCGATATACGCGGCAGCACTGGACGACTTTTCTGTTTCCCTGAAAGGCGGCCCGGAAGCGCAAGTGCTGTTCGAGCGCATCAACGGCAGCGATCTGTCAGGCCTTCGTGTTCCCGGTATCTACACCTATGCCGGCTTCCACACCTTCTATCTCCCGCAACTTTCGCGCATTGCGCAGATGCTTGTCGACGAGCAATGGGTTCTCGGCGGAGGCGGTGAGCAAGGCGACATCGATCAGCAATTGCTCAAGCTCGGCCCCGAACTTCTCGATCGCTACGGGAAGGAGTTCGCAGCCGCGTGGAACAGCGTCCTCGACCAGTTGAAGTTCAAAGCGATGCTGACGGACAAGCCGCACTACATCGCGCTTTCTGCCGCTGCCTCCCCGACCTCGCCGATAAACCAGCTCTTTGCGGCGATCGCCAACGAAACAGCGCTGACGCGAGACCCTGGTGACGGCAACGGTCCTGGCGCCGAAGAAGCAGGTACGGCTCAAAACCAGCCGGGGCACGCCGCAGATCTGGGCAAGGGTCTGGCCCGCATCGGCATACAAATCGCGACCGGCAAATCGCAAAGTCGCGCCGGCACAAGGGCGGCCGACACACAGAACCCGAATCCAGGTGCGAACATTGAAGCGCAGTTCAGACCCTTCCAGGCCCTGGTGAACGGCCCTGCCGGACACCGCCCAATCGATGCCCTGACCCAGAACTTCAGCGATATCTATCAGAGCCTGCAACTGGCGGCCGAAGTTCCTTCGCAGACGGAGCGCGTCAATACGAACCTGCAGCTGCAGATAGCCACCCTTCGCGCCAATGTCTCGCGTCTGCCCAAGCAACTTGGCCGGATGGTCAACGCAACGGCGGATGAGTTTGAAGGCAACGTCGCCGAAACGTCGGTGGCAAACTTGAACCAGATGCTCGACCAGACGGTGACGGCTCCCTGTGAGGCGGCGATCAACGGCCGGTATCCCTTCGCCGGCGACGGCACCGAGGATGTTGCCATGGCGGATTTCGCGAAACTTTTCGCGCCGGGCGGGCTGATGGACCGGTTCTTCGCACAAAACCTCGCATCGCTGATCGACATGACCGGCCAGGACTGGAGCTGGAAACAGGATGCGCGCTTTGGACGCGACCTGTCGAAATCGACCCTGAAAGACTTCCAACTGGCGGCGGACATCCGCAGCGCCTTCTTTCCATCGGGCGGTTCGGTGCCCTTGGTCAGCGTCACCTTCACCCCATTCTCGCTGCATGGCGACGCCGATACGGCGATACTCGATGTCGATGGTCAGATCGTCCAGAGCAACCAGACAGGTAACGCGCCAAGCACCGTGACCTGGCCGATCGGTACATCGTCCGCGTCCGCCAGTCTAAGCCTGACGCCGGAAATGCCAGGCCGCGAATCCGCCATCAAGTTCGAAGGGCCGTGGGCGCTGAAGCGGCTTCTGGACAAGGCTGCCGTCATCGGCAGCGACAGCAATATGCAGGCACGCTTCGTGATCGGCGGCCGCGACGTTACCTATACGATCCAGGCAGGCTCCGGCACCAACCCCTTCTTGCTCCCCGCGCTTTCCGGGTTCAGCTGTCCGAAAGCGTTTTGAGATGGGGATCCGCAGACCACGCAGAGATCTTAGTTTTCGATACTTTAATGTTCGAGCCTGTGGCAAAGTAACACTAGCGAGCGCCTGAAAGTGCGCCGCAGAGGACGCTTGAGAAGCGCTTGGTGGCAAAGTGAACACTGTCGCCCTTCCCTTTGAGAGCTTCGGGGTAAGCCACAAAGGCTGTGTCCGTGAGCTCAATGAAGACAACTATCTGGTCGAGCCACAAACTGGTCTCTGGGTGGTAGCCGACGGAATGGGTGGACATGACGCGGGAGAGGTCGCTTCGGCCAGTATCGTCGATCATCTGGCAACGATCGGCATTGCCAGCTCCGCACCTGATCTTCGGGCGCGCTTCGAGGACAGGCTGAGCAGGGCCAATGCCGAGATCCGCGGGATATCCGAATCCCGCGGCATAACCATCGGCTCGACTGTTGCCGCCCTGCTGGCGATGGATGGGCGGTTTGCCTGCCTGTGGGCGGGTGACAGCCGCGTCTATCTGATCCGCAACGCCTCGATCTCGCAGATCTCGAAGGATCATACCGAAGTTCAGGAGCTCGTGGACAGAGGCATGATCAGCGAAAGCGAAGCGCGCACCTGGCCGCGCCGCAATGTCATCACGCATGCGGTCGGCGTCAGCGACGAGATCGTCATCGATTTCCAGCAAGGCGAAATCATGCCGGGGGACATTTTTGTGCTGAACACCGATGGGCTGACGGCGCATGTCACCGACGCCGAGATCGAGGCGGCGACCGTGTCCGCGACACCTCAGGCGGCCTGCGAAAAACTGTTGGAAACGGTGCTGGCGCGTGGCGGCACTGACAATGTGACGATCGTGCTTGTGAAGATCGGCGACGGGCGCGATGGGCAATCGTCACGTCCAGATCTCTACAAAGCGGGAGGTTGAGGCCGATGAGCGCCGACGACAAGACGCGAATATCGGGAGGCATGGCCAACACCGCCGTAGGCACGCAACTCAGCGGCATCTACGAGCTTGATGAGCGGATCGCATTCGGTGGCATGGGGGAGGTCTACCGCGGTCATAACATCCAGACCGGCGACCACGTCGCGATCAAGATCGTCCTGCCCGAGTTCGCCCGTGACCAGACGATCCTGTCCCTGTTCCGCAAGGAGGCATTGATCCTCAATCGCCTGTCCCATGATGCGGTCGTGCGGTATCACGTCTTCACGATCGATCCCGGGATCGGCCGTCCCTACCTTGCGATGGAATTCGTCGACGGCGAGTCGCTGTTCGACATCATGCGACGTGGCGCGATGCCGACGGCAGAGGTGCGCAAGCTCTGCCATCGCCTCGCGTCCGGTCTGAGCGCGGTGCATCAGGCGGGCGCGATACACCGCGACCTGTCTCCTGACAACATCATCCTGCCGGGGGGCCGGGTCGACCGCGCAAAGATCATCGATTTCGGTATCGCACGATCGGCGACCGTGGGCGGCGAGACCTTGATCGGCGGAAAATTCGCGGGAAAGTACAACTACGTTTCACCCGAACAGCTCGGGCTCTACAGCGGCGACGTCAGCGAGCAGTCCGACATCTACAGCCTGGGGCTGGTGCTGGTGGCCGCCTTGCGCGGCAAACCGATCGACATGAGCGGGTCGCAGTTCGAGGTCATCGAAAAGCGTCGGACCGTGCCTGATCTCTCCGACATCGACGATGATTTTCGCGACATTGTCGAAGCCATGCTGCAACCGGATCCGCAAGACCGGCCGATCAGCATGGCGGAAATCGCCAGGATGACCCGTGACGACAGTGAGGAGACAACGCCGCCGACTTCGATCACACCCCGCGATCGGCCGGCTTTGCCGCGAACCGGGGAAGCCCTTTCGCCCGACACCAAGACCCAGGGCCGGCCATCCCACGTCGAGAGGCACGACACCGAAACGGCAACAGGTTCAGGTGGGCAGCCCTTCGTCCCGCATGTGCGGCCCGCGCATTTGTCCCAACCGCGGTCTCCGGCGCTCGCCGGCTCACCACGTCCGGTCACGGCTGATGTCCCTGGAAAATCCACAAAGACCCGAACCATCGCGATCGCTGCCTTGGCGACGCTGGCTGTCGCGTCCGGCGCGGGCCTGTATCTCAGCGGCTTCATGACGCCAGCGATGCCGACGGCCGGCAAGCCATCGCTTTCGGCACCAGAGCCATCAAAGCCCGCACCAGAAACGTCAAAGCCGGCACCCACGGACAATGCCGGGACCGCCCCTGAGCCGGCAAAACCAGTTCCGCCCGTGCAACCGGAGTCTAGCGCACCACCGGCTGAAAACCAGCAAGATGCTACCGCAGCCCAAAAGCCGCAGCCGGCCAAGCCCGCCGAAGTCCCCTCGCAGACCGAAGAACCCCCGAAGCCATCCGCAACGGCGGCGCAGCCGCCACCCGAAAAGGTGTCGCCGGCAGTCCAGCCCGATACGATGGCCAGCGACAGTCAAACGTCGGCTCCGCCGCCGGTCTCGACTGCTCCAGCCCCGCCAGCAGCCGAGAAGGTCTCGACGCCGCCGCCGGCCCAGCTAGAGGTTGTCGAGAGCCAAAAGCCTGAGCCACAGATCAGCCAGCCGGCAGCGCCCAAGGCGACCGTGCCGGCACCCGAGGCGACCGTGCCGGCGCCCAAACCCACGGCAAGCCAGCCGGATGTCGCGAACACCGAGAGCCAAAAACCTGCGCCACCGGTAGCCAAACAGCCTGACCAGCCTGTCGTCGGGTTGAACGTGCCCAAGCCGGAGGTTCCTCCGATCGTCGATGACATCGCGCAACGAGTCTCCTGGGTTCGCGACTTCGGCGGCGGCGACTGTTTTTATGCCACCATGACGTCGGCAACCGACAAGGCCGCCGCGATCGAAGGATTTGGAACGGAGGTTCAGCCATTCGAGCGGATGCTTGGCGATTTCCAGGCAAGATTCCATGTCGAGCCGGATATCAGCGTCCGCCTCATTGAACCAAGCCAATGCGAAGTCACCAACTTTCTGCGCTTTTTGGGGCAGACCGCGGCCGACAAGCCGCAGCTTGTTCTCGATCGGACGTCGGTGCCGAACGGTACGCCGATCAGCGGCACGCTGGTGACGCGTGGCGGGCTCATTTCCAGCGTGCTGCTGATCGATCACAAAGGCATGGTGTTCAATCTCGACGAGCGCGTCGTCGTAAAACCGGACAAGGTCACCTTCAGAATCCCGATCGGTCTCGGCGCCGCCGACCAGGCCGCCGGAAAGGCGGTGCCGCAGATCATAATGGTGATCACCGGCCCCAAGGATATTCGGGCGGCTGCGTTCTCCACGCCCACACCAGCTTCGGTGCTGCTCCCCAAGATTCTCGAAGAAATCGAGACCGACGGATCTCAGTTCTCAGCCACGGCCAAGTATTTCCGGCTCGGCGGATAGCATGGGCGCCCGATGGAACCCCGCTCGTGTTTGCCGCAATCGTCTGCCGACCTGCCGATAAAGCAGCGTGGTCCGATTCGAGCCACCCTGCTCGCCCTGACGGGCCGCATGAGGCTTGCGGTCTTGTCAGGCGCCGCACTGCTGGCCGTGCTGTCATCCGGCGAGGCGCGCGCCGAATTCACGGTCTGCAACCAGACGCTCGATGTCGTCAATCTCGCCGTCGGCCAGAAGGTCGACAATGCGGACCAGACCGACGGCTGGTGGACCATCGGCGCAAATCAATGCGTGAACGTCATCCGCGAGGAACTGACGAACCGCTACATCTACATCTATGCAACGGACGTGTTCGGCCATGCGATCCTCACCGGATCGACCGAAATGTGCATCGAGCGAAGACGTTTCTCGATACGCGGCATCGACGAATGCTGGCAGCGCGGCCACATAGCGGCGCAATTTCTCGAAGTCGACACGCTTGAACAGGTGCGGTGGACCTTCTTCCTGACTGGAAGTAATCCGTGACGCACAATATCGACACGAGTTTCAGGCAGAAAAAGCAGGCGCGCGCTGCCCTTCGCAGGCGCACGCTTTGGCGCAGGCTCCTGGCCGGCCTCGCGGTGGTTGTCCTGTTTTCGATCGCCGCCGGTTTCTATCTCACCGCGGACTATTGGTCGTTCGGCGACGAAGACGAGGAGTTGCACGCGGTCGAAGGCGTGGACGATGTGCCGGCCGATGCGTCTGTCTACGTGCCCGCCATTATCGACCTGGCCGGGGACCCGATGTGGATCACGCTCGCGCCCGATGCCGGCGCCGCAACGAAGGGCCGCGTGATCCCGCGCCCGGCGGAACTCGATCAATCCGACGTTTCGCCCCAGATCGAAATCCTGTCCGACGTCATGCTTAGCGCCAGCGAAAAATTCATGACGACGATACCGTCGACGCAGGAGGATTTTGCCTTCTTCCAGGCGCAGAGAAAGACCACTGCCGCGCCAACCGGCGATCTGCAAAACGATCTTGAGCCATCGCCCGCGGCGGGGGAACCCGCGCCAGCTTCGGACCAGAAGGCGGATGCCGACGATCCCGAAGCCGGCTGGGGTGAAACGATCGATGCGGGCGACGCCGCCCTTCCCGCATTCCAGAAGACCCAGATCGAAAACAACACAAGCGTGGCAGTCGTCACCAATGAGTATCAACGGTTCGAGGCGACCGAAGACACGTTCGTGAAGATCCTCAACGACCGCAGCCTGGACAGCGTTGCGCTCGATGCACATTTCTCCGCCGACGATGCCAAGCTCGCAGGCGAGGCCTTGAAGGCGCTTTTCAACCGGGACGGTCTGGAACCGGGTTATGTCGTTGCCATGCGCGGTTTCAGGCCGACGCGCGAGACGACCACGATGTCCCTCATGCAGGTTTCGATCTATGCCAAGAACGTGTTTGTCGGCACGCTGACGCGCAATGCCGCGGGCGCGTTCGTGTCGGGCGTCGATCCCTGGGTCCGCGAGGATCTGTTCAACTATTCGGGCGCACAGGCGGAAGGCACGCACAAAAGGCAGTACCGTCTGCTTGACGCGATCTACTCGACAGCAGCCCGCAACAGTGTTCCGACCGGGGTGATCGGCGAAGCGATCATGTATCTCTCGAGAGGACAGGACCTGGACGCCTTTGCAAGCGAGGACCAGCGTCTTGTGCTGATCTATTCGCAGACGCCGCGCGGCAAGGAGGAAGGTGCCGGGCGAGTGCTGTATGTGGGCGTCCAGGGCACCGAAAAGAGCCTGGACTGTTTCGTCTTCCGGCAGAGCGACGGCCAGTTTGCGTGCGTCACGGGTGACGATCTGGTTCGTTCGCTGACAGTCACCAACGGCATGGTCACGCCGGTCAACGGGGTCATGACCTCCACCTTCGGGCCACGCAAGCACCCAATCCTCGGGACCGTTCGCATCCACAAGGGCGTCGACTGGGCGGCGCCCGTCGGCACGCCGATCGAAGCGGCCTTCGATGGCGAGATCACTTTCCAGGGCGATGGCGGCAGCTATGGCAATCTGGTGAAGATCTCGCATGGAAACGGGCGCGAGACGCGCTATGCGCACATGCAGAAATTTGCCATCGCGGCCGGTGTCGGCACCAAGGTGAAAGCCGGCGACATCATTGGCTACATCGGCACCACCGGCCTCTCGACCGGGCCTCACCTGCATTTCGAACTTTATCAGAACGGCGAGGCCATCGACCCCCTGGGCACGGTTACCGCGATCGCGTCGGACGATTCCGCCGTCGAAACGCTCACCGACCGTATCGTCCATGTCGAAAGTGGTGGCAGCGCTCGCGCCAAGAATCCAAATTCTTCAGCGACCGGCGCCGGCCAGTTCATAACCAAGACCTGGATCAGGATGATGAATACCTACCGCCCGGAACTGGCGCGCACGCTGTCGACCGCCGACCTGCTCGCTCTGCGCTACGACGCCACGATCTCGCGTGAGATGGTGCGCAATCTGGCGCGCGAAGGCGAGGCCTATCTTCGGGCGCGCGGTCACCAGATCACCGCCGGCCGGCTGTATCTCTGTCATTTCCTGGGCATGGAAGGCGCGCATCAGGTGCTGTCGGCGACGGGTTCGGCGCAGCTGAGCGCTGTGCTCGGATCAGCCGTCATCCAGGCCAACCCGTTCCTCACCGGCAAGACAGCCAGTTACGTGGTGGACTGGGCCGAAAGGAAAATGGGCCAAAGGCTGAGCCGCGTGGCCACCGACGCCGGCCCACAGACAACGACCACCGAGATCCGCCAGACATCGCCGGAGTTCGAAAAATACAAGCAGGCCATCACGGCCCTTATAAGCTCGGCACAGAATACGCTTTGAACCTGCCGGCGCGGCACGAGCCTCTCAGGTGTTCGTGCTGCCAATTGATACCATGGACATTTTTTTCGGGCCGTTTGTGAACCAGGACTGCGGTCAAGATCACATACGCCCAGGAGCCATTTTTTGGCAGAGGCGACTCAGTCGCTGACGAAACCTGGCATGTGCAGACATCAACAGCGCGCCCCGGTGGGCGGAGGGCTGATCCATGAAAGCGTTCGCCGTCTCTCTGAGCGGGATTGTCCTGCTTTTCCTTGCCGCATTCGGCGCCCAGGCTGCCGCCGGCGCCGAGGCTGCCGCGCCCAACGCCAAGCGCGTCGCGCTGGTGATCGGCAACAGCAATTATGTCCATGCGGTTACCTTGCCCAACCCCGCCAACGATGCCCATCTCATCGCATCGACGCTGCGCAATGCCGGGTTCGAGGTGATCGAAGGGGTCGACCAGGACAATCAAGGTATGCACAGTCTGATCAGCCGGTTTACCGAACAATCCTATGACGCGGACCTCGCGGTCATTTTCTATGCCGGTCACGGCATGCAGGTCGACGGCAAGAACTACCTGATACCGGTCGACGCCGACCTGACGTCGCCGGCCTATCTCAAGACCCGTACCATTCAGATCGACGACTTCATGGCTGCGTTGCCGCCCGACCCGGCGGTCGGCGTCATCATCCTCGATGCATGCCGCGACAATCCGCTGGCAAGAACGTTGGCCGCCTCGATGCCGAAGAGCCGTTCCACCTCGTTGGGCACCGGTTTGGCGCCGGTCGAAGCAAGATCGGAGGGCATCGGAACCGGCGGCCTCCTGATTGCCTACGCAACGGATCCCGGCGCCATCGCTTTCGACGGCAACGGGGCCGACAGTCCGTACTCAACGGCGCTCGCCAGGCATCTGACCGAACCCGGCGTCGAAATCCAGGGCGCGCTGACGCGCGTGCGCGGCGAAGTGACCGAGACCACGCAAGGTCGCCAGAGGCCCTGGCACAACGCATCGCTCGGACGCGAGGTTTTCCTGGGCAAACCCGTCGCGCCAGCCGCGCCTGCCGCAAATCCCGTGGCCGGGGTATCGAACGCCGCGGCGACATCCGCTGCTGTCCCTGCTGCCAGTGATGCCCCTTCGTGGGAAGTCGAGCAACGCCTTTGGGACGAGGCTTCCAAGCGCAGTTCCATTCCGTTCTACGAGGCCTATCTCGACCAGTTTCCGAACGGTCGCTTCGCCACCGTGGCGCGGTTGAGCATCAACGAATTGAACGACCCGAAGGCCCAAAATCGGCAGGTCGCGGCACTCGATGCGGACCAGGCGAACGCCAGTTCCGGTTCTACCGTGCGCACCTCGGTCGGCGTTCCGGACGCGATGGAGCAGACACCGGGCACCGAGTTGACGGAAAGTGCGATCGGCCTCGATCGCCAGGGGCGCATCGACCTGCAATTGCGCATCGAAGCGTTGGGCAATGAGCTTGGGCGCATCGACGGAAACATGGGCCCTCAGACCCGACAGGCGATCGGCATCTGGCAAGCGAAGAACGGTCTCCCGCAGACCAGCTATTTGACGCGCGAGCAACTTGCGTTCCTCGTGATCCAGACAGATCCGATGATGGAAGGCGTGCGCGCCAGATACGCCGCCGATCAAGACCGTGCGGCGCAGCCGAAAAAGCAGATGGTGCAGAAGGTCAGCACGTCGCGGCCGGTGGCACAGAAACCTCGCAAACAACAGAAGGTTGTTCAGAAGCGGCGCAACCGTGAGACCGTAGCGCGAGAGGATTATCTTCCGCCGCGCCAGGACAACAACGACTTCCTCACCAAGGCGCTGATCTTCGGCACCGGTGTGGTCGTGGGTGGCGTGCTCAAGAACTGACAGCCGACATTCGAAGAACCGCCGTGGTTTGGGCGGCTATTGCGTCTTTATCCGCATTTCCACGCGGCGGTTCACCGGATCGTACGGATTGGGGCTGCGCGGATTCTTTTCGCCCATGCCGATCGCGTTTAGGCGTGCTGTGTCGATGCCGCTGGCCGTCAGGAATGCTGCCACCGATTGCGCTCGTCGTTGTGACAGACCCTCATTGTAGTGCACCGTGCCAGTGGCGTCGGTGTAGCCTTCGACGACGAAGTTGAACTTGCTCAACCGGTTGTCCTTCAGGGCCTTGGCGAACTCGTCGAGTTCAGCGCGCGCAGTCGGGTTGAGTTCGGCCGAATCCAGGCCGAAATTGATCATCATGTCGAGGCCGGTTTTTTCTCCCGGCGCGTCGCCTGCCTTGCTCTTGCTTTTGCACTCCTCCTCGGAGCCGACACAAATTCCTCGCGACTTGCCGAGATCGGCCGCACCGGCAAAAAACTTCACAATGTCTTCTGATTTCTGAACGGGGTCGGCGAAAGCGTGGGTCGAGCAAAACACGACCGCCAACACAAAGGCTGAACTGCTCCACTGCATAGCGGCTCCTCCTGTTTGAGCACCAGATTTCGAGCGACTGTGATCATACCAAATTCCCAGGCAATTGTCTGTCGACAAACGCTGGGGGCACGACAATGCCGAGAGTTGTTGCCGTGTCACGGGTTGAGACTTGACCCGCGCCGCGCCTGGGGCTTGAGTGGCCGGAGTTCCTCGATGAAAGCGCGGCGGTCATGGCCAATGGGCTCCGATTCAAAACGGCACGGGATCTTTTCACGGCTTGTCCCGCTATTGCCCGGGACATGAGAACCCCTCCAACCGAACAGCAACCGATCGAGTTTTGCCGCGGCCTCCTCGCCGGACGCGTTCCCGAGGAAGCGATTACATTCTGTGCCTACCTGCTTCCCGAGCGGGCCGCGGTCTGGTGGGCCCATGAATGCCTGAGCCACCTGACCGACCTGTTCGACGAGAGCGATCACGAATTGCTCGCGCTTGTCCGCGACTGGGTGGGTGAACCGGACAGTCCCCACCTTCGGGCAGCCGTCAGCACAGCCGCGGCGACACCGCCAACAACGCCAGTCGGCTGGATTGCCCTGGCGGCGGGATGGCGCGACAATGGTTCGGCCAGGGCCGCGACGATGGCATCGGCCTTGCAACCCTTTCCTGCCGCCCATGCAGTCAATGCCGGGATTCTGGCCGGACTGGCACGTGTCGCGCTCGCGGACCGCTTTTCCGTTCTTTCGGCATTTGTCGAAATGGGCATCCAGATGGCAGAGATCGAGGCGCTGCGCCAATCAGCGGATGCATATTAGAGCGTCACAGCGTCCGTCACCCATCCTGCCTTACTTGCAGCCGCCTTGAGCCCATTTGGCCAGCGCCACCTTGAAGCGCGTTCCAAGCGGATGCTGCAGGCGCAAGACAGAGACATCGTTGGCGGCGAAATTTTTCGCCTGTTCGCACAGCCGCTCCTCGTTCCATTGATGGCAGCCATCACAGTGCTTGCCTTCCCATACCGACTTGTCCAATCCCTCCACCGGACTGAAGCGCGGCTTGCTCTTGATGAGCTCGGCAATGCTTTTGCCGTCGATTTCCGGATCACCGAAATCGATAGGGTGGTTGAAAAAGATGGGGTCGTCCGAGGCAAGTTTCGGGATTTTCTGACGCAGCACATTGAGTGCCAGCTGGGCGTCGTCACCGGAGCCCGACGGATTTGCCGTGGCGTTGCGCACCTCCGAGCCGCCTTCAGGTTGCGGAGCGGTCGCCTCGCCCACGATCAGCGGCGCGTTGAGATCGATCTTGTGCAGGACGACCTCGGTGGTCAGCGAGACATTGATCCAGGGACGCTGCTTGCCGGCGGTTGCCTTGAAGACATCGGCGGTAACGCGGTTCATCGCTTCGGTGATGGAAACATTGGTTTCGCCCATATGCGCGAGCAGCGCCGAAGCGAACGGCGAGTGTTCGCCCGATCCGTCATAGGCGACCTGGCTAGGACTGGTGGCGAACGCGACAAGCGTGCCGGCGCCACCGTTCTCGATCGGGATTTCGGCAAGGCCGCTTTTTGCTCCCTTGACGCCGGCGGTCTTTGCCAACACCTCGGCAAGCGGGTTGTCACGACAGGCATCGAGGAAGATCAGCCTTATGCTGGTCTCGCGCGACATCTGCCGCAGAACGAAATCCACCGGCACCGCCTCGAAATCGAGCGAGGTCTCGTCCTCAAGCGCTGCATCGACCGGAAGAAGGTAATTGCTGCCTGAAACCTGCAACCCGTGGCCGGCATAGAAGAAAAGGGCGATGTCGGCGCCGCGAACCTGCTTTGCGAACTGTGCAATCGTCGTCTGGGTCTGCAATTTGGTCAGGTCGAAGCCGGAAACGACTTCAAAGTCCAGGCTCTTCAGGCGTTCGGCCATGGCCTGGGCGTCGCGTACCGGATTGGTCAGCGCCGGGGCATGCTGATACTGGGAATTGCCAAGGACCAGCGCAACACGGCGTTCGGCACTGGCGGCCGACAACGTCAAAAGCAGTGCCAGCGCGACAAGCCCGATGCCGCGCATAAGGCCACCGCAACGGGCAATCAGATCGAAACTCACCGGGACAACAGATCCTTCCTCAGTTGACGAGCTTGGTGGCGGAAAACTCGATCCGCCGATTGAGCGCCTTGTTCTTCGGCGTGTCGTTGGCGGCAACCGGATGATCCTCACCGTAGCCGGTCGCCGTGATCTGCGTGCGAGGAATGCCCGCGGCGACAATGGCGTCGGCAACGGCTTGAGCCCTGCGCTCCGACAAGAGCTTGTTCTCGACAGGCGACCCATCGGAATCGGTGTGTCCGGAAACCTCGACCTTGAGGCCCGGGCACTTGCCAACGACGCCGACGACCTCCGCAAGCAGCGGGCGGCTTTGGCTGTCGAGCCGCGCGCTCGCCGTTCGAAAATAGATAGCTCCGGTGCGCGACAGCACCGCGAACCTGTTGAGGCACTCCTCGTCGCTGAAGTTGGTCTTCGCCGCATCGGTGGCGACAGGGCCGACGTCGGCAGCACTCGCCACGACGGTTTGCACAGTGGCAGGTTTGCTGCCGTCAGCGGTGAACACGAAATCGAACGACACCGAAGCCGTCGGAACAATATTGGTCACATTGGCCGCCTGCTGGAGTTTGTCGACGTTCGGCAGCAGCCCGAAATCTTCCACATGCACGGCAACAGGAGCCTCCGACGCGACCGACACCATGTTGTCGCTGATCATGGTCACCACGATGTTGGCCGAGAGATCCTTGTCGACCCCGTGAAGGTTGAGACGGAATGGAAGAACGGCTTTCACACGCCGCTTAGTCGCCAGGTCGGCAAATGCCGCGGGATCCACCTTTGCGGTCAATTCAGCGGTCGGAAACTTGAATGTCTCGAAGAAAAGGAACCGCATGCGGACATTGCGAAGGTCGACCCCCGTATCGACCGAGTTGAGGTCGAAGGAGACTTTGGCATCACCGGCCGAACTGAGGCTGCCGGAGATATTCCTGATCTTGTTGGTTTCGACGATCGTGTTCTTCTTGACCGACTGATAGGTGAGTACCGAAGCGGTCGGATCGAGCGTCCAGTTCGGCTGTGCGTTCGCGCTTCCAAGGCCGGGCAAAAGCAACACGGAAAGCGCAACGATCAAGCCAAGCGTCTCTATGGCGAGCCAGCTTCTTGACCGTGACTTCCACCAGAATCCGACGACTTCGAACATGGAACCCCCCTGCCTATGACAACAGACTTCCGTATCGACATCACGACCATGCGGTGTCGATGGAGAGCATAGAACACTTGCTCTCGCTTGGCGAGCATCTGCTGATTGCGCGGTGCGCCATTTCCAGGTGACACGAATTTCGGATCCGCCACACTAAAGCGCGTCGTCTGAATGGATTCAGACGACGCGCTTTAGGTCTCTGTTTTATGCATGTCGTTCTCCCAAACCGGGCCACTTTTGGGCGACATGCATTAGCTAGAAGGCGATTTTCACTCCGAGTTTGGCGCCGACGGTGGAACTGTCGGACGACGCCTTGCCACGGACTTCGCCGTTGACGGTGGTCAACTCCGACACCTTCAGGTTGAAGCCGGTCGACAGCGCGGCGGAAAAATCGGCATCGTCGAAGTCGATCTCCCTGGTGTCGATTTCGGTCGTGTTCTTGTAGCCGAAACGCTGCTGCAATTCGCCCCGCGCATACGGGCTGATCACCATGCCGTTGCTTAGCGTGTAATCGCCATAGATGCCGGGCTCGAACTTGATCGCGCCAAAAGAAAGCCGGCTCTTGCCGAACTCGTTGCCGCCGCTGTCGGTGTAGGGATCGCCACGGAACGAAACGCCAAGCAGGCCGCCGCGCAGATCGAAACGGGTGCGCTCGCTCAGCTTGAAGATGTGGCCGACCGATGCCGTAACCGCATAGCCCTCGGTGTCATAGCTGCCCGAGGTGCCGAGCACGCCGCTCGTCACATCGCTTCCGCCAATGAAGCCGGAGGCGGAGACCAGCGCGTAGTCGTAGTTCTTGCGAAACAGCGCGTAGCCGCCGAACATGCCGGCCTTGTTGGTGCCTTCTCCGATGGCGTCAAATCCCCGGAACCCGCCGAGGTTGACATCGGTCGAGGCATAACCGGCGAAAACGCCGAGGTTCAGGCCATACTCATTGTCGAACTGGAAGTGTTTGGCGGCATTGAAATCCAGGCTGATGGCGGCCGAAAAATCATTGGCATCGAAGCTCGGGCCGGGGCCATTCAAACCGCCGCCACTGATGTCGTAGCCGTCATGCTCGGTATGGGCGAACTGGCCGGAGGCGAAGACGCCGAAGCTGGACGAAACCGGCACCATTGCCCCCCCGGTTGCGGGCGAGAGGTTGAGGTCAGCATCGATCGCATCACGGTTTATGCCGTAGAGGGCGTCGATTGCCACCGTGACCGCGCCGGCGTTGGTGGCGCTGGTGGGCGCCGCGGCAATACCAAAATTGGCCGGAGTAGCACGCAGGAACAAGCCGCCATTCGGGCCAGTTACGACCTCATAGGTGAAAAGCGAACCCGGCGTGCCGGGAATGCCCACGACGCTGAAGGTTCCGGCAATCGGTCCGCCGGTCGAGACGATGAGCGGGATATCGGTCGCTTGGGCGAATTGCGGCGTGCCCAGCAGATTGACGATGATGGTGTTGGCGCCTGTGGCGGAAAACGCGCTGGCAACCAGTTGATCCGACTGCAACGTCTGCTGGTTGATGTCGAGGCTGATCCTGGCGCCGTTGAGCGTAAGGCCGCCGAGCGTCAACACGTCGTTGGCTGCACCGTCCGTCATGTTGATCAGCGAATTCGTCGCGATGATCGAACCTGGCATGTTGACGTTGCCGTTGATGAAAAGCGTCGAACCGTTGCCGAGATTGAGCTGGTTGATGCCTTGCGTGCCACCGCTGAAGCGGAGCGTGGAGGCGTTGGCCGAAAAATTGTCGAAGCCGGTGAAGTTCTGGCTCTTGCCGCCGGCAGCGAGGTCGGTGCCTGTGACGGTGCCGTTGGCTCCCGTGCCGCTGAACAGGACCCCGTCGGCTAGGTTGAGCGGATCGACCGTGCCCACATTATCGATGATCAGCGTGTTGGCGCCGATTCCGGTGATGCTGCCGCCAATCGTGCCGCCGGAGAGATGGACGTGGTCTGCGTCGATGCCACCCTCGATGGTGCCGCCCGAAACTGAAACCTGGTCGAATCCGGCACCGCCGCTGACACTGCCGTGGATGGTTCCGCCGGAGACGGCTACGGTATCATCACCGTCGTCGCCAGTTACGTTCCCAGTGATGGCGCCGCCGCTGACGGTTATCGTATCGTTGCCGGTGCCGCCGTTGACCGAACTGGCGATGGTGCCGCCCGAGATGCTGATGTGGTCATCGCCGTCATTGCCGGAAACCGACCCAGCGATCGTTCCGCCGCTGATGGTGATTGTATCGTTGCCGAGATCACCGATGATTTCACCGGTTACTACGCCACCGGATACAAAAATCCGGTCGTTGCCATCATTGCCTTCGATAAAACTGTTTATCGTGCCGCCGCGCAGATCGATCGTATCATTGCCCGCGCCGCCGCTCACGGCGCCGCCGAGCGTGCCGCCGGTCATCAGGAAGCTGTCGTTGCCATCTTCCAGGCCGACAGAATCGACGCCGTCCCCACCCTCACCAAGATCGATCCCGATACTGGCGTTGCCCGAGATCGTGACGTTGTCGTTCTGGCTGCCGGCGAAAATCGAACCGTCAATCCTACCGCCGCTCACGTCATAGGTGTCGCCGCCGCCGTCGCCGAAAACCGAACCGGTCACACGGCCCGCGGTCATGTTGAAAATATCGGCGCCGTCGCCGAGGTCGACGATGCCCGGAGCCGCGGTCGTCCCGATGGTGCCGCCGTTGATGTTGACGGTGTCGTTGCCTTCGTTGCCGAATATGCTGCCGCCGATGGTGGCTCTGCCGCCGACCGTTATCGTGTCGTTTCCGATATCTCCATCAACGTAGAGATCGATCGCGGCATTGCCGTTGATCGTGATCTGGTCGTCGCCTGCGTTTCCGGTCACGTAGCTGTGGATCGCGCCACCGCTGACAACCAGCGTGTCGTTGCCACCGTCGCCGCTCAGACTACCTTCGAGGATGCCACCGGTCATGGTGAAATGGTCGTCGCCGTCGCCAAGCCCGATAGAACCTCCTCCTTCCGAGTCGCCATAAACTATGGCGCCGTTCTTGATGGTGACGATATCGGCGCCGCCATTGGTGAAAACAGATCCGGTGACAACGCCGCCGGCGCCATCGACGACGCTTGTATCGCTGCCAATGGTGATGGTGTCGATGCCATCTCCGCCGAAGACTGAACCGTTGATTTGACCGCCGGTCATCTCCAGCGAATTATTGCCTTCGCCAAGGTCGATGTCCTGAATGCTGCCGGCCTGGATGACGACCTTGTCATCGCCCGCCCCGGTATTGAGATTGGCCATGACGTTGGGGCCGAATGGCTCGCCGTCGAAATCCCCATATGACATCTCAAACTGGTCGTTGCCGCCAAGGAGTTGGACGATCCCCGCTCCCGGCTCCAAGGTGGTCGTAACCTCCGACGTTATCGGCGGCAGGCCACTTACGTTGGGCGTAGCCGTAATGTTGTCCAGGATGCCGCCAACGATGCTTACAATGTCGTCGCCATTGCCGTCATAATTGTTGACGATGACAGTCGACGAGCTGTTGTCTTGCCCTTGGTAACCCTTGAACCCTGTCGCGAATGCGCCGTTGATGTCCTGGACATTTCCCGTTGTTGTGCACTTGACCGTGACCGACGTCGTTTCGAACGTCGTCACGGCCGAGATGCCTGAGCCAACCGTTGTCGCGGTGCCGCTCGCGGCAGCGGAGCAGGCTGCCGCGCCGGATATTTGGAAAGTGGATGCGGCCGCCAACGCGAGCAGCGAAACACCTGCCAACTGATAGGCCTCGCGCGGCACTCTCATTCGACTCCACCTTACGAGAAATCGATACCGTCACAAATTAAGGCAATTAAGATAGGTCCCCGACCCATCTGATGGGGCTCGTCGACTTGCTTGACCTTGAGTGTACGTGGCGGGCTGCTCTGCGGCAATGGTTAGACGTTCGCCCTCGGACCACTATAAGGCCATCTGTGGCGAGAAGGTCACTATAGAAAAGCTCGAAGTGAGCTGTTTACACCCATGTTCACAGTTCAAAGGGCACATCTTAGAGATCAGAATAGGCCGCGGAAACGGTCAGGTCTCCCGCATGAGCAACCTTGCGATTGTAGCTTGCCCATATTTCGCCGCCACATTGCTGCGCCCAGCGGTGACAGAAAGAAAAATCGGTGGGCAAATCCACGTCCGGCGTCACGATCTTTGAAAAAGGCGTCAGAAAGCTCTCGAACTGTGCGGTGTATTTGTTGTTTCTGTAGCGCGACCGGTTCACCGTTTCGGGCAGTTTCTCAATTATCGTCGTCACACAGTCGCGGGAAACCAAGAAGATGCCCGTGCCACATAGCGATACCCTGACAAAGCCGCCCATCTCTTCGCGCGGTTCGATGATGGTTCCGAGGAACTCCAGACTCCGCGCGAAGGCCTTGTCGAAGGGCAGTTTCGACAGCGAGTGGAGCTTGCGAAGATCGACCAGGCGCCGGGGATACAAAGTGCCGACCACCGGCTTGTCCAGCGCCAGCATCGCCGCGATGAGTTCAGGCGCAAAGCCCATGTCGCTGTCGATCATCAGGATGTGGCTGCAATCCGGCTTGTTGTAGTAGAAATTCGTCAGCAGGTAGTTCCGGGAAAACGGGATATCCGTGTACTCGATTTCCGACAGCGAGAAGGCGTAGCTGGACAGGCTCTTGTGGGTCAGGGCCGCGAAGAGGCTGCGAACGAACACGCTTTTGTAGGCTGCTCCATAAACCGGCAGCGCAAGGTTGATCTTGATCGGCATCGTGTCCTCCACAGTCCCGTGACTGAGCATAGAAACCCGTTTTCCCTATCTTTGACATGATTCTTGGTATAAATTTTTGCAGGCCTTTGGCGGCACGGGGTCCATACGCTCAGGCATGACTGTATTTGCGTGGGGTGCGCTTCGAAGGTTGCAAGACCAGGATTGACGCAGACCGGAACGGGCATACTGATATGACCCATTGCCACAAACTCCTGCTTCGCATCCCGCTGCTTCTGCTTCTCGTGCTTTTTGGCTCAGCTGGCGCTCGCGCCGCGGTCGAGCAGAACCCGTCGCCGCAGCCGCGCAACCGGCTGGCGATCGTCATCGGCAATTCGAACTATCAAAGCACCCGGCTAGAGCATCTCCCCAATGCGGCAAACGATGCCACGCGACTTTCGGAGAGCCTGAAGCGGCTGAATTTTGAAGTCCTGACGGGAACCGATCTCTCGACCGAGGGTTTCACCAAACTGCTTCGAGACGCGGATGCAAAGTTGCCGACCGCCAGTGCAGTCTTGATTTTCTATGCCGGCCATGGCGTGCAGTTGAATGGTGAAAACTACCTGCTCCCGGTCGATACGCCCGACCCCGAAAGCCTCGAAAAACTGGTGGCCAGCGCCATCAAGCTGAATGACGTCATCGCCAGGTTCGCGCGCCGGGACCGCCAGACATTCATATTCCTGGACGCGTGCCGCAACAATCCGCTCGGTCCCGGCGCCGGCGCGGGCAATGGTCTGGCGCAAGTCGACGTCGGTGAAAACACGTTCGTTGCCTTTGCCACGCAGCCCGGCAATGTCACGGCCGATGGCGGCGGCGAGAACAGCCCGTTCACCGTTGCGTTGCTGAAGAATCTCGAAATCCCCGGACTGAGCGTCTCCGACATGATGATCCGCGTCCGAAACGAAACCGAAGCATTGACAGTTGGCCGTCAAGTGCCGTGGGATCAATCGAACCTGCGCGAGCAGTTCTATTTCACGGAGCAGCAGGCACTCGATCCGGCACAGTTGAGCGCAAGCCTTTCGCGAATTCTGGCCGACCCCATCGCCAAGAAGAGATTGCAGGTCGAGCTTGCCTCCAGCGACCTGCAAACTGCCGTGCTCGTCGTCGGGCAGACGTTGCGGTCGGTCGAGATTCCGGCACCGTCAACCGGTGCACCCGAGCCGGTCGGCACTCAGGTCGCCAATCTGTCGCCAGCTGAAAGTGTTGAAGATGCTCGCCAAAACGTCGTCTCCGGCCTCGAAACCCTCATTGTCGGCGCATCGCCGGGCGAAGCGGAAAAGGACAAGGCTGGCGATCTTGCGCGCAGCATCCAGACGGAACTTCGTCGCGTGGGTTGCTACCGGATGCAGGTTGACGGCGATTGGGGCACCGGCTCCATCCGCGCCCTTACCGACTACTACAGAAACACCAAACAGGTCGCATCGACGACCGAGCCGACCGTCGGCTTGCTCGGCGATCTCTTCCTGCGCTCCGGCAGAATCTGCAAGCAGCCGGTCATCGTAAAGGCCAAGCCGGCTAAAGTTGCGTCGGAAGCCGACCCCTCGCAAACCAGCTCCGGCCGCAAGGCCGCGAAACGGTCACAGGCCGCCCCGCAACGCCCCGCAGCGCCCCCGCCGGACATTGGTGCGGGCATAGGCATTGGTGGCGTGTTCTAGGGATATTGGCGGTCAGGCGCGCCCTTGATTTCCTGACCGACCCACCATCCACCGTCAGGTTGCGCCTAGACAATCCAATCGTGCAACGAGTAGGCATGGATGTAGTCGATCTGCATCTCCGCAGGTGTCGCAAGCCCGTCGGCGGGCGTTCCCGCGATGCCGCCAACCGCGAGATCGACCAGCATATACATCGGCTCGTGCATGTCGGCAGGCGTTGCGGCATGCGCCACTTCGACGTTGTCGAAATACCAGACGAGTTCGTTTTCCGTCCACAGCACCCCGTATTTGTGGAACCCTCCGGTATCGGCGACATAGGGCGTGGAGGATACTGTTGTGTGCGTTCCCGTCTCGTTCGTGTGGCTTGTCAAAAGGAGCTTGTTTGGATCCTGACCGGTCATCTCTATGGCGTCCAACTCCGGTGGCCAGGAGCCGTCCGCCGGCAGAAGCCAGAAGGCCGGCCATGCGCCCTGTTTTTCGGGCATGTCGGCCCGAATTTCGAAATAACCGTAGGTCTGCGCGAAGGAGTCGTGCGTCGTCAGCAAACCTGACGTGTATTGGTAGTTGTTTATGTAGGGTTTGATAGCGTCTGGGGCCTTGGCGGCGGTAATCGTGAGAACACCGTTCTGGATATTGAACGGCTTGACGGAACTCGTCGGGGCATAGTTGGCATCGATATACCATTGAAGCTCGCCGTTGCCGGTGAGCGAGCTGCCGTTGGCGCCTCCCCACCAGAAGTTCGTGTTCCAGGTGCCACTCGAGCCATTCCGCAGGTTCAGTGTGTTGAACTCGTCCGCGAAGGTGAGTTGCAGATGCGACCTGTCCAAGGCGAGATCGAACTGGCTCGCGGCGAACTGGTCGATCGTCTTGTTGGCGAAGACGAGAAACTCGTTGCCGGATAGATCAAGTCGGACATTCGCTCCCGACTGGACCATATTGGCGTGCACCTGGTCGAAGGAGGTGAAGCCGTAGCTCCCGACGCGCACCGTATCGTCGGCGCTGAAGTCCAGGATCAGGTCACTGCCGTTGCCGGGGGCGACGATGAAAATGTCCGCCCCGGAGCCGCCCTTGAGAACGTCGTCGCCCTTCAAACCGTCGAGCGTCTGTTGGCCGGAACCGCCGGTGATGATGTTGTTCAGCTCGTTTCCGAAAGCATATTGCTTGTCGCCCGTGACAGTCAGGTTTTCGAAATGCGCCGGGAGCCTGTAATTCATCCAGGTCGAGATGGTGTCGACGCCCTCGTTGGCCAGCTCGACCGCCTTGTTCTTCGTGGAATACAGATAGTAGATATCATCGCCCTTGCCGCCATACATCGTGACGCTGACGTTGCCGTCGCCATAGAGCGAGTCGTTGTAGATGCTGCCATAAAGCGCCGGGCCGGAATTCGTGGCCGAGTACCATTTTGTCGAGGATCCGCTGTAGGCGAGTGGAACGCCATAGGCGTTCAGGACGGTGGTCATTGTGGTCTTGCTCCTCGACTCGATGCCAGCCCCAGCATCTATGGAGGGGACGAGAAGCCAATGTCTTTTTTGGTCTTCGACTTAGGAGGGTTACCGAAAGCTTAACGCCAGCTCACTGCTGTTCCGCAAACGCGCGATCACCATCCCAAGCCCACAAAGCCCTGCCCGCTGGATCGAGTTGCGGCCGCACGCGGCTCACCCCACTCGTCTCGGTGCGGCGCCCTCGCCTGCTCTAGGTATTCAGGATGGAATTCCTGTATCCTTGGACGTCTTGAAGGCGATTTGCGATCACCTTGCCGACCGCCTCCGGGCTGTGCACTTGAGCCATGTAAGTCCGGGCGCGCTCGCCGACCGCGGTGACGGCCTCAATATTATCCGCAAGTTGCACCATGACCCGAGCAGCTTCGTCTATGTCTGGATCGGCCCATTTCTGCCCCTCGATGAAATACGGGTATTGATCGGGCTCCACGCCGATCAAACGGTATGGAATTGGAAAACCAGTCTGCGTGCTGACAAAGTCCTTGCTTCCCGAAAAGTCCGTTGCAATGACCGCTTTGCCCATGGCCATGGCTTCGGCAATTCCCAATCCAAAACCTTCCGAGCGATGCAACGAGATGAAGACATCGCATGATTTCGTCAGGCAATAGGTTTCGGCACGAGTCAGAATTTCGTCAATCAAGACAACCCGCTTGTCGGTCTGCGCCAGGCCACGAATTGAATTCAGAATTGCTCGTTTGTGCGGGCTATTGCCCATTGTCTTGATGATCAAGGAAACCCGCCGATCGCGGTCCTGTCCGAACGCGCGAAGATAGGCCTGCAAAACGGCATCCGGGTTCTTTCGGTCCGGGTAGGACGAAAAATCGAATGCAAACAAGAATGCCGTGGAATCCTTTGGAATCTGGAAGCGTTCCCGGTTCGCCTCGATGTTGGGCGGAACGGATATGGCCACTGGAACGTGCACGACGGGACGGTCCGTACCGGCTATGAACGCGTCGCGGACGAAGGCCGTCGGGGCCCAAATCTCGTCCACATGCTGCAAGCTGGTCAGCCATTGCGGGTGGATCAGAGGCAGTTCCCAGAAAGGCCGGACGATATTGTATCTGTTGTGCAGAACACCGACGCCGACGCCCTGAATGGTTGACCCCAGCATGTCGGCGTTTACGCAGAAAACGTTCACCATTTTGGACGGCCGCGCAGCGATGCGGTGCGTCAGGGCTCTGTCCCTGTGCGACGAAAGAACCTGCTCGTCAAAATTCGTGACATCGTAATTGATGCCCGCGCTCTCAATCGATCGGGCGAGCGAACGCATGGCTTCACCGACGCCCGTCTCTGAAAAAGGGTAACCGATGAGGGATAGACCAGGCGCAAGCGTAGCCTGGGTTGTCGTATCGAAATTCGTGGGCCAGGCACGCCTGAACATCGCATCGAGAAATTGTTTTCGCCTGGCCGGCGGCACCATTCTGTAGAGCCAGCGAATGTGAGGTTGGGCTCTTACGAGAGTTCGATAAGCACGACGCGCGACACGCGCCGCGATCATCGAGGCTTGTTTGGCGGAAACGTCCGCCACTGCGTTTGGGCCGGTCTTCGCAGATCCAAGTTGGCTCATTCTTTCGGCGACCGTTTTCGTGAACCTGGGAGGGATTCCGGCCGACGTCGCGCCGCCGGACATATACCAGTCGGCATAGTTGATCTGGGATCGTCCCTCCTGGAGGGGGAAGTAAGATTGCAGGTCGCGCCTCGTCGTCCAGAGTGCGTGCGCAAGCTGCGTGACCACGCCACCGGGGTTGGGCCTGATGTCGGCTGGACGGTCGAGATTGTCGGGCATCAAGGCGAAGGGATCGCCCTCGAAAGGTTCGAGCTTCTCGCGATAGACAATTCGCGCCAGGCTCGGAATGTCGGTGCCATCGGAAAACGTCCCGAAGCCATAAGGCACTGCAGAGAACCTGCTTGCCCCATAGGCCTCCAACTGGTCGTGATAATCGGCCAACAGGTTTTCCAACTCCTTGGTCGACGTTGGCTTCCACCGCTGCTGGTGCTTTGAAAGGACACTCTGGTCGCCGGGAGTGATCCCGCTAAAATGAAAGAAGGCGAGTGGCGAGCCGTTGACCTCGTATCGTTCACTCGTCTTTTTGATCGTGCGGGTATCGAGGTTCCAGTACGCCACGTTGTAGGCTGGATCGCGCAAGATGTGCGTGCCCGAGCAATAGGCCGGCCACAGGTCCATGAACTTCTGGTCGACGAAAATCCCGTCGCTCAGGCGATTGGCGACACACTCGTTTCGCAGGCGCGTCTCCCACCATTCCAGCAAGGCTGACGTCTCGTCCGTCCTGGCCAGGGCCAGAAATCCCAGATTGTAAATCCCGGCTTGCATGAAGGTCAGGTCGTTTGGGCCTTCGGGATGGAGGTTGGGAGCCAGCGCATGCGGCGTCAGGACGGACGTCGCCCCCTCATCGAACGCCTGCAAGATCTCGTCGAAACGGCGATAGGCAAGGATGTCCGGATCCAGGTAAATGACGCGGTCAAAACCCTCGGCGAAAAGCCGCCGGAATACAGTCGGCTTGATCGCCGTGTTGAGCTCCATGACGTCGTAACGAAAACTGAAGGCGCGACGATCGGGCAGATCGAGATCGTCGAAGAAGACATGAGCGTCGAACTCGGGAAAGGCATCCTTTTCCAGGTCTTGCCGACGTGTGTCAGCGATGGCAAGTATGCAGGAGAAGTCTGGATGGTGGCGAGCAAACGAAGACGCAAGCGCCCGGGAATAGTGGAGATAATTCCAGGACGAAATCGTAAAAAACGCATTCCTCATGCTTAGCCCGAATCTTCCTTTGCCTTCGCGTCAAAACGTTGCCATAGCGCACGTCAAGGGCAATCCACAATCGCAAGGGACAGGCTGTGGCAAATAAGACTGCGTTGATAACGGGCATCACCGGGCAGGATGGCGCCTACCTGTCAAAGCTGCTGCTTGACAAGGGATACCGTGTGGTCGGCTCCATGCGCCGTACGTCCGGCATCGGCACATGGCGCCTGCAAGATCTGCAGATTCTGGACGATATCGAATTCGCATCGATGGAACTGACCGAAGATTCAAACGTGCGTGCGGTGCTGGAGAAGATCAAGCCCGACGAAATTTACAATCTCGCGGCTCAAAGCTTTGTGGGCGATTCCTTTACACAGCCCATCTACACAACCCAGGTCACCGGGATCGGTGCATTGAGATTGCTTGAAGGCGTCAGGACCGTTGTCCCCACGGCGAAATTCTATCAGGCTTCAACGTCCGAAATGTTCGGAAAAGTGCAAGAGGTTCCGCAGTCCGAAAAAACCGCTTTCTATCCGCGCAGTCCCTACGGCATCGCCAAACTGTTCGCGCATTGGACTGTCGTGAACTACCGGGAAGCATACGGGCTGCATTGCTGCAGCGGCATCCTCTTCAATCACGAGTCGCCTTTAAGGGGCGTGGAGTTTCTCCCTCGAAAAGTGACGCTTGGCATGGCCAAATACGCATTGAGGGGCGAAGGGCCGCTGCGGGTCGGAAATCTGGAGGCGAAAAGAGATTGGGGCCACGCCAGGGACTACGTCGACGCGATGTGGAGGATGCTGCAAACGACGACTGTGATGGATTTCGTGGTGGCGACCGGAAGAACGCACACCGTTCGCGATTTTGTCGAATTGGCCGCGAGCGCCTGCGGCATCTCCCTGGACTGGCAAGGAACGGGGCACAACGAGATGGCCATAGACCGAGCCACCGGGAACGTCGTTGTATCCGTCGATCCGGCTTTCTACAGACCCTCGGAAGTCGACCTTCTTGTCGGCGACCCTTCTCTTGCGAAAGAAGTTCTGGACTGGAGTCCCACGGTTGGACTGGAGGATCTGGTCGCCGAGATGGTGGAGGTCGATATGCATCGGGTCTCCTCGAACCACGTTTCCGGGTTTTAGGAGACCGGGGGACGCTCTAGTACCCCCATAGCCCAACCAGATCGCGACCGGTCAGGTCGCTGGCCATGGAAACTTCGGTCGCGAACAGCTTTTTCAGATCGCCTGCAACGTCGTCGGCGATTTCCGTTTCGAAGCCTTCCGCGCGATTGTCCCAGTACTTCTGGCTCACCCTGACGCCGAGGAATTGCTGCAATTGCTGCTCCCATGCCCCCTTCTCGCGGACCGGGTGCGGGCGGATCAGGTCCTCATAGATCAAGACCAGTATTTGCTTGCGCGGAAAGGATTGATAATAGCGGCGCAGATGCCTGCCGTAGAAAGAATGTTCGATGTTCATGGACGCAGAATACCAGGAATTATCCTGCGCTCTATGACTGGCGAACCCAATCAAGCCATTCCTGATATACGAATTTATGTCCAGGCTTAGTTCCGGCCCCAGCGATGCGTCGATCTTTCCCTTCATGTGCCGGTACTGCGAGATCACACGGCTGACCGGCTCTCTCAGAGTCGCTATGATCTTTGCTTGCGGATTGTAAGATCTTATGCGCTCCGCCACCTGCGCGCTTGAGAGATAGACGGGCGAAATGTCGGCGAGATAGCGGTGGTCGACCGCCGCCTCAGCGAAGTGCGTATCGTATCGGGCCTCGGTTACGTCATCGTCGATACCGAAGCCGTTGATTTCCTTCTCCTCGGGGACAAAGACGTCTCGCGTGGCGCCGAGCATCCTTGCAAGGCTGCTGGTGGCAGTGCGCGGCGCGCCGATACCAATCAGGTTTGCCCGCCCCGACGTGGGCGTCCTCAACGCTGGCAATCTTGCCTCCCGGGAAAGCCGGCGACCAGGCTTGGCTTCAACATTCCTAATGTTCCTGTTGACGCGCCATGGCGATCATTGTCGAGCACCGCGCGCGCCACTATGAGCTTCGATGGAAAGTCTGATGGGGAAAATTATTGGTGACCGCGGCAATTACGGCCCACGTCCATAGCCAGGCAATTTCGACGCCGGCTTTCCGGCGCATTCGCGCTCGCGATGTCGCAATGGCGCTGGTGCTTGGGCTCCTCTCCCTGTTGGTCTACAACGCAAATATGCGGTCGATCACAGCGGCGGACAGCTATGCGGCGCGCTACCTGCCCTTTTCAATCTGGCAGAATCACAGCCTGACATTGAATCCAATTCTAACCACGGTGGCTCAAGGACGAAAGCCTCCGGCAACGCCAGAGAAGGATGGCACTGCTCATTGGATCCTGAAGGTTGGGGGAGACCGATATGTATCGAAATTTCCCATTGTCGTTCCTGTCATCCTCTCCCCGTTCTATCTGCCGGCAGTCATCTATCTGAACCACCATGATGCCGATCCGCTGCTGTTCGACCAAGTCGCCCGGATCATGGAAAAGCTCTGCGCTTCTTCGCTGGCGGCGGTGTCTGTCGGTTTGCTCTATTTGCTCCTGCGGCGGCGGACCGATGAAGGGTTGGCCGCCATTCTGAGCCTGCTTTACGCATTTGGCACGACGACATGGGTCATCAGCAGCCAGGCCCTCTGGATGCATGGGCTCGCCCAGCTGCTGGTCGTGGCCACCATGCTTTTGCTCACCGGACCGGCCACGGCATTGCGGATCGTTCTCGCAGGACTGCTTTGTGGGCTTATCGCGGCCAACCGCCAGCCCGATGCCATATTGGCGGCAGGTCTGGGTATTTACGGCCTGTGGTGGGCTGGCCGGATAAGACCGTTTTTCGTCTTGTCGGGCATGGTCCCCGTCGCTTTGGCCCTGGCCTATAATCTCATGATCGTCGGCAATATCGCGGGGGCCTACGCGCTGCATGTTCGGCCCGGCGATTTCAACCACGACATAGCGGGCGGCATCGCAGGCCTTCTTGTCAGTCCGACCCGAGGGCTCTTCGTCTTCTCCCCGTTCCTGCTGTTCGTTCCCATTTTTTGTCGTCGCGTCGTGCTTGAGCGCTCAGGACGAGGGCTGACGATAGCCATTGGCTGCGCCATGATCGTGCAAGTGTCGTTCTACGCCATGATCGATTGGCGGCAGGGCATCTCTTGGGGGCCCCGATGGCTCACCGACATGCTGCCCATGCTGATGTGGATGCTTCCACCTGTCGTGAAGGCTCTGTCCCGGAACGGGCGTGTGGCATTCGGACTTGCATCGCTCGTGGCGATCTCGATCCAGACGATCGGCGCCTTCTGGTATACCGGCATCGCCGACACGCCCATCGTCACCGCTCACGGACCGGGCAGAATGCAACCTGCCTGGGACGTCCACAACGCAGCGTTTGTCGCCGAACTCCGTCACCCGCATGTCCAGGCCGACCTGATCGTCGATCTGCATGGCAACATCGATGCGGTGAATGTCCTGCCTGCCGGTCAAGGCACCGGCGGCGCAGCAGGCAGGCAGCTTGAGGTCCTCGGATGGGCGCTCACCAACAACCACTCCCCCAGCGACGTCGCCGTGCTGATCGATGGCCAATGGGGCGCCGCAACGCAGGAATTCTTTGCCAGGACCGATGTCGAGAAGGCGATGGGCCAGGCGAGCCCGGCTGGCTGGCGCGTTACCATTCCAATCGACCAGGTAGGCCCGGGTGAGCATCTGTTGGCGGTGCTGGTGCGCGCCACGGAGGGCGGCGAGCCGCGTCTCATGAAGCAGACCTCCTTCGTCCTGGCGCCGGACAATGAGGCGCTTGAGCATGTGACTGATCTTCCAAGTGCGGCGCGGCGCGCCCGGCAAATGCTCGCAAGCCATCAGCAGGCCGGCGGCTATTGGCTGACCTCCTATACGAGCGCAACGCGATTTGAGCAGCCGCGCCAGGAAATGAATACCTATCTCAACGCCGTCATGCTTGATGTCGCCGGCCCCGTGGCCGAAGCCGCCGGCGCAAGCGACATGCTTGCAAGGGCGCGCCAGTTCCTGGCCGCTCAGATCGAGCCGAGCGGTCTCGTTCGATATCACGGTCGACCAGATGCGCCGACGATCGGCACTCTTGGCTGCGCCATCACGCCCGATTCCGATGACACCGCCCTGGCATGGCGGGTCGCGCCGAGCGAAAAAAGCGAACTGCTGCAACCCGCGCTTGCCACGATAACCCAGTTCAGACGGCCTGACGGACTCTACAAGACCTGGCTTGCGCCACGGGACAAATACCAATGCCTCGATCCCGGACGCGACGCCAATCCGGCGGATGTTGGAATCCAGATGCACATATTCCTGTTTCTCGAACAGGTGGACAAACCGGCCGCGCGATCGCTGTGCGAAGCGCTCTCGAAAAAGGAGGGCGACGACGATATCTGGGTCTACTACGCCGGTGCGCCGCTCATGATAAATCTGCGGTTGGCGGAGCTGGAAAAGGCCGGCTGCTTGCCGCAATTCCCACAGGCGCAATTGCGAACCGACATTCCCGGCCAAGAGATCTGGCTGCGCGCCGCCGACCAGCTTCGGCAGATGGAAAGCCATGCCGGCTCATATGCTACCTATCAGCGTACGGCCGAACTGCTGGCCGATATCGCTGCGGATGACTTTTCCTTGATGAGCGATACGCCTCCGCTGCTGTATCACAATGACCTTACCGCGACGGTGAAACGATTCTATTGGTCGCAAGATTTCGGATATGCGCTGTGGTTGCGGCTCTATTTCGAGAACGAACGTATGCTATCAAAGCTTCCTTGTGGTTCCGGCGGCCCGGAACAAAAATGTGGTGAGAAGTGACGCAAATCGCGAGCGACACAGTCGATCAAAGTCGCCCCCGGGCGACACAGCTGTCCCGTTGGCTCTCTTGCATCCGTTTCGATGAAGTCGCTGCGCTTCAGGCCACGCCGATCATCGGTGCGGTCCTTTCGATCGGAGCGCTGTCAGCGAGCCATGCGCTGACCGTAGCCATTTTGATCGCCGGCAACCTGTGCCTGATGGCTCACGTGTTCGTCCTCAACGACTGGTCGGGAATCGACGGAGATCTCAAAGATCCGGACCGAGCCAGCCGAACATTCGCGGCAAAAGGCCTGACGCGCAGGGAAGTCGGCTATCTTGCCGGCTCATTGCTGGCTATCAGTCTGCTCCTGTTTGGGCTGATAAATACGAGGGCACTCGTTGTTGCAATAACGGTAGCAGGGCTAAGCGCCTTGTATTCCAGCCCGCCCCTGCATCTGAAGGGTGCGCCGCTCTTCAGCTCGGCTCTGCATTTTGTCGGCGGTTGCATGCATTTCCTGCTCGGCTATGCGGCTTTTGGCGCGATCAACGCACAGGGCCTCGTCGTCAGTTGTTTCTTTGGGCTGGTATTCACCGCCGGTCATTTCACGCATGAGGCGCGCGACTATGACGTCGACTTGCTCAACGGCATACGGACGAACGCCGTGGCGTTTGGCAAGACCAGGAGTTTTGTCGCAGGCCTCGTGCTTTTTATCTCGGCATATGCGCTCATGGTCGCGCTGGCCGTGCTCGGATTGGTTCCGTTCGGCCTCGTCTTTGCCGCCGCATTCATTCCGGTACATCTGTGGGCTTCGCGCCGTGCGATGCTGGCCGGCCTGACGCCCGAGAGCCTCTATCGACTGCAACGGTGTTACCGTGCGCTCTTCGCCACCATTGGCATCGTTATGATCGCGATGGTCGCTTTGTCCTAGCCGGCAGTGTCGGGTTCCACACAACAGGCGACTTTCCGGCCTCGAGGTTCCATGCTTTCCGTAATCGTACCGGTCTTCAACGAAGCAGTCACATTGCCGCACGTGTTGGCGATGGTGAGCACAGCACTTCCCGCCGTGGCGAAGGAAATCATCATCGTGGATGACGGCTCCTCCGACGGCACCCTTGAGTGGCTCAAGGCCAATTTTCCAACCGGTTCTCGCCGTGCCACGTCCCTGACCGTCGACATCGACGGAGGTCTGGTCTTCACCGAGGAACCGGGAGGTGCCCCGGTCACGGTGCGCGTGTTCCATCACGACAGAAACAGCGGAAAAGGCGCCGCGCTGCAGACCGGGCTGGCGGCCGTCAAGGGCGACGTCATTGTCATCCAGGACGCAGACCTTGAATACGATCCTGCGGATTGGACCGTTATGTATGACCTTATCGTCAGGCGAAAAGTTGCAGATGTCGTCTACGGCTCACGCTTCTACGGCCGGCCTCATCGCTCGCTCTATTTCCACCATTATCTGGCCAATCGCTTCATCTCCCTGGTGTTCAATCTTCTCTACAACCAGACGCTGACGGACATCGAGTGCTGCTACAAGATGTTCACGCGAGACGTCATGAGCCGGCTGCGTCTGACCTGCAACGACTTTGGTTGTGAAATTCAGCTCAGCGCCCAGATCGCGCTTGCCGGCCGCTGGCGGATCTACGAGATCGGCATCAGCTATTTCGGCCGCACCTACGAGGAAGGCAAGAAAATCGGATGGCGCGATGGCGTCAAGGCAATCTGGTATCTCGCCCGCTTCCGGCTCTTTTCTTGAACCACCGACGGCGGCGCACCAAGAGATGCGCCGCAAACGCTGAGCTCTTCACCGTCCGCTTTCGGCAGCCGAGTTGATTTTCTCCAGTTCTGCCGCAAGGGTCGTGGCATATTCCTGGGTCTCAGCCCGCGACTGTTCGAGGCTTCTCGCGTATTCGGTCGCGGCTTTGTTCGCCTGCCGCAACTCGGCCACTGTGTCTTCCAAGGAGCTCGTGTAACGCGCCGCCTCCTCGGTCTGAGCCCGCGACTGTTCTAGGCTTCTGGCGTATTCGGTCGTGGCGTCATTCGCCTCCCGCAGCTGAGCCACCGTCGCTTCCAGGGATCTCGCGTAACGCGTCGCCTCCTCGGCATTTTTCGACCGCTCTTCCAGGGCGACCTGCAAGCTGTGCACATATCGGCCAACCTCGCCCTTCAGGGCATCGCCGCTGGCGGTCTCCTCGGCCTGGGCCCGGGACTGTTCGAGGCTTCTGGCGTATTCGGCCGCGGCCTCGTTCGCCTTCCGCAACTGGGCCAATGTGTCTTCCAGGGAGTTCGCGTAACGCGCTGCCTCCCTGGCATCTTTCGATCGCTCTTCCAGGGCGACCTGCAAGCTGTGTACATATCGACCGACCTCGCCCTTCACGGCATTGCTGTTGGCGGCGATGATCGCCTGGGCGGTGCTTCGCTCGAGTTCGATTTTTTCCAGATGCTCGATGCCAATCGTCACCAGGCTTGATGGAAATTCGCCTTCCTGCTGCCTGATCCAGTCGGCGCTTCCCACGGCCACAACGGCCAGGGACGCATCGTCGAAAGTCAGTCCGGTCTGCTTCGCCACGGCGCTGGCATGGCCAAGGCCATCCCGGTCCTGAAAAAGAATGGCGTCGAAATGCTTGGCGCGGAGGTGTTTCAACAACTGGATCGTTGAAGCCAGAAAGGACGGCTGGGCCAGCGGGCCGTCTGCGTCGAGATATTCGATGTCGAAGGAATGGCTTTCGGCAAAGGCCGCGAAGGCATTCTCGTCTGCCTCGGTGAACGCGCCGATGTCGACGATGGAAACGTCGACGCCGGCGGCTATGGCAGCGTCAACCGCGGCTCTCGCCGCTCCGTCACCCTGGACAGGCTTCCAAAACAGGTCGCCGACAAGGCATATTTTTCGCTGGCCCGCGCCCCGACGCATGACGCGTAGGCGGCCTGACGATCGCGGCGGCGCAGGCGGATGCTGAATGCCGGCATAGACATCGTCGAATGACTGCTTCACCGCGCCGAAAACGGCCGGATCAGGCTCGCGGCCTTCGGCAGCGCCACGCAGTTCGGAAAAGATCGGCGCGATCCATGCAGACCACACGCCCTGACGGCAATCCAGATCCTCCGGTTCTTGATGGTGCCGCAGCTCCCGCGACAGAAAGCCGTCGATCTCGGCAGCGGCATCCGGGATGGATTTCGGCCACGCGATCTCGAGTTCATCGCCGAGGCGGCGGGCGACCGAGCTCCAGTCGTCCAGCAACGTCGAATAGTCGCAGAACGCCCTGTCGAGGTCGCGCGTGTGTTCTTCGGCGGCCAGATTGTACCGCAACCACAGCAGGCCCCCCCGATCCAGAGGCCAGGATTGCCAGTCACCCGCCAGGCTCTGTCGCTTCACCAGCGAAAGCGCGACTTCCATTGGATTGCGCGAGATGACGACCGCGACGCACCGTATTCCCAGTTTGGCCAGGGCGGCGCGCCACAAGGGAAACAGCAGCGAGATCCGCGGATCCTTCAGCACGAAGAGCGGGTCGTCGCCATATTCATCGACGATCAGATCTTTCAACCTGTCGATGAAGGCTTGTGCCGCGGGCCGTTGCAGCCATTCGCCGTACGGTCCCTGGACATCGTTTACGGGCGATTCCGCCAGGTCCAGGATCTGGTCGTTGAGGCGCACGGCGGCTTCCGGCTCCCAATGGCCGATCTCGTTGCCCAGTCCCGCTGGATTGAGGTTGCGCGGCAGGGAGGCACCGAGAAGGCTGAGCATGCGCGCCAGCGCGGATGTGCCGCTGCGGTGCATCCCGACGACAACTATGGCGGTTCTGCTGGTCATAAGAGTTCCAAGGATACGCGTCCGGCACCTAAAGGCGATCGAACCCTACGGAGGGACGGCGCCATGTGCTCCCGATTGCCGTCGGGGACATCAGTTGAACTGTTGGCAACGATGGACCCCGCATGCATAGTCGCCGCCTGGCGCACATAACCGGCATGTGATGTTCGGGGCAAATTTTTGTCTCCTGATAGAAGCAGGACTTGGATTGGAGATTAGAGAGATGCACTCCAGAGCACCAGTGACCTCCGGTGACCAAGACAGAGCCCGGGCGATCGTTTCAAAGGTGCCGCATTGGCACCACAAATTTGAAGTGTACCCCGGCGTGGTCACGCCGGGCTCCTACGATCCCCAGTTCCTGCTCGAAAAACTGCGATTGCCTAAAGATATGACCGGCCTGCAGGTGTTGGACATAGGCCCGTCGGACGGCTTTTTTTCGATGAACATGGCTCGCCGCGGAGCACAGGTAACGGTGGTCGATTATCGGGCCAAGAATGGCCATGGATTCGAAGCCATGGAGCAACTTACCGGTTTGGAATTCGATTACAGGCAGATGAACCTGTACGACATCCCCGGCTCCGATATTGGTGAGTTCGATATCGTGCTGTTTCTGGGTGTTCTTTACCATCTGCCCGACATGATGCGCGCGCTGAACATCGTTGCGCAGCTTTGTCGGAGCCGCCTGCTTGTTGAAACGCAGTTCGAACCGGAGCTGATGCCCGGCGTCGCGGTCGCGCAGTACTACGAAGCAGGGACACTTGCCGGCGACATCACCAATTTCTGGGTCCCCAACAGGGAATGCCTGTTTGCCATGTTGCGCGACGTCGGCTTTCAAATCGATCGGGACGAGAGCTGGGGCAAACGCCTTCTGGTGGACGCGTCATCAACCACCATGGCAAGGACGAAGATGGGCCTTGCCTATGGGCTCGTACCCACCTGAGGGATCGGCAGCCAACATCGATCAGTGCGGCCGCACGGACTCTCCCACAGGCGACCCTGAAGTCATCTATCGTTTGTCGTCCGCTTCCAAATGTGTAGCAGCCACCTGCTACCAGCGACCGGAACTCTGGTGCTATATGTTATCGATGGCGAACCTCACCGAGGCGGTGTAGGCTCACCTCAAAAGAACAAGAAGTGAGCCGTACCCTCGGCCAAGCCCGAGCGAATCTGGGAGGATTCATGGTTGAGATCATCTCCAAGCGGGATGGCCCGCGGCGCGAGGACGTCCAGGTCAAAAGGCTGATCGAGCAGAACCGCTCGACCATCGTTCGCCTTGCCGACCAGATCAGCGGCGGCGGCTATTCAGCTTCCAGGCAGCCACGCCAGCAACCCAAGGCGGAAGGCCTGATCATCCATGTCGGCGGCAGCGCGGCAACCGCCTCCGAAGCGAGCCCGTCCATCCGTGTCACCATGAACGGCCGCGTGATCTCCAAGGATCAGAACACCGGCCGCCAGCTTCATCATATCGGCGACATCCGCAACCGGGACGGAGACCAGATCTTCGTCCTGGCAACGAAGCAGAACGGCTTTTTCTCGCCCGTCGACGAAACCATCGCCCAGGTCCTAGCCGAGCTCGATGGATCCCGGCTCACCGCGACCTACACCGAAGACCAGCTTGCCGCCGACATCGGTGCCAAACTCGGCATCGACTGACGACCGGCGTTCGGGCGTCCCCTGCACGTCCAATCCGCGACAGCATACAGAAATGGCATACCTCAAAGGTACTGTGATGGCTGAATGAGACACGCGAACGGCCCCGATCAGATGAAGACCGATGCACTTCCGGCGCGCGCTTCAATGGCCACCGGACAATTGATCCTGGACAACATCGACTATGACGAGCGCGCCACCATGCGCGCCTGGGAGAGTTTTCTTTCCGACGAGCCGACATGCGCCCGCGATCCGGTCCACGTCCGCTCGCTGATCCACGATTCCTGGTACCGCAGCGCCACCGGCGGCATCAATGCGCAGGGCATCGAAGCGCCGCTGAACAGCGATCGGAACGAGATCGAATATCTGACCCGCGCCAATGCCGAACTGCTCTCGGCGGCGAGGCGGTCATTCGCGTCGCTTGGCCAGTTGCTTGACGGAACGGGAGCGATGCTGGTGCTTGCCGACAGCGATGGCGTGCTGATCGACGCCATCGGCGACAAGAAGACACTGCATGACGGCATGGACATCCATCTGGCAGTCGGCGGCAAATGGAACGAGGATGCCGTTGGAACCAACGGCATTGGGACCGCGCTGTGGACCGGCGAACCGATTTTCGTTCACGCGGCCGAACATTTCTGTGCCGGCATCAAATCCTGGACCTGCGCCGGCGCGCCGATCCGCGATCCGCTGGACGGCAAGATCATCGGCGTTGTCGACCTGTCGGGCTATTCGCCGATCTTCCGGCCGCATAACACGGCGCTCGTCGCCGCCACCGCCAGGCAAATCGAAAAGGCTCTCGCCGAACAGCAACAGGAGCAGCGCACGCGCCTGCTCGAGGCGTTTATTTCCTCGGCACCCAGCTACCGCCGGAAAGACGGGTTGGTGATCGTCGATCATCGTGGCCGCGCGATCTTCTGCAACAACGTGCCCAACGGTGACGCGACGGAGATGATGGACGGCCCAATGGAGCCGGGCCGCGGACGTTGGCTCATGAACCTGCCGGCCTCCGGCTCGGAGACCGATCTTGCCAACGCGCTGCCGGCGCACCTGCGATCCTGCCATGTCACGCCGCTGAAGCTGGATGGCGACCTTCGTGGCGCGGCTCTGGTGTTTCCCTCCGTACCGGCCGTCTCGAGCATGACGGTGATGCGTCGGGAGGGGGACAAACACCTGCGGGCAGCCGCGGCGATGATCATCGGCGAAAGCGAAAAATTGCTGGCCGCCGTCGATGTCGCTTCCCGGGTGGCCGGATCGAACGGTGTCACCTCGCTGTTGATAGAAGGCGAAACCGGTGTAGGCAAAGAGCTGTTTGCGCGGCTTGTCCATGCCGGCAGCCGGCGCACCGAAAACGACCCGTTCATCGCCATGAACTGTGGCGCAATCACCAAGGAGCTGTTCGGCAGCGAATTGTTCGGTCACGTGGGCGGAGCCTTTACCGGAGCTTCGCGGGACGGCAAGCCGGGCATCTTCGAACTCGCCAATGGCGGTGTGCTCAGCCTTGACGAAATCGGCGAGTTGCCGCTCGAAATCCAGCCCTTCCTGTTGCGTGTCCTTGAGGAGCGCGTGGTTCACCGCATCGGCGACTCGAGGGGCCGGCCGGTGGACGTGCGACTGGTCGCCTCGACCAATCGCGATCTCAAGCAGGAAGTCGCGGCCGGACGCTTCCGCAGCGATCTCTATTACCGCATCGGCGCGGTCTCGATTCATGTGCCCGCCCTGCGTGAGCGCGGCGACGACGTGCTCTTGCTGGTCGAGCATTTCAATCGCCAGATCGCAAAACTGGCGGGCACTGATCCCCTGGAGTTTTCAAATGAAGCACTCGACGCGCTGCTGGCCTATCGCTGGCCGGGAAATGTGCGCGAATTGAAGAACATGGTCGAGCGCCTGCACATACTGGCGCGCGACGGCACGATCGGACTCCAGGACCTTCCCGAAGAAATCAGTGCGGGCAACCGCAACGCAATGGTCATGCACAGCGACCATCCCACGACCATGCTCGAAGCACCCGTGTGTACATTCGAGGATGGAGAACGCCAGGCGATCAAGAATGCGCTTGTCTCGGAGGGCGGCAATCTCAGCAAGGTCGCGCTGAGGCTCGGCATTTCACGGCCGACGCTTTATCGCAAACTCGGCCAATACGGCATCCGGCGCGGTTTCCTCTAAAGCGCGTCGCGGGTCACTTTTGGGCGACATGCACTAGATCCAATCATCGGCAAAAAACCCGCGGCATTCGCGCCGCGGGTCGGGGAAAGTTCGGCGACCGAAATCGCCTTCAGGGAACGATGACACCACGGCCGGTGAATCGGCGGTTCTTGAAATCGTCGAGCGCTGTGTTGATGCTGGCGAGATTGTATTCGGTGTAGTGCATTTTCACCTTGCCGTCGGCGTTGAGCTCCATCAGTTCGACAAGCTCGGTGAAATTGCCGACCAGGCTGCCGCCGATGTTGATCTCCTCGATGACGAGATGCGCGGTCGGTACGTTGATGTTGCCGCCATAGCCGACGACGAACAGTTGCCCGCCCTTGCGCACCATCTTCCAGCAGATGTTCTCGACACCGAGTTCACCGACGAAATCGATCACCACATGCGCGCCGCCGCCGGTGATCTGGCTGACTTCCTCGACAATGTTTGGGCCGCCATCGAGGACGAAGTCGGCGCCAAGGTCCTTGGCCAGCACCCGCGCTGCAGGTTCGCGATCGACGGCGATGATGCGGCAACCCGAAATCGCGTGCAGCGATTGCAGAGCGATATGGCCAAGCCCGCCTATGCCGAGGAGCACGCAGTAACTCCCCGGCCGCAGCAGTTTTGCGGCGCGCTTGGCGGCGCGGTAGGCGGTGATGCCGGCATCGGCCAGCGGCGCCACCTCAATCGGCGTGATGTTGGCATTCAGCTTGATCAGCGAGCGTTCGCTGGTGATGAAATATTCGGCGAAGCCACCATTCATGCCAAGGCCGGGGAACTGGCCGTTGTCGCAGTACATGTCCTCGCCATGGCGGCAGTTGAGGCAGATGCCGCATGAGCGGAAGGGGTGGCAGATCACCGCGTCGCCGCGCTTGACCGATCGGACGCCGCTGCCGACCTCCTCGACCCAGCCGGCATTTTCGTGACCCATGATATAGGGCAACAGCGTGCCTTCAGGGTCCATCGTTGGCTTCCACACCCCTTCGATGATGTGCAAATCGGTGCGGCAAAGGCCCGCGGCGCCGACCCGCACGATCACCTCGTCGGGCGCGGTGATCGTCGGCGCTTTGACCTCCTCGATCTTGAGCCGAACATTCATCTTCGGGTCGTATTCGTAGAGTCTGGCAGCTTTCATCGTCGTGTCCTTTCAACGTCGAAATCGTTGCGTTGCAATGTTGCTTCAGGCGCGGCCGAGTTTTTCCGAGCCGCCGCCACGCGCCGGTCCGGCCGTCGGATCCTCATCCTCGGCGAGATCGCCAATCAGCGTTTCGGTGGTCAGGATCAGCGTCGCCACGGAAGCAGCGTTGGCGAGCGCGGTGTAGGTGACGCGGACCGGATCGATGATGCCTGCCTCGAACATGTTCTGATACGCGCCGGTCGAGGCGTTGTAGCCATAGCCGCCATTGATGCGGGTGACCTCGACCACCACCGCTTCGGGATCGGCGCCGGCATTGGCGGCGATGCGCCACAGCGGCCGCGACAGGACCGAGCGCACCAGGCGCACGCCCTCGGCGACATCGCCATCGACGCCGATCGCGACCTTGTCGAGCAACGGCGCGATCTGCGCGAGCGCCGAACCACCGCCGGCGACGACGCCCTCCTCGGACGCGGCGCGCACCGCATTCAAGGAATCCTCGATCAGCTGGATGGTCCGCTTCTGCTCGACCGGCGTGACACCGCCGGCGTAAAGGATCGCGGTGCCGCCGGAGAGCTTGGCCAGGCGTTCGCGCAGCTTGTCCTGGTCGATGTTGGGCTGGGAGGCTTCATACTGACGCTGCACCTGGGCGCGGCGCGAAGCAATTGCGCCGGGGTCGCCGCCGCCGCGAATGATCGAGGTGTAGGACGAACTGGTCTTCACCCGATCGGCCGTCCCGAGATCCTCGGCGGTGACGTCCTCGAGCCGGCCGCCGAGATCGCGGGCTATCACCCTGCCGCCGGTGATGATGGCCAGATCCTCCATCATCGCCTTGCGCCAGTGGCCATATTCCGGCGGATGGACGACCAGGTACCGTCCCGGTCCCTGCTTGCCGAGCAGCGTCACCACCACTTCCGGCGACATTTCCTCGGACACGACCAGCAGCGGCCGGCCATCCGCGTCGGCAATGCGGCGCACCGCATCGAGCTGCCCGGGCTCCTTGATCTTGAGGTCGGTCATCAGGATGTAGGGCCGTTCTAGCACCGCCTCCATCTTCTCCTGGTCGGTCACCATGTGATGCGAGAGGTAGCCGCGTTCGAAGGACATGCCCTCGACGACATCGAGCGTGGTCTCGGTGGTGACGCTGAAATCGGTGGTAATGACGCCTTCGGCGCCCACCCGCTGATGGGCTTCCGCCACCAGCGCGCCAAGCTTGGTATTGGTCGCCGCGATGTTGGCGACCGAGGCCAGGATGCCGTTGCCCTTGGCGGGTTTGGCGGAAGCCTTGAGCGCCGCCACCACCGCCGCCACGGCAAGGTCGATACCCTTGCACAGATCGACCGATTTCACCCCGCGCTCATTCGCCTCGACGCCGCCCTGGATCAGTGCATTGGCCAGAACGATGGCCGTCGTGGTGCCGTCGCCGGCGATCTCGTTGGTCTGCATCGACACTTCGCGGACGACCTGCGCCCCCATGTTCTCGAAACGGTCGTGCAGTTCGATCTCGGAGGCGATGCTGACACCGTCGCGGGTCACCATCGGCGTGCCGATCGGCCGGTCGATCATGGCGTTCATGCCTTTGGGGCCGAGCGTCGGCTCGACGGCGGCGGCGAGCCGGAAGACGCCACGGGCGAGAGCACGGCGGGCCTCGGAATTGTGAAGCATTATCTTGGGCATGATTCCTCCTTCCGCCTTACGGGCGGGTTGTTGGTTAGGGGCCTCGTGCAAGGGAGGCCGTTGCTGTCAGCTCTGCTTCAGGCGGTCGGTGCGGTCCTGGCCGGCACGCGATCCAGAATGAAATCAACCAGCGTCGGTTCGCCGTCGACCACATCCAGCTCCTTGTATCTGGTCTGCTTGAGCCCCCGGCACAGCGCGCCGTTGAACTCCATGTTGATGCGCACACCGCGCAGCTCGTCGAGGTGGGCACCGAGTGCGCCAGGCGGTATGGGCTGCCCTTCCCAGGTCACGAAGACGGGATCGTCCGCCCGGCGATCGGGAAACCGCTCGAGCAGGGCCGCCCTGTATCTCGGCTTCTGCTTGGCCGCCTCGCCCGGCTCGAACCGCGCGACGTCGTATGCCGGCAGGTCCATGCCGAGGATTTCCCGATCGGTCAGGCCGTGCAGCCGCAGGCCGCGCAAAACCGCCTCCTGGCGCCGCTTGAAGGCCTTCATCCCGAAGGTCTCGCGCAAGGCGCCGAGATCCTGGTCCTCGGCAAGCACGGCAAAGATGTCGCCGAATGTCTTGCCGGCTTCCATGCCGCGATTGACCTCCTCCGCGAACATGTGGTCGTGCAGCTTGACGCGATAGGAAGGCCCCCAGGAGAGCTGGTCGAGCGCCTTGCGGACGCCGTCCAGCATCAGGAACGCGAAGTTGGGCGAACACCAGTAGGTCGGCAGGCGGAAGTCGACCTCGGCGCTGCCGTCGCCCATCACCTCTGCCCGCTCGACGAAGCCCATCTCGGTGATGGCTTCGTCGAGTTCCGGGTCGTTAACTTCGTCAAGGCGCCGCCAGAGTTCCTTCTCGCGGCTGCCGGAAACGCTGGCGGTTGCCATGGCCCCTACTCCGCAGCGATGCTGAAGGGCGTGCTGGCCAGCGCCTTCTTCTTGGCTTCGACGTCGATGTTGTAAAGACGCGCGGCGTTGAGGCCGAGGATCTTCTCCTTGATCTCGTCGGTCAGCTGCACGCCCCGTTCGGCGGCGATGTCCTGCGGGATCTGATAGGCCCAGAATTTGTCGACCAGCCAGCGCGGGGTCCAGATCGCGTAGTCGGAACCGAACAGGATCTTCTCCGGCCCGAGCCAGAACAAGAGCTCGGCAATGACTTCGCCGAAATAGCGCGGGCGCGCATGGATGAACGGCAACGCAACCGCCAAGCCGCCATAGACGTTGGTTTCCTGCGTCGCGATCCAGCAGAAATCGTCGAGGCGCGGCAGGCCGCAATGCTCGACAATCCAGTTGAGGTTCTGGAAATCCGTCGCCGCGTGGTCGACGTCATGGACGTCGAAGGCGTCCTTCGAGAGCGGGATGATCGTCGGGCCCTTATGGACGTGGATGTTCTTGATGCCGAGCTTGTCGCAGAGTTCGAAGCATTTGTAGGCATCGGGATCGGTGAGCTTCCAGCCCTTGGAAGCGCCGTTCCATTCGGCCGTGTACATCTTCACGCCCTTGACGTTGTAGGTCTCCTTGAGGAAGTGGATGTATTCAAGCGCCTTCTCGCCGTCGCGCGGATCGAAGGCGCCGTTGACTATGAAACGCTCGGGATAGCGCTTGGCCACCTCGGCGTTGCGCTCGATCGTGTTGAAGCCGTTCTTGTAGAAGTCCTTGAGATAGGTCGACTGGACGATCGCCACATCGTCGGGACCGTCGATGAACAGGTCGCGATAGAGATCGTCAGCGCTGTACTTCTCGAACTTGCTCTTCTCCCACAGCTGGTCCTTCGGGCTCAGGCCCGTGTGATAGGCATAGAAGCACTCGATGAACTGCTTGCCGTGGATATTCTTCTGGTTCTCCGGGCTGCCGTCCCAGAAATGAGTGTGGCCGTCGACCACGAAAATGTCCTTGCCTTCCGGTGTCCTGTACATTGTTGCCTCCGCAGCAATCGCGTTGATCGGTTCGGCGCGCCGCACTCGCGCGGCGCGCCGGATTTTCGTAGCGGCTATTCGATGTATTCGAACATCTCGTCCATGTTGCCGAACAGGATCACGGTGTTGTCGTCGACGCGAACCATGCGGCCGTAGTGGGTGGAGGTGTTGACCTCGAAGGTCTCGGCCGAAATCTCGCGGCCGAGATATTCGCCGATCGCGTCCATCTTGAAGATCAGCTTGCCGTCGCCGTCGATGCGGATCAGCGCCGGCTGGTAGGTGATGGTCACCCCCGGCTTCTGGCCCATGAATTCGGCGATGGCGCGAGCCTCGACCGAGTCGTTCATGGTGACGCCGCACTGATGCGAAATCGTCTGCTCGAAGGTGATGTCCTTCATCGACTTGAAGATGTTGGAATGGGTTGCGTCGCGTGCTGCTAGTGACATGACAAATTCTCCTGTTTCAGCGCTTGAGGCCGAGTTCGCCGAGGATCTGGCCAATCCGCTCCTCGGATTTGGCGCGGACATCCGCGAACGCAACCGGCTTGGAATGCGGCATCGACCAGATCGGCTGCAGGCCGGTGGCTGCCTTGTCGGCGAGCGCGCCGTGTTTCTTGACCCAGCCCTGGAAGAGCTTCTTGTTCGCCGCGCCATGCTTCTCGTCATGGGCGAGCATGTGGATGAGGTCGATCGTGTTGGCGAGGTTGCGCTCGTAGTCGGCCTCGGCGGCCGAAATCACCGCCGGCGTGATGAAGTCGTGGTTGGCGGCGGCGATCTGCATCAGGAAGCCGGAGCGGAACACTTCGCCCACCAGCGGCTCGAAGACGATGTTGATGGCGAAATACTGTTCGAGATAGTCGGTCGCGCCCATGATGGTTTCGACCGCTTCGCGCGTGCCTTGCCAGTTCTTGTCCTCGAGCCAGGCCTTCTTGCCGAGTTCGTCGTCCCAGCCGGGAAGGTCCATGCCGATCTCGGCAAGGTAGAGCGTGATGTCCTGGGCAAGCCTGAGCTTGTAGGACGAGTTGGTCAGCGTCGCGTTGTTGATCATCTGGGTGTAGCCGTAGCGCTGCGCCTGCATCAGCGAGGTGCCGAGCCCGAATTCGGCGTGTTTCCAGGCGCCGAGCTGCGTCTGCAGGATCTTGACCCACGCCTTGTCGAAGGTCTTCGGCGCGCCCGATTTGCGGGCATTGTTGATGACGCTCTGCACCATCGTCTCGATCTTCGACTGGCGCTGGTAGTGCGTGCGCTCCCATTCCTGGTCGGGGGCGCGGAAGGCATGCCAGTTGGAACTCTGCGCGGCGGTGTTCTGCTTGACATAGGCGCCCTTGCCGTCGGCGAAGGAGATGATCCAGTCCTGGATCAGGTAGCGCTCCGGATCGGGCTGAACGTCGACCGTCATGTCCTCGTAGTGGGTGGCGCGCTGGCCTTTCGGGTCGAAATACCGGTATTTCCGGCTATCTGAATCGGCGAAGATCGCCGCGCCGGCGGCTCCGGATCCGACTGAACTCGAGGTTGCAGGCATAGTCTCTCTCCCTTGTTGCAGTTGTGGTTGGCTTGGCACGGCCGCCCTCAATGGGCCGGCGTTGCACCTGCCGATGTGGTGAACTTGTCGAAGAAGATCCGCTCCGTTTCGAACCCGTTCATGAACAGGACCGGCTGCAGCGCATCGATCATTGGCGGCGGCCCACAGGCATGGACATCGCCCTGCCCGTCGACCGCCAGTTGCTTGAGCTTGGCGTCGACGCTCTGGTGCACGAAGCCGCGTTCGCCCTGCCATTCGGCGTCGTCACTCGCGTGCGACAGCACGGGAATGAAGGTGACGTCGGAATGATTGCCGACCAGCTCGGCGATCCTGTCGAGATAGAACAGGTCGTTGCGGGTGCGGGCGCCGTAGAAGAAATAGACCGGACGCTTCTCGCCGCTCTTCAGGTGGTCGTTGAGGATCGACCAGATCGGCGACATGCCCGATCCGGCGCCGACCAGGATCAGGGGTCCTTGCCGTTCGTCGCGGCGGAAACAGGTTCCGTAGGGTCCGACGACGGTGACTTCGGCTCCGGCCCTAATGCCTCCGGAATCGAGTTCTCCCGAAAACTTTCCCTCAGGGTATTTTTTGATGATGAAGGAGAGTTTTTGGGTTTGGTCCGGCGTATTTGCCATGGAGAACGAGCGCGTAATCGTCTCCCCTTTTTGCGTGGTAACCGTGATGTCGACATATTGCCCCGCCCAAAACTTCATCGGGGAGCCGAGTTCGATTTCGATGCCGCGAATGTCGTGGGTCAGCTGCTCGATGCGAGCAATCCGGCCCTTGTACGTTTTCACGGCGATCGCTTTCGCCAGAATCTCCTCGTCGTAGTTGAGAAGCTCGACTTCCAGGTCGGAGTAGGCGATGCAACGGCACAACAGGACGTGCCCGCTCTCCTTCTCCATCTCGTTCAGTGCGAAGGTCGAGTATTTCAGCATGTCGACCTCGCCTTCGAGCAACACGCTTTTGCAGGCCGAGCATTGCCCTTCCTTGCAGCCGTGCGGCAGGGCGATGCCCTGGCGGAATGCGGCGTTGAGCACCGTCTCGCCATTCTCGACCTCGAATTCGACGTCGACTGGGCTGAGCCTGACCGTGTGGGTTTCCGACATACGGACCTCCAGTGAAAGGTAGGGGCGGGACGAACCCGCCCCCCCCTTTGGCCTGATCAGTTGCAGGGATTGATCGTGAAGCCGGCCCGGTATTCCGCCAGGTGCTTCTCACGGTCCGCGGGCGACATGGCACGCAACGCGTTGAGCGGCGACCCGAGCGTGTTGCCGCGCACATCGTCGAGCGTCCACATCTCCTTGTCGTCGAAGCGCAGATGCGGCTGCGGAACCAGCGTCTTGCCGTCGGAGCGGACGAAGTTCAGGTCCTTGATGGCATCGGCCAGATCCCAGCCGTCATAGAGCGTCTCCCACTCGCGCTTGCCGCTGAAGCGGCCCATCGCGGGTGTCGGACGGCCCTGATACTCGTCGGCGAAGGCGACCGTGGCGGTCCAGCGATCGAGCTCGTGGGCGAAGGTGTAGAGTTCGCCGTTGATCTCGCCGACCACCATGTCCTCGCGGATCAGGCAGGGAACGAGGCAGGACCAGCAGCGGTGCGGATAGACGTAGCCGACGTCGCTGTTAAACAGCAGCACCTTCTCGCCCTTGTGGCTGAGCTTGGCGTACCATTTCCAGAAGTCGCCGAACTCGGCGTACCAGCCGGGATATTTGTGCTCGAACCACTCGAAGTCCTTGTCGGTCTGGGCTTCGATGCGCCAGAAATTGACCGGCCAGCCAACCGCGAAGAACTGTCCGACCTTGTGGACGTAGTTCTTCTTGGTGATGCGTTCCCAAGCGGCCTGGACGTCGTCGTGATGGACCTTGATGCCGTATTTCTCGAGCGGCAGCATGTAGGTGCGGTAGTAGTCCTCATAGATCCAGCGGTGCCACATTTCCGCGTAAGACTCCTTGTTCTTGTCGCGGTTGGTGGTGCCGTATTCGATGAAGGTGCCGATGGCGGCATCGACGATCGCGTGGTTCTGCCAGAAGGCGTAGCGCAGGTCGCGCTCGAGCAGCAGGTGGTTTTCCGGTTCCTTGAGCGCCGCCATCAAGAGTGAGTGGCCGTTGCCGATATGCCGGCTCTCGTCCGATTGCACCGACAGGAAGACGGTCGGAAGCGCATAGTCACCGTTGCGGGCGGCCTCCGAAGGCATGGCAACGAACAGCGTGTTGGTGAAGGCGGTTTCGGCCACCACGGTCAGGTACATGCAGGCGGCGGTCATCGTGTCGCCGGTGATGAAGCCTTCGGCGAACTGGCGGCCGATGGTGGTGGCATAGCACTTTCCGAAAGCTTCCTCGGTGATGTCGAAGCCAGCCGGATCGATGTAGTTCTCCATGTACCATTTCTTCAGGTTCATCTGGATGGTCGAGTGACGGAACTCGTCGATCATCTGCATGGTGAAACCGGTTCGGAGTTCCTCGCCGGGTGCGATACGGGCGACCATCGCCATCGAGCGGGCGGCGGAGATTTCCGGGAACGGAATGATGGCAAGGAAGAGCTTCATCCACTCGACCCAGCGCGGTTCGACGTTGCGGAACATGTCGCCGCGCAATGCCGCATCGAGCGCGCCATAGACGCGGTTGTCCTTCTCTTCCTGCATCGGGAAGTAGGACCGCAGGACCTGCTTCATCGGATCGCGCGGCGTCTTGTTAATCTTGTAGTCGGTCGGAAATGTCATCGCTTCCTGTACGTAGGAAGGATTCCAGCCGAGATCGGCAATCTTCTTGGTCGCCTCGCCGACGGAAATTCCGCGTTGCGAGGTAATCTTGTTGAGCGTCAGAGACGTCATGGTCATAAGCCTCCACCAGGTTTGGGCCGTGGGTCCCTTGACCCCGGCATGAAGCGGCACAAAGCACCGCCAGTGAGAGTGCGAACGGCATGACAAAGGGTTGCGCATTCAGGCGCGACTCATGGTCCGGCCATTCAAGTGGATCGCGGCAAAGGTTTTCGAGGCGTTTTGGCAGAGACCCGCGACGCCAACCGCATGTGCGATGGGCGTATCGAAACGCTGCTTCCTCCGTTCCTTCGTTCTTTTGGCACCGCGCCAAGCGCGATGGGCTTCTTGTGAAAATAATCAAAGCAAGCGTCGTGCCAGTTTGAAAACGAGGTCGGCGGCCAGCGCCTAAAACAAGATCGCCATCTTTTCGGCGTATGAGCGGACGGCAAACTGTAACGTTATTTTACAGATGTAACTTACGACTGTAATATTAATCATATATTCGCAACTGCAATATATCTAGTTAGCAGCTGCAACAAATACCAAAAATCTCAGGTCACTATTTAATTCTTCGTCTTTCTCTACTATTTGATGCCAACGGCCCATGTGCGGGCCTGGCGCTGGAGAGAGACCATGCCGAACGATAAGGACAGGAGCGGGCCGCCTCGACCGATGTCCAGCCATGCCGACGGCGTCACCGGCGATCTTGTCAAGCTGATGCCCCGCGATCTGGTCTTTGTCATGCGTTTCATGGGCGAGAGCCAGCACCGCCTGCAGAGCCATTTCCAAGACTTCATCCGGGCCGAGCTTGCCGCCGGCGGCGTCACCACGGAGACGCATCCGATGATCCATCTGTTCATCGAAAACCATGCGATCCTGCTGCGCGACTTCGTGTTTTCCGGCGTTTCGCTGACACGCCAGTTCCGCGTCGACGAGATCGAGCGGCTGACCGGCGACACGACATCGATGATCCGCGTCGATATCTGGGACCAGCTCAAGAGCCACATCGAGACGGCCGAAAGACAGTTCCAATCACAGGCCGGCGCATTGCCCAAATTGCTGTCGGCTTTCGAAAAGCCACCCGGGCCTTTGGGGAGCGAGAAATGACCGGCGGACCCGATACTGCCAGGCGTGACGCGCTGCTTGCCCGCCGGCTTGATCTCGTCGCCGGAGTCTCCGCCCTCACCGCCGAAGCGATGCGGCTCAACCAGAAACGCGCCGGCATCGAAATGGACGTACTGCGCCTAGAGCTGGAAATCGGCAGAAGCGGCGCCAACGCGCAACTGGTGCAGGATTTGCATGAGGCAGAGCGAAGTGCTGCGGTGATCATGCAGGCATGCACGGCTTGCGAGGACCGCATCGTCGCGGCCGAAGGCGACATCGAGGACGTTGATCGCCGGCTTGCCGCAACGGCGAACGAGAACTGACGGGAGAGATGGCATGAACCAGCAGACGATGCAGAACCTGACCTTGTTCGACCTTCTGGCCCGCGGCTGGCAGCGGCCGTCGGCGATCGCCGATCTGCGCTTCAGCGCCGACGGTTCGGCTGTCGCCTTCACCTCCGTCGACGGCACCGTCGCCATTGCCGCGGTCGCGGATCACGAGCCGCCGGAGTCGCGGATCAGGGTGAGCAACGATCTCGGCCAGACGACGATCCGCCCCCGGGAAAAGCCACCAGTCCCATTGATCGCCACGGCGGCGTTCGGCGATGGCGACGTCCCCCTCGCCGCCCATGCGCATTCCGGCTTTCTGGTCGGCGCGGCCAGCGGCGAAGCGTTGCCTTTGACCGCCGGCGGTGAAGTCGCGGAACCCCTGGCCAGGATCGACGGGCCGATCGTGGCCATGGATCACTGCGCCCGGGCGACGCTGACGGCCGTCAGCAACGGAAAGGATGTCTTCCTGTCGAGCGGCCAGGGCGCGGTGAAGCTGAAACATGCCACGACATCGTCCATCGACGCCCTTGCGTTCTCGCCTGGCGGGAGACACCTCGCCTGCGGCCTTGATGAGGGGCTGTCGATCTGGTCGGTCGAAGGCGACGCTGCCTTGATACGAGACATTTCTCTTTCATCGCGCCCGGTATCGATCCGCTGGAGCGGCGACGGGCGTTGGTTGGCCTGCGGGCTTGAGACCGGCGGCTTTGCGCTGATCAGCCTGGCCGATGGCCGAGCCGATATCGTCGCGGGATTTCCATCGCCCGTTCGGACGGTGTGCTGGAGCGCGCCGGCAAATGCGCTGTTTGCCTCGGGCGCGTTCCGGATCGCCGGCTGGTCGATGACCGCCCCGCCATTTGGCGGTGAAACCTCGGGCGCATTGGAGACGGGTCGCGCCGGGCTGGTTCTGGTCGAAGCGGTGGCGGCGCACCCCGAGAAAATGCTGATTGCGGCGGGCTACGCCAACGGCCGCATCATCGTCGCCCAGATCGGGTCGCGCGGCGAGCTTCTCGTCAGACCCCTGGGCAGCGCTGTCACCGCTCTCGCCTGGTCCAGTGACGGACGACACCTGGCGATGGGATCTGTCGACGGCACCGCCGCGATCGTCACCTTTCCCGCGCAGATGTTCAAATAGCGGACGCAGTCCACATGAAACAGGAGGATGACATGCAGACCGAACTCACCGCAGAGGACGAGAGCAAGGACGAATTCTTCGAACGGCTGGCCAAGCTGTCGGAAGAGATGGTGGCCAGGCATGGCAAGGATTTCAGCATGGGCGCGCTTGTGCTGGCCGCCCGCTGGATCGCCGAAAACCGGGTCGGCAAGCTGAAGACCAACTAGGCTGGCGGGACTGTCCGTTCCTCGGGTGACGAGGCGATCCCGTGGAGCGGAGCCGCCGCCGTTGCCACGTCATGATTGCAGCGTGCCAGACGGCGAGACCGTTCATGCTGCCTCTGCCGCTGTCTGATGCCAGGCGGTTCGCTCAAACGCTGTCAACGTGCGCCGAGCATGGACCTTCGTGGCGCAAACCACGGCAAGTGCGATGAAGAAGAGGATGCCCGGATCGGCGCTGCCACCCGACAGTGAGCTGGCAATTATGCCGGCGATGGAAGCATTCCTGACGCTCGTCACGACCGCTTCGGTTTCCGGATCCACCCATTCCCGCATCCGTCCCAATCCGCTGACCAGGACGCCGAGCAGGATCGCCATCATCAGCGATCCGAACAGGCCAAGTTGGGAAAGGACTGCGATCGGCCAGCTCGATGCCCTGGAACTGCCGAAACCGACACCAAGGCCGCTGGTGTCCAGGAAGGACTGCAGGCTCTTCATGTTCCAATAGGTGCGCTCATGGCCTGAGGCAGAATCCGCTTTGTTGATGATGGTGCTGTTGATCAGCCTGACGAAAGGCTCCAAGGCTCCGGCATGGTAGAGGCTGATGCCCATGATGGCGACCACGCCTATCGCCATCAGAGCGGTTACCATTATGTCCTCGCGCTCGACCCGCCCCCTGAGGACCGAAACCAACATCGAGAAGGCGACCGGAAGGCACAGGAGAGTAAGACCGACGTAAGCGGTCGATGAGGTCGACAGAATGGTCAGGAAGAGCAGGACGCCCGCCAGCCACTGGGCAAGGCGTGACTTGGTCTTTCGCCAGTAGGTGTAGCAGAATGCCAGGCAGGCGAGGGAAACGCTGGCGAACGAAGAGGCCTCCGCAAATGGTCCCGTGATCCGCACGAATCCTTGCTCGACCGCTTCGGTTATGAGTGCGTAATTGGCGGTTCTGATCGGGGCCAGCAGGTCTCCCGCTCCTGCATTCTTGCCGATAAAATCGACCAGCCCCATGCCCGTGTGCAGACCGCACCACAAGAAGAAGCCGCGGCGGACCTGGTCGATCCTTTGAGAGTGGAGCAGCAGCACACAAAGCGCGATGGCGGTGAGCCCGCCAAGAATGAAGTAGCCCGTCTGTGAAGTGTTGGCCGAAACGGGGGCCAAGGACGCTTCGACGACAGCGCCCCGGGTTTTCGACTGCACGAAGACGGCGGTCTGTCCTGCGAAGAATCTTGGAAACAGCCATGCCCCGATGATTGCGTAAGCCATGAGGCTTGTGAGAACCCAGACCGGGCGGATGCTCCCGAACACACTTCCAAGGTCGAGCCAGATGCGCCGCCTGACTGTCACGGCCATGACGAGCAGGGCCGCAAACATGGTGTAGATCAGCGGAGACGACCCTCCTAGAAAGGTTAGCGTCACGATGGCGGTCGCACCAAACGCCTGGGACGCGATCAGGCCGATGATCAGCATTCCCCTGGAATAGCGGGCAACGGCCAAAATCGCCGCGCACACCAGCAGCCCGACCAAAGAGACCTGCATTGTTGATCGAGCCTCCCGCTTGGTTTGGCCCTAGACTCTGCGGACGCAGGAAGCCGTCCGACCACCCATCTTTCGGCAGATGGATATCGCGGGCAAGAGAGCCAAAGGACGTAGCCTGACACCCGCATCCGCAGGACGTGCAAGTGCTCCTCCCCGGGTGGGTGCCGAAGCGTGATCGTCCGCCCGGCGTACGCTCAAAGGTTGAATAGCTGAATGTCCCGGTCACGGCTGCTGCGTTGTAAAATTCACGGCGGCAGATCGGAGGATATGAAAGGAGTGCCTTTTCGTTTTCGAGCGAGGGGTGACCAGCAGGTCGGTGGGCTTCTTTGTTTCGCGATGGCAGTCCGGCCTACGCCTCCTGCAAACGGCTAACCCTCGGTCCGCGAACGCCTACTAAAGAACGCCTCGACCAAAGAAAATAGTAATCTTACAGTACGGTTGCAGGCTTGTTTTTGCTTTCAGTTGCAAAATCCTGTGTTAATGATGAAATTGTGGGAGCGCTGGGCAAAGGGCGGGTTGTTTGAGTTCCAGCACCAGGAGGAGAAGCGGTATGACCACTCAGGTTGTACAGAGCGTATTCGGTCCCAAGCAGGTCACGAAACTCAAGGAAGTTTACGAGCGGGCGCGGGTAGTGGAGGCAAATTATCCCGAGTCCCACATTGCCAGCAAAGCCGCCAAAAGGCTTATAGAGGCCTTCGAAACCGTGATCCACGTTGACGGGACGGTTCTGGATGTGAAGTGGCTCAGCGAGGCCAATCCCCAGGGAAACGCCTGAGACCAGGCCCCGTCTTGGGGTCTGTAAAGCTATATAGTGAAGGACTTCATTTCTCCCACGTCAGCCTGCCCGCAGGCGGATCCTGCTTGCCGTTCCAAATCAACCTCTTGGGACCTGGCTCGACGGCGGGTTCGCCGCGTGGAGCTGCGCCATGGGAATGGCCGGGCCGTCCCATCCAAGGTCTCGCAGCGCTCGGGACCCACTGTGTACGTTTCATACACAGACTTAAAAATTTTACCGAAAATTAACCTAAGTTAGAGACTGCTTATGGATAGCCCATAGACTGCCCAAGCTGCTGTACATGTCGGCAGCCAAGAACTGCTCAAGGCTCCAGGTTGGGGTAACGGCCTGAAGCTTTAAAATGGGTTGGGTATCAAACTTTCAATTCAAGAGATGAGGGGCTTTGTTGGGCGCCGCTAAGCGGCTTTCGTTGGGGAAAGGGTGGGTATAAGTATGGGTTCAACAGTAGGACTGCACAACTACACTTCGACAAATCAATCGGGAGTTCCGTCTAGCGGAATAGAAAATGTCCACGAGCAGGCAGGCAAGCAATACCTTCTCATGCTGGACGGAAGGGCACTAGACCGCGAGTGTCTTGCATCGGCCCTTGAGGATCACGAACTCGGCATGGCGGTCGTCGCCATGGGTTCGATCGAAGAATGGCGCATGAAGAAGGGGGCAGCCCCTCCACTTGCAGCTATACTCTTCAACCTTGGCGGCCGGAAGGTCACCGATCATGGCATCGCCGACGAGATCAGGCATATTTCGTCCGAGTTCAAGTCGGTCCCCGTGGTCATCCTGGCTGACACCGAAGACCTTGGACAGATACTGACGGCTCTCGAATGCGGCGCACGCGGCTACATTCCGACCTCGGTCGGGATCGACGTCTGTGTCGAGGCGATCAACCTTGCGGCAGCGGGAGGCATCTTCGTCCCGGCGAGCAGTGTCCTTTCCATGCGGCACCTTATAGGTACAGGTAGCCGCGACACGCAGCCTTTGACGGGCATGTTCACGCTCAGGCAGGCAGAGGTTGCCCAGGCGCTTCGGCGCGGCAAGGCGAACAAGATCATCGCCTACGAGCTGAACCTGCGCGAAAGCACCGTGAAGGTCCACATCCGAAACATCATGAAGAAATTGAAGGCCAGCAACCGCACGGAAGTGGCCTACAAGGTCAATGATCTCTTCGCAGAGGGAGCTCTGGCCGAAGAGTGATTGCAAACAACAAGACGACCCGCCTTGGGTGAACCCTGGCGGGTCGTATTTGTACCGCACTACAGATTCATTCAATGACGGCCGATGGATTTCCGTTGCCTTGAATGGCGTCGGGAGCCGTCCGAGATATACGGTCGCGCTCCGACGCGGATGCCCCTAACTCCCGGCAGTGTGCCGGAGGTGGACATTTGCGGAGTGCTCCGAAACGCCTGCATCCCTAGCGATGATCTGGTTCCGTAGCACCCTGAAAAGCTGTTCCATTTGCTCGGTATCAGTCGGTGCCCGCCTGTGTATCCACCATAAGTGCTAACCGCTGACCTTATGGAGAACGCGAAATCCTGAGCCCAGCATGTAGACTTGCTGCCGGAATGGAGTGGTCGGCATGTCTGAGCAAAGCCTTCGTTTTCGCAAATCCGTCCGCCTGCAGGAACGCGGTCGTGAACTGATCCCGGGCGGTAGCCACACCTACGCAAAAGGCGAAGACCAGTATCCCGTCCTCGCACCGGGCTTCATCGAGCGTGGTTTGGGATGCCATGTCTGGGACGTCGACGGGAACGAGTACATCGAATACGGCATGGGCAACCGTTCCGTCGGGCTGGGACACGCCTACCCGACCGTGGTCAGAGCCGTGGAGGCAGCCCTCCAAGGTGGATCCAATTTCACGCGGCCGGCCAGGATCGAGGTCGACTGCGCCGAGACGTTCCTTGAGCTCATCGGCGCGCAGATGGTGAAGTTCTGCAAGGACGGATCGGATGCGACTTCGGGAGCCGTTCGCCTTGCCCGCGCCTACACGGGTCGCGATCTCGTTGCCTGCTGCGCCGACCATCCCTTCTTTTCGACAGACGATTGGTTCATCGGGACCACACCGATGAATGCCGGAATTCCGGAGGCGGTCCGAAAGCTCACCGTCACTTTCCGGTACAACGATATCGCCAGCGTAAAGGATTTGTTCGACAGGCACCCCGGCAAGCTGGCCGCCCTGATCCTCGAACCTTCCCGCGGCGACGATCCGGTGGACGGATTCCTGCATGAAGTCCAGCGTCTCTGCAGGGAAAAGGGCGCACTGCTCATTCTCGACGAGATGATCACCGGGTTCAGATGGCATGCGTCCGGGGCGCAGAAGCTCTATGGCATAGAGCCGGACTTGTCGACATTCGGCAAGGCGCTTGGCAATGGGTTTTCGGTCTCGGCCCTGGCGGGCAAACGCGAATACATGCGGCTCGGCGGCCTCGAGCATACGGACCGCCCAAGGGTGTTTCTGCTGTCGACCACGCATGGCGCCGAGACCCATGCGCTTGCGGCGGCGATCGCGACCATGCGGACTTACCAGAACGAGTCCGTGATCGAACACCTGCACCGTCAGGGGACGAAACTGAGGGCCGGGATCGCAGAGGCTGCCAGACGGCATGGGGTGGATGGCCACTTCAAGGTTGTCGGCCGTCCCTGCTGCCTGGCCTATGCCACGCTCGACCCAAACGGCAAGCCGTCACAGGCATACCGCTCGCTGTTCCTGCAGGAGACGATCAGGCGTGGCGTGCTCATGCCGTCTCTCGTCGTCAGCTACACCCACGACGACGCGGCCGTCATGCAGACGATAGAGGCCGTCGACGGCGCCCTGGCGGTCTATGCGCAGGCCCTGGAATCGGGAACGAGCCGTTTCTTGGTAGGTCGCCCCACGCAGGTTGTCTTCCGCCGTTATAACAATGGTGACAGCCGAGCTGAAATGACCGCTCCAGAGAGCCCTCCAGCCGCGAACAATGCGACCATGGGGCAATCCGAAGCCCGGCTCGCGGTAACATCCTGACGCCACGAAGGCGTTGCTTTCTCGTTCTCTTGGAGCAAGGACGGACCCTTATGCGGCAATCCCGCATTGTTTCCGCATGAGAGGATGGGACAGGATCTCACTTCCATTGCGGAAGCAGCAAGGTGCGGGCTTGTCAAGGCCCTTCAGGCGAGGTCGGCACAGGACGGGCCGAAGCCATCGCTGGCTTGCACAGGCGCCTTGCTGCCGCGGAATCCGCCGATCAATCTACAGCAGGAACTGGCTCGGGGAAGGTGTATATCCCTACCCATTTAACGGCTTCCTCGATCGTATCGAAGTTCTTGTGCAGCCCGCTCAGCAGGCCGAAGCCTGTCTCTAGGAACCACTTGCCTTTCGTGCAGTAGGCTTCCTCGTCGATCTGGGTAAGGACGGCGACCAGTTGGTCGGATTTCCACACCAGAACCCCGGATTCTCCGCCCTCGACCGTTCCGATGCGAGCTTCGCTGAAAGAGAATCCCGGCGCAATGATTGCATTGCCCATTTTGATAAAAATCCCTTCAATTTCAAAATGGAAGGCAGAAAAAGACAGAAGGTAAGCCATAGGACCGATGGCCAGCTTCTGTTGTATTTTTAACCCAGTGGTAGCGATTTAAGTAACAGATCGTCCGGTCAGTTCAACCCCCTTTTCACCCGTTTCATTCGGTCATCCACCATTCTCTTCTCGGCGAAAATATGTGTGAAAAGCCGCTAAAAAATCTTGACCTTTCGAAGCGTGAACGCCTCGGCGAAATGCTCGGGTGCCCGACATTCCATCCCGCGCAACCTGGCAAGGCCGGCGAATGTTTCGCGGTCGAACCAGTCCTTGGAGCGCTGCGTCCCGAAGTGCTCGTGAAGGAGTTCGATCTTGCGTTCCAGCACGTCGGCCGTAAGCGGCACGTAGGCGTTGGGCTGGCAAAGATCACCGTCCCATTTCGGAATCTCGTATTCGAGTACCAGATGGTCGCGGAAGACGTTCCAGGTCAGTTGGTTGACCTCCCGGTGGTCCTGATGGGCGTCGAACCTGGCGTGGGTCAACACCACGTCGGGATGAACCCGCGATCTTAGATCCACCAACCACTGCTTGATGGATCGACTATGGGTCGGAAAGTAGCTGTCTTCGAAATCGGCGACGTGGACTGTGGACGAGTGCGATCCCTGGAGAAAGGCCTCGGCCGAAGCCCTGGCTTCGGCAGACCGCTGGCCGCCGGCGCTCAGCACGCACCAATCGACATCCAGTTCGACCCCCGACGCGATCAGCCCGAGGATCGTACCTCCCGCACCGATCTCTATGTCGTCGGAATGGGCACCAAGGCAGAGGATCGAGAGTTTCTCCCCGCGACGTGCGAGGCCAAGTCCCCTCATGATGCAGCCATCACCATGCTGCGCCTGATTTTCTCCGCGGTGACCCTCCTATTCCAAGGCATGTCCCCCTTTTCGACCATGTCTTCGAGCGATTGCCAATCACGCAGCGTGTCCATCGAACGCCAGAACCCGTCGTGCTTGTACGCCATCAGCATGTTGTCATCGATCAATCGCTTGAAAGGTTCGATAACGAGTTCCTCGCCGTCACGCATGTAGTCGAAGATTTCGGGACGGAATACGAAGTAGCCGCCATTGATCCAGATCTCGGACGTCTCCGTCGTGCGGAACTCGCGCACGCGACCGTCTTCAGCTATGTCGGCCAAATGGTATGTCAGCGGCGCCCGCACGGCGAGGAAGCAGGCGATCTTGCCGCTGGCCTCGAACTTCGCGATCACATCGTCGAGGTCTACATTGGTCAGGCCATCTGAGTAGTTGGCCAGAAACATCTTCTCGTTCTTGACGTGATCCTTCGCAGCCCAGAGGCGTTCTCCGATGTTGCGCCAGATGCCCGTATCGAGCAGGGTGATGCTCCAGTCCTTGACCGTGTCACCCAGCAGCTTCACGTCCTGGCCTCCGTGCGTAACCACGCAATCGGAAAAGGTCTGTGGCCGGGTGTTCAGGAAGAAATCCTTGATGACGTTGGCCTTGTAGCCCAGGCACAGCACGAAATCGTCATGCCCGTAATCGCTGTACCACTGCATGACGTGGCGCAGGATCGGCTGGTGGCCGAGCGGAATCATCGGCTTTGGTATGCTTTCGGAATAGTCGCGGATCCGGGTCCCGCGGCCGCCGCAGAAAAGGACGACTTTCATCTCCGTAACTCCGATAGATCGATCACTGTCACAAAAGGAATTGGCACCACGAATTTCGCGCCCCAGGCGGCGACATGGTGCATCTGCTGAATGATCTCGTCCTTCAGGTTCCAGGGAAGGATCAGGATGTAGTCTGGCTTGGCCTCGTCGATCGCGTCGATGGGCTTGATCGGGATGTGCATGCCCGGCGTGAAGCGGCCGTGCTTGTAAGGATTGCGGTCCACCGTGAAGTCGAGGAAGTCGGTGCCGATGGCGCAGTAGTTGAGCAGCGTGTTGCCCTTGCCAGGCGCGCCGTAACCGCAAATCGTCTTGCCCTCGTTTTTGACCGAAACCAGGAACGCCAGGAGATCGCGCTTCGCGCGCTGCGCCTTGTAGCCGAAAGAGGCGTAGGTCGTCATTTCCGTAAGCCCATGCCTTTTTTCGCGCTCGAGGAGTTCGGCGACACTGTCATTCGTGGCCCGGCTGCTGTCCTCGTTGGCGAGATAAACACGCAACGAGCCGCCATGGGTGGGCAGTTCCTCGACGTCGATCAACCGCAGCCCGTGGCGGGCCGCCATCAGGTCGATCGTCAGCAGTGAGAAATATGAAAAATGCTCGTGATAGATGGTGTCGAACTGGTTCTCCATCATCAGCCGCTCGATGTGCGGGAACTCGAGAGTGACCACGCCCTCCGGTTTGAGCAGGATTTTTATTCCCGCGACGAAGTCGTTGAGATCGGGCACCTGCGCCAGGACGTTGTTGCCGATGATCAGATCGGCGCGGAGTCCCTCGGCCACCATCTGAAGTGCCAGCCGCACCCCGAAGAAGTCGACCCGGGTGGGCACGCCCTTCTCGACCGCCGCGCGCGCAACGTTGGCCGCGGGCTCGATGCCAAGCACGGGAACGCCGAGCGGCAGGAAGTGCTGCAGCAGGTAGCCGTCATTGCTTGCGAGTTCTACCGCGAAGCTGTCGGCGCCAAGCCCAAGTCGCTTCGTGATCGCTTCGCAATAAGCTTTCGAGTGGGCCACCCAACTTGTCGAGAAGGAAGAGAAGTAGGCATATTCGTTGAAAATGGTCTCGGGGCTCACATACTCCTTGAGCTGCACCAGGTAGCAGCGCTCACAGACCAGGACATTGAGTGGATAATACAGTTCCATCTGGTCAAGCTGGTCGGCCTGCAGGAAGCTCTCGCAAGGTGGCGACATGCCCAGGTCGACCAGACTGTGGCGCAGGCGCGATCCGCACAGCCTGCAGCTGACATTGCGGCGTGCCGTGTTCTGGTCGCGAGCAATTTCGACAGCCTGAATATTCATTCCGTACCCCTCTGTCGCCCTGGTTTGAAAAAACGGAGACGCGGTGGCCTGACAATGAACCTGTGCCCGCCGCGCTCCGCAGGGAGTGCATCTTTTCAACGCAGGTTAGGACGGGGCGCCCCGCGAGTTCGATTTGCCAATCCGTTGGGTGCCTTAATCCTTATAGGGAAACCGCGGGGGCAATGACTGCGCAAGGACCTCCGAACGGGGTAATGCGGTCGGCCCGGCATACCGCGATCGGAGAAGCCACCTAAGGCTTAGGTAGCTCTTCCAGCCCAGGCAGGCGGTGCCGACAATCCGACCGCGGTGCTAGCCCGGCTAACTGAGCCCGGCTACTAGGGATTTAGGCAGACATGCGGTTTACCGAAACGGAGCTGAAGGGTGTCTGGCTGATCGAGCCGACACCGGTGGTTGACGATCGCGGTTCCTTCACCCGCACATTCTGTGAAAAGGAGATGGCTGATTGCGGGCTGGCGACGCGCTTTGTCCAACACAGCCGCGCACATTCGGTAAAAAAAGGAACACTGCGGGGGCTGCATTTCCAGGACGACCCGTACGCCGAGGTGAAGCTCGTCTCCTGTGTCCGCGGCGCGATTTTCGATGTCGTGGTGGATCTGCGCCCGAACTCGCCGACACGGTACAATTGGCTGGGCTTCGAGCTGACGCCCCAGAACATGAGGCAGGTCTACATCCCTGCCGGCTTCGCTCACGGGCTGCAGACCCTTACGGACGATGCCGAGGTCTCGTATCTTATATCGCAATTCTATACACCCCATGCGTCGACGGGCGTGCGCTACAACGACCCTGCCTTTTCGATAGCCTGGCCGTTGATGCCGACGGCGATGTCGGAAAGGGATAAGGCGTGGCCGTTGCTCAAGCAAAGAACGGCCGCTGGAGCCCTATGAAGCCGCGGCCAGCAGACCGTGATCCGACAGCAATCTCGCGGCGGCGGCCAGTTCCCTGAACGGCAGACCCGAGCGCTCCGCCATCGCGAGAAGCGAATGCTGGCCGTCGGCGAGATTGAGCACCCAAAGCAGGGACATCGAGGTTGCTCCCGAAGACGCCTGCCCGCCCAGGGCGGCGTAGAGGCCGCGCTTGCCGAGTTGTGGTTCGCCCTTGGGACAGAGGTTCAACGGCGTCCAATCCCCTTCAACGATGTCGATCACGTCCGCCAGGATGCGGAAGGAATCCTCCAGGTACTCGGGCTTGATGAAGTCGAGATTGTCCGCCGAGGTGTGATATTCGGGGAAGGTGCCGTGGACGCTCCGCTGGAACATGCCGACCGGAAGATTGAAGCCCGGCGAACAATATTGCCTCTCGTCATAGCCGTAGGGTGAGAAATCCATCAACTTTGCCCCGGCTTCACGCCCCAGCACGTGAGCCATGGCACGATCGATGACGGCATCGCCACGACGGCTGCGTTTGTATGCAGGGCGTCCCGCGTCCCCCACGCATGACAGCACCAGACCATGGTCGATGAGATGTGTCCGGCCCTCGTTGCGAGACAGCCACGTGATCGACCCGATCGTGCCTGGAGCGAACAGGAAGCGGTAGCTGTATCGTGTCTTTCTTGCCTTCATGCTTTTCGCAAGGGTTGCCAGCAGGGCGAGGCCCGAACAGTTGTCGTTGGCCAATGAGGGATGGCAGATGTGCGCCGAAAGAAGGAATTCCCGTTCGGTCTGCCCGCGATGCAGGTATTCGCCGTAAGTGAGGCTGCCATCCTTGAGCTCGGCATCGATCTCCACCCGGTAGAGACCGTCGGGCATTTTGGCGACACGGTCGTAAGCCACGCAGAAGCCCCATGTCGGGGCGTAGTAGCTGGTGCGGTAGGGGATCACTCCCGGCTGGTCCGGCAGCGTATGGATATGCGACATCAACTCGTTGAGCGGCAGGATCCCCTTGAAGGGTACGCTGTAGTTGACGACGTGCAGGTTGGAGTCGGCAAAATCCACGACCGTTTGCCCGTCCGGGCCAATGATGCTGGCCGAGCGGACGTTCCATTCCTTTGGAACAGTCCAGTCGAACACCTGCGTGCCGGTGGGCACCTCATGCCGGTCCAGGCCGACGTGCCCCGACAGGATATCCAGCGTCTGCCGCACACCGTCCCCGGTGATGCTCCTGCAAATCGGAAAGAGACGTTCGGCTAAGTCATAGATTTCCTGGCCGAGGTCGATGGAAGACGGCGGCGGGCCGAGTCCCTCCGGGGTTATGTGTTCCATTCCAGTTAACCCGCCGCGGCCTCCAGCATTCGCGAAGGTTCGGTGACCCGCATCCGGTCATCCAGAAGCCGGTTTGCCAGAAGATACCGGATGTGGCCGATACGTTGGAAGCGCGGTCCTTCGAATTCCTCGAGAGTGACATTGGACTTGCCGTAGGCCTTGTAAAGCTGCTCGGCGCCCTTGCGCGCATCCCACTGCGGCTTGAAGGCAGGAAGGGAGCGCGCGATCTTGCCGAAGTCGACGCGGTAGGACCGCTTATCGGGTCCAGCATCCGACGCGAATTCAAGCCGGCAGCCCGGCACGACTTTGGCGACAATCTCGGCTATGTCGCGGATCCTGTAATTGTGGTCCGTCTGTCCCACATTGAAGGCCTCGTTATGGACGACCTCGCGCGGCGCTTCCAGTCCGGCGATGAACGCCCTGGAAATGTCCTCGATGTGGACGATCGGTCGCCACGGTGTCCCGTCCGACTTCAGGAGGATCACACCTTTGGTGACGGCCCAGGCGACCAGATTGTTCAGCACGATGTCGAAGCGGAGCCGGGGTGACAAGCCGTAGGCGGTGGCCGGCCGGAAATAGGTCGGAGAGAAGCTGCTGTCGGCCAATTCCGAGATATCCCGCTCCGAAAGCACCTTGGACCAGCCGTAGGGCGTGACCGGGTTCAGCTCGCCCGTTTCATCGACCATCCCCTCGCCCGCCTGGCCGTAATTGCTGCACGACGAGGCGAAGAGGAAGCGCGACACGCCGGCCTCCTTGGCCGCCTTCGCGAAACGAACGCTGCCCTTGTGGTTGATCTCATAGGTGATATCCGGATCGAGGTCGGACAGCGGGTCGTTGGAAAGAGCCGCCAGGTGGATGACGGCATCGAAACCCTCGAGGTCGCGCGCTTGCACGTCCCTGACGTCCTTTTGGATGGAGGGAACGGAAGCCTGCTCTCCGCCCGAAGCAAAGGTGCAGCGCCGGTAGAGATCGCTGTCGTAACCCGTCACCGAATGCCCCGCGCGGAGCAGCATAGGCACCATCACCGAGCCGATATAGCCTTGATGGCCCGTTACCATGACTTTCATCGCACACCTTTCCCCAACGGATATGATCGCGCAGAGGCTACTTGGGCTGAAAACAGTGAGGGAGAACGCCAATAGGCGATCAGGATGGCCCGTTGGACGAAGCCTCGCCGCCCGCTACCTCTTTCGGGTGGTGCGCGGCTAATCCTTTCGGCGATCGGCGTGAGCCGGATCCACACCCCAGTTGGCGGACGCCGCTGCCTCGCCTTGCTGTCTTGGGCGCACACCTGGCCTTCGCTGACTGCGCGCAGCTTGTGCATGGCGTTGGCCTTGCTCCATAGGACCCTAAGGCGTGAGTTCCAGAATCCAGTCCGGGTAGCCGCGGCTGTTGAGCTCTGGCGGCTTGAAAGTTGTGCGCTCCGCCTTGAAAGGGGAACCTTCGACATCCGTCAATTCCCCGCTGGTGGGATCGCGCCAGCGGGCGTGGACGATAGTCTCCGAAAGCTGCGCGAGGTCGACGGTGACGGCCTCGTTGCTGGGCATGTAGACGACGGCGTAGGAGCCGTCCTTGGCCATCGCGGCGACCGCCCTCCCCATGTCCTTGCCCATGCCATCGACAAGAAATCTGTTCTTGCTGTCGGGTTCCAGCAGCCACCATTTTATCGACGAGATGAAGGCTATAAGCACCTCCATGCTCTTTGCGCCGGGACTGTCGAGGGCCTCCTTCCACTCCATGGTCTGCTGATGGAGGCCGGGCCCGTCGAAATGCCAGATCGGGTTGTTGCCATAGAGATGCCCGAATGCGCCCGAGAGGATCGCCTGGTAAGCCTGGACGCGGATCCGGTACTCGTCGGCATCGTATTCGAATTCGTAGGCAGTCTCGATCAGGAAGAAAGGCATACCCCTGGCGAGATCGTACTCCCTGATCGCTGTCGTATAGACCGGGCCATAGGTGAAGACGTTGTTCACCTTCAGCCAGGTTTCCGGGCCCCAGAAATCGAGCGGCGCCGTATCGGAATGGCCGTGGAAAGTGCTGAGAGCATCGGGGTCCTCGTCCATGATGCCTTTGGCGAGAGCCCTGACCAGATCTTTGTCCGCAGGATTGTAGTCGCCGCCGTTGACCCACATGATGTTGTCGAAGCGTCGGTAGCGACGTCCAACAAAATGGCCATAGGCCGCAAGCTCCCCTGCCCCTGCAGCCGCCATTTCCTGATACCAACCGTCACCGCCACCGCCATATCCGAGATATGCCGGAGCGAGCAGCACCAGGAAACCAAGATCGCAAGCCCTCTGCAGGATGCGATCGGCATGGGCGAAATATGCCTCGTTGGGAACAACGAAATCTTGGTTGTCGGCGAATGGCCTGTCGCCATACGCGTCTGCAGGCGCGTTGCGGGAAAATCGGTGCTCGATGAGGTTGACCAGAACGGTGTTGAACCCGCGAGCCTTGCGGTCCTCAAGGTAGAGGTAAGCGTCCTCGTCCGTCAGGTCGCCGATCAGCGACCAGGGCGAGTCTCCGTGCATGAAGAACGGATGGCCTTCCCTGTCGACCGGGTAGTTTTTTCCGGATTCGATCCGCAAAGGGAACTTTGTCCCGCCAGAACGCTCACAGGCCAAGCTTCCGGTCGCCATAGCCGCCAAAAGGGCGCTGGCCATCAGAACAGATGCGAGGCGCACTGCCTTGACGCTCCTCTTGCTCACCCGGGGGGCGGCGCTGCGGACACGTCGCGGGTGGCAGCGTGTTGGGATCTGAATTCCGATGAATCGATGATGCCGAAGGCCAGGTCCTCTCGCGTCATGGTCCCCGCGCGCAGCTGCCGAGAATAGGTTTCTATCCCGTAATCGTCAGCGGGACGGTTGAGAAACAGCATGTAAAGGAAACCGATGTAGGCGCGGTCCGTAAGGCCGATCGTAGCATAGCTGGTCTGGAACTCGTCCGAGCGCATGAGTTCCACGGCCATTCCACCGATCGTCCTGTCCCCGCTTTCAAGAGCAGCCGACCACTGATCCACGCTTTGGGTGTCGCCCTCACGCCCAAGCACGAGGCAGTAGGCGAGGCTCGCCTGCCTCACATATACGGACTTGTTCGCGGCCGTCGCCTCTGGGTCGCACTCCCGATGCGGCTTGGGCAGCGGCTGCGGGCCGCGGGTGAAGTCACGCACCGTCTTGTAGGCGGGCTTCGGTTCGCCGACCCTCCATTTGCCCTCGGATGCAGCGGTGAGCCTCACCAGCCCCATGTTGGCTTCGAAGCCGGGGGCCCAGTAGGTCTCATCGAACAGTTCGTAGATTTGCGCGGCCTCGACCTTGTACTTCTCGTTGAGCTCGCGAAGCCGCGTCATTGTCTGCTTGATACCATCGGCCTGCTGCCGCTCGCCGCGCTGACTTCCATTGGCACTGTTGAATTCGGTGACCCAGATCGGCTTGCCGTATGCCGAGATTTCGCGGAAAGCCCATTCCGGGTCCTCGCCATACATGTGCCAGACCGAGATGTCCCAGGCGATCCCGTCCTGCTTCATCCGCGCGAAAGCGCCGGTGTGACCCCATCCGGCGGTGCCAATCGCCTTCCTGATGCCCGGATCGACCTCTGTCATGCCGTCGGACAGACCTTTGAGGACGGCGCTCACCTTCACCCAGCGCGGGCCGTAGTAATCGAGCGCTCCGGTTCCTCCTGCAGGTCCCCATTCACATGGATATTGCGAGCCGTCGTCGCGTTTCTCGCAGGGCTTGATGATGGCGTAGTTCTCCATCTCGTTGCCAAGTTCCCAAACGCGGATATCGCTCTTGAACCTGGTGCCAAGGGCGATCGCCAGTTTCCGGGTCTTCCCGTAGAGCTCTTCCGGGCTATCCTTGTCCAGGTCGATGCCCGCGGGGGTGATCAAAGGCAGGATCTCGATCCCTCTGGTCTTTCCGGCGTCGACAAGGGCGGCAAGCGTATCAGCGTTGTCTTCGCTGGTTATGTTGACCCTGTATGATTTCAGGCCGAGATTCTTGACGAAGTCGAGCTGCAACTCAACCGGGATGCCCGGATAGGCGGTTATCGGATGGCCGTTGACGCCCCAGAGGACATCTGCGGAAGCAGGCGCAACGGTCACCAGCAGGCAGGCCGCAGCGGTTGCGAAACGAAAGGACATGGCAACAGCCTCCGCTGCCCGATTTCAAATTCAGCCCGGATTGTCGGGCATGTGATCGGGGGTAGCAATTTGCTCATACGGGTGAACAGGGTACTTGCACTACCCCTTTCGGAGACTGCTCCTTAGGCCCGCGTCGTCAATGGACGGCCGCCGGTTGGATTACCTTGGCAGACTGCCAGCCTCCAGCGGCGGCGGCCTCCGCTGAAGGATTGTGACCTTCCGTAGCAGCTCCAGAATTGGCTTTTCCACGAAGAGATGCGTCAGAACACCGACAACAAGGCACAAGCATATGATCATGGGAGCGAAGGAAACCTGTGATACTCCCCCAACGAATGTCGCCTTGATTAGCCAACCATACCCCAGCATCACAAAGATGTGGGTCAGGTAGATGGCATAAGATGCATCCCCAAGCAGGATCACTCCCCGGCCGGCCTTCGATCGCGGTCGCTTGGTCTTGAGGAAGGCCCCCACTATCAAAGTTGCTGGAAGGCCCCATGCGATGACTCGCAATATGGCTGTATCGCCGGGATGACTAACGAAGACTGGAGAAACAATTATCAAGAAAAACCCGAGCGCGCCGAGTGCCGGCGGATATTCCCATTTACTTCTTGAGATAAACAATAGCGCTATGGCAATACCAAAGCAAAACTCAAGCACGATAGGGCTAGAGATAAATTCAGAAAAACTTGAATCCTGAATCCAACGCCCCAACACAATTCCGCAGATCATAAGCAAAACTGTCAAGATGGATGTCTGAACGAGCTTGCCGAAAATGAGACATATCGCGAAGGCGACATAAAAATACATCTCATATGAAAGCGTCCATGCGACAAATATCAATTTGTCCCCTGGAAGCAAAAATATAGAATTAAAAATTGAAAACTCGCCTATGTTTTTGTGCTTCAAAAACCCAACCAGCGATATTGCCAGTATCCCAGCGCTGCAGATCCAATACAGCGGAAATATTCTTCTTGCCCGTTTGATCATGAAACGCCCAGGTGTATCCGCAGCTCGACCAGGCGGAAAGCTCACATACACCATGATGAAACCGCTGATTACGAAGAAGAGATCTACGCCTGCCGCACCGAAAGTCGCCATCCAAACCGGGCTGAACCGCCCAGCTTCCGATCCATCGGACATGTCGAGGGTGTGGCGAATGACGACGCCCGAGGCTGCGATCGCACGCAGTATCTGCAGTCCATACAGTTCGCGATCCTGCTGGTCCATCCCATCCGGTCCTGTGAGAAAGAGGGGCAAAGGGGTCACTGACCCTACGTCTAACCGGCCTTAATACAAGGCATCCCTCCGACGTGGCCCTCCTACGTCCGACGAATGATCCCTGCTTGCTCGTTGGGCAAATATTCCGCCAACCGACCGCCCCGACGACTTCAGCCGCCGGCGGGCCGGCTCAGGCGCGGACGGAGCACTTGGGTTTGCGCTACCGCTTTAGGCGGCTGTATTCCTCGCCTATTGGACGCCATGACTTTCAACTGGGTTTGTCCGACTATCCCTCGGGACGCAGGCGGCGGGTCGCCTCGGTCGGGAAGGTACACGCATGCTTTCGGTGAAACGCGCACTCCTGATGAGCGTGGGCGAACGCTACGTGCTGCTCGTGACGAATTTTGCCACAGCAGCTTTGATTTCCCGGATACTGACGCCCAAGGAGATCGGGGTGTCGGTGATCGCCATGGCCATCATGGCGATGGCCCTGTCGCTAAGGGAGTTCTCCAGTGCGAGCTTCCTCATCCAGCGCGAGGAACTCAGCCGTGAAGATATCCGCGGCGCCTCTACGGTAATGTTCATCCTCACCGGGGTCATCGCCGTCGCTCTCGTCGTCGTTTCCCCTCTTCTGGCCTCGTTCTACAGCGAGCCGACCCTCATCCCCTACTTCAGGGTTGTCGCGGCCTGTCTCTTTCTCGACACCTCTTTGACCCTGATAACCGCTCTGCTGCGGAGGGAAATGTCCTTCGGCAAGGTCGCGGCCATCGACATAGTGGCAGCGGTGACGAATTCCGCAGCCACGATCATCCTGGCACTGGCGGGCTTCAGCTACATGAGTTTCGTCTGGGCGTGGTTGATCGGCAGCGGTCTTGCCGCAGGCCTCGCTTTCGCCCTATGGCCGCATTTCTGGATGTTCAAACCATCCCTCGCCAACTGGCGAGGAATGGTTTTGTTCGGCGGATACAACGGCGCCATCGCCATTCTTTTCCGCATCTTTGACGCGTTGCCCCTACTCCTGCTCGGCCGCTTCGTATCGCCGAATGCTGCAGCCTTGTTCAGCAGGACGCTCTGGATCGGCCAGATCCCCGACAAGCTGGTTATCGGAGGCGCCATGGCGGTCGTGCTGCCCGCCTTCTCGGCGGAGGTCAGGCAAGGCAGGGATTTGAAACGTCCCTATCTATCCGCCCTTTCCCTCATCACCGCACTCCACTGGCCGGCCCTCCTCGTGCTGTCGGTTTTGGCGTACCCGACCGTGAACATCGCGCTTGGTCACCAGTGGACCGAGGTCGCGCCGCTCGTGCAAATCGTCGCAATCGCGTTGCTGTTCTCCTTCAGTTTCGAACTCAACTACCCCGTAATGGTTGCGATGGGGGCGATCCGCGACTTGTACATCCGCGCGCTGATCGCCTTCCCAATTTYGGGCATTCTCCTCTCCGCAGCCATTGTCTTCGGCGGATTGCAGGCAGCCGCCTGGTGCATGCTAGTGACTGTTCCCTTCCAGGCATATATTGCCCTGAGCTTCGTCCGGCGCAGCCTTGGACTTGGACGCATGGAGATCGCCGCGGCGCTAGGCAAAAGTGCTGTCGTTGCCTTCGCGAGCGCTGTCCCTCCCCTCGCAGCCGTGGGGATTTCCGGTTCCGGCTTCGACCTCTCCAATATGGAAGCCATTGTGGCGGGACTGTTGGCGTTCGGGGGATGGTCGGCTGGATTGATCATCACCCGGCATCCCCTGCTCGATGAGATCATCAAGATTTTCCCGGGACTCCGGCGGGCACGGGTTTCGGTAGGTTGATACCGAAACTTATCCGAGATCCCGCGCCACCAACTCGCGGCAAGTCGACGGGAGGACTGCTCAGACGGAGGGCCCCGGAAGCTGTCCAATGAGCCTGGAAATTCTGATCCGATACGCTCTCCTGCGCAATCTGTTGACCTTGTAGGTTAACCCCAGATACGCAGGGGGAATATTCAGACCGAGTTCCCCGCAGTTGCAAGATATACGGCCGAGTACAGACCGTTCCTGGCTGTCGATGCGATGTGCCACCGCCGGCAGGAATTTCTCCGGCCCCGTATAGTGGCGGATCAACGCCCGATCCCAATAGCTTGTCTGGAATGCCGACTTCTGCACGTTGAACTCCACGGGAAGCGTCTCCCATGCACCTTGGGCCGCGATGTTGAAGGCGCATTGGTCGATATGGGTGCATGAGCCGTCCCAATAGGGACAGAAGTACGCGTGCGACTTTAGAGCGGACGAGAACCGTTCGGGAATTCCCGACCCAATCCATCGAGACACATCGATAGCCATAAAGCCCGAATTGAAGTAACGCCGTTCGAGGCCATGCTTGTCGCAGTTCTCAAAGAATGCGCGGTTGTCGAGACCTGTGCAGATGGAAAGGTCGGGCACGGCCGCCAGAGGTCGCGTCGTCGGGGCGGCAGCTGCCAGATCAAGAGGCCGCACGGCCAGTGTATCATTGTCGAGGTAACAGACGACATCGTGATCGCCCGAGACGGCGGCGATCGCTGCGGTTTTTTCATAGGCAGTCGATGTTATGTGGCCATGACCGGGTAAACCCCGGTCGACCGTCGGAAGGCTGTGGGTCGCCAGCCGATGACCCTTCGCCTGGAGGATCCTGAGCACCGTCGGCGGAGGGGCCGAGCTGAACCCCGATTGGACGATGTGGATGTCTATCCCCCGTGCATGATTTAATCCCAACGCCACCGCGCTGGCATAGGTGAGGTCATCACGCTTGCCGTCGGTCAGGTAAACGACCCCGATGCGCTTTTCGGTCATGCGTTATCCTCTACGCGGACGGCATCCGATCCGAGGCTGAGCCAGCGTGATGGCAGCCACATGGCCGGTCACATCGTTTCTCAATGCCGGCTCCAGGCCTCCGCTAGGCGCGTGCGGATGTGGCCTAGCGGATTGGGCATATGGGCCAGGTAGTCTACAGGCGGAATGTAGGCCAAGCTTGGCGAGAGCTGAGCCGCAAATTTAAGCAGATCAAAACCAGCTGCTCGCTCACCGCGCGCGATGTGTGAAAGGCCGGACCAGTATGCGCGCTTTCCGAGGTTTCGGTAAACGCCCCTGCGCAACCGTTCCACCCCGGGCACGGAGGCTGCCTCGTGCGAGAAAAAACTATCGAAGGTGAGTTTCTTCTCGATCATGTCCCGCTTGAAGTCCTGCCAGAATATGGCGGATAGATTCGCGCCGTGCACGCGCCGTATTCCGTGAATCGCCTTTGTCAGCGCTGCTCTCCGGCCCAGCGAGAGCCGCAGGAACATTTCCAAGTCCTCGCTGAACGATATCTCCGGCCTGAAATGGCCAACCCGTTTGAGGTCGGCGGTTCTCATCACCGCTGCGCCGCCTCCAAACAACACCTTGCTGGGAAGCGACCGTTCCAGGGCGAACGATTCCATGGACAGAAATCGCCAGTCATGTGCGTCTGAATTCTCCACGGCCGGGAAGGGCCGGTCCTCATGCCAAACCAGTTCGCCTCCACACGCAAAGGAAACATCGGGTTCCCGCTCAAGAACCGACAGGGCACGTTTAAAACAACCCTCGACGAGTAGATCGTCGGCACAAAGTATCACAAAATACTTCGAGACGGCCCAATCGATGCCCTCATTGCAGGATGCGTGCAACCCGAGATTTTTTTCGCGTGCGATAACCGTTACCCGCCTGTCATGGCTTGCCAGTTCATTTGCAACATCGACACTGTCGTCGGTTGACGCATTGTCAACGATCAGAATCCTGATGTCTTCTACTTTCTGGCGCACGATGCTCTGGACGGACTGAGGCAAGTAGCGCCCGTAGCAGTAATTTGGAATCACAACGTCGATTAGTGGCATTGATCAACCTTCACGAATTTGTTGAACGTGGGAGCATCTGCTCATCTGTTTCACCAAGACGGCGATCCGACCTTCGGTGTCGCTTTCATGGATTCTTGCGTCGTCCATGCCCGCCGCTCTCAGCTTCACGACAAGATCGGACGAGACACCGCATGGGCGAAAACTTGGGTTCGAAGAAGAACCTCCTGGTCCAAAAGTTGTTGCCGGTATCGCGAAACCGTTTCGCGAACTTCCTGCGCTCGCAATTCCCGCTCGGCAAGGAGTGCATCCAGCCGCGACTCCAGCCATTCGACGCTGAAGGTTTCGACGCTGGTGCAAAAGGCCGATAGACCTGTGTCGGCAGCAAGTGCGTCGTGCTTTTCGAGGTATCCGAGAGATATGACAGGGAGCCCGACCCGCAGGGCGCAAACAACATTGTGAAATCGGGTGGCGACCACGACGTCAGTCGTCTGCATTTGCGCCATGACGTCGTGCAGCGATGCAGACCGACTGAAAACGACCCGGGCCAAATCAGCGTCGGAAAGCCGGCCGCGGAGTCGCTCGATGAGATCGACCACCGCAACCTCGTCATTGTCCTGGCCCAGGATAAGTCGAATGTCGAAGCCTCGCGTCACAGTGCGTGCGACAAACTCCGCGAGCTTGGCAATGTACGTCTGATAGATTGAGTCATTTCCACCCGTGCGACCGCGGTAGTTCATCACGCCCACACCAACAACAGTGGTCTCGGAGACTTCACGCTCGACGTTCAGGATTGGTAGTCCGAAAGCAAGATCGGGAAAAACCCGGTCGTTCGCAACATCAACCCCGAGGCTTCCGACGAATTCGCGTGAAATCCTATCGCGAAACGAACGATATGACGCGCAGCGGGCAGTCCAGGCGAAGAACACGCGACTGAGGGGGTGGTAAGCAGGCCCGGCGCCGATGCTCGCAAATGCGACGACACAGCCCCTTAGCCGCGCCATCAGGAACCACTTAAGGAAAACGTAGGGCATTCCAAACGGAGTGTCGCCAAAATCATCGAAAGCGCCAGTTCCGGGCAGTATGACAGCATCAAAGCCACGAAGTTTGCGGAAGGCGCGGATCGGTCCCCACATTTTGTAGGGCACTCGACCGAGCATGCGGTTCGCCAAGTCGAGCCAACGCGACTTGATGGCCGGCCGCGTCAATCTGATGGTCTCCACGCCGAAGGCTTGCTCGACGGATTCGGGCCATGTGCAGATCACGGAAAGTTCGGCCTCGGGGCAAATCCGCCTGAGCGTGTCGATCATCGCCTCGAGTGAGCCGTCATTGCCGAAGTTGCCGACGCCAAACTGCCCTAACAGGCCAATCCGAATTCGCTTTGTGCTTGGCACTGCATGCGCGTGGTCGTAGCCATTGATCCATCGATGCGATGGGAGCTGAGGCTCAAGCACGGTTTCAGTTTGCGTTTTTTGGGACTGCATAAGAACCCGTGGCTTTCAAGTGAGTGAGTGAGTGCAGTGCACTATAGAACCACCTGTCCGTTTCTTCGCCTCAACCTATGGGCTGAAGAACACCTCTTTTTGGGTGTGTCAGCGCCTGCGGGTGGCCGGGCGTCCGGCAATCGAAGCCTTGTCCGGCGGCGCATCTTATGAGGCTGATCTGCGCCGAAAAGCCGGTTGACCTGACCGCTGCGGGATACCGTCGCCGCAAAAATCCGTCAGCTCGGTGCGAGCGCATGCAGGTAACGGGCTCGCCGGGCATTTCAGCCAATGGGCTTTGTTGCCTACAGGTTGCTCAAACCCGCATGTCTGGCTGCGTCGGCGATCAGCAAATCCCTCCATTGCTGGAGAAACCGATCCTTGGTTGCAGCTGACGCCGTGTTGCGCAGCGAGCGGCTTGTTTCCGCTTTCTCCGCAGGGCTTCGGCAAAGTGCCTTTCGCATCGCGTCTGTGATCGCCGCGGGATCGTTCGGCGGCACCTGCAAGCATTGGCCTCCCACCGCCTCCACGAGCGCACTGTCCGCGGACACTATCGGCAGCAATCCCATGTAAGCGGCCTCCAGTGCAGGCATACCGAAACCCTCGAGAAGGCTCGGCAGCACGAATGCCTCGGCGTTTGCATAGAGCCAGCGCAGCTGTGCATCGGGCACGTAGCCCATGAGCCTTACTCCGGCGATGGATCCCGCGAGCTCCGCGGTCTCTGCATGACCATCGCCACGCGACCCACACAAGACGTATTCTATTCCCTCACGATGGAATCCACCGTCCCGATAAGCCTTCAGGGCGGCGATCTGGTTCTTGCGGGTTTCGAACGCGCCCACGGTAAGAAAATACCGACCGCTCAAGCCGGAGATTGCTTCCGCCGGGCCGTCAAACAGTTCGGTGCGCAGATACAGCGGGATTGTCGTCAGGAACCGGAAACCAGAGCCAAAAAGAGACTTGAATTGCTGGGCAGAGAAATTGCTGACGAAGACGACCCCCGGCTTGATGCGCCGGATCTTCTCGTAAGCGAGGTGGTAGTTGGCGCAAGTCCGTTCGCTGTAGAGTTCTTTGTGCGTCAGCGGACCGACATCATGGCACAGGACGATATCATTCTCGGTCAGGCGTGACCTCAGGACGTAGAGCGGATCCAGAAACAGCCGGAAGCCACGCTCTTCGACGCCGTCACGGATGAGGAGAAACTCGCTGTCGCGGAGCCAGTTGATTTCAAGCATCATCAGCCGGGCGACTATCTTGCGGGCAAGACCCTCGGGCGCAAACGAACCGAGCCGCCAGTAGCGGACCCTGGCCTGGCCCGGGACAAATTCCCCGGTGAGGTCCTTGGCAATGTGGTAGGCGCCAGTCCTGTTCAGGATCGACAGGGAGTTGTCGAAAAGCAGAGTGCTGGCGGATGCCTGCCTGCTTGCGGCGCGTAGGTCGTGCGGGTCGGGCCGCTCGTTCATCGTGCTCTCCTGGAGATCAATCCTTGCACTGGCTGCCGGTCAACTGCCGTACTCCCCGAAATCGGCGTCGACCTGAACCATGAGTTCGAGGTATTTCCACGCTATCCACCGCCAGGAATAACTGCTCGCCCTCGCGTGCCCCTTGGTGACCAGCCGTTGCCGCAAGTCCGGGGAAAGCATCAGCAGGCGGATGGCTTCGGCCCATGACTGGACGTCGTCGGGATCGGCATAGAGGGCCGAATCCCCGCAGATTTCGGGAAGACACGGCGAGGTCGAGGCCACGACCGGGCAGCCCGAAGCCATCGCCTCGACAGCGGGCAGCCCGAAGCCCTCGATCCGTGATGGGAACAGGAAGCACAGGGCGCCTTCGAGCGCCTTCTTGAAGTCGTCATCCCCTATGCGGCCAGGGAGGACGATGTTTCCGGGCATTTCCGGGACGTACCTCAGGACCGTGGTCTCGTCGACATCGCCTGGCATCCAGAGGTCGAGACCCATCCCGTCGAGGAGTGGGGCCAGCCTGGCGAGCAGCCCCATGTTCTTGTATTCCTGGTCCCGCCTGCCAAGGCAAAGGACATACGGCCTGCCCCGGTCGACGACCAGAGACGATCTCGCTGCATCCCATCTCTTCGCATGGTCGCTGCCGTTGTAGGTGACGACGATGTTTTGCTGTGGCGCGATCCCGAAATCGACCAGATGGCTGCGCGAGAGTTGCGAGACCGTGGTGATGCGGGCGGCCCGCCTGCCGAGTGCCGGCAGGATCAGGCGGTGCGCCCACCGGAACCCCCGCGCGTAGCTCGACGGCATGAGCCTGGTGTGCATGTCGTGGATGCACGCGATCTGGCGCCTCAGCACGACCGGAGCGAGGTTGCAGAAGCTCAGCAATCCTCCGGGCACATGCCAGGGCAACTGCGCCTGCACCCAGAATTGGGGAAGTCGCGGCCTGTTGAATTCGGGAACGACACGCACGGAGATGGCATCGAGGCGGAGAGGTTCGGAAAGCGGGCGCGGCACCACGAGATCGATTTCCAGGTCGCGACCGAGGGGATGCCCTTCCGAAATGAGGGCGTCGAGAGCCAAGGTGACCTCGCGGGCGTAACGGGCCACTCCAGTCGGCCGAAGCGTCGTGAAGTCTCCGTTTATCGTCCAGCGTCGTCTCGGCGCTTCCGGGTCCACGCACACCGCAGCCGAATGCCCGATCAGGAATTCGGCGCCGTCGGCAGCAGATCTGGCCAGGGGTGCGTCGGCTCGGTGTCCATTCACCCGTCTGGCCCGTCTTGGTGGCGGCGACTCCGTCGTGTCGAACTCGAGTTTGCCCATGTCCCCCTTCCCCGGTCCTTCCCGCACCTTGGGCCAGACTAGCATCCCCGGGGGCACCAAGGCCCTCAAACGTTTGAGGTAGGCACGCTGTCCGACCTCGCCTATCCGGATGATTGCCGCTTAGCCGGATGACCCGATGGCCATGGTGACCTGGCGTCTTTCCGGCTCCACATTGATGGTTCGAAAGGGGGACGACATGGCGCGGCGTTGGACCATCAATGGGCGTTTTCTTTCCCAGCCGACAACAGGTGTCCAGCGTTATGCGCGCGAGGTCGTCCACTCTCTCGACGCCTTGATCGCGGAACAGGAGCCGCTCGCCCGCGGCCTGGAACTCAGTCTGCACTGTCCGCCCGGGTCCGGGGACATCCCGCTGGCTTTCATCGAACGTCGCGAGATCGGCCGCACGAGCGGACATGTCTGGGAGCAGGTGCAACTCGCCTCATCCCTCGATGGCAGCGGACTGCTCAGCCTCTGCAACACCGGGCCGCTGCTTTCCCGCAAGCACATCGTCTGCATCCATGATGCAAATGTCTGGAACGCCCCGCAGAGCTACTCCCTTGCCTTCAAGCTACTCTACAGGAACCTGTTGCCCGGCCTCGGCAAGACGGCGTGCGGAATTTCTACCGTTTCCAACTACTCCCTGGATGAACTGGTTCGCCGCGGCGTCATCCCGGCAGAACGGGCTTTCGTCGCGCCGAACGGCCATGAGCATGCCTTGCGATGGAAGCCTGAACACTCGGCACAGACACGGCTGGCGGCCTCGCGGGAAACCGTTGTTCTGATCGGCAGTGCCGCGCCCCACAAGAATGTGGATCTCCTCCTGAACATGGCTGATCGTCTTGGCGAGGCCGGCCTCAGAATAGCGATCGTCGGCATGTCGGATTCGCGCGTCTTCAGGTCAGGGACGGCCAGGACCGAAGCTCGAAACATCCACTGGCTCGGTCGCGTTTCCGATGGCGAATTGGCGGCCCTGCTCAGGGACTCGCTATGCCTGGCTTTCCCCTCGCTCACGGAGGGCTTCGGTCTCCCGGCCCTTGAGGCGATGGCCGTCGGCTGCCCCGTGGTGGTTTCCGACCGCGCCAGCCTGCCTGAAGTCTGCGGCGGCGCAGCCCTGTTTGCACCTCCCGACGACCCGAACGCATGGTTCGACAGTTTCGCGCAGCTTCGCGGTTCCCAGGCCTTGCGACTGCAGATGATAGGCAAGGGAAGGGCGAGAGCCTCGGCATACAGCTGGAGGGCGACGGCCTTGCGTTATCTCAAGGCGATGGCGGCCGCGGACGGCGTCGATGCGGAAGCGAAGATCGTCAGGGCTCGCGAATTCACATGATCTCGTGAAGTGCCTGGACGGCCCCGAGTGATTCCAGGATCGCGCGGTCGAAGTTCTCCTCGGAAAAGCGTCCGGCATTCCTGGCGCAAGCGCGGGGTGTGATGGCATAGCTGTTCGCTTCGAACCGTTCGACGGCCTCCTTGAGGTGCTCGACGGTCTGAGCCTTGAACAGGACCCCTGTCGGCTCGGGGGATGATCCCAGGCGCTGTACGATGTCGACGGCCCCGCCGCGGCCGAAGGCGACCAGCGGCGTCCCACAGGCCTGCGCCTCGGCCAGCGCTATGCCGAAATCCTCGCAGCCCGCAAAGACCATCGCCTTCGCCCGCGCCAGGGTGTCCACATAGTCTTTCCGGGGCAGGTAACCCGAGAAGGTGATGTTGGGACCAGCAAGCGCCCGCAAGCTGGCTGATTGCTGTCCTTCGCCAACGATGACCAGTCGCCGCGATGGCATCTCGTTGAAGGCCCGGATGACGAGGTCGGTGCGCTTGTAAGGGGCGAGGAAGGACGCCGAAACATAGTAATCGTCCTTGTCCTCCACACAGGGCAGTTCCCCCAGTGAGACCGGCGGGAAAACGACGCGCGCCGCGCGCCCGTAAATATGCTGGATTCGGGAGCGGACATAGTTCGAATTCGCCAGCATCAGGTCCGGACCGTGCGCGGTTCTCGTGTCCCACGTCCTCAGGCGATGCAGCATGTACCGATAGAGCATTCCCTTGGGCCCGAAACCAAGCCGCCCTTGCTGAAGATACGAAAACTGCTCGTCCCAGGCGTAGCGGACGGGGCTGTGCACATAGCATAGATGCGGCTGGTCCGGCCTGGTGATCACGCCGCGCGAAAATGCGGCCGAAGACGAGATCACCGCATCGTAGCCTGTCACGTCGAACTGTTCGATCAGGAAGGGACAAAAGAAGAAGAGTGATCGATAGAATTTCTGGACCATCGGGATCCGGTTGGCCGCGGAGGTATGGAATTCCACGTCGTGGAAATATTGCTCCTTCACCTCGGGCGGCAGGAAATCGAAAAGCGTGAAGACTTCGGCATTGGGGAACTGCTTGCAGATTTGCGCCAGAACCCGTTCCCCTCCCCGGAAATTCGGACACCAGTCATGAACGACCGCTATCTTCGCATACCTGTCGACGGCAGGCCCCGGTGCGGCCGGGAACTCCTCGATGGGCACATCGACCTTGGCCGCGACCGCCAAATCGGAAGAGCGTTCGTGGAGCATGGTTCCCCCTAGCCTCGTCAGGCCAGCAGTCTCCATTCCATCTTGTTGCCCCGGCAAGTTGTACGATCGGTTACAGGCTGTTCCGGACGCATGCCTATCTAATACTTATGGCTGTGGGTCGTTTACAGGGATACTCCGAAAGCCTGTGTCCGGGGGTAGGCCAAGCTGCTTCCGTCACCTTTTATGCAGGCTGTTTCGGTCCCCTCGTCGGTCTAGGTTCGGCGGGAACCGAAACTGGATCGAGCATGAGACTCGCAGTGATCATCCCGACCCTTGGCCGCCGCGGACAGGTCGCGCGTCTGCTTCGGTATTTGGGTGACCAGACGAGACTTCCTGACGAGGTCATCGTGTCGGCGCCCGACGCCACGCATGTCGAACTGCCGGAAGATTGTCCTTTCCCCTTGTCGCTCGTTTTCGGACCGATGGGATCGTCTGCCCAGCGGAACACGGCTCTCGTACCTTCCCTGGCGCGCTTCGACATCATCACATTCTTCGACGACGATTTCGTTCCGTCCACCGAATACCTGGCGCAGGTCGAGAAAGCTTTCGTGGAAAATGACGGATGGGCGGTGGTGATGGGCATGGTCGTCAGGGACGGGGCCACGAATGCCGGCCTCACCTGGGAAGATGCCGAAGCCGCCTTGCGGGAAGCCCGGGGCAAAAAACATGATGGGCCACCGGTGGTCGATCATGTCGGTGCGTACGGATGCAACATGTCCTTCCGGTCCTCGTTTGTCGGAGATTTGCGCTTCGACGAGCGCCTGGTCCTGTACGGCTGGCAGGAAGACATCGACTTCACCAGCCAAATGAGATCCAAAGGTCGCGTGGTCTGCGTCACTGAAATCACGGGCGTCCACCTCGGTATCAAGTCAGGCCGGGTCAGCGGAAAGCGGTTCGGCTATTCGCAGGTTGCGAATGCGATCTACCTGATCAGGAAGGGCTCCGTTCCGGCCTCTTTCGCGCTTCCCCTGATGTTCAGGAATATTGCAGCCAACCTCGCAAAGAGCCTGCGGCCCGAGCCGTATATCGATCGCAGGGGCAGGCTCAGGGGCAACATGCTGGCGATCCTGCACATCGCCATGGGACGAATCGAACCCGAATACATCCTGAAAATCTGACGGCGGGAAAGACAATGCGGAAATGGCTCTTGACGGTGGCGGCGGCTTCATTGGCGGCAGCAGCTGCCTGCCCCTTGCCGACGATGGCTGCCGAGTATCTCCTCGGACCCCAGGACAAGGTCAGGCTCAAGGTTTACGAATGGCGCGCATCACGCGACGTGATCTTCGAATGGACCGCTCTCAACGACAGCTTCGTTGTCGGTGCCGACGGCACGCTCTTCCTTCCATTCGTCGGCCAGATACGAGCGCAAGGCACCGCCCCCGGCGACCTCGCCCGTGCGATCGGCGACCGCCTGATGCAGCAGATGGGACTCGGCCGCCAGCCGGATGTCGCCGTCGAGATTGTCCAGTACAGGCCGTTCTACATCGTCGGCTACGTCACGCAGCCCGGCGAGTTTCCCTTCAGGCCCGGACTGACGGTCTTGCAGGCGATGGGAATCGCCGGCGGCCTGCGAACACGCGAGGAGGACATGTCGAGGCTCGAGCGTGAAGTCATCGCGGGCCAGGGCGACGTGGGTCTGTTGGCGCTGAGCAACGTCAGTCTGCTCGCCCGCAAAGCGCGGCTGGAATCGGAACTGGCTGGCAGCGACGACATCGCCTTCCCTGCGCAACTGATGGACAGAGCTTCGAACGAGACGGTCGCGGTTGCGATGGAGCAGGAGCGCAAGATCTTCGCTGTCCGCAAGGACGCCATGGCGACACAACTCCGTGCGCTCCGCGAACTCAAGGATTTCCTCGAAAAGGAACTGACCTCGCTCGGCCAGCAGATGGCCTTCCACGACCAACAGATCGAACTCATCCAGAAGGAACTCGCGGGTGTTTCGGCCCTTGTCCAGAAGGGGTTGGCGGTTGCACCGCGGGAACTCTCTCTACAGGGAACGGTCGCACAGATGCAGAGCGACAGGTTGGTTGCCGAGACCTCGCTTTTGCGAGTCAGGCAGGAGATAAGCAAGACCGACATCGAGATCCTCAACCTCGCCAATAGCCAAGCCAGCGAAGTCGCCGCTTCCTTGCGCGAGACGCAGTTGCAGCTCAACGAAGTGACCAGCAAGGCCAACACCGCGGTGCAGTTGCTGCACGATACCGAGGTCACGGCACCTGCTCTGCTCGCCCTTAGAGAGCGCGGCGAACGGGCCAAGCCGATCTTCAAGATCGTGAGGATGACGGACAGCGGCTCGCAAGAGCTCACGGCTGAGGAAACCACGCCGATCGAGCCAGGCGATACCGTGAAGATCGATATCCCCCCGCCGCCGTCCGGCTTGGCCGCCCTCCCTGCAGGCGGCAGCGTGCAGGCAGAGACGCTCCCGATTCAGGGCACCAACTGATCAAACTTGCATGGTTCAGTGAGGTCCTCACCCGTCGCACCCATTGGCGTGCGCTTCGGCTGGAAGCCGCCTGGAAGCACGAAGAACAAGGGAGCAAGAAAACTGGGGGCTATGCCTAACCGGATCGTCTGCGCAATACCCTGGCACTTGCCATGCACTTTGAGGCCGCATATCAGTGAGCACACGCTGACGAAACCTTCCCTGCCGCAGTGAGTCGATCAGTGCTGCGGGTATCACTGGAGATTTCGGTGCTCATGAGTGTCGTGGCTGTATCGGCGGGGGGCGTTCTGTTGGGACTGCGGTTCAAGGCTCCCGCCCTGATCGCGGCTACCGCACTGCTTGTGATCGGAAGCTTTGCCTGGAATGGCCTTGGGTTGCCCGGCCATGTGACCGTCACCAAATTCCTGATCCTGGCATTCGTATTGGCTTGCGCCTACATCGTCGGCCTGTCGCTGTCCGTCCACTGGAAGCGGACGGAAGGGTGAGCGGTCGGGACTTCAGGCAGCCCTGTCGAAGCGCATCACTGCGAAAATCGTCCTGAACAAGATCACGATGTCGAGCCAGATCGACCAGTTCCGCACATACTGGCTGTCGAGCGCCACGCGGTTGGCGTAGTCCATGCTGCTTCTTCCGCTCACCTGCCAGAGACCGGTGAGTCCCGGCCTTGTCCGAAGGTATTCCCCCAGGTGGTCGCCGTAGCGTATGAGTTCGTCCTTTACGATGGGCCTTGGGCCCACGCAGCTCATGTCGCCACGGATGATGTTGAAGAGCTGGGGGAGTTCGTCGAGGCTCGACTTGCGCAGCATCCACCCAAGCAGCGTGACGCGAGGGTCGTTCCTGATCTTGTGGGTCTCTTCCCACTCCTTGCAGACATGCGGGTTGGCTTCGAGATATGCTTTCAGAACTTCTTCCGAATTGGCAACCATCGAGCGGAACTTATAGCAATCGAATGGCTTTCCCCCGAACCCGATACGGCTGTGCGAGAACACTGCCGGGCCTCCTGCCGTCATCTTGATCAGCAGGGCAACGACGATCATCACAGGCGCAGCCATGACAAGCGCCGTGCCCGCTATGACCAGATCCATGAGCCGCTTCAGGAGACCTCCGATGGGAGGGTTCGTCGTTCCCGTCCTGATGGCGGGCGACAGGTCTGTCAATACTGCCCCGGCACTGTTGTGGTCGGGCGCAGGAACAACGTGCAGGACTGCCGTTCGGCTGTCAGCCGCCACGGGAAGAGGCGGCTGAACCCAGATCGGGGTTCCCTGATGCGACTCGAAGGTGTTTGTTGACATGGGACGGTTGCTGTTCGAATTGTTCCGATCACTCTTCCAAGGTCGGGGCTTGTCGGCAAGAAAGGCAAAGGAGGTAGCGTGACGCTCCAGGGCTACCCCCTAATCCCAAGGAATGATCCCCCTACACGCTTTTGCGACCTCCGAGGGAGGAATGTCTCGCCACCAGTTTCATGCGGGGCTTGGACTTCATCGCGCGGGCCTTCGTCAGGAGCACGCCCAGGATGGGCGTCCTGCTGGCCTGCAGCGTCCTGACGAGTTCCCGCAACGTTTGGACATGTGTCTTGCCCCACTGGGCAACGACGACGACGCCATCCAGGACGGATCCGACAATCAATTCGTCGGCTCCCGAGGCAAGCGTCGGCAGGTCCAGGATGACAATGTCGTAGGCAGCAAGTTCGTAGGCGGCAAGGTCGCGAGCGGTCAGATCCAGGAGGAACGCCTCCATGTTGCTTGGTGACAGCAGGTGCCTGGCATCCACCACCGAACTTGGAAGCAAGTCGAACGGCCGCCCAGGAGCGCGGACGATATTAAGCCGGACGGGGTCCTGGCACGGTTTGTCGAGGGCGCCCGACGGGCCGAGCAGCCGCGTAGTCAGTGTCGGTCGCCTGATGTCGGCGTCAATTACCAGCGTCTTCAGCCCGGACATCGAATACAGCGTGGCAAGATTGCTGGCGACTGAGCTCTTCGAACTGTCGTTGGATACAGCCGTCAGCCCAAGCAACTTGATCGGGCGGCTGGTTTCCGCAAGGCTGATTTCGGTTCGCACTTTCCTGAGACTGTGGCTGTATCTGGAGTGCGGATATCTTGCGACTTCGTCGAGGTGGCCGGATTCCCTTCTCTTGGTGGTGGGCGGCAGCTCTCCGACGCATTCGACACCCAAATTCTCCCGGATGAGTCGTGCTGACCTGATGGTCCAGTCGAACGTATGCCTCACAAACGAAAGTCCGATGCCGAAAATGAGGCCGGCAACCGCCGCGAAGGCCAGCATCAGCTTCGGCCTTGGAGTGCTCGGATAGAGCGGCGCCGTCGCAGCTGTGATCACCCTTGCGTCGGCGACCGGGTACGACTGCTGGCTTACCGAGTTGGTGTAGGCCTGCAGGAAGCTCTCGTACATCTTCTGGTAGGTTTCAGCAGTCACCTCGAGTTCTTCGAGCGTCGGCACTGCGTTCGCCCCACCTTCGTCCGTGGCTTCACCGCCGACGCTGTAGTCGTGCCGTGACCGGAACTCTTGCGCCTTCGCCATGGCCTCGTTCATCTGGGTGCGCAGTTGCTTAAGGCGCATCTCGAGCCACGCGCCGCCTTCCCTTGCCGCGTCGGCCTTGGTTTCGATCTGCTCACGCACGAAGGCATCGGCCGTGGCGTTCGCAACCTTGGCTGCACCTTCGGCATCGAGAGAGGTGAAGGATATGTCTATCGCGTAGGAAACGCCGACTCTGCGGACGTCGAGGCCGTTGCGGAAAATCAACATGCTGCGCCGGGACTTTTGGTAATCGGTCAGCGTCACGGGTGTTTCAGGCACGCCTTGGCCAAAATGCTGCGCAAGCGACGTCAGCCAGACGCTCTTCCTAAGCTCGGAAGCATCGAGCAGGACTGATCCTATCTTCTTGAATCTCTCCCGCAAAGTCGGAGTCTGCGGACGGTTGAACTGGGGGTCGTCGACGAGTTTCAACTGGTCGAGGACCATCGCGGCGATCTTTTCCGACTGCATCACTGCTATCTGGCTTTCCACCTGGGCGGTGTCCAACGACAGATCTACTTCGCCACCCTCCTGCAAGTGTTGTGGCAATTTCGGCTCGATCAGAATCTGCGCGCTGGCGATGAAAGTTGGGTCGGTGGTCGAATTGTAGAACCCGGCCACCAAGAGAGCCGCAGCAAGGCAGGCGAAGATGGTTCCAACGTAGTGCCGCAGAAATTCGGTTATGTCGGAGAGGCCAATAAACTCCTGACTGACGGAAGCCTGCTGGTCCGCTGCCGGAGGCCATTGATTGGGAAACATGCGGTTCATTCAAATTCTCCTGCAGGCGTGCGGGAAATCCTGCGCGCACGCCGTCCCCATGCAGGCGGTTCCCATGCAGGCGGTCCCCATGCTGGCGGTCGATGACATTCAGCCGATGTTTTCATTGAAAGCTGAGGCCCCTCGATCCCAGACTTGCCGCGAAAAGATTACGCCTGCGTCAGGGAAGGTTAAACGCCGCCAATTGGCGTAGGGACCTACGCCCTATGGGAAGGGAGAATGCCCGGCAGCCCTGCTCTGGTCCTGTCGACAAAGGACTTCTGCTGTTCCAGCAAGGCCTGCCGTCCGCGGCTGAGTGCCAGGTCGCGCGCAAGGGAATCGATCCGCTCGGATATGCATTCGGGGCTCTCGCCATTTTCCATGGCCTCCAAAGCGAACGCGGCGCAGTCCGTCATCCTTTCCACGGACGGACGCAGTGCCGCGGATTCCCTTTCGATTTCCACTTGAATGAGCTCGAGAAGCCGAGCCAGGCGACCGAACCGCCTTTCGTCGACATCCTCGCGGAACGGGTACTTGAATGCGGTCAGCGGCATCTTGCAGCCCACCTTTCTCGTCGGCGCCCGAGCAGGACGCACCTTATAGAATACAAGACCCCATTGCCTGGACGAGACATCCTTTCGGCCATCGGCGGTCATGCTCCTATTGGATGAGGGGGTGCAAACCAGCGCGTTAGGGCTACTCGAATTCATGAAGGGGGCTGCGTCCGGCAGCGTGCTAGGACTATTCGCCTGTAACTGCTGAGCGGAAACCGTGACCGTGACCATAGTCGGCCAAGCCAGGCCAAACACATTCGCCTTCGAAACCAGCGCCCTGGTCAAAGCCACTGGCTTCCGGGAATACGACGCGCGCTGGTGGTTCGGGCAGCCAGGTTCGGACAAAGAACCCGAACTCAATCTGATGGGCGTGCAGGCGATCGGCATGGGGCTCGGCACCCTGATCCGCCGAATGGGCGTTGGCCCGGACATCGTCACTGGCCATGATTTCCGCAGCTATTCCATGGCGATCAAGATGGCGCTGGTCTCCGGCCTGATGGCGGCCGGCGCGCGCGTCAAGGACATCGGCCTGGCACTTTCTCCCACCGCTTATTTCGCCCAGTTCGCGCTCGACGCTCCGTCGGTGGCCATGGTGACGGCCTCCCACAACGAGAACGGCTGGACCGGCGTGAAGATGGGAGCGCAAAGGCCTCTGACATTCGGGCCCGACGAGATGACCGCTTTGAAAGCGCTCGTGCTGGACGGCGATTTCGATCTCATAGGCGGGGGAAGCTATGAATTCGTGTCCGGATTTCGCGAGAGATACATCGAAGACCTGACTGCCGGAAGGAACCTCGGCCGAAAGCTGAAGGTGGTGGCGGCCTGCGGCAACGGAACCGCCGGCGCTTTTGCACCGCAGGTGCTGGAAGGCATCGGCTGCGAAGTCATCCCGCTGGACGTTGAGCTCGACCACACCTTTCCGCATTACAACCCCAATCCCGAAGACATGCAGATGCTGCACGCGATCCGGGACAAGGTTCTGGAGACAGGTGCCGATGTCGGGCTCGGCTTCGACGGCGACGGCGACCGCTGCGGCGTGGTCGACAACGAAGGCAACGAGATTTTCGCGGACAAGGTCGGCGTCATGCTGGCGCGAGACATCTCCGGCCTGCACCCGAAATCCGCCTTCGTCGTGGACGTCAAGTCGACGGGCCTTTTTATGACAGATCCCGTCCTCCTGCAGAACGGTGCAAGGACGGATTACTGGAAGACCGGGCACTCCTACATTAAGAGGCGCGTTGCCGAACTCCATGCCATCGCTGGTTTCGAGAAGTCGGGGCATTTCTTCTTCAACCCGCCGATTGGACGCGGCTACGACGACGGGCTCCTGACCGCGATCGCCGTCTGCGAGATGCTCGACCGCAACCCGGGTAAGACACTCGCCGACCTTTACCGCGATCTGCCGCTGACCTTCGGCACCCCGACCATGTCGCCCCACTGTCCGGACGAGGTGAAATACGGCGTGGTCGCGAAAGTTGTCGGGGAATTCACGAAAATGAAGGGGGACGGGATCGAGTTCGCCGGCCAGCCGCTGGCCAATCTCGTCACCGTGAATGGGGTGCGCGTGGTTGCCCAGGACGGCACATGGGGTCTGGTCAGGGCTTCGTCGAACAAACCGGAGATTGTCGTCGTGGTGGAAAGCCCCGTCTCGTCGGAACGACGCCGCGAGATGTTCGAGGCTCTCGATGCCGTGCTGCGCCGCAATCCAGAGGTCGGAGCCTACAACCAGACATTCTGATGGGTATTGGCTGAGAGGAATTGGACCATGCCGGACCGGATCGTAAGTTTCGTCATGAGCGGGGGCGTCGGCTCACGGCTGTGGCCGCTTTCGCGCGAAGACAATCCCAAGCAATTCCACGACCTTTCGGGCGACGGCTCCATGCTTGCGAAGACTGTTCGACGCCTCAAGGCGCGGCCGGACGGTCAGACGCCGATCTACCTGATAGCGTCCGAACGGCATGCCGACCGCGTCATCTCGGACATTGCTCCGCTCGGCCTTAACGGCGGCAGACCGATCTTCGAGCCGGTCGGCCGCAATACCGCCGCCGCGGTCGCCATAGCCACCCTGCAGACGATCTCCGAACATGGCGCCGACGCGCTTGTGCTCGTGGTCCCGTCCGACCATCAGATATCGACCGAAGCGCAATTCTGGGAAACCGTCGAGGCGGGCGTGCCTGCCGCCGATGCAGGAAGTATCATCGTGTTCGGCATCAAGCCGACGCATCCCGAAACCGGATATGGCTACATCGAGGCCACGGCAAATGGTGACCGAGTAGCCTTGGTTTCACGCTTTGTCGAAAAGCCAGACGCCGAGACGGCCCGCCAATACCTGGCTTCGGGACGATTCTACTGGAACGCCGGCATCTTCCTTTTCCGTGCCGACACCATGCGCAAGGCCTTTCTCGATTTCCAGCCGGACATCTGGGAGACTGCGGAACGGGCCTACAAGACAGCGCGGACCGAGGTCTCGGGTCTGTACCTGCCACAGGGCTTCTACCTCGCTGTCCCCTCGACATCGATCGACTACGCGATCATGGAGCATGCGGGCGACATCGCGATGGTCACGGCTTCCTTCCGCTGGAACGACCTTGGATCTTGGCAATCGCTGCTGGAAGCCAGCCCAACCGACGGCGACGGCAACGTCGTCATGGGTGACATCGTCGCCATGGATTGTGGCAACTCCTACCTCAGAAGCCAGGGCAGGCTGCTGACCGTAGTCGGAATGAAGGATGTAGCGATAGTTGCGACGCCGGACGCGGTGTTCGTCGCCCCCGTCAGCCACAGCCAGCACGTGAAGAAGGTCGTCGAACAGCTGGAGAAGAGCGGACGCCTCGAAACGAAATTCACCGCATCGGAAGACCGGGTCATCATCAGCGGCTCATGGCGCAAGCGTGTCGAACACTGGCTCTTCGAAGAAACCCTGCCATTGTGGTCCACTGCCGGTGTCGACGATGTATATGGCGGCTTCCACGAGGCTCTCGGCTTCGATGCAAGGCCATTGGGCAAACCCAAGCGCATGCGGACGATGGCTCGCCAGATCTATGCTTTCGCGGTGGCCAAGGAACGCGGCTGGACTGGACCGGCCGACAAACTCATCGACCACGGTATCGACTTCATCGCAAAATACGGCCGCACCGACCGTGGCGGCTGGGTGCGCACGCTCAATGCCAACGGCAGCGTCGCTGACCCGACCGAGGACGCCTACGATCATTCCTGCGTGCTCCTGGCGCTGGCTCATGCTCATCGATGCGGCCATCAGGACGCCCTGAGGCTTGCACAACAGACATTTCATTTCGTCGACACCCATCTCGAGGACGAAAGCCTGACCGGGTTCCTCGAGAGCCCCGGCTCCAACGGGGCTCGGTCTTCGAACCCGCACATGCACATGCTGGAATCCTTTCTTGCCTGGTACGGCGTCACCGGCGACCGTGCCTATCTGCGACGGGCGGCACGCGTCATCGATCTCTTCCGGTGCCATTTCTTCGACCAGGAAAGCTGGACGCTTGGGGAATATTTCGACGTCGATTGGCTGCCCTTGCCGGGAGACAAAGGACAATGGACCGAACCAGGGCATCATTTCGAATGGGCCTCGCTCCTTGTCGAGTTCGCGCGGGCGAGCGGGCAAAAAGACCTGGTCGCCTACGCCAGGAAGCTCTATTCATCGGCGGTCGCCAGTGGATTGAACCGAGCCACAGGTCTGGCTTACGCAGCCGTATCGCGGCAGGGAATGCCTCTCGACCGGTTCTCCCGCAGCTGGCCGCAATGCGAAGCCGTCAAGGCAGCCGCCGCCCTGGACGGCATTGGCGGGCCTGATCTGAAACCCGAGATCGAAGCTCGCGTCGCGCGCCTGTTCAGATGGCATATCGATCCCGCACCGCTTGGCTTGTGGGTCGACAGGATCGACGAGCGCGGAAGGTCCGTGGCGACGGAAGTCCCGGCAAGCATCTTCTACCATCTGGTGACGGCGTTGATGCAGTATCTGGACAAGACCGGTGGACAGGTCGAGCCTTTCCCGCGTCCAGCTTTGGACGTGGGCAAGCCAGGTCTGAAGCAGGTCCTCAGCCGCCGCTAATGCGCCGATCCTGGGGTACGATGTTCGTCGTATACGGCGAACCTGAGCGACGCCAATCCAAAGAGGCTACGAGCAGCTATGCTTTCTCCTGCGTCGGCTTGTAACCACGGTAGCCCAGAGGTGGTAGGGAGGTGGTAACTACGGCTAATTCGGTATCCCGTGCCTCTGTGTCGTGGCTGCAAACCGGGATAGTATGCTTACAGGATGCCTCAAAGAGAGGCATTGGGCGACCTCTTCCGATCTTGGAGTTGCGGCAAACTCGTCGAGGCGTTGTAATTTTGAGCCTATGAACCTTCATGTCCGAACGGTTGAGACGCAACTATGGCAAAAAAAAAAGCGCGTGCCAGGGCCAGCGGTGACCTCCTAAAACTGCTTGCTACCAGGCCGAGAGCGGTGGCGCTTGCCGCGCTGCACGTGAGTGAATCCGTGCTGCTGGAACTCGAAGCATCCGAGCTGTTGTCAGCGGCCGAGATCAGGGGATTGCTGAAGGACGCGTCGACGACGTTACGAAATGCCGCCGATCAGGTCGACAATCGCAGCTGCCTCATTGCCAGCGAAATCGTCGACTCCATGCGGGAAAGTTTCAAGAGAAACAAAACCTAGTCCTGCCGCCACGTGCCAATTTCGAAGCGTGCCGATGGCGAGCCGGTGGAACCTGCGCATTTTCATCGAAAAGCGCCGTCGCTACACCGATCGATAGTTTGCCATCAACGGATACTCATCACATCAAATTTGATGTACATTCCATCAGAGGGAGGTACTTTGGGGCATTGGGCGGGGCTATAGATGACGTACGCTTCACATCCTTTTTCGCGCGGGAATGAAAATCGTCCATCGTATGTCGGACTTAACGACGACGATGCGGCGCTTATCAAGACGTTGGGATTCACGCCGAAGCGCTATCTGGCGGAGACGGTCATCGTCAATCAGGGCGAGGACAGCGATCGCATGTTCATAGTCGAGTCGGGCTGGGGCTGTAGATCCCATGAACTCGCCGGCGGGCAGCGACAGATCCTGGATTTTGCACTGAGAGGCGATATCGTCCTGCCTCAATCGTACTCGGGCAGCGCTCTTGAAACGTTCGTGGCTCAAACTGAACTTACGGTGCTGGTGGCTTCGACCAAGACATTTACCCTTGCTGCCATGCAATCGCCCCATCTCTTCTCCCTTGTTCTCGAAACCCTCGTGCACAACGGAGCGGTTATCGCTCAACATCTCACCAATGTAGGACGACGCAGCGCCTTGGCGCGGACAGCGCATCTCTTCCTCGAACTGAAGGCGCGTCTGGAACGGACCGGCTCTGTTACCCAGAACAGCTTTGAATGCCCTCTCACCCAGTACGATCTCGCGGACGCTCTCGGCCTCACTCCAATTCATGTCAATCGAATGCTGCGGGAATTGCGCGAGCGCAAGTTTCTCGAATTCCGCCAAGGCCAGGTGCGCGTACTCGATCAACCGGGCCTGACGAAGTTTGCTGGATTCGAGCACGAATATATCGAAAGCTAGGTCGTATCGGTAATACGACGCCTGGTCCCTCGAAGTCTCCCGTCGAGAAATCAAGTGTCAGGGATAGCGGGCACCAAGCCGCCATGTGCGTCGCCGGCACCCCATTGAGGGGTCCACCGGTGTCCGGCCCTGCTTCCGCGATAACACCATAGGCGCCAGCGGTCCGTCTGTTAGATTGTTCGGGTGGCGGACCTGTTCCGCCTGGCCGGCGCCTTTACCCCAACCAGGCCCCCCGCCCAACAGGTGCCGGCCATTTTCAGTTTTCGCTTCTTGGCGTGATCTCTTCGGTCCGCATCTCGTCTCCGATCTCCCTGGCGAGATAAAAAGCCTTCGCCTTGTCCTTCGTCGTCAAAACGGTAGGCCAGCGAGGCTTCTCGAACACGCTCACGATGCAGGTCGTCACCGGGTTTGCCGGTTATCACCGGACCGTTGCGTTCCCTCGTTCGGATGGCTTCACTTTACATTAGCGGAGGCGCATAAATTATCCAGCCGGCGGCATTGTTCCTCACAGGCATCCTGTCGGTTAGGCCCGGTGTCCTAGCTCATCCCAACAGAAGGGATGCCGGGCCGCTCTCATCAAGCCGCGGGAAGAAGGCATGTGACACGACGATGGCGTCTGTTGCGCCCTTCACGGTGGCCATCGGAGCGCTTGAACAGTCCGCGAGGAACCGGAAGGCGATGCGCAATCAATGCGGCCGGTTGGATGGTTCAGTGATCATTGCTTGATGAACGGGCCGGTGTAGGTCTGGCCGGCAAGCGCAACGGTTCCGGCCAAGGTTCCTTCGGGCAGCATCACAAGACTGACGTCCGCGCCATTCGGGAGGCGCTTGAGCTTCAATGTGTTCCCCGCAATTCTTCCAGCGCCGGCTGCCTCTCCGGGACTGTTGTCGCCCAGATTCCCCCACGCAACCGTGGCCGTCACATCGCCTCTAGGAGAAATCGTCTGCACAGCGACTTTGGCTTCGGACGTCCCTTCCAACCGTCCAGCCCACATGCCGGAGAACGCGGCGTACTTTGCGGGAACGCCCTTCGCTGGTGGGGTGATCGTTGTAGATTGATCCATTGTGGCCGAACCAGGAGCAGCAGCGGCCGGATCCAAGGTAGATAGGGGAGCAATGGCCGCAGGTTCGGGAGCGGCCGATTGCGGCGCTTCAGGAGCCGATTGGCACGCGGCCAGGATAAGTGCCGTGAAGCCCAGCATCGTGTTCCGCATTCAAGCTCTCCGCCTCGTTCCCAAGCCATCGGCGGGCTACAGACCCGCCGAATTGTATGTCATTCTACGCCACCGCCCCACGCATCGAAATAGCCGGGCGAACCTGTGGATAGTCGCGGGGACAATGCATTCCTGAAGGAGGCAGCCCGTGGCAGGCGATCACGAAGCGGTGACGTCTGTAATGAAGGCGCAGTGGGCTGCGAAGATTGGACGTGAGCGCCGCACAAAGCGCTTTCGACTCGTCTCGGCCGAAGTCTCGGCACAAACCAGATCCCCATCTGCCAACCGCCCAAGGAATTCACGATCATGATAAATCGGCGTACTTTCTCCACCGCACTTGTCGCCGGGGTGGCGACGGGCTTGTTGGCCGGCTCCCACAAGACGCAAGCGCAGACAGGCCCCAAGGCCCGCAATGTCGTGCTGGTCCATGGCGCTTATGCGGATGGCTCGTGCTGGTCGGAAGTGGTTGGCATCCTGCAGCAGGCCGGCTTCAGGGCAACCGTCGTCCAGCACCCGCTGACCACGCTGGAGGCGGGCGTCGATGCAACGCGGCGAGCGATCGCGCTCCAGGATGGACCGACGATACTTGTCGCACATTCCTTTGCCGGCATGATCATCACCGAGGCGGGCGTGGATCCCAAGGTTTCCTCGCTCGTCTATGTCGCGGCGCGCGCTCCGGACGCGGGCGAAGACTACACGGCGCTCGCCAAGACCTTTGCGGCRCCGCCTGCCTCCGCCGGCCTTGTCTGGTCCGAAGGCTATGGCAAGCTCAGCGAGGAGGCCTTCCTGCGGGATTTCGCCGGCGACATTGCTCACGAGAAGGCGCGCATCCTCTATGCCGTCCAGGGGCCGATCTCGGACAAGCTTTTCACCGGAAAGACGACGCAAGCGGCATGGCGCTCGAAGCCAAGCTGGTATGCGGTTTCGACCGAGGATCGCACGATCAACCCGGATCTCGAGCGCTTCATGGCAAAGCGCATGAACGCAAAGACCATCGAGGTGAAGGCAAGCCATTTGTCGCTGATCTCTCACCCGCACGAGATCGCCCAGCTCATCTCGCAAGCCGCCGGATAGCTCAGCTAGTGAAGTAGGCTGGGCCAGGGAAACTGATGGAGGGCAAACACGCTTGCCCCAGCCATCAGGTTCGCCGCGCCGTGAACTGACGAGGGCTTGCGGGCCTTCGATCACCAGCGCTGGTGCACATGGGGCTTGATGTCCTGGTCGTAGATATCCCGGATCTTGCCCATGAGTTCATCCGACAGCGGGGGAAGGTCCGCCGCTTCGGCATTGGATATCGCCTGCGCCGGATTGCGGGCGCCCGGGATGACCACCGTGACCGCGTCGAACATCAGGATCCAGCGCAGGGCGAATTTTGCCATCGTCGTGTCGCCGGAAACCAGCGGCCGGATGCGCTCGACCGCCGCCAGCCCGACCTCATAGGGCACGCCCGAGAAGGTCTCGCCGACGTCGAAGGCCTCGCCATGGCGGTTGAATTTGCGGTGGTCGCTGTCCTCGAATTTGGTATCGGCCTTGAACTTGCCCGACAGCAAACCGCTGGCCAGCGGGACGCGGGCAATGATCGCCACATCGTTCTTTTTCGCCAGGTCGAAGAACAGTTCCGCCGGCCGCTGGCGGAATGCGTTGAAGATGATCTGGACGCTGACGACGCCGGGATACTGCATCGCCTTCAACGCCTCCTCGACGCGCTCGACGCTGACGCCATAGTTGCGGATCTTGCCTTGCTCGACGAGCCGGTCGAGCCGCTCGAAAACTTCCGGGTGGTAGTAGAGGTCGGTCAGCGGGCAATGCAGTTGCACCAGATCGAGCGTGTCGGCCTCGAGATATCTCAGGCTGCGGTCGATCCAGTCGGTCAGGTTCTTCTGGCTGAACCCCTCGACAGTTTGCTGCGGCAGGCGCTTTCCGGCCTTGGTGGCGATGAACGGCCGCTCGCCGCCGCGCTCCTTCATCACCCTGGCAATGAGTTTTTCGGAACGGCCGTCGCCATAGACGTCGGCGGTGTCGATGAAGGTGACGCCGGCGTCGAGGGCGGCATGCAGGGCGGCCACCGCATCGTCGTCATTGACCTCGCCCCAGGCGGCGCCGATCGCCCATGAGCCAAAGCCGATCTCGCTGACGTCGCGGCCGGTACGGCCGAATTTCCGTGACTGCATGTCCTGTTCCTAACTGCGGCTTGGTGGTGATTGCTGATCTGCGGGCCGCCTTTTATCGCATGGCAACGCGATTGACATCCCCGTTCGTTAGATTTACCAGATAACAGGGTTGTATGACAACCCGGTAAGACTGCAATGATTTTGGAGTCGGGAGGATCTCAAGTTGAAAACCGTTCTGAAAATGGGCGCGTCGGCGGCCTTGTGCCTTGGCGTGCTTGCTCATCCGGCATTGGCCGAGGACAACATCGTCAAGATCGGCGTCGTCGCGGCGGAGTCGGGCTCGTTCGTTTCCGCCGGCCATACCTTGCCGGCAGGCGTCGGACTGGCCGTGAAACAGATCAACGACGCGGGCGGCATCAATGTCGGCGGCAAGAACTACAAGCTGGAAATGGTCAAACGCGACGACCGCACGGATATCGCGACCGCAATCGCCGCCACCCAGGAACTGGTGCGCGACGTCAAGGTGCAGGCGATCTTCGGATCGGAAACGCATGACTTCACGCTGGCCATGGCCAAGATCACGCAGCCGGCCAAGATCATCCATTTCGCCGGCAATTCGACGCTGGCGAAAATCCTGACACCGGACTCGGTCAAGCCGGGCGGCGAGGATCATTATCTCTTCCAGTCCGAGCCGCAGGAATTCCAGCGGTCCGGATCGACCGCGCGCGGCGTGCTCACGCTGCTCGAGCCGCTGCTTGGCTATAAGCCGAAGAAATCGGTCATGATCGTCGGCAACGACGCCACCGGCCAGTTCCTGTCGTCCTACTATTTCAAGGCGCTGAAGGCCGAGGGGCAGGACGTCCCCGACATCATCTTCTATCCGCCTGACACGACCGACTTCTCGCCGTTCCTGACTCGCGCCAAGAGCCTCAATCCGGATATCATCCATTTCTGGTACAATGGCGATTCAACGCTGACGGCGCTGCCGCAGGCGCTCGAACTGGGAGCCGCCAAGAGCTACTTCCTGTTCGGCGTCGACCCCGGCATCTGGAAGGAAAAGCAGCTTTCGGCCGACGTGCCGGTGGCGATGAGCTGCGTTCCGGTGTGCTGGGGCGAGTCGTCCAATCCGAAAGCCAAGGCCTATTTCGACGCCTACTTCGCCGCCGGCGCGCCGCACGGCGTGACCTCGTCGGTGTCGCTGCTCTACCACGACTATGTCCACTTCCTCGCCGAAGCCTGGGAGAAGGCCGGCAGCTTCGATCCGGACAAGACGGTCGAGGCGTTGCTGACCCTTCACCATCAAGGCGTGGTCTCGGATGACTTGACCTTCAATCCAACCCACCAGGTCACCCATGCCACCGAGGTCTGCGCCGCAGCACCCGGCGGCGCCATCTCCTGCTCGATGCAACAGCCGCCGGCTGAAGCGCCGAAGAGCTGATCTGGCGAACCGCACCCTTGAGTTGGCGACGTCACGCGCGCCGCCAACTCATCCTTCTCGGAACATAGGCAGGTCCGGATCGCTGGCCTCCACGGCAACAGCGCCCACCACCACGTCAAACAGCGGAAGCGAGCCGTGGACATTTTCATCCAGCAGATCCTCAACGGGCTTTCGATCGCCAGCGTCATCACGCTGATCGCGATTGGCGTCACCCTGATCTTCGGCCTGACCGGCATCATCAACTTCGCCCATGGCGAATTCCTGATGATCGGCGGCATCGTCACCTGGCTTGCGGTCAGCGCCGGCCTCGGCTTCCCGCTGGCGGTGGTGCTGGCGATCCTGGCGGTCGGGCTGATGGGCTACATCCTCGAGCGCGGGCTTTTCCGCTTCACGCTGGAGCGGCCGACCAATGGCTTCATCGTTTCGCTCGGCCTCATCGTCGTCATGCAGCATGTCGTCGTGCTGTTCTGGAACCCCAACCAGAAGAGCATTCCGCGCCCGCTGACCACGGTTTGGGAGGTCGGCGGCGTGCGCATCGCCTCGGTGCGGGTCATGGTCATCGCGATCACCATTGCCGTGGTGGCGCTCAGCTTCCGCATGATCACCGCCAGCCGCTACGGCCGCGCCTTGCGGGCGAGCGTCGAGGACCGCGATACGGCGGCCCTGATGGGCATTCCGGTGCGCCGCTACATCACCGGCGTGTTCGTGCTCGGCAGTGCATTGGCCGGGCTCGGCGGGGCGCTGCTGATCGCGCTGTTTCCGATCACGCCGTTCACCGGTGGCACCATGGTGATGAAGGGCTTTGCCGTGGCGCTGATCGGCGGGCTCGGCAACATCTATGGCGCCGTCGCCGCCGGGCTCATCCTCGGCATCGTCGAAGGCTTCAGCGCCGGCTACGGCTTTTCGCAATGGACCGATGCCTATTCCTTCGCCCTGATGATCCTGGTGCTGATCGTTCGCCCGCACGGCCTGTTCGGCGGCACCAGCGGACCCCGGATGGCGTCATGACGGCAGGCCTCCACCAGGATCGCGCCGGTTCCGGCCTCAAGGCGTTGCGATCGCTGCTGCCGGTGCTGGTCATCCTGGCATTGATCGCGCTGGTGCCGTTGTTCTCGGCTAGCAACCGCTTCCTGTCGCTGGCGATCTCGGCCGGCATCAATGTGATCGCACTCTACGGCCTGTCGGTTCTGTTCGGCCAGACCGGCATCCTGTCGATGGGGCACGCGGCGCTGGTCGGCGTCGGCGCCTATGCGGCGGCGATCCTGGCGCGGGACTTTGGCGTCGGGTTTTGGGCAGCACTGCCGGCGGCGGCCCTGGCAAGTGCTGCGTTCGCGATGATCGTCGGCATTCCGTCGCTGCGCGTCGGCGGCCATCACTTCGTCATCATGACCTTTGCCTTCGGGCAGTTGCTGGCCATCGTGCTCACCAATGGCGGCGACTATACGGGTGCGGCGACAGGACTTGACCTCGCCGGCCCGGTCACACTGTTCGGCGCCGATATGAGCGACTTGACGCGCTATTACCTGATGGTGGTGGCCTTCGTGACGGCCGCGGYGGTTGCGAGCTGGGCGATCATCAACTCGTCCTATGGCCGCACGCTGCGGGCCATCCGGGAGAACGAGAAGCTTGCCGCCTCGCTCGGCATCAATGTCGGCCGGCACAAGATCGGCGCCTTCGTCGTCAGCGGCGTCTTTGCCGGCATCTCCGGCGTGCTGCTCGCCTATTTCCTCGGCCACATCTCGCCGTCGCAGTTCTCCTCCTTCCCCAGCATCTACCTGGCGCTGATGGTCATGATCGGCGGCGCCCGCCTGATCGAGGGACCGCTCGCCGGCGGCATCCTGGTCGCCTTCCTCCCCGAAGTGCTCAACCTCGACCCGGTCCAGTCGCGCATCGTCTACGGCGTCTGCCTGATCGCGGTGATCATGCTTTTGCCCGACGGCCTGATCGGCGGCATCGTGCGCGCGCTTCGTGCAGCGTTGTCAGGCAAGCCGAAACAGGAGACGGAACAGCGCAACGCGGCGGAGGCGCGGCGATGAGCCCGATCCTGGCGATCAGCGGCCTGAGCAAGCAGTTCGGCGGCGTCACCGCCCTGGCAGGCGTCGACCTCGCCATCGAAGAGGGTGAAATCCTTGGTGTCGTCGGTCCGAACGGTTCGGGCAAGACCACGCTGTTCAATGTCGTCACCGGCGTGCACCGGCCGAGCGGCGGCACCGTGCTGTTTCGCGGGCAGGACATCACCGGTCTCAAGCCACATGCGATATCGCGGGCCGGTATCGGCTACACCTTCCAGCAGGCGATGGCCTTTGCCGGCCTTGGCGTGCTGGAGAATGTCCGCATCGCCGGCGAGCATGTGGGGACCGGCGGCACCGCCAACCCTTGGCCGACGCCGCAGGCGCTGCTCGATTTCGTCGGGCTGAGCGCGGTTGCCAATGAGAAGGCCGGCGTGCTGCCGTTCGGCTCCCTGCGCCTGCTTGGCCTTGCGCTGGCGCTCGCCACGCGGCCGTCGCTGCTCCTGCTCGACGAACCCGCCGCCGGGCTCAACGACCGCGAGACCACTGCCTTGGTTGGACTCGTCCGCCAGCTTCCCGGCCACGGCATATCCGTCTGCGTCATCGACCACGACATGAAGCTGATGCAGATGCTGTGCCGGCGCCTCGCCGTGCTCGACTTCGGCTCCAAGATCGCCGATGGGCCGACCGAGGCGGTGCTTGCCGATCCCAAGGTGCTGGAAGTCTATCTGGGAGGCGATCTGTGAACCTGCTCGCCGTTTCCGATGTCGTCACCGGCTACGGGCCGACGATCGTCAACCGCGGCGTCTCGCTGACGCTCGGGGCGGGCGAGATCGTCACCATCCTCGGCCCAAACGGCGCCGGCAAGTCGACGCTGCTCAAGGCCATCGCCGGGCTGATCCGGCCGCGCGCCGGCAGCATCTCCTTCGACGGCACCGACGTGACCGGGCTTGCCGCCGATGTCATGGCCAGGCGCGGCGTCGTGCTGGTGCCGGAGGGGCGCAAGATCTTCGTCGAGATGAGCGTCGAGGAGAATTTGCGCCTCGGCGCCTATTCGCGCCGCGACGACGCCGCCGTGGAGGCCGATTTCGCAACCATGCTGGCCTTCTTCCCGATCCTTGCCACCAAGCGGCGCGACAAGGGCGGCTCGCTGAGCGGCGGCCAGCAGCAGATGCTGGCCATCGCGCGCGGGCTGATGACGCGGCCGCGCGTGCTGTTGCTCGACGAGCCGTCGCTCGGCCTGTCGCCGCTGCTGGTCAAGGAGATCAAGGCGATCATCCTCGGCATCGGCGAGCGCTTCGGCGCTTCGGTGCTGCTGGTCGAGCAGAATGCCGGCCTGGCGCTCTCCGTCGCGTCGCGCGGCTATCTCATGCAGAACGGCCGCATCGTCGTCTCCGGGCCGATTGCCGAATTGCGCGACATGTCGCTGATGCGCGAACTCTATCTCGGCGGCGTGGCGGGATGAGCGGCAAGCGCTCAGTCGTGGCTTGCCCTGTCGCGCAACTCCTCGAAGCGGGCATAGCTCTTGGTCAGATGGCTGCGCATGGCGCGCCGTGCCGCGTTGGCATCCCTGGCCTCAATTGCGACGAGAATGGCGCGGTGCTCGCGCTGCATGCGTGCCAGGTATTTCTCCCGCTCGGGCAGGGTCATCCGGTCGAGCCGTATCCATTGGCGTGGGATCATGGCGCTGCCGAAGGTGTCGAACAGCCGGGTGAAATTGGCGTTCTGCGTCGCCGCGAGAATGGCGCGATGAAAGCCGAAATCCTCTTCCGAGCCCGACCCGCCGGCACGCACCACCGCCTCCAGCGCGTCCAGCCGCGAACCCATCTGCTCGAGCGCCGCATCGCTTCGCCGCTCGGCGGCAAGCCCGGTCGCCTCGACCTCGATGCCCATGCGCAGTTCGAGCACGCGCAGCACCTCGTCGATCGATTCAAGATCGTCCGGCAGGATGGAAAAGGTCCTCGGCAGCGGATCCTTGGCGACGAAGGCGCCGAGGCCCTGGCGCGTGGTGATCAGGCCACGGGCGCGCAGTGCAGCGAGCGCCTCGCGCACGACGGTGCGGCTGACGCCGGTGGCGGCGACGATCTCCTGCTCGGTCGGCAGGCGCTGGCCCGGCGCCAGATCGCCGGATTCGATTTGCGCGATCAGCGTGTTGACCAGCCCGGTCCGCAGATTGGGCGCTTGCGGTATGGCATCGAAAAGCATGGGCTCTGCCATCGGAGGATACGGCCCCCGGTCCGATTCTTCGGCAACGGCCGATTCTTCTTCAAAGGATTGCATCGACAGGTGCCCGCCGCAAGGTGACGAAATGCGGCCCGCCAACGTGGGCCATTTGGAGGATTGCATGAAAGAACGCATAGGCTTCATTGGTCTGGGCAGCATGGGCGCCGGCATGGCCGACAATCTGCTGCGCAAGGGTTGGCCGCTGGCGGTGTGCGTGCATCGCAGCCGCACCGCCGCCGACCGGCTGATCGCAGCCGGCGCCACCGAAGCGGCAAGCCCGCGCGCGCTCGCCACCGCCTGCGATGTCGTCATCCTGTGCGTCACCGGTTCGCGCGAGGTGGAAATGCTGGTCAAGGGACAGGATGGACTGGCCGCGGCAGGCAAGCCGCTGCTGGTCATCGACTGCTCGACCTCCAACCCGTCCTCGACGACAGCGCTTGCCGCTGACCTCGCGGCACTTGGCATGACGCTGATCGATGCGCCGCTGGCGCGCACGCCCAAGGAAGCGACCGAGGGCAAGCTCGACGTCATGGTCGGCGGCCCAGCCGACGCCGTTGCCCGCGCACGGCCGGTGCTCGAGGCGTTTGCGGCGCGCGTCGTCCACACCGGGCCGACCGGCAGCGGCCACACGATGAAGCTGCTCAACAATTTCGTCTCGATGGGCTATTCGGCGATCTATTCGGAGGCGCTGACGCTCGGCGCCAAGGCCGGGCTGACGCCGCAGGTCTTCAACAGCGTGATCTCCGGCAGCCGCATGGATTGCGGCTTCTACCAGGCGTTCTTCGATTTCGTGCTGACCCGCAACGAGAACGCCCAGCGTTTCGCCATCGTCAATGCGCTCAAGGACATGACCTACCTCGCCTCTTTCGCTCAGGCCGCCAATGTCGCCAACCCGATCGGTGCGGCGGTGCGCAACGGCTTTGCCACCGCCGTCGCGACCGGCCATGGCGAGAAGTTCGTGCCGGCGCTGTCGGATATCATCGCCGGCCTGAACGGTGTCTCGCTGGTCGAGACGCCGGCGACGTGAGGGAGCCCACCGGTGCTATTTCAGCGGCAGGAACAGTTCCGCGACCGCCTCATGCTCCGGCACTTCCGGGACGAAGCTCAGCCGCTGGCAATAGATCGGGAAGTCGCGTGCTTCCTCGCCGCTGGCCGGCAGCCAGTCGCGATAGAGGTAGAGCGCGGCAGGCTCCAGGTTGTGGGTGTTGCCGACGACACGCAGCACCGCGCAGCGTCCGCCGGGGATCACGCCCGCCTTCATGTGTTCGTCGTTCGCCTCGATCGGTTGGCCGGTCCCGACACAAAGGTCCACGCTATAATCGGCAAGCGACGCAGGACGCCGCTCGGAACGCCAGACATTGAAGGTCGGACTTGTCCTGGGGTGCAGGCCGGCGGCCTTGCGCCAGGCGATGAACCGCTGGATGGTGGCGCCGAGCATCGCCGGGTCGCCCCGATGCTCCATGATCGCCACCGGCGTCGGGGCCACATCGCGGATCGTCACGTCGTCGGTGGTAAAAGTCTTCTGCATGAGCTTGCTCCTGGCGTTGTCGAGAGGCCCGAAGGCCGCAAGCCACGGCTCCCATTCGGGAGACCTCCGGAACGACGACGGCGATTGCCCGAACCTTTGCCGAAAGGCGCGGGCGAAGGCATCCGGTGCGTCGTAACCGGCATCCATCGCTATGTCCGTGACGCTTTGGGCATCCGTGTAGGCGAGCCGGTACGAAGCCCGCTTCATGCGGGCAAGCTGAACATAGCGATGCACGGACAAGCCGAAGGTGGACATGAACTGCCGGTGGAAATGGTATTTCGAGAACGCCGCGACGCCGCTCAGTGCTTCCAGACCCAGATCGTCGTCGAGATGCCGGTCTATGTGGTCCAGCACCCGCTGCATCCGGGCATGGTAGTTTTCAAGTGCCGCCTTCACCGTCTCGTCCTCCGTGGCGACACCAGCTACGCCCTCCGGGACATGGCGCGCTCGACCGATCTTGCGATTTGGCATGGACCAACACGCGCCTGCCGGCAACGGCTTACAGGCAAACCCGCTCTGCAGTTGAACGGCGCCAAGCGGAAGAGCGCTGCGATCGCCGGCTTCGGACTCGTCCCAATTCAAATGAGCGGCATTCACCCTGCCAGGCAGGTCATGGCAATCACACGACTATGGGTGGCGTAGGGTCGTAGCTGATCGCCACCAGCCCCGGATACCTATGGGCGAGAGCGAGGATTTGGGTCTCAAGCTCGCAGTTGTAGGCCATCAGCGCCTTCACGGTTTCAAGCGGGCTTTCGTAGCGGGCTATGAGCTTCTCCGCTTCGGCGTGCAACTCGGCTTTGGATTCAGCGTCCAGGTGCATCGTGGCCATTTGCGGTCCCTCCCCTAGCGGCTTGCTCTGCGCGGGGCCGAGAGCGCGTCGAGCCGCTCTTGAAGGTGCCCGTTGAGCACGATCATTTCCTTGAGCGCCTTCATCACGTCGCCCTTGTAGACTGCGATGAAGTCCTCGGCATGGGCCTGGAGGGCGGCCTCCTGACGGCTGTTGAGTGTGACAATGCGATCCACGGCAATTCCTCCAAACGCTGCATGGCCGCAGTGAACAAAAAGGGAACGAAAATGTCAAGAGCGAATTGACTCGGCGAGGAATAGGTTCCTATTTTTGGCCATGCCGGAACAGAGCAGACGACCGCGCCGCCTTGTGCAGACCTTGTGCCGAGCGCATGAGGTCGGGCAGCTGATCCGCGTCCGCTGCATCAACTGCAACATCACCCGCCACTACCTGCCGGGGGACCTCGCCAAGCTCGTCGGGGACATTCCGTTTTGGGACGTGGCCCGGCACATGCGTTGCGAGCGGTGCAAACGCCGCGAGCTCGACGTGGACATCCTGTTGCCAAGCGCATTGGAGGGCATGAAGATACGCGTGAGGCGGCTTGTCGAAATCCGCATGGTGCGCCGCGTGATCTGGCGGGATGACAGCTAGCCTAGGCGGCGTGGACAAATTTGAGCCAGTATCTGGCGGTGGCGAGATGGACCATTCCGAGGAAACTGCTGGCCAGTTGGTCGTAGCGGGTGGCGATGGCGCGGTTGACCTTCAGCTGACCGAACATGCGTTCGATGCGATTGCGCTGCTTGTAGAGCGCGGTCATGCTCGATTTTTACGCGACGATTTGAGCGACCTGGAATGACGGCCTCGATCTTCCGATCGGCAAGGTCGGCACGAATGGCGTCGGCATCGTATCCCTTGTCTGCGAGCAGGGCGTCGGGCGTGCGCTCGGGCAAGCCGATTAATGCATCATACGCCTTGCAGTCTGCCGCTTCGCTGCCGGTTAGGATGAAAGCGAACGGTCGTCCGAGGGCGTCGGCCAGGCAGTGAAGCTTAATGGTGAACCCGCCCCGCGAGCGGCCAAGAGCGCGTTGGACGGCGTCAACGGCATGCCTCGTCTATCCGGTAGTTTCAGCTGCTGGAAACGCAGTTCAACCGGACGAACCGATGCCCACACCAAAAAACTGCTTGACGATAATAAGACGACCGGTCATATATTAACCCATGCCTAGACCAGCCAATCCTGAAACGCGATCGCGCCTCCTGGAAAAAGGGGGAGACCTTGTGAGCACCCGTGGCTTCAACGCCACGGGCGTCCAGGAGATCACCGCGGCAGCCGGCGTGCCCAAGGGTTCGTTCTATAATTACTTCGACAGCAAGGAAGCCTTCGCCGTCGCCGTATTGACCGAATATTGGGAGGCGGTTGTCGCTGAGTATGGGGCCATTTTGAATCAACGCCAGACGCCGCCCTTGTCGCGCATCGCGCGCTATTTCGTCGGGCTTGCCGAGTTTCACGAGCGCCGCCGTTACGCGGTCGGCTGCCTGATCGGGAACATGGCACTGGAGGTCACGCCGACGAGCGAGGATGTGCGGATCAAGCTTGCGGCGATCTATCGCGAGTGGTCGGCCGCGCTCGCCTCATGCTTGCGGGAAGCGCAGGAGAAAGGGGAATTATCGGCCGGAAAGGATCCAGGGCAGCTTGCCGTCGCGCTGATTGACACGTTCGAAGGGGCGGTCATGCGGGCCAAGGTCGAACGTAGCCGGGCGCCCTTCGACAGCTTCGAGCGCTTTGTTTTGCCCTCTCTGCTGAGTTAAACATTTTGACCAATTAATAGACGACTGGTCGTCTTAGTTTACCGGATCATCGCTGGAACGCCGCGCCAGCGAGCGATGACTCTCATCCGCGGCTAATCTAAAGGAGCTGAACAATGCCCACGATCACTACTACAGACGGCGTAAACATCTTCTACAAGGACTGGGGCTCAGGCCAGCCGATCGTTTTCAGCCACGGCTGGCCGCTGACAGCGGACGACTGGGACGCCCAGATGACCTTCTTCCTTCGCCACGGCTATCGGGTGATCGCCCACGACCGGCGCGGCCACGGCCGGTCCGACCAGCCCAGCACTGGCAACGACATGGACCACTGGGTTGCCGACCTCGCGGCCCTGACTGAACACCTCAACCTGCGCGACGCGATCCACATCGGCCACTCCACAGGTGGCGGTGAGGTGGCGCGCTATGTCGCTCGCCACCAGGAACGCGTCGCGAAGGCGGCGCTGGTCGCTTCATTGACGCCGAACATGTACCGGAGCGAGGACAACCCGTCCGGTCAACCGCCGGAGTGGTTCGAAGCGATCCGGGCAGGCGTGCTGGGCAACCGGTCGGAGTTCTACCGTTTCGTCCCTGAGAATCCGTTCTACGGCTACAACCTGGATGGGGCGAAGCCTTCGGAGGCGATCATTGCGAACTGGTGGCGCCAAGGCATGGCCGGCGGTGCCCTCGCTCATTACGCGACTGTCGACTCTTGGCTCGAAGATTATACCGAAGACCTCAAGAAGATCACCGTGCCGGTGCTGGTGATGCATGGCGAGGCTGATCAAGTCGTCCCGTTCGCAAGTTCCGTGCCGCGTGCGGTCGACCTGCTTAAGAACGGGTCGCTGAAGACTTATCCCGGCTATCCCCATGGCATGCTCACCACGCATGCGGATGTCCTCAACCCCGACCTGCTCTCGTTCATCAGGTCTTGACGACATCTCTCATCCATTATCGCCTATGGTAGACATTTAGGGGTGTATATTGAGGAGGGTTCGGGTTTCGCCGTAGTGACGAAGGAACGAACAAGAAGCTCAAACCCTCCTCGAAAATTCATCGGCCAAGGTCCCGATCGAAGCGGCGGCCTTGGCAGCGTTGCTCGGCCTTGAGGTCCACTCCGTCGTCGGCCTCGCGCCTCGCTCCCTGCCGGCCCCAGGGGGCGCTTGGGGGGCTACCGTGGTATGCGGAATTTGTCCACACCGCCTAGAACAGTGAGCCCTGAGCCGGAGCCTGCGGTGCCTGCTGCGGAAACTTGATCTGCGTGGCCGGCTTCTCGACAATCACCAGGGCATCATTCGGCGCCGTGCGCTGCAGCCGCCTCGCTTCCGACCAAGGCGCAGTAAGCCAGGTTTCGGTTTCCTCCTGCGTCCTCAGGATCACCGGCATGGCCTTTTCGTGGATGGGCTTGATGAGGGCGTTCGGCGCGGTCGTCATGAAACCGTAAAGCTCGAAGTCGCCGGGACCGTCCTTGACCTTGCGCACCCCCTGCCATGGCGTCCATAGGCCCGCGAAGAAGAACAGCGGGCGGTCCTCATTGAGCGCGAACCAATAGTTCCGCTGGATGCCCGTCTCGGGGTCCTTGTCGCCGGGCGTCGGGCTCGGCTCCGCAAAGCTCGTCACCGGCACCACGCAGCGGTTCTCGACACCGACGTACTGTTGCCAATGGCCATACTGTGGATTGCGTATGTTGGTGGTGCCGTAGTCGGCCTTGCCCTTCATCCGCTCGGCGGGTGTCGGCATGCCCCACAGCAGGTTGGCAAGCTCGCGCTGCCCGTCCAGTGCGTTGCGCACCACCGGACCGGGTTGGTTGGGATAGATGTCGATGGACGGCTCAAGGTTGCCCAAGATGTCCCGCAAGGTCCGGGTCCATTGGCGGACAGCTTCTTGCGACGTGGTGATGTTGTAGAGGTTGCACATGGCCGCACTCTGCCGTGAGAGCACTCTGCCGACCAGTCGAAAAATTCGAACCCAGCGACCGGCAGCAAATGTCGATGGAAGAGTGGACGGCAAGGTTCGCGCCGAAAGCCAACTGACCGCTTTCGCCATCAGCATCTTGCTGCGCCCTCGCAGTGCTCGCCGGGTCGCGGTCGGGCCACTCGCGCTCGTAACCCGGCTTCGAGCCGAGATAGCCGATCGCATTGTTCACTGAAATGGAAAAGCCCAGCGCGGTGGCTGGCTGTCCAAAGTACTCCGAACCGGAATAGTTTTCAGTTACGGTTCGGCGGCTTGTAGCTCTCCCATCGCGATAGACGGGTCTCGATGTCGAAGCGGGACGCCTCGAAGTTGGTGCCGGTGTTATCCTTGTTTTTGCCGTCGATCAGCCGATACAGCTCCTCGTTCTCGACATCGTCGACAGGGTGGGTCGATCGCACCACCCGCAGCCATAGCGATTGTGCTCGATCGCAAACGTCCTTGACCCGGATCATTTCTTCCTCCCGTCAGTCTCCGTGCTGCTCAAGGTTTTCACCGCACACGCGGTGGCCGGGCCCGCCCGGGGCTCGGTCGGTGCGCCCAAGTTGCTCCTGATCTGTCATCCCGTCAATGTCATCGCATCCAGTCAGGTCACCGACATCATCAGTCGCGAGGCAAGGCAAAGCTCCGAAGCACGTGAGCCCGCCGCGTCGAAGCAGCAAACGCCGCTTCGATCCCGCAGATGTCGCACACCATGTTTTCGTTAAATGGCTAGACGTGGAACAATCCGATAGAGCCGCCATAGCTCTCCAAGGTGCAGGAGGGCGACCTCATCCCGCTGCTTGCCCGCGGATAGCCTTCCTCAACCTTGAGTGCCGCACCGGAGCTGGTGCCTCGGCAACCTCACCCCCATCATGCAACCCCACCCGCAGAGCCGCGCCCGCCAGATGGTCGCGCATCGCCGTCTGCGCCGCCTCGGCGTCGCCGGCGCGGATGGCGGCCAGGATGCGCTCGTGCTCGCCGAGCGTGATGCGCGCCATGTCGTCCGATTTCTGCTGGTTGCCGGCGGCAAGGATGCTCTCGCGAACCCGCTCGGACACAAAGACCAGGAACTGACCCATATAGGCGTTGCGCGTCGCCTCGGCGACGGTGCGGTGGAATTCGAGGTCGCTGCGCAGCCAGGCGACGCTGCCATAGGGGGCCGCGCGCATGCCGGCCAGCGCATCGCCCATCGCGGTGAGATCGGCTTCGGTGCGCCGCCTTGCAGCAAGGGCTGCCGCCTGCACCTCGAGGATGCCGCGCAGCTCGAACAGGTTGCGGAAGGAGTCGGCGCGCTGCAGCGCCTCGTAGTCGATGGTCAGCACCGTCGGGTTGGTGCTCTCCACCACGAAGGCGCCGCGCCCCTGCTGCGACCAGATGCGGCCTTCCGAGCGCAGGCGGGCGATCGCCTCGCGCACGACGTTGCGGCTGACGCCGAAGGTGGTCGCCAGCGCCTGCTCGGTCGGCAGCTGGTCGCCGGGCTTCAGCCGCCCCTGCGCGATCTCGCGCGAGATGGAACTCGCAACCAGGGTTGAGAGGTGCGGACCGCGATTGACCTTGTCGAGCTTCAGCGTCATCGCTCACCTATAGACCATGATTGGCCTTGCTTGCCAGAATGCGGCCATTGCTCAGGATATGGCGCGGATCGAAGGCTTGCTTGATGCCTGCCGCCAGATCAAGTGTCACCGGATCGATGCGATCGAGGAACGCCTTCTGCTTGACCCGGCCGATGCCGTGCTCGGCGCTGATCGAGCCGCCATAGCGGTCGACGACGGCAAAGATCTCGGCTTCCGCCTCCTCGAACAGTTGCTCCACCGCTTGCGGATCCATGCCTTCCGGCGGCACGACGTTCAAATGGATGTTGCCGTCGCCGACATGGCCGTAGGTGACGGCGAGCGCGTCGGGTCGGGCGCGCTGCAATTCGAAGAGCGCGTCGGTGACGAAATCGGCGAGTTTGGAGATCGGCACCGAGACGTCGGTGCGCAGATAGCGGCCGCCCCTGCCCTGCCGCTCGACCATGATCTCGCGATAGAGCCACAGCCGCTCGGCCTGCGCCCGGGTCGATGCGACGATGCCGTCCTCGACGATATCGGCGACGCCGCCGAGAAACCCCATGAGCATGGCGGACAGGTCGATCAGCCCGCCGGAGGAAACCTCGATCAGCACATAGGCAGGGTAGGCCTTTGCCAGCGGATCGGCAAAATCCGCGCCCTCGCGCATGGTGATCTCGATGCCCTGGCGCAGGATCAGTTCGAAGGCGGTGAGCAGATCGCTGCAGTCGCGCCGCGCCCGCGCATAGAGCGCCATGGCGTCCTCGACCGAGCGCAGGCCGACCAGCGCCGTCTCGATCTGCGTCGGCTTGGGAAAGAGTTTCAGCGCGGCTGCGGTGACGATGCCGAGCGTGCCTTCCGAGCCGACGAAGATCTGCTTGAGGTCATAGCCGCGATTGTCCTTGCGCAGCACCTTCAGCCCGTTCCAGATCCGGCCGTCGGCCAGCACCACTTCGAGGCCGAGCACCAGGTCACGCGTCATGCCATAGCGCAGCACGTTGAAGCCGCCCGCATTGGTGGCGACGTTGCCGCCGATGCGGCAGCTTCCCTGCGCCCCGAAGGTGATCGGCAGCAGGCAGTCGCACTCTGCGGCGGCGCGCTTGGCATCCTCGAGGATGCAGCCGGCCTCGACCACCATGGCGAAGTCGATCGGGCTGATCGAGCGGATCCGGTTCATGCGCTCCAGCGAGATGACGATCTCGCCGCCATCGGCGGCCACCGCCGCACCAACGAGGCCGGTCAGGCCGCCTTGCGGTACGACCGGAATGCGCTCCGCATGGCAGTTCCGCATCAGCGCCGACATCTCCTCGACCGAGGCCGGACGAGCGACCGCCAGCGGGCGGCCGAAATGATCGCCCGACCAGTCGCGGCTGTAGCGCGCCAGGTCTTCGTCGCTGGTCAGCAAGCCGCCATCCGGCAGCACGCCGGCCAGGGCCGATAGCAGCGATGCGGAAATGGGCGGCACGACATTCATGACCTGGCTCTGGACCCTCTGGGAAAACGACTAGACAACCACCTTGCTTGTCGTGTTATCATACAACCCTGATTTAGAACATCAAGCGAGGCCATGCTCCCGCCAGCTGTTTGATGCGGACGGTCAGACCAGCCAATCACCCGACACGGAGGACTTTCCCAATGAGCGACGCCCCGGGCTTTCGCTATATGCACACCATGATCAGGGTGCTCGACCTCGACAAGTCGATCGCCTTCTACACCGAGGTCCTCGGCATGACCCTGCTGCGCCGGGAGGACTATCCCGGCGGCAAGTTCACCAACGCCTTTGTCGGCTATGGGCCGGAGGACAAGGAAGCCGTCGTCGAGCTGACGCTGAACTGGGGCCGCGAGGAGCCCTACGAGATCGGCACCGGCTTCGGCCACCTGGCGCTCGGCGTCAACGACATCTACGCCGTCTGCGCCGAACTGGAAAAGCGCGGCGCCAAGATTCCGCGCAAGCCCGGGCCGATGCAGCACGGCACCACCCATATCGCTTTCGTCGAGGATCCGGACGGCTACAAGATCGAGCTGATCGGTCTCGACACCATGCAATGACCTGAGCAGGCGGGGCCGCATCGCGCCTTTGATGCGACCCCGTCCGGTCCGCGCTTGCTTGGGAGGCGGTGCGGATGGATCTGTCACTTGATGACCGCGATCTTGCTGCGGTCGATGGTGATGGCGACGGCAGCGATGAGCACCGCGCCGAACACCATGTTTTCCAGGAAGATGTTGACGCCGACGAAGGTCATGCCGATGCGCACGATCGAGATGATCAGCGCACCGACCGCCGTGCGGGCGACGCCGCCCAGCCCGCCGGTGATGGCGGTCCCACCGACGATGACGGCGGCAATGGCCGGCAGCAGCAGCTGGTTGGCGAGGACCGGCGAGCCGCTCGACAGTCGCGCCGCCAAGACCACGCCGGCGACGGCGGCCAGCATGCCGGAGGCGGCGAAGGCGATGATCTTGGTGCGGTCGACATTGATGCCCGCCGCCCAGGMGGCCGGCTCGCCGGCGCCGACGGCGATCGCCTGGCGGCCAAAGCGCGTGTAGCGCAGCGCCAGGAAGCTGGCGATGCCGATGACCGCCGAAATCAGCACCACCACCGGCAGGCCGGCGACGGTGGCGTTGATCCAGGCGGTGTTTTCGCGGCCGCCTTCCTCGATGGTGATGGCGCGGCCGTCGGACACCCACAACGCGATGCCGGTGACCACGCCGCCGGTGGCGAGCGTCGCCACGAAGGAGGGGACGCGCAGCTTGACATGGACGATGCCGCTCAAGGTGCCGAAGGCGAACCCGGACAGGATCGCCACCGGAAAGGCGGCAAGGCCGAGCGAAGGCAGCAGCTGCGCCAGGATGACGCTGGCCAGCGAGGCGACCGCCTGGATCGACAGGTCGATGCCGCCAAGCAGGATGGCGAAGGTGACGCCGGTCGCCAGGATGAACAGCACGGCGGTGTTGGCGAACAAAAGCGCCACGGTCTCGCCGGTGAGAAAGCCGGGCGCGGCGATCTCGATGATCAGAAGCAGGGCGACAAGCAGGACCAGCGGAATGGCGCCTTGCGTCCACTTGCCTTCGAAGATGCGCCGAAGCGAGAAAGCGTCATTCATCGCAGGGCTCCCAAGACCGTTTCGAAAGTCGCTCTGGCGAGTCATATGATGGTGGTTTCGAGAACCGGAGCGCAGCGGACGTTGGTCCGTGAGCACCGGAAGCGCAGAAAACGCCTTCAGATGGCCGCGGGAGCAGAGTTTCCAAACGGTCTCTCATACCATCGCCCGCAACAGTTCCACCTGGTTCGGCTTGTTGCCCGGGCTGGCGTCGAAACGCGCGGTGATCTCGCCGTCGCGCATCACCAGCACCTGGTGCGACAGGCCGATGGTCTCCTCAAGCGTGTCGGAAATCAAAAGGATCGCCACGCCTTGCGCGGAGAGGTCGCGGACCAGTTCGTAGACCTCCTCCTTGGCGCCGACATCGAGGCCGCGGGTCGGATGGTCGAGCACGAGGATGCGCGAGCCCGCCGTCATCCAGCGCGCCAGCACCACCTTCTGCTGGTTGCCGCCGCTGAGCTTGCGGCAGGCGGCGTCGGGCCCGGGCGCCTTGATGCGCAGCCGCTTGATCCAGTCGGCGGCGAGCCGGCGCTCCTTGCCATAGTCGATCGCACCATGGCGCATGACGCTCGACAGGTCGGCCAGCGAAATGTTCTCCGCGATCGACAGGAACATCACCAGCCCTTCGAGCCTGCGCTCGCGCGGCACATAGCCGATACCCCTGCGCACCGCGGGCTCGGGTGAAGCGAAACGCACCGCGTCGCCAGCGATTTTCATTTCACCGGCATCGTGCTGGAGGAAGCCGCCTATGGTGCGCGTCACCTCCTCGCGGCCGGAGCCGACGACGCCGGCAATGCCGACGATCTCGCCGRCCCTGATCTTGAGATCGACGCCGTGATAGGCGCCGTTTGCGCCCAAACCCTTTGCCTCGACCATGACCGTCTCGCGCGGCGCCTGCTGGCGGGCCTCGCGGTAATATTCCGCCTGCAGCCCGCGCCCGACCATGATCTCGTGCAGTTCCGGCGCGGTGACATCGGCGGCGCGATGCTCGGCGACGACGGCACCGTCCTTCATCGTGTAGACGCGGTCGGAGATCGCAAGCACCTCGTCGAGACGGTGCGAGACGAAGACGAAGCTGGCGCGGGATTTGAGCGAGCGTACGCGCGCGAACAGCACCTCGATGTCGGCGGCGTTGAGCACCGAGGTCGGCTCGTCGAGCAGGATGAGCAGCTGCCGCTCGACCACTTCCTCGAGCGTCAGCGCCTTGGCCAGCTCGACCATCTGGCGCGCGGCGAAGGTCAGCTCGGAGGTGCGCGCCGTGACGTCGATGTCGATGCCGATCTTGGCCAGTTGCCGGCGCGCCGCCGCGTTCATGGCGCGCCAGTTGACGATGCCGAAGCGGGTGAAGCGATCTTCCTCGCCGAGATAGATGTTTTCGGCGACCGTCAGATTGAGCACCAGCGACTGTTCCTGGAACACCATGCCGATGCCATGCCGTGCCGCGTCGCGCGGGCTGCGCATGCGCAGCTGGTCGCCGTCGAGGGTGAGGCTGCCGCCATCCGGCCGGTAGCTGCCGGCCAGCACCCGCATCAACGTCGACTTGCCGGCGCCGTTCTCGCCGATCAGCCCGACCACCTCGTTCGGCCGGACCTCGATCGAAACGTCGCGCAGAGCCTGGACGCCAGGGAAATTCTTGATGATGCCGGAAGCGCTCAGCATGGCGGTCACTTGACTATCCTGAGGCGGACGCGGTCGAGCGAGAGCGCCACCGCGGCGATGATCATCAGGCCCTGCACCGTCTGCTGGATGTAGGGCGAAATGCCGAGCAGGATCATGCCGTTGGCAAGCACAGTGACGATCAGCACGCCGATCAGCGTGTTGACGACGCCGCCTTCGCCGCCGGTCAGCGCCGTGCCGCCGACGACGACGGCGGTGACCGCGGCAAACAGCCGGCCGTCGCCGATGACGGCATGCGACTGGCCGAGCTGTGCCGCGGCAAGCACTCCGGCGATGCCGAAGAAGAAACCGGCCAGCGCGAAGGCGGTGATGCGCACGCGCACCACGTTGACGCCGGAGAGCTTGGCGACGTCCTCGTCACCGCCGATGGCCAGGATGTGGCGTCCGAGCTTGGTGTGATACTGGATGACGGCGGCGAGCAGGAACGCCCCGGTCGCGACCCACACCGCCAGCGGCAGGCCGAGGAAACGGGCCAATGCCAGCTCGCGGATCGAGGCATCGTTGAGACGGATCGCCGAGCCGCCGAGCATATAGACCGACAGGCCAAGGCCGATGAACCACATGCCGAGCGTCGCCATGAAGGACGGGATGCGCAGCATGGTCTGGACGAGACCGCTGACGAAACCCATGGCGGTGCCGGCGACGATCGCGGCCAGCACCGCCCACCAGCCATAGTCGTTGCCATTGCTGTCATTGGCGGCGAGCAGCACCACCACCATCGCCGACACCGACAGCGTGCCCTCGACCGAGAGGTCGATGCTGCCCATCAGGATGATGAAGGTCAGTCCCATCGCCAGCGTCAGCGGCACGGCGGCCGAGTTGGCGAGGCGCACCAGGTTGCGCAGCTCGATGAAATTGGGATTGGCGACGGCGATCAGCAGGCAGAGCACGACCAGCACCGCCAGCGGCGCCAGGCTGCGCCAGCGCCTGCCACCGAACATGGTGGCGATGCGGCCGGGGAGAAATGTCATAAGCGTCGTCCGCTCGATGTCCGAAACGGACTTCAGGGGTTCTGTATGGATTGTCAAGAAACCGCTTCCCGTCTGCTGATGACCGTCGCCGGTGCGATGCACGACGACTTTAAAGGGGAGCGGGCCGCCAGGGAGCAGCAGCCCGCCCCGGTGGTCAGGTCCGGATGGCTCCGGTCACCCGACCCCAAAGATCGTTCCAGTCGATCTCCGGCTTGGCGTCGACATTGGTCTTGTAATATTCCTCGACATTGTCGTGCGAGATCAGCACCGCCTTGCCGTAGAATTCGCGGTGTTCCGGCGGTTCCTTGACCGGGTCGAACTTGCCGATCTTGGCGTTGTAGCCGATGGCCAGCCCCATGCCGCCCTGCCAGAACGGATCCGAGGTGACGGTGCAGGCGAACTCGCCGGTGCGCACCGCGTCGACCGCCGTCTTGATGCCGTCGACACCGACGATCGGCACCTTGCCGGCAAGGTTTTCGGCGCGCAGCGCCTCGAGTGCGCCGGAGCCCATGTCGTCATTGGCGGCCCAGATGCCCTTGATGTCGTCGCCGAAGCGGGTGAGCAGATTGCCCATGAGGTCGAAGGCCTCGGTCGATTTCCAGTTGGCGACCTGGAAGTCGAGCAGCTTGATGTCGGGATTGGCGGCGAGCGCGGCGTCGAGACCCTTCTTGCGCTCGATCGCCGCCGTGGTCGAGATCAGGCCGCCGAGGGCGACGATGCCGCCCTTGCCGCCGATGGTCTTGAACAGGATCTCGGCGATGGTCTTGCCGCTTGCGATGCCGTCGAACTCGATGTGGGAAACATAGTTCGGGTTGAAGTCCTTGGGATGCAAATCCGCCGGCTTGTTCCATTGCGTCACGACATAGGCGCCGGCCTTGGCGCAGGCCTCGACGATCGGGCGGGCATCGGGCGTGTCGTTGGGATCGGAATTGAGCACCATGTTGCCGCCGGTCTTGGCCAGCATCGCCTTGATGTCGGCGATGCCTTTCTCGCTGTTGCCTTCCGAAACCAGCGTGACGTGTTCGAGACCGGCCCATTTGGCGTAGGCCTCGGCGCCGGTCTTCCACACCGCGTGGTAGGGATTGGACAACGAGCGGATCGACGTCACCAAAGTCGGTTTTTCCTGCGCGCGCAAAACTTTTGGCATGGCGAGTGCCGCCATTCCGGCGGTGGCGCCCATCATCAGCGTCCGGCGGCTGACCGCGCCCGAAAGCGTTAAACCTGTCCTGTCCTTCATGTATCGAACCTCCCGATTGAATTCTGTTTCCCGCCCGGCGGCATGCGCGGGGAGCGCGGCCGGGCCTCCGATCGACGGGTTGCCAAGCTCCTCACTTGTACGACAACCCTTCAACACGGCAACCATACCCTTTCTCTTGACGCGGCACAAGGGACTTGAGATCGTCGCGCACACGAGGGGGCGCCGATTGTGCCCACATGAGGGAGCGAGAATGCCGGATTACATCATCGTCGGCGGCGGCTCGGCCGGTTGCATTCTGGCTGCCAGGCTGAGCGAGGATCCCGACCTGTCCGTCGTCCTGCTAGAGGCCGGCCCGCCGGACACCGATCGCTACATCCATCTGCCGGTCGGCTTCTTCAAGATGACGGCCGGACCGCTGATCTGGGGCTATGACACGGCGCCCGGCAAGGCGATCGACGGCCGCACCATGGTCTATCCGCAGGCGCGCGTGCTCGGCGGCGGCTCTTCGATCAACGCCCAGGTGTTCACCCGCGGTTGCCCGCAGGATTACGACGGATGGGCAGTCGACGATGGCTGCGCCGGCTGGAGCTATGCCGACGTGCTGCCCTACTTCCGGCGCTCCGAGGGCAACGACACCTTCGCCGGTCCGCAGCACGGCACCGACGGCCCGCTCGGCGTCTCCAGCGGCGCGCCGCATCCGCTGACCCGGGTCTTCGTCAGGGCGGCGCAGCAGGCCGGCCTTCCCTTCAGGGCCGATTTCAATGCCGGGCAGCAGGAAGGCACCGGCTTCTACCAGACGACGACGCGTCAGGGGAAACGCAGCAGCACGGCAGTCGCCTATCTCAGGCCGGCGCTTGGCCGCAGGAACCTGACCTTGCGCACCGACGCCACGGTCGGCCGGATCGTTGTCGAGAACGGCCGCGCCATCGGCGTCGAGATCGTCGTCAACGGCAGAACCGAGCTGTTGCGCGCCGGGCGCGAGGTGATCGTCACCGCCGGCGCCATCGGCTCGCCCAAACTTCTGATGTTGTCCGGCATCGGCCCGGCCGAGCATCTCGGGGCGCATGGCATCGAGGTGATCCACGACCTCGCCGGGGTCGGCCAGAACCTGCATGATCACATGGATGTCGACGCCGTCGCCGAACTCAACGGACCGCATGGTATCGACCGCTACAAGAAGAAGCGCTGGCAGGCGGTCGCCGGCCTAGAATACGCGCTGTTCGGCAAGGGCCCGGTGGCGTCCAACATCGTCGAAGCCGGCGGCTTCTGGTGGGGCGACCGTGCGGAGAAGACGCCTGACATCCAGTTCCATTTCCTGCCTGGCGCCGGCGTCGAGGAAGGCATCGGCTCGGTTCCCGGCGGCAATGGCTGCACGCTGAATTCCTACCACGTCCGCCCCCGCTCGCGCGGCAGCGTCACGCTCAGATCAGCGGATCCGCGCGATCCGCCAATCATCGATCCCAACCCTTTTGCCGAACGCTACGACCTGGAGCGCGCCGTCGACGGCATCGAGATCAGCCGCGAGATCCTGTCCCAGCCTGCCTTCGCCAAATACATCAGCCGGGAGCACCTTCCCGGTGCGGCAACGAAGGGACGCGCGGCGCTGGAAGCCTTCGCCCGCGAACACGGCCGCAGCGCCTACCATCCGGTCGGCTCCTGCCGGATGGGCGGCGATGCGCAAAGCGTCGTCGATCCCGAGCTTCGCGTGCGCGGGCTTCAGGGCCTGCGCGTCTGCGACAGCTCGGTGATGCCAAGCATCGTGTCGTCAAACACCAACGCCGCGGTGATCATGATCGCCGAAAAGGCCGCCGACATGATCGCCGGGCGGTGCCGGTTGCCGGCGCAAGGAGCTCACTCCTCCGGGAACATCGAGCGCGGCGGGAAGTCGGCGCGGCTGTAGTCGACAACGATGAACTTGCCGCCCTGGTATCGTTCCACGACCGGATTGTCCGTCACCTTGCCACGCACGCGCTCGGCCTGGCTGTCGGAACTGTCCAGCGGCGTCCAGCCGATCTTTTGCCTGGCATCATGCCGCCAGAAACCGCGGCTGTTGTTGGACTGTCCCCAGATCACCGAGCAGCCGACATGCTCAGCCTCGGCGCAGCGCTCGATCAGGCTGATAAAATCGCGGTGGGATATCCAGGTCGACAGGATCCGTTCGTCGGGAACTTCCGGCAGCACCGAGCCGATGCGGATCAGCACGCTTTCGACCGCATGCTTGTCCCAGTAGAGCCGCGCCAGCATTTCGCCATAGGCCTTCGACAGACCGTAATAGCCGTCCGGGCGCAACAGGCAGTCCTGGTCGAGAATCTCGGTCCGCTCATAGAGGCCGACCGCGTGCACGGAGGACGGGAACACCACGCGTGCCTTCTGGCTGCGCGCCGCCTCGTAGATGTGGTAGCTGCCGCGCAGATTGGGGCCGAGCACCGTCTCGAAGGCTTGTTCGGTGGATATGCCGCCGAAATGCAGGATCAGCCCGCAGCCTTGGGCAAGATCGTTCACCGCCTGCTGGTCCTCGAGATCGACGCGATCGAAACTTGCGTTTTTCGGCAGCGGGATTGGCAAGGGCGCGACATCGGTCAGCCGCAAGGTCCAGCCCAGTTCTGCCAACCTGACCGAAAGCAGGCGTCCAATCGTGCCGGATGCCCCGGTCAGCAGCACCGGTTTGTCGGAGAGAGCCAATCCCTGTCCTTTCATGATAGGGAAATCGGGAGAGATGTTCGTGCCGGCCCGGCAAGGCGAACGGCTGTTGGGCGCTTGAAGCGCCCCAGCAATGTCATCATATCACCATATAAATAATTGGTTGCCAAGAACAGCGGTTCGTTTATTGCTTGGTGACGATGAAACGTTCCTTTGGCCTTCCCCCTCAGATCAGCCGCACGGCGCAGGTGGCCGACTGGTTCGCGCGCGAAATACGCGCCGGTCATCTGACCAGTGGCGAGAAACTGCCGACCGAGCAGGAACTGATCGCGCAATTCGGAGTGAGCCGCACTGTGATACGCGAGGCGATGGCCTCGCTGCGCTCGGAAGGGCTGGTCGTCAGCCGCCAAGGTTCGGGCGTGTTCGTCGCCGACCACGAGGCCAACACCACATTTCGCATCGTCTCCGACGAGCTTCGTTCGCTGACGGAAGTCCAGAACGTGTTGCAGCTGCGGCTCGCCGTGGAACTCGAAGCCGCCGGCATCGCCGCGGAGAAGCGCAGCGACGACGACCTTGCCCGCATGCGCGATTGCCTTGTCGCCATCGACGCTTCGATCGCGGCCGGCGACAGCGCCATCGAGCCGGATTTTGCTTTCCACCGGGCGATCGCCTCGGCCACCGGCAATCCCTATTTCGAGCGCTTCATGCATTTTCTGGGACCCGTCATCATTCCGCGCCAGTCGATCCGCCCGCGGACTGAGACGCCGGAGCAGCGGCGGCTTTATCTCGAGCAGGTCCAGACGGAGCATCGACGCATCTACCAAGCCATCGAGCGGCACAATGTCGAAGCCGCCCGCTTCACCTTGCGCGAGCATCTGGAGGCGGGCCGCGAGCGCTATCGCCGCATGGTCGACGGTTCGGTCAGCTCGTAGCACGGCGTCGCGCCTGACCTTCATTCCCTGATCTCACGCCAGCTCTCCAACCGGCATGCGGCAGGACTGCATGAGCGCCCCGAGCTGCCGTTCTTCATCCACTGTGAGGTCAAGCAGCGGCGACCGGACCGGTCCACAGTCGATCCCGGCAATGCGCGCGCCGGCTTTGACGATCGAGACGGCATAGCCGGCGCGCCGGTTGCGGATGGCGAGATAGGGCAGGAAGAAGCTGCGGATGAGCTCGCCGACCTCGGCCATGCGGCCGGCGCGCAAGGCGTTGAAGAAACGCAGCGCCATCTCGGGAGCGAAATTATAGATCGCCGACGAATAGGTCGTCATGCCTATTGCCGCGGCCGCACTGGCATGGACTTCGGCCGTCGGCATGCCGCCGATGAAGATCAGGCGGTCGTCCATCCGGTAGCGCAAGGCGGTGAGAAGCTCGATATCGCCAACGCCGTCCTTGAGCCCGATCAGGTTCGGGCAATCCTGCGCCAACCGGTCGAGGGTCTCGGGCGTCAGCACCGCATTGTCCCTGTTGTAGGCGATCACGCCGATACCGACCGAGCGGCAGATGGCGGTCAGATGCCGGCGTAGGCCTTCCTGCTCGGACTTGACCAGATAGGGCGGCAGCACCAGCAGGCCGTCGGCGCCGTTGGCCTCGGCTGCCTTGGCAAACTCGACCGCCATATGCGTGCCGTAGCCGACGCCCGCCAGCAGCGGCAGGTGGTCGGGAACCTCATCCGATGCCGCCCGCACGACACGCTTGTATTCCTCGAGCGTCAGCGAGAAGAACTCCCCCGTGCCGCCGGCGGCGAAAAGCCCGCTCGCTCCGGCAGCGCCCTGCTGCGCGACATGGGCGCGATAGCCCGCTTCGTTGAAGGCGCCGGCATCGTCGAAAAAGGTCAGCGGAAAGGACAGCAGCCCGCGGCCAAGGGATTTGGTCAGCTCGGTCGGTGAGAACGTCAAAACGAGTACTCCGTGTGTGGGGCCGGCAAATCGGCTTGGACGGCAGGGATTTTGGCAGCCGTGGCGTTGGGTGGGTTCATACGATGCCGGGCCGGACTTCGGCCGCGGCGGCGTCGATCGCCTTGCGGCCGAGGCCCGACTTGACTATGCGGATCAATTCCTCCTCGCTGGTGTCGGCCGTGGAGGCGTCCAGCGCGACTTCGCCCGAATGCAGGAAGTTGATGCGGTCGCAGACTTCGAAGATCTGGTTGTAGTTGTGGACGATCAGGATCACCGAGACCTGACGCTGCCGGCGCAGGTTCTGGATCAGGCCCAGGACATGCGCGCTCTCGCGCACGCCGAGTGCCGCCAGCGGCTCGTCCAGCACCAGGATCCTGGGCGACGAATAGATCGAGCGGGCAACGGCGATGCACTGGCGCTGTCCACCCGACAGGAGGTCGACGGTGCTGTTGACGCTGGGGATCGAGATGCCCAGCGTATCCAGGTAGATCTGCGCCTGTTCGCGCATCTTCCTGTTGTCGAGCAGGTTCAGCCCCAGGATGCGCTTATGGTATTCGCGACCGAGGAACATGTTGTGGAAGACGCTGAGGTCGCCGATCAGCGCCAGGTCCTGGTAGACGGTTTCGATGCCCTGGGCGCGCGCGTCGCGCGGCGAGGCGAAACGCACTTCCTTGCCTTGCGAGACGATCGTGCCGGTATCCGGCTGGTGGAAGCCTGACAGGATCTTGATCAGCGTCGACTTGCCCGCGCCATTGTCGCCGACCAGGGCCAGGACCTCGCCCCGGCGCAGCTTGATCGAGACGTCGACAAGTGCCGTCACGGCGCCGAAACTCTTGGAGATGTTGGACATTTCCAGGACGACGGGCGCGTCGGGTGCGAGCGGCGGAATTGTCTGCATGTTCATAGGCGTCTCCGTGTGCGCAGCCGGTCGACCTGGATGCTCAGGATCATCGCCGCGATGATGGCCGCGCCCAGATAGATGTCGGAAACGGTGGCCTGGGCACCGATCATCACCAGGCCGTTGTTGAGCGAAGCGACCACGAACGCGCCGATCAGCGCGCCGATGACGGTGCCGGAACCACCCAGCAGCGAGGTGCCGCCGATGACCGCCGCGGCGATCGCCTGCAAGGTGAGGAACGGGCTGCCGGCCTGCGGGTCGGCCGAGGTAAACTGGGCGGTGTTGATGATGCCGGCGAAGGCCGCGCAGCCGCCGGCGATCATGAAATTGTAGATCTTCATGCGATCGGTCCGCACACCGATTTCGCGCGCGCCGATGATGTTGCTGCCGGTGGCAATCGTGTGCAGACCGAAGGTGGTGCGGTTGAGCGCCAGTGCCAGCGCCAGCACGATCAGCACCGCCCACAGGAAGGGCGTGAAGGCCGTCACGCCATGCCAGGAAAGGAGCGCATCCGACGGCTGGTAGAGGCTCTGCCCGAAGATCGCGTTGAAGGGCTGCTCGACCGGCGCCACGATCGGCTGGCTGTTGTAGATCGAGACGACGATGCCCTGCAGGAAGAACAGCATGCCGACCGTGGTGATCAGCGACGGCACGCGGAAACGCACCGTGATGATGCCGTTGATGGCGCCGACCAGCAAGCCGATCAAGACGCCGACAACGGCGCCGACGGCCAGCGGCACGCCCCAGGTGACCGACATCAGCGCCATGACATAGGGCGCGATCGAGAAGATGGCGCTCAGCGAAAGGTCGATCTCGCCAGTGATCATCAGCATGACTTCGGCAGCCGCGATCAGGCCGAGCCGGCCGGTGTCGCGCAGCACGACACTCATGAATTGCGGCGACAGGAACCCGCCATCGCTGCCGACCTGGAAATAGACCACCAGAACGATGGCGACGACGGCGATGCTGGCCTCGCGATAACGGGAAAGCAGGATGAGCAGCCTCTCCGTCGTCGTCTGCGGAACCTTGACGCCAACGGCGCCCTTCCCGGCTTTTGCGATTGCGATTGGCGGCACTCTTGTCTTCCTGGTTTCGAATTCTGGGCGGGGATCGGCGACGGGCAAGCCGGCGGCAGTCAGCGGCGCCCTCGCCACGTCATCGGACAATGACGTGGCGAGGGCAGGAGTTTTCGCTTGGCTGAACTGCGTCAGGTCGGCTCGACGTCGCTGCGCCCCTCGAAGCGGGACTTGCCGACGTAGGCGTCGACATTGTCCTTGGTCACATAGGCCTGGCTGGTGTCGCTGTTGGCCGGACCGACGAGACCGCCCGACAGCTTGTAGAGATACATCTGCTGGACCGGCAGGAAGCCCTGCAGATAGGCCTGCTGGTCGGTGGTGAAGTTGACGTCGCCGGATTTGATGAAGTCCAGCGTCTGCGGGAAGAGGTCGAAGCCGGCCACGGCGCCGCCGGCTTTCACCAGGCCATACTTGTTGGAGATGAAACCGCAGGCATAGGTGTCGGAACCACCGGTGCCGAACATGCCCTTCACGTCCTTGTGGCTGAGATAGTAGCTCTCGACGCGCGAGATTTCGGTTGCCGGATCGGGCCCGGTGTTGACGACATCGTAAGTGACGCCGCTGCCGCTGTCCTTGATCGCCTGGATGTAGCCGTCGAGGCGCGGCTGTGTGTTGAGCGAGCCGGGCACGCCGATCGACAGCATGACGTGGCCGCCCTTGGGGATCAGCTTCAGCCACTTCAGCGCCGAGTTGTATCCGGACTGGTAGAGCGGCTGGCCGACATAGGACAGTCGCTTGTTGGGGCTGCCGACCGGCACGTCGGCGTTGAAGGCGACGACCGGAATGCCGGCCTGCGCGGCCATGTCGGTGGCGGCATCGAAGGCAGTCGGATCGACCAGGCAGACGGCAATGCCGTCCGATTTCTGCGCGATCGCGGTCTGCATGGCGCTGACCATCTCGGAGACGACGTTCTTCTGCGAACCCGTCCATTGGTAGCTGCAGCCAAAGGCCGCGCAGGCGTCCTGGATGCCATAGACGGTCGGGGTGAAGAACTGGTCGAGCGTCACATGGCAGACGAAGTGGAACTTGTAGGGCTTCCTCGGCAGGCCAGCCGATGAATCCGCTGCCTTGGCGGCGCTGACACCGCCGGCAAGTCCGCCACCCGCCAATCCGCTGGCCAGGCCGGCGGCACCGAGGCCGAGTTTGCCGGCCAGCGCAAAGGCACTGCGTCGGCTGATGGCGGCATTGACCGTCTCCATCTGATTTTTCGCTTCGTCGTCCACTTGGTTCCTCCCTCTTCGTTTTGCGGGCTTGCCCACATTTGTCGTCTGGTTACATTGTTATATGACAACTTTTGTGTCAATGCTTTTTCGACACCGGATTCACGACCGGCCTTTCGCGGCCCGAGCGCGGTGCGGGAAGCCGCTTGGCCGGCACGAAGAACAGCAGCGATCACAGGAAGAGAAAATGGCTGAAATCGAATTCAGGGCTGTCGCGAAGAACGGCCTGAAGGTGACGACGATCGGACTCGGCGGCACCGGGCTGGGCAATATGTATCGCGCCGTCGACACCGACGCCGCGGTCCAGACCGTGCACGCGGCCTATGACAATGGCATTCGCTATTTCGACACAGCACCCGTCTATGGCTTTGGCGTGAGCGAGACCCGGCTTGGGCTGGCGGTCAGATCCTTACCCCGCGCGGACATCGTCATCTCGTCGAAGATCGGCTACGACCTTGTGCCGATCCCGCCCGAGGACCTTCAGCCGGCGCTGTGGGACCAGCCCGGCTCATTCCGCGCCGAGTTCGACTATTCGCGCGACGCCGTGATGCGTTCGCTCGAAGGAACGCTGAAGCGCCTCGACACCGACTATGTCGACATGGTCTCGATCCATGATCCGGACGAAGCCATTCATTTCGGCCCCGGCGAGGATCCCTATGCCAGAAGCCGTTTCAGGGAAGCGATGGACGGCGCCTATCCGGCGCTCGACGAATTGCGTTCGCAAGGCGTCATCAAGGCCGTCGGCGTCGGCATCAACCAATGGCAGATGCTGTCCGACTTCGTCGTGGCGGGTGCGTTCGACTATTTCCTGCTCGCCGGCCGCTACACCTTGCTCGAGCAGGAGCCGCTGGCGACCTTGCTGCCGCTGTGCGAGCAACGCGGCACCAGGATCATCATCGGCGGGCCCTACAATTCCGGCATCCTGGCCACCGGCGCCGTCAAGGGCGCAACCTTCAACACCAGGTCGGCGCCTGAGCCGGTGCTCGAGCGCGTCCGCCGCATCGAGGCTATCTGCATCAGTCACAAGGTGTCGCTGCCGGCGGCCGCGCTTCAGTTCCCGCTCGGCCATCCCCTCGTATCAAGCGTCATTCCGGGCGCGCGATCAGCCGACGAGCTGAAACAGAACCTGGCCTATCTGCGCGAGGATATTCCGCCGGCTTTGTGGGCCGATCTCAAGCAGGCCCGGCTGATCGAAGCCGGCGCACCGGTACCTTGAGCGCCGCTCGGTAGCCAATAGAGCGGTTCTGCGTCTGCTTGAAACGGCGGAACCGCACCAGACGGTCTCGACGAATGCCCGCCTCCACGATCTTAAAGACGCTGGCTGGCTTGGCGGGCGCGCTTGCGGATCTCCTGGCGGGAAATGCCGGCATCCGCCAGCGTGCTGTCCGACACATGCCTCAAGCGCGCAAGCGTCTGGCGATAGGCCCGCCAGCGGGCGAAACGGCGTCGAAGTTCATCCAACATGATTGTCTCCTCTGGCGCACGGATGGCCAGTGCGCATGGTTGGTCGAAAGCGCAAAGCATCCGTGCCAAGCGCATGCGCGATCGAAGGGGTTGCACTGGCTTGCTGGCCAGCCGAGGTGCTTGGGCACGGTCCCGCCGGCAGGATTGTCCAACGCCTCCAAGGCCTGCATGCTTGCGTATGATGCCCGCTTCGCGCTACAGCCAGGGTCGCAAGGAGTTTTTCATTTCTGCAAAATGGATATCGGCTGGGACGATCTAAGGTTGTTTCTCGACGTTGCGCGGCTGGGTGGCCTGAGCGCGGCGACAAGAACCACGCGGCTCAGCGCGGCCACCCTCGGACGACGCGTCACCGCGCTTGAGAAGCAGATCGGCGAACCGCTGTTCGTGCGTCAGCAGACCGGCTACCGGCTGACCCCGGTCGGCGAAGAACTGCTGCGGCGCGCCGAGGACGTCGAGGCGGCAATGCAGTCGCTGACCCGCTGGCGCGAGGGAAGCCTGCCCGACCGTATTGTCCGCGTCTCAGCCGGACCGTGGACCTCGGCCTTCGTTTCCGCCCATATCGGCGAGATCTGGACGGTCGATGACGGCATCAGGGTGGAACTCGTCACCACCACCGACAGGGTCGATATCGGACGCCGTGCCGCCGACATCGGCATCCGAAGCGAGCGCCCGACCGAACAGTGGCTGGCCAGCCGTCTAAGCGGCAAGGTCGCCCACGCCATCTATTCCGGACGCCACCTGATCAACGGCATCGCCGCCGGGCTGTTCGTCGGCGTCACCGGCGAAGGGGCAAACATTGCTTCGGCGCGCTGGCTGCAAGCCCATCATGGCGACCGCATCGCGGTGCGCGGCAACAACACCCATTCGGTGCGCGAACTGGTGGCCGCCGGCGCCGGCCTTTCGGTCTTCCCGTGCTTCGTCGGTGACAGCGATCCGCGGCTGGTTCGCGTCGCCCAGCCTATCCCCGAACTCGAAACCGACCAGTGGATCGTCACCCATCACGAGGAACGTCACGCCCCGCCGGTGCGAAAAGTCGCCGACCGGATCGCCAGGTTGATGCGCGCGCACCAGCCGCTGTTTCGCGGCGAGACGCCGATCCGGTAAGCGCGTCGTTCGGCAACGTGCGGCGACCGCCGCACCATCCTCAACTCGAGGCGAACTCGGCGAGTTCGTCGACGGCTTCCTGAACACCTTGTGCAGCCGCTCGCTCGAACCACAGGCGACCGGCCGCCGGGTCCTGGTCCCCGGCAAGGCCATTGGAAAGATAGCGCCCGAGCATGAGTTGGGCCTGGCCATGTCCCCGCTCGGCGGCGGCCGTGAACCATTTCTGCGCTGCCGCCGGGTCGAGTGACAGACCCTGGCCGCTCCCGTACAGGGCGCCGATCGCAAACATCGCCCCGACGTGGTCGGCTGCGGCTGCCCGCTTGAACAACTGCGCCGCAGCCACGGGCAAGGATGCGCCGCCGCGCCCATTGAGGAGCATTTCGGCAAGCGCCACCTGCGCGTCGACCATGCCGCCATTGGCCGCCCGCTCAAACCAGAGACGGGCCTGTTTCTGGTCGGCCGCCACGCCGCGCCCATCCTGAAGCATGCGCGCATACGCATATTGCGCCTCGGCCACGCCTTCGGCCGCGCGTCTCACCCATTGCGCTGCCTGCTCCTCGTCCTTTCGCACGCCGACGCCCTGGGCAAAGCAGAGCCCGAGGTTGAAGGCTGCAACCAGATCGCCCGACGAGGCGGTCGCCTCGAACCATCCGGCAATGCTGGCGCGGTCGCGGTCGTCAGGCTCGCCTGCGCCTTCGAGGACCAGATTGGCAAAGTCGACCTGCGCTTCCTGATTTCCCGCATTTGCGGACGTGCGCAGCCAGCGGGCTCCCTCCTCGACGTCCTGGGCGACACCGTTTCCCGAGAGATAGAGCGATGCCAAGGCGCGGGCGGCGGCCTGATGGCCTGCATCGGCCGCCCGTCGATACCACGTCGCGGCCTCCGCATAGTCCGGCTGCGAACTCTTCACATAGCGATCGCCGAGACGGTAGGCAGCCTCGATATTTCCCGCCAATGCGGCGCGCCGCAGCCACGCCTCGCCGGCCGCGATATCCTGATCCGCAAGGCCACCATCGATGAGCCCCAATCCCAACCGGAACTGGGCCGAGGGAAGGCCTTTCTCGGCAGCGAGCTGATACAGTCGCGCCGCTGCCGCTCGATCGACCGGCACGCCGCGCCCATGCTCGGTCAGCACCCCAAGGAGGTAGATTGCGGTGGGCAGGCCGGCGTCGGCAGCGCGTCGAACCTCGGCGGCAATCTTGTCCGCCTGCCCAGGTTGCCTGCGCCGGGCGAGCGAAAGAGCAAGGCCCAGGCATCCCTCGGGGCAGCCTGCGGCCGCGGACTTCTCATACCAGCCATGCGCCGCATCGAGATCGCGCATCGCTTCGGGGCCTCTGCTGAGGATATAGCCGAGGATTGCCTGCCCGGTCGCGGAGCCGGCTTCGGCTGCTTTTTTCGCGAGACCGAGCGCTGGCGCGAATTCCGGCTGCCGCGAGGAATCCCGTTCGAACAGGCTTTCCGATCCGATGCGATTGCCGTCGGGCTCCTGTGTCGCCAGTCCAGCCACGTAGAGCGCGGCGAGAAGCGACTGCGCATCGGGGCTGCCGTGATCGGCCGCCCGCCGCAGCCAGCGCGCGCCTTCCGACCGGCTCGGTGGCACACCCGAACCTTCGAGATAGCAACGAGCGACCCGGTATTCGGCCTCGGTGATGCCGGCGCGTGCGGCAATTGCCATCAGCGGAAAGGCTTCTGAAGGCTTGCCGCTGTCAGAAAGCTTTATCGCCCGGCGCAACACCAGCGCCGGCGGGGCAAGGGCAGTCAGCCGGTCAAGGATTGCCATCGATGCGAGAACTCATACCTCCGTTTGTCGCGGCTCGGCACCCAAGCCTATGGCTCCCGCATCGCTTCCTGGCCTACGGGGAGCACGGCGCCGAGAATGTACTTGAGCACGGTGCGACGGCCGACCTTGACGTCGGCGGTCACCGGCATGCCGGGGCTGATCGTGAAACTGGCGGGCACGCCATGGAGGGCGACCTGGTCGATGGAAATCTGCGTGCGATAGAACAGGTCAGTGTCCGATGGCAGCATGGCCAACGAGCTGTTCGGGTCGCGCGCTTGTTCGCGAGCCGAGAAGGAATCCGGGCTGACCGCGCGCACAGTGCCATGTGCCAGGCCATATTGCGAATAAGGAAAGGTGTCGAACTTGATGGCCACGGGATCGCCGACGTGGACGAACCCACTGGTGCGACCGACAATGTTCGTCTCGATCTCCAGCACCGCGTCGTCCGGCACCAGCGTGATCAATCGGTCGCCGGACTGCAGGATCGAGCCGACGGAGACCTTGGCTACCGACTGGACGATGGCATCCGCCTCGCTCTTCAGCTCGACYAGCTGCTTGCGCAGTTTCGCCTTGTTGAGAAGCTCGCGGGCGTCGGACATGCGCGATCCCGCCTCAGACAGGCCCTGCGAGACTTCCGCGCGCCAGCTCTGGATGTAGCCATCGCGGTCGGCGGACACCGTCGCCTGCTGTCGCTTGGCGGCTTCCGATGTCTGCAAGGCGTTGCCGAGCGCCCGGGACATTTCCGCCGAGTTGTCCTCGGCCAGAAGCGTGTTGAGGCGGCTCCCCACCTGTCTTTCTTCCAGTTGCTTGCGCATCTGTTCGATCGAGGCCGCGACGGACAGCCGCTGGCGGTAGCCGTCAGCATCGGACTGGGAACGCGAGATCACGGAACTGAGTTCATCGCTCTGCCGGTCGAAACTCGCCAGCTTGGCGTCGTAGACGGCTTTGCGGCGATCATAGATCGACGCCTGCAAGGTCCAACTCGGGTCCAGGCCGTCATAGTTGAAGGGCTTGCCGTCGGCCTCCGCTTTCAACCGCGCCACTTCGGCCTCAAGCGTCGAAACCTGTGTCGCCAGCGCGGTGAGGTCAGCTGAGGCGAAGGTTGCATCGAGGCGCGCAAGCGTTTGACCGGCTCGCACGCGCTGTCCTTCGCGCACCTCGATCGAGCGCACGATCGCCGTCTCGAGCGGCTGCACCACGATGTTTGGCGATTGCGAGACCACGAGCCCTCTGGTGGTGACGACCTGATCGACCGGTATGATCCCTGCAAGTGTTATCAGGGCGATGACCATGCTCAAGATGATGTAGACGATGCTGCGCGCCATTCGCGGAACAGGCGCATTGGCGATAGCCGTCGACGGCCACTGGAATTCCAGGATGGCGGGCATCGTCGGATCGCTCGGTTCTGTCCGGCGCCGGCGGGCGGGAAGGCTGGATTGGGTGATGCTGATGCTGCTCATGGGGCGCCCCGAAGCCGATGCTCAAACAAGTCGCGGCGGCACGGCGGCCAAACGACCGTGACGGCTGTCGAGATGTCGGTTCTGCTGCAACCAAAGCTGGCGGTAGAGCGCGCATCGTTCGAGCAGGGTCGCGTGCGGCGCGACATCGAGGACCTTGCCTTGATCCATAACCATGATCTGGTCGCACTCGGTCAGTGAGGCAAGCCGGTGCGAGACAATAATCATCGTGCGGCCCCTGGCGATGCGCATGAGATTGGCGCTGACCACCGCCTCGCTCTCCGGGTCAAGCGCGCTGGTCGCCTCGTCGAGGATCAGGACGGTCGGATTGTGGATGAGCGCGCGCGCGATCGCCAGCCGCTGCTTTTGACCGCCCGACAGGTTGGGCGACCCTTCCTCGATATAGGTGTCATAGCCGTTCGGCATGCGTTCGATGAACTMTTCGGCGCCAGCAAGATGGGCGGCTCGCATGGCATCAGAGAGGGTCAGGCCGGGGCGCCCGGCGATGATGTTGTCGCGAATCGACCCACGGAAAAGGAAATTGTCCTGGAGGACCACACCGAGCCCCTGGCGAAGGTGACGCAGGTTGATTTCCTTGAGGTCGACGCCATCCAGCTTGAGAAAACCGCTGTAATCGCGATTGATCCCCTGCAGCAGCCGCGCAACCGTCGATTTTCCCGAACCGCTGCGCCCGACGATGCCGAACATCGTCCCTGCCGGAATGTCGAAGCTGACCCGGTCGAGCGCCGGCGTCTTGGTGCCGAGGTAGGAGAAGGTCAGGTCACGGAAACTGATCTCGCCAACGAGCTTCGGCCTTAGGCCGGTGGAATTCGAACTGCTTTCCAGGGGTCGGTTGAGGACGGATCCTGCTTCGCCGATTGCCGCCCCTACCTCCTCGAAGTCCTCGACCAGTCGAGCAAGGCCGACGAGAGGCTGCGCGACGCGTTGGGCGATCATCATGAATGCGAACAGGCTGCCGATCATGTAGCCAGAGGTGTCGCTCATCGCGAGATAAGCGCCGATCAACATGGTTCCGAGGACCATCACACGCTCGATTGGCGTGACAAGCGTCTGCGGCCAGTTGGCAAGCTGCCCGAAGGCAAGGCGGGCCCTGCCCGCGTCCGCCACCCGCTCATCCCAAAGCGCCTTGCGTTGCGGCTCCAGACCGAGCGCCTTCACCGTCTTGATGCCGACGACGGTTTCGCCGAGCGCCGCCGACTTCCAGGTCTCCGCTTCAACCACCTGCTGGTAGCTGCGGCGCAGTGGCGCGAGAAAGGCGAAGATGATCAGCATGATCACGCCCGCGCAGGCAAGCACGATCCAGCCGAGCGTGGCGTTGATGTAGAACATCACCGGGATCAGCACGCAGAGCGTGATGAGATCGAGGAACGTGCTGAGGAGTTTTCCGGTCAGGAACTCGCGGATGCGATAGATCTGCGCGAGGTGGTACATCGTCTGGCCGGCCGGATGACGCTCGAAATAGTCAAGTGGCAGACGCAGGAGCCTGCTGAAGACATGCAAGTTCAGTTTGGTGTCCAGCCGGGCGCCGACAACGTTGATGATCAGCCTTCGGGCGTGGCCGAGGAGCGTCTCGTAAACGAACAGGACGGCGATTATGGCCGACAGCAGCACGAGGGTCGAAACGCTGTTGAACTGCAGCACCTTGTTGACCAGCGTCATGACGATGAGCGGCGGCAGAACGGTAAGGATGCTGAGCGTGAACGAGGCTATACCGATGTCACGCATGGAACGGCTTTCTAACCGTACCAGGTCGATCAACCAGCGCAGTGTGAAAGGCGCATCGGCAGCGATGTAGGATCGCGCCGGACGCAACAACACCGCCTCACCCGTCCACACCTGCGACAGGCGCAACTCGTCGATGGCGATGGCTTCGTCATCGTCTGGCGCGCCCGCGCTCTTGAGGAAGACGACCTTTCGCTCCGGGCTGGCCCCGGTGAGCAGACCCGCGCCACCGTCATTGAACAGCAGGACGACCGGCCCCGTGTGCTCGAAGCGCAGGAGATGCGACCAGCGGATGCGAAGCGCGCGCGACCACATGCCGCCGTTCTGGGCCCATTGCGAGAGGTCAGCCGCGTTCGGGACCGGGCTTGGGACCGCCGCCCTGAACTCGTTGGGGTCGAGTTCGACGCCATGATAGCGCGCGACCCGCAGCATCGCCTTGAGGCGCGGCTGGATCCGGTCGAACTCGGCGGGTCCGCCGGGACTCCTGGCCGCGTTTTCGCCGTCCGCCCTGCCCGTCGCGACTTCGGCTTCGGTGCCGGCACGGATCGGGACCGGCTGGTTTTCGGCATTCACAGGGACGTTCACCATGGACTTCTCATCCGGTACGCAGGGCGAGGTTCAACAATGCCCGGGCCGAGGCGTTTCAGCCTCGGTTTCCCGCAATGCCCCACTGTACTCCGAACTGATCGGCCGCGCGACTCTCATGCCACTCCTTGTCTTGAGATGATGAACGCGCGAATCCGCTCTCCCGCGAGATCCGCGCGCACGTTTTTCTGTCGGTCGTCTCTCTTCAAGGTTCTTGCTCACTCGTGCGGCTTCAAGAGGTCCTTCAGGGTCTTGGCGGTGTGGTCGTTGCTGGCGAAGCCGGCGCCATGCTTTGTCTGGTCCGAGCTGAGATCCGTGCTCGCCCCCGACGGCTTGTTCTGGTTCTGGCCAAATCCGCTAATCGTCTTGAGGACATTGAGCAGGTCTGTCGTCACAGATGTGGACGCCAGGCCGATCAGGTTGCGGAACGACGCATGGCTGCCGTGATCACTGTTGCCATGTGTCGAGCCCGACTGCAGGAATTTCGCAGCGTCCTTGAGCCCGAGCGACTCGAACGTGACCTTGCCGGCGTGACCGTTACCCGGCTTGCCATCGTGGTCATGCTTGTGTCCCTTCCCTGAATTGCTGCTGTTCTTGTGGTCGTTGTCGTGGCCGTGGCCGTTGCCATTGCCGTTGTTGCCGTTGCCGTTGTTGCCATGATGGCCATGGTGACCATGCTGGTCGTACTTGTCATGATCACCGCCCCAACCGGTCGCACCAGTCGGACCAGGCGCACCTGTGGAACCGGTCGAGCCCGCCGCTCCGGTCGAGCCGGTTGCCCCTGTATGGCCGGTCGCACCCGTCGAACCCGTGGCGCCTGGATCTCCCGTTGCTCCAGTTGCGCCGGTTGCCCCGGTCGAGCCGGTTGCCCCGGTAGAGCCAGTCGCACCGGTCGATCCTGTCGAGCCTGTATGGCCGGTCGCGCCCGTCGAACCAGTGGCGCCGGTCGAGCCGGTTGCTCCGGTCGAGCCGGTATGACCAGTCGCACCAGTCGAACCCGTTGCTCCAGTCGAGCCGGTTGCACCGGTTGCCCCGGTAGAGCCAGTCGCACCGGTAGAGCCTGTCGAGCCGGTATGGCCGGTCGCACCCGTCGAACCCGTTGCTCCAGTCGAGCCGGTTGCACCGGTATGACCAGTCGCACCAGTCGAACCCGTGGCGCCGGTCGAACCAGTATGACCCGTTGCCCCGGTAGAGCCGGTATGACCAGTCGCACCCGTCGAACCCGTGGCTCCGGTCGAGCCGGTATGACCAGTCGCACCAGTGGTACCAGTATGACCCGTTGCTCCGGTTGCCCCGGTAGAGCCAGTCGCACCGGTAGAGCCTGTCGAGCCGGTATGGCCGGTCGCACCCGTCGAACCCGTTGCTCCGGTAGAGCCGGTTGCTCCGGTAGAGCCAGTATGACCAGTCGCACCAGTCGAACCAGTGGCGCCGGTCGAACCAGTATGACCCGTTGCTCCGGTTGCCCCGGTAGCGCCAGTCGCACCGGTCGAGCCTGTCGAGCCGGTATGGCCGGTCGCGCCCGTCGAACCCGTTGCTCCGGTCGAGCCGGTTGCACCAGTAGAGCCGGTTGCTCCGGTAGAGCCGGTATGACCAGTCGCACCAGTCGAACCAGTGGCGCCGGTCGAACCAGTATGACCCGTTGCTCCGGTTGCCCCGGTAGAGCCGGTATGCCCAGTCGCACCAGTCGAACCGGTGGCGCCAGTGGAACCAGTATGACCCGTTGCTCCGGTTGCCCCGGTAGAGCCCGTCGCGCCGGTAGAGCCTGTCGAGCCGGTATGGCCGGTCGCACCAGTGGCGCCGGTCGAACCAGTATGACCCGTTGCTCCGGTTGCCCCGGTAGAGCCTGTCGAGCCGGTATGACCAGTCGCACCAGTCGCACCCGTGACGCCGGTCGAACCAGTATGACCCGTTGCTCCGGTTGCCCCGGTAGAGCCAGTCGCACCGGTAGAGCCTGTCGAGCCGGTATGGCCGGTCGCGCCCGTCGAACCCGTTGCTCCGGTCGAGCCGGTTGCTCCGGTCGAACCCGTAGCACCTGTGGCTCCAGTTGCCCCGGTCGAACCTGTTGCGCCAGTCGAACCCGTGGCACCGGTAGAGCCAGTTGCTCCAGTCGAGCCCGTCGCTCCGGTATCGCCAGTCGCACCTGTGGCACCAGTCGAACCCGTGGCGCCTGTGGAGCCAGTAGCTCCAGTCGAGCCGGTTGCTCCGGTATCACCAGTTGCGCCGGTGGAACCCGTAGCACCTGTGGCTCCGGTTGCACCGGTCGAGCCAGTAGCTCCGGTATCGCCGGTTGCGCCAGTCGCACCTGTGGCGCCGGTATCGCCGGTCGCACCTGTAGCTCCCGTTGCGCCGGTATCGCCGGTTGAACCCGTGGCGCCTGTAGAGCCAGTCGCTCCAGTCGAGCCGGTTGCTCCGGTATCGCCAGTTGCGCCTGTGGCACCCGTAGCACCTGTGGCTCCAGTTGCCCCGGTCGAACCCGTGGCACCCGTATCGCCGGTCGAACCGGTCGCTCCGGTATCGCCCGTGGCACCCGTCGAGCCTGTCGCTCCGGTCGAGCCGGTTGCTCCAGTCGAGCCGGTTGAGCCCGTCGCTCCGGTCGAACCGGTGTCGCCAGTCGAGCCGGTCGAACCCGTTGCACCAGTGTCGCCAGTCGCACCCGTCGAGCCAGTTGCGCCGGTCGAACCAGTCGAGCCAGTCGCACCAGTCGAGCCGGTGGCTCCGGTCGAACCGGTCGAGCCAGTCGCACCAGTCGAGCCCGTCGCTCCGGTCGAGCCGGTATCACCAGTTGCACCTGTCGAGCCGGTTGCTCCAGTCGAGCCGGTCGAGCCAGTCGCTCCGGTCGAACCGGTGGCGCCAGTCGAGCCGGTATCGCCAGTTGCACCTGTCGAGCCAGTCGCACCAGTTGCTCCGGTCGAGCCAGTCGAGCCAGTCGCACCAGTCGAGCCGGTGGCTCCGGTCGAGCCAGTTGCGCCGGTCGCGCCCGTCGAACCCGTGGCGCCCGTCGAACCGGTATGACCCGTTGCTCCAGTCGAGCCGGTTGAGCCGGTAGAGCCGGTATGACCAGTCGCACCAGTCGAACCCGTCGCGCCGGTATGGCCGGTGGCGCCCGTCGAACCCGTGGCGCCGGTCGCACCGGTATGACCCGTTGCTCCAGTCGAGCCCGTCGCGCCGGTATGGCCGGTGGCGCCCGTCGAACCCGTGGCGCCGGTCGCACCGGTATGACCCGTTGCTCCAGTCGAGCCCGTCGCGCCGGTATGGCCGGTCGCGCCCGTCGAACCCGTAGCGCCAGTATGACCCGTTGCACCCGTGGCGCCTGTAGAGCCAGTTGCACCGGTCGAGCCCGCAGCGCCGGTAGGGCCGGTCGCACCAGTCGAACCCGTAGCGCCTGGATCTCCCGTCGCGCCGGTGGCTCCAGTGGCTCCGGTATCACCCGTTGCTCCCGTCGCGCCGGTTGAACCCGTGGCGCCTGTAGAGCCAGTGGCTCCAGTCGCTCCGGTCGAGCCTGTGGCTCCGGTTGCACCGGTCGAACCAGTCGCCCCGGTATCGCCGGTTGCACCGGTCGAGCCAGTAGCCCCGGTATCGCCGGTCGCACCTGTGGCGCCGGTTGCTCCAGTCGAACCTGTGGCTCCAGTATCGCCAGTGGCGCCTGTCGAGCCGGTTGCTCCAGTCGAACCTGTGGCTCCGGTATCGCCAGTGGCGCCAGTCGAGCCAGTTGCTC